>NZ_CAKZNF010000053.1 GCF_937129435.1 uncultured Parasphingopyxis sp. | reverse complement strand
AGATCGCGGCGGAACCGGTCCTTGTCGAGCTTCTCGTTCGATTCCATGTCCCACAGCCGGCAGCCATCGGGGCTGATCTCGTCGGCGAGGATGAGGCGCGAATAATCGCCGTCCCACAGCCGCCCGAATTCGAGCTTGAAATCGACCAGGCGGATGTTGATCGCCGAAAACAGTCCGCTCATGAAATCGTTCACGCGGATCGACATATCGGCGATCTGGTTCATCTCGTCCTGGCTCGCCCAGTCGAAGCAGGCGATATGCTCTTCGGCGACAAGCGGATCGCCGAGCGCATCGTCCTTGTAGCAATATTCGATCAGCGTGCGGGGCAGGGGCTCTCCCTCCTCGATCCCGAGCCGCTTGGAGAGCGATCCGGCAGCGACGTTGCGGACGATGACTTCGATCGGAACGATCTCAACCTGCCGAACGAGTTGTTCGCGCATGTTGAGACGGCGTATGAAGTGATTGGGCACGCCGATATGGTTGAGGCGCGTGAAGATATGCTCCGAAATCCGGTTGTTGAGCACGCCCTTGCCGTTGATCGTGCCCTTTTTCTGCGCGTTGAACGCGGTCGCGTCATCCTTGAAATACTGGATGATCGTGCCGGGCTCGGGGCCCTCGTACAGGATCTTGGCCTTGCCTTCGTAGATCTGGCGGCGGCGGGACATGGTTGCACTCCCCAAAAAAGAAACGCGCCCCGGACACGGCGGGCTTTTCCCACGCGGGCCGAGGCGGAGAGCTTTCTATAGACGTTTCGTTCGGGAGTCGCAATCAAGTGGCGCGAGAGGAATAACCGCGATGAACTTCACGACGATCGATTCGATCCTGAGCGCTCTTTACCGGGCCATTTCCGGTCCCGAAGGCGGGCAGGACTGGGAGCTGGAGAGGGCGATCTGCCATCCCGATGCGCGGATGGTCCGCACACGCGTCGCCGAGGACGGAACGCCGCTTATGTGGGCTTTCGATACCGAGGGGTTCATCGAAGCGACGATCCCGCTGCTCGAGGGCCGCGCCTTTTACGAGATCGAGACGGCGCGCAAGGTCTTCCGCTTCGGCAACGTCGCCCAGGCGTTCAGCGCCTATGAGGCGCGCGAGGGCGGCCCGGACGGCGAATTGCTGTTCAAGGGGATGAACATGATCCACCTGTTCTGGGACGGGACGCGCTGGTGGATCATGCATGTGATCTGGGACAATGAGCGCGATGGGGTCGAACTGCCGCCGGCGGAGTGGTTCGAGGGCTGATGGCCTGTGAAAAGAGGGAGGCAGCATGACGCGTTGGGGAAAACGGATCGCTATCGCATCGATCGCGGTTGTTGCGCTGGCCGCGGCCGCGTTTTTCCTATTCCAGCGGCAGATCGGCGAATATCTGTTCGAAAGGGCGGTTACCGAGCGCTTGGGTCAGCCCGAAACGACTGAACAGGACGACGCGATCCATGTTTATATGTGCGGCACCGGGGCGCCGCTGGCCGATCCCGAGCGGGCCGGTCCGTGCATTGGCGTTGTCGCCGGCGAGCACGCTTTTTTGTTCGACGTCGGGTCGGGCAGCATGCGGACTGCCGGGCGGATGGGATTTCCCGTCGCGGACACCGAAGCGCTGTTCCTCACCCACCTTCATTCGGACCATTTCGACGGCCTTGGCGAACTGATGGTGCAGGCCTGGGTGGGAGGCGCGCGAAGCGAACCGCTGCCCGTCGTCGGGCCGCCCGGCACAATCGAGGTTACGGATGGCTTCAACGCGGCGTATCGCATCGATGCCGGCTACCGGACGGCGCATCATGGCGAACGGGTCGCCAATCCTACCGGTTACGGCTTGGCGGCGCGTGAAATTACGTTGCCGGAGGACACCGAGCGCGGCATCGTTTACGATCGGGACGGCGTACGGATCACCGCCTTCCGCGTGTCGCACGATCCGGTGGATAACCCGTTCGGATATCGCATCGACTATGCCGGTCGTTCGATCGCGATCAGCGGCGATACGACCTACGACCCCAATCTCGTCGTGGCGGCGCGCGGCGTGGATATCCTGTTTCACGAGGCGCTCGACCCGGAGATGGTAGGATCGATGCAGAGGGCGGCCGAGCGGCAGGGAATGGAGGTTGGTGCGAAAGTTCTTGCCGACATCCCCGCCTATCATACGCCGCCCGACGATGCGGCGCGAGCAGCGTCGGAGGCCGGCGCCGGAGCGCTTGTATTCTATCACATGATCCCGCCGCTGCCCTCGCGGCTGCTCCACGCCTATTTCCTCGACGGTGTGCGCGAACAATATGCAGGGCCGGTGCGGCTCGCCGACGATGGTCTGGTGATCATCCTGCCGGCGGATAGCGAAGAGGTCCGCTACCGGTCGGGATTGTAGGGCGGCGCGGCGGCTGAACCGTCTTATTTCTTCTTGTCGCGATTGATGCGCCTGAATTTAACCCCCTGCCGCTTGGCTTCGGCCTTGAGGAATTTGTCAAACTCGTCACGGCCGTTCATGGCGTCTCGCACCTTGATGATGCGGCGGTCGTTGAATTTGGCGAAGGCGAAAGTGGCGGGCAGTTTGCTGACATGGCCTGACCCTTCGAGGAACTTGACCGTCTTGGTCTCCACCCCCGCCTCGGCGAGTTCGCTCCACAGGCTCCTCTTGCTATGGCGTGTGATACCTTCGGCGTCGTAGCGCACCGTCTGCCGGCTGGCCCAGATCACCTTGGCCGCGGCGATGGCCGTCACAACGCCGGCCGTGACGAAGGCCCATTGCGGCTCGAACGGCACCCAGAAGATATCCGGATCGCCGCGCTCAGCCCGGGCGCGCATGATGGCGTGCATCCATTCCATGAGCGCGAGCCAGGCCGCCAGCCAGATCCAGCCGCGCGTCATCCGCATGGTCGTTACGCCGTTCACCGCCTCCGGGGGCGTGCGCCGGATATAGACGTGCAGCGCCTTGATCGGCATCCCGATCAGCAGGATCAGCGTGCCGAAGATCATCAAATTGTCGATGAAAGTCAGTTTCATAGGCAGCGCTTTCGCCAGACCCACTATCGCTTGTCAAATCGCAGCGAATTGGATGTGGAAAGCCATATCGTCGGGCCGCCGCGCACCTGCTAACCCGCCTGAATGTCGACCGATACGCTAGACCCCGAGGAAGATCCCTTCGACCGCATTGTCGATGCGCCTTTCGACGAGGCGATCAGCGAGCGGTATCTCGTCTATGCGCTGTCGACCATCACGGCACGTTCGCTGCCGGACCTTCGCGACGGGCTGAAGCCGGTCCACCGCCGCCTTCTTTGGGCGATGCGGCTGCTGAAACTCGATCCGTCGCAGGGCTACAAGAAATGCGCTCGCGTCGTCGGCGACGTCATCGGCAAATATCATCCGCATGGCGACCAGTCGGTCTATGATGCGATGGTGCGCCTCGCCCAGCCCTTCGCGATGCGCTATCCGCTTGTCGACGGGCAGGGCAATTTCGGCAATGTCGACGGCGATAACGCGGCCGCGATGCGCTATACCGAGGCGCGGCTGACCCAGGCGGCGCTCGATCTGATGGACGGGCTCGGCGAAGGCACGGTCGATTTCCGCCCCACCTATAATGGCGAAGAGGAAGAGCCGGAAATCTTCCCGGGCCTCTTCCCGAACCTGCTCGCCAATGGCGCGGCCGGGATTGCGGTCGGCATGGCGACGTCGATCCCGCCGCACAATGTCGCCGAAATCGTCGATGCCGCGACGCACCTGATCGACACGCCCAAGGCCGAAGAGGCCGATCTGATGCTGTTGGTGAAGGGCCCCGATTTCCCGACAGGCGGCCTGCTCGTCGACCCGGCCGATGCGATCGCGCACGCCTATGCGACGGGCAAGGGGTCTTTCCGCGTCCGCGCGCGCTGGCACCAGGAGGATCTGGGGCGCGGCGCCTGGGAAGCGGTGGTCACCGAAATCCCGTACCAGGTGCAGAAGGGCAAGCTGATCGAGCAGATCGCGGCGCTGATCGCCGACAGGAAGCTGCCGATTCTCGCCGATATCCGCGACGAGAGCGACGAGGAAATCCGCATCGTCCTCGAACCGAAGAACCGCACCATCGACCCCGATGTGCTGATGGATTCGCTGTTCCGCCTGACCGACCTCGAAACCCGCTTCAGCCTCAACCTCAACGTGCTCGATGCGAACCGCACGCCGCGCGTCATGAGCCTGAAAGAGGTTCTGAAGGAGTGGCTCGACCACCAGTTCATCGTGCTGGTGCGGCGCTCCGAATACCGGCTGGGCAAGATCGACGATCGGGTCGAGCTGCTCGACGGCTATATCATCGCCTTCCTCAACCTCGATCGGATCATCGAGATCATCCGCTATGAGGACGAGCCCAAGGCGGTGATGATGGCGGAGTTCGAACTGAACGACCGCCAGGCCGAGGCGATCCTCAACATGCGCCTCCGCAACCTGCGCAAGCTGGAAGAGATGGAGCTCAAGCAGGAGCGCGAGGATCTGCTCGCCGAACGCGCCGATCTCGACGCGCTGATCAATTCGAAGGCGCGGCAGAAGACACGGATGAAGAAGGACCTCGCCGCGCTGCGCGAACGCTATGGCCCCGACACCGATCTCGGCCGCCGACGCACGAGCCTCGAGGAAGCCGCGCCGCCCAAGGAGATTCCGCTCGAGGCGATGATCGAGCGCGAGCCGATCACCGTCGTCATGTCGCAGCGCGGCTGGATCCGCGCGATGAAGGGGCATGTCGACGAGGACGGGCTGACCAAGCTCAAATACAAGGAGGGCGACGGCCCGCGCTTCGCCTTCGCCGCGCAGACCACCGACAAGCTGCTGCTCGCCGCCGATGACGGGCGTATCTACACGCTCGGTGCCGACAACCTCCCCAGCGCGCGCGGCTTCGGCGAGCCGGTGCGATCGATGGTCGATGTCGAGGAGGGAGCGGAGATCACCGGGCTGGTGAAGGTCGGGGAGGGCGGCAAGCTGCTTCTCGCCAGCTCGGCCGGCAAGGGTTTCGTCGCGAGCGCCGAAGAGATCGTCAGCACGACGCGCAAGGGCAAGCAGGTGGTGAATGTGAAGGGCGGCGCGAAACTCCGCATCGTCCGCCCGATCCCCGCCGATGCCGACCATGTCGCGACGATCGGCGAGAACCGCAAGCTGCTGATCTTCGCACTCGACACCCTCCCCGAAATGGCGCGCGGCCAGGGCATCATGCTGCAGAAATACAAGGATGGCGGGCTGTCCGACGCACTGGCGTTCAAGCTGGAAGAGGGGCTGAGCTGGGCCATGGGCGGCGACACCGGACGCACGCGGACCGAGACCGAGCTTGACGAATGGGTGCAGAATCGCGGGACGGCGGGCCGGATGCCGCCAAGGGGCTTCCCGCAGGATAACCGGTTCGATTGAAACCAGCCCGAATAACATCTATATGTACATTGACCTGTACATATAGATGATCGGAGGCTAAAATGGACGTTGTCAGCTACTCGGATGCGCGCAAGAATCTGAAGGCAGTGATGGACCGTGTTGTCGCGGACAAGAGCCATGTCGTGATCACGCGGCAAAAGGCCGAGTCCGTCGTCATGCTATCGCTTTCGGACTGGAACGCGCTCGAAGAAACGGCCTATCTTCTCGCCTCGCCTGCCAATGCCAAGCGCTTGCGTGAATCGATTGCCGGTTTCGAGGCGGAAGGCGGTACCGAGCGCGAACTCATCAATCCCGATAACTCCTAGGTGAAGATCGTCTTCAACGAGCAGGGCTGGGAGGACTATCGCTACTGGCTCGATGCCGATCCCAAATCGCTAAGACGCCTGAACGGCCTGATCGACGAGTGCACGCGCTCGCCCTTTCGCGGGACGGGCAAGCCGGAACCGCTGCGGAATGAGCTGCAGGGATGGTGGTCGCGGCGGATCACCAAGGCCGACAGGCTGGTCTATCGCGTGACGGGCAAGGGCGCTGAGCAGCGGCTCGAAATCGCGCAATGCCGTTATCACTATTGATCAGCCACGCTCGTCCATCCGCGCCAACCTCAGCTCGATTCGCTTCAGCTCGCGCAGCACCGTGATCAGGTTCATCCGTTCGAAAAACCATTGCTTGAAAAAGCCGATGCCGGTGAAGGTCGCGAAGGCGCCGACCGACCAGAGGATCAACTCGCGCGTGCCCTCGACGGTGAACATCTGCCAGATCGCGTAGAACTGGAACGCGGTCAGCGGGATCATGAGCGCGAAGGCGAACTTCGCCCAGCCGCCGAGAGGGCCCGTCATCGTATCGCCGATCTGCGCAAACAGGCCGCGATCGGCTTCGAGATCCTTCAGGAACGCTTCGTCGTCTGCGTCGAGAGCGGCGGTGAGCCTGTCGTCGAATGCGGTCATTGCTGGTCTCCTTTTCGGGTCAAAATAGTTCGTCATATTGAACTTGTTTCAGCATCCATAGACCTGCGCGGTTCGGTCGATCCCGACATGTGAAAGCATATGGACCCCCAAACGAGTTCAGGGTGACAGCGGGGTTTCGGCGTGCAGTCCTCACGCCCCCAGCACCGCCTTCAAACTCTTCCGCGCCGCGAAAATTCGCGATTTCACCGTGCCGAGCGGTGCGTCCGTTGCCACCGCAATCTCGTCGAGCTTGAGCTGTTCGACGAAGAACAAGGTCGCGGCTACGCGCTGTTCCTCGGGCAGCCGGGCGAAGGCCTGGGCGATCGCGGCCCGGTCCTCGCCGCGCGCGTTCGCCGCCGGCTCGTTCCGCTCGTCGAGCGCGTCCGAGCGAGAACGGTGCGCGGCGCGGGCGTTCACCCGTTCGGCGCAGCGGCGGCGCAGGATCGCAAAG
Organism: uncultured Parasphingopyxis sp.; assembly: GCF_937129435.1. Taxonomy (GTDB): domain Bacteria; phylum Pseudomonadota; class Alphaproteobacteria; order Sphingomonadales; family Sphingomonadaceae; genus Parasphingopyxis. The sequence goes on along the minus strand of NZ_CAKZNF010000053.1, from coordinate 28,085 downwards.
GCCCAGCCGGGAAACTTCGCCGGATCGCGCAGCCGGGAAATACCGCGCGCGATGCCGAGCCAACTGTCCTGAACCGCGTCCCATGCCATCTCCTCGTCGCCGGTGAACCGCCGCGCCGAGCGCAGCAGCCGGGGCTGCCAGCGCGCCGCGAGCCGTTCGAGCGCCTTGCGGTCGCCGAACTGGACGGAGAGCACGAGCAGTTCGTCGAAGATCCGCCCGCTATCGCTCATCCGGTCCGTCTCCCGCTTCCGGTCCTATAGTCGGGGCAGAGGGACGAAAGGTTCGATCACGATCCGGAAATTTTCGCTTGCGCCATTTCCCGGACGCGGTCCTCACCGGGGAAGTCCTCCGCGATCCACGCCTCCCGCAACTCGCCGAGAAGGCGCGAGACTTCGGGGCCGGGTTCGACACCGAGCGCGATCAGGTCGGCGCCCTTGAGCGGGAAACGCTCGGGCGGGGGATTGGCGGCCAGCGTTTCAAGCGCGCGGCCGACGACGATGTCGTTGGTGGGGCACAGGAGGAGCCTGTCGACGGCGCTCTCGATACCCAGCCGGAAGGCGAGGGCGCGGGGTGTAGCGGTGTCGCCTGGCATCCTCGCCGCTGCGATGGCGAGCCGCTGGCGTTGCGCTTTGGAGAGTTTGAGCCGCGCGGCGATTGCGCGCGCCGTTTCGGGATCGGGCGGTAGCAGGGCAGCGAGGCGGCGCAGGGGGTGGCTGTTCAATGCGTCATTCCAGCGAAAGCTGGAATGGCGGAACAGGTTTTCCCGGGCGATTAGCCGTTCCAGCGGCCCTGCGGTTACGATCTCGGGCAGCACCGGCTGCAGCACACCTCGCTCGATCATCAGCGCCATTGTCGGCGCGGGATCGTCCAGCGCAAGCATCTTGAGCAGCTCGTCCGCGATGCGTTCGCGCGACAGGGCCATCAGGTCGTTGGCCCGGGCGATGCATGCGCCGAGGCTTTCGGCATCCGGCGCGCCTTCGCCGAATCGTGCGTGGAAGCGGAAGAAGCGGAGGATTCGCAGATGGTCCTCGGCGATCCGGTTCAGCGGTTCGCCGATAAAGCGCACGCGGCGCGCCGCAAGGTCGTCCAGCCCGCCGAAAAAATCGAAAATCTCGCCCGTTACGGGATCGGCCGACAGAGCATTGATCGTGAAGTCGCGCCGCGCCGCGTCTCCCTTCCAGTCGTCAGTATATTCGACCTCGGCATGGCGGCCGTCTGTGGCGACGTCGCGGCGCAGCGTCGTCACTTCGATCGTGCGCTTGCCGGGGAGGACGGCGGTCACGGTGCCGTGCTTGATCCCCGTGGGGACGGCTTTCAGGCCAGCCGCGTCGATCCGCCGGGCCGTTTCCTCCGGCGCATGAACCGTCGCGATGTCGACGTCCTGCACGTCGAGCTCGAGCAGCGCGTCGCGCACAGCGCCGCCGACAAAGCGCGCGCCGCCTTCATCGGCGCCGAGGGCATCGAGCAGGACGCCCATGCCCTCCCAATGCCGCCATGGTGCGTCCGGCAATCTCATTGCGCCACCGCCCGGATGCGCCGCGCGAAATTCAGGATGATCGCCGCCGTCACGCCCCAGATACGGTGCTCGTCCCAGTACATTTCGTGATAGCTGCGCGGCCGGCCGTTCCAGTGGACGTGCTGCTGGTCGTAGTTCGCGGGATCGAACAGCGTGTCGAAGGGCACCTCGAAGATCGCCGCGACTTCGCCTGCCTCAGGTACGAGATCGAGGCCGGGGGGGACGATGCCGATGACGGGTGTGATGTGGAAGCCGGTGCCGGTGAGATAGAGATCGGTGGTGCCGATGATTTCGACGCGGTCGCGGGGCAGGGCGATTTCCTCTTCCGATTCGCGCAGCGCCGCATCGACCGGACCGTCATCGCCCGGATCGACCTTGCCGCCGGGAAAGGCGACCTGACCGGGATGGCTGGGAAGTTCGTCGGTACGGCGGGTCAGGATCACGCCGGGCTCGAGGCGGTCGACAATGGGGATGAGCACGGCGGCATCGACGCTGTCCGCCCGCAATTCGGCATCGTTCAAATGCGTGTCGGCACCCTGCATATCGGCCAGCGGCGCCTCGATCATCGCGCGAAGCCTGTCGGCAAGCGTCATGACTCCGGATCCAGCGCAAAGAATTCGCCGCCGCTCCACAGGCCGAGCGGACTGTGATCTTCGTCCAGGGCGAGATCGATCAGCTCGTAATAGACGTTCCTGCCGATCAGCGCTTCGAGCCCGCCGCGGACATGAAGATAGGGCAGGGGGCCGTCGCGGCTGTCGCGCAGGCGGAGGGGATGATCCGGGCCGGCGGAGACGAGGTCGCCCGTGTTAAGCCGGAAGGCCATGGTCCGCTCCTGTCCCGACCCTTCGCTCTTCATCTCCACCGCCACAAAGGGCGCGTCCTCGACTTCGATCGTCAGCTTCTCGGCCGGCGTCACGAGCACATAGCTGCCATCGGGTTCGCGGCGCAGGATCGTCGAGAACAGCGCGACGAGCGCAGGCCGTTCGATGGGATCGCCTTCATGGATCCACCGCCCGTCGCGCGTGATGACGATGTCGATCGCGCCCTCGCGCTCGGGGTGCCATGTCTCGACCGGCGGCAGCGACCGATCCTCGATATGCGCGGCGATGTCGTCGAGGCTTAGCGAAGCGAGATTGTCGGGCGGGGCGGGCATGGCCGCTAGTTAGGCAATCCGCCCTTGTTGTGCAAAGGATCGGGACCGAGTTGTCCCCTTGCCGGCCAGCGTGTACCGGGCGCCGGGCGCAACAGGACGCGGCGGGCCTCGACGGGGCCGGGCAAAGACCAGCCACTGGCCGGTCCGGAGCGGAAACCGAAGAAGCGTTCATAATATTCCGGGTCGCCGATCATCACACCGGATTCGCCGTGCAAATCGAGCGCGTCGCAAATCGCATGGGTCATCTGCTTGCCGATGCCCGTGCCCTGCATCTCGGGAATCACGGCCACAGGCCCGACCATGATAAGAGGCGACCGCTCTCCGTCCTCCCCGAACAGCGCGACGGGCCATCCCTGCGCGGTGCCCAGCAAATGCGAGCCGTCCGTGACGGCGACCGAATATTCAGGCAGCCATTCGGTGCCCGCGCGCACCTTATAGGCCGTGCGCTGGTGCCGATCGGCGCCGAAGGCGGCGTCGAGCAGCGTCACGATCTGTGCGGCGTCGATCACCGCGAGCGGCACGAGTTGCGGCACCTGTTCCTCCGGAAGCGGCATTTACGTGGGGAGCGGCGGCCATTAGCGCTTGGCGGCGATATCTCAAGCGCGAATCGGAACGGGAGAAACAATGGCGAGTTCTGACGGCGATCTGTTGCGGCTGCATGTGCGCGGCGTGGAAGTCTATGTTCTGACCGGCATCTATTCCGAAGAAACAAAGCTGCCGCAGCCGCTCCGCATTTCCGTGACGGCCGATCTCGATATCGCGGGCCGGTTCGAGATGGATACGCCGCTATCGCGTTCGAAAAACTATCTCGATCTCAAACACGCCATGACCGACGCCTTGCCCAAGGACCGTCATTTCACGCTGATCGAATCGGTGGCCGAGCATATCGCCGAGACGCTGTTCCTGCAGGATCGGCGCGTTTCCCGGGTCGAGGTCGATATCGTCAAGCTCGCCATCTCGGAGAATGGCGAGGATATCGGCATCACGCTCGTTAGGAACCGGCGGGCATGACAGGGCTGGCGCTCGTCACCGGCGGATGCCGGCGGCTCGGTGCGGCCATCGCCGCGCATTTTGCCGATCACGGGTTCGCGCTCGCGCTCCATGCCTCGGAAGACCCGGCGCCCGAACGGGCATTAGCGCGGCAGCTGGAAGCCGACGAGACGCCGTGGCAGGGTTTCGCGGCCGATCTTTCCGATGCCGATGCCGCCACCGCGCTGATCCCGCGAATCGCCGCTGCCTTCGGTCGGCCGCCCGACATTCTGATCAACAGCGCCGCCATGTTCGGGCAGGACCGGCCCGAAAGCGTGACCGGAGAGGCGCTGCTCGATCACTATGCGGTCAACTGCGCCGCGCCCGTATTGCTGGCGCGCGCCTTTGCCGAGGCGCTTGGCGGAAAACCCGGTGCGATCGTCAATATTCTCGATCAGCGAATCGCCAATCCGCACGGCGATCAGTTCGCCTACGGCCTGTCGAAGATTGCGCTTGCCGGGGCCACGCAAATTCTGGCGCGGGAACTGGCGCCGGCGATCCGCGTGAACGGCGTTGCACCGGGCCTCACCATTGCGACTGATGATTATGACGCCGAAACGATCGACCGCGCGCGGGCCGCCATGCCGCTCGAAAAGCTGCCGCGGCCCGGCCAGATCGCGGATGCGGCCTTCTGGCTCACCCAGGCAGGCGCGGTGACGGGGCAGGTCTTGTATGTGGATGGCGGCGCGCACCTGCGCAGTTTCGAGCGCGACTTCGCCAATCTGTAGGCAGCGAGACCGCTCGGACCTATGAGCGATAGCGCGTGCACTGCCCGAGATCGCCGATCACCATCTGATAATCCTGCCGCGCGACCGAAATCTGGTTCGGGTCCATCGATTCGAACGTGGTCCGCGGCAGTTCGGCGGGCAGGAAGCAGGCGAGCCGGTACCAGAGCAAGGTATCCCGCTGCGGCGGTGGTGAGGCCGATTCGACGATTTCGCTGAGCGAAACACTCCAACGCGGCCGCTGGTTGGGGCGGCGCAGGACGCTGATCGACACGGGGCGCCCGTCGCTGGTCGAGAGAAAGATCTGCGTCTCGCTCTCGCCGGGAAGCGCGCCGGGCACGCTGAATGCATTACCGACGCCAGTGACGATGCCCGGCGCACCGGGCGCGGCGGCTTCGGTCAGGAGCCTGCGGATGATCTGTTCCCGCTCGGGCGTCCAGCGAATCTGCGAAGACGGCGCGACGAGCTGGATCTCTCCGGGCCGGCCGCGAACCGGTGTCGCCATGATCAGGACTTCCTCACCGCGCAGCCGGGGCCGGTCGCCATTGGGATCGAGCGGAACGTCGACAAGGTAGCGGACCTCACGGGGGAGAGCGTTGTCGCTGCGAATCAGGCTGCTGAGTTCGGCCTCGACATAATAGCGCAGATGTCCGGGAGCTACGCCGGGCGCACGTTCCGGATCGAGACGATTGGCCCGATCAATCTCCGCATGGGCGACGATCGGTGCGCCGAGAGCAAGGTCGGCCAAGTCGGCAAAGCTATATTCCGTGTCCGGCGCCGGGGCGGAATTCTGCGCGTGAACAGCCGTAGCTGCGGAAAGGGCGAGGAGGGCGAAAGGCAGGGAAAAGCGGGACATCATTTCCTCGATCTGCATGGGGGAACGTACTTTTCAGAGTGAATCATACGATAGCCTGTTGGTAACTGTTGCGTAACCCGGAAGCGAACGGTAGGGATTGGAAGGTCGCTGGTGAAACATTAGTACATCGTCGGCGTTCATCCTTGACAGTGTCCCGTTAACGGCTGCTGTATGAGGGTTTCGGGCTTTGGAGGGAGTGTCGCAGATTAATGGCCTATGCTGATCAAAAGATGAGTTCTCGCCGTGTCGTGGCGATCATCATTGTCGGCCTTCTTCATGTCGGAATGGCTTATGCCCTGGTTTCGGGCTTGGCCGTGTCGGTCGTGCGCAACATGCAGCAGGACCTTGATGTGTTCGACGTCGAAGAGGAGCCGCCGCCGCCTGAAGAGGAGCCGCCGCCCCCACCGCCGGATCAACCGATCCCGCCGCCGCCGGTGCAGGTGACCCAGCCGCCGGTGCAGATCACACGGCCGGTCCGTATGGCGCCGCCTCCGCCGCCGGTCTTCCGGCCGATCCCGCGGCCTTCGGCTCCGCCGCCGCCACCTCCGCCTCCGCCGCCTCCGCCACCTAGCCAGGCTGCGCCGGCGTCGCCGAGCAACAACCCGGGCCGTTGGGTGACGAACGCGGACTATCCGAGTGCGTCACAGCGTGCGGGTGAGCAGGGCACGACCGGCTTTCGCGTGACCGTGGGAAGTAACGGACGTGTGACCGATTGCCAGATCACGAGCTCGAGCGGCCATCAGCGGCTCGATCAGGAAACGTGCCGACAGGTGACTCGGCGCGCCCGGTTCGATGCTGCGCGCGATGATGCGGGCAATCCGGTGACCGGAAGCTACTCCAGCAGCGTGTTGTGGCAGATACCTGATTGATGTTTCACGCCGCCGCGGAGGGGTTTTGCGGTGGCCTCAAACCAATTTGTCGAAGAGGAAAGTAACTCATGTCTACCGAAGCAGCGGCTCCCGCCGCAAATGAAAATCCGTACGGCGTTGTACAGGCTCTCGAAGAAGGCGGGTTTGTCGCATGGGCGACGGCTGGCGTTCTCCTGCTGATGTCGATTGCCACCTGGTATATTCTCTTCACCAAGCTGTTCGAGCAGCAGAAGATCATGAATCAGGGCAAGCGCGCCCGTGCCAATTTCTGGCGGGCCAACAGCCTTTCCGAAGGCGCTGCCAAGCTCGAGAAGAACAGTGCCTATCGCCAGGTCGTCGAAGACGGCATTCAGGCGCGCGAGCACCACAACAAGCTGACCGACCCGGTCGAAGCGCATGAGTGGACGGTCAACGCCCTCAATCGTTCGGTGGGTTCGGTGAACTCGAAGCTGAGCGAAGGACTCGCGCTGCTCGCCACGATCGGTTCGACCTCGCCGTTCATCGGCCTGTTCGGTACGGTTGTCGGCATCTACCGCGCGCTCATCAAGATCGGCGCCGCCGGTCAGGCCTCGATCGACGCCGTTGCCGGCCCGGTCGGCGAGGCCTTGATCATGACCGCTTTCGGTCTGATCGTGGCGGTCCCGGCGGTTATGGCCTATAACTGGCTGCTCCGCCGCAACAAGGCGATCGTTGAAGAGCTTGGCTCGTTCTCGAACGAACTGCACGGCTACATCATGTCCGATGGCGCGGTGAAGCCTTCGGTGACCACCGCCGCGGCCACGAAGCCGGCGACGGCAACCAAGCCTGCCACCGGAGCCACCACGAGCACGACGACCAAGAAATAACGACGGCAATTAGAGGAGGCGCGGCGTGTCCGCGCCTCCCACCCGTCCTGTAAGGTGAAGCGATCGGCGACGGTCGCCAGAATGTAAGGATCGATCAATGGGTGGTAGTGTAGCTCCGAGCGAGGACGATGGCGGCGGCGGCGCAATGTCGGAGATCAACGTCGTCCCGCTGACGGACGTCATGTTGGTTCTCCTCATCATCTTTCTGATCACGGTTCCGGTCGTGATCCAGACCGTCCCCGTCAACCTGCCTGACGTTCGCCTCTTGCCGACGGCGACCAAGCCGGAGAACGTGTCGCTTTCGATCCGATCGGAGGGCGGGACTTGCGAGGTTTATTGGAACCTCACGCCGGTTTCATCGGAAGATCTGTACAACCGGGCCGTCGAACGTATGGAAACGCTGATCGAGGATGCTGGCGGTGTGGAAAACATGACGGAAGACGATCTTCCCGAAGTGCATATCCGCGGTGATGTGAACACGCCCTGGCGGTGTGTCGGTGGTCCGATTTTCATCATGCAGCGTGCCGGTTTTGCGCGCGTCGGCTTCATTTCCGAGCCGGCGCCGGGCATCGGCATTCAACGCCTGTAACGTATTAGCCTAGGAGTAGAGCCCCCATGGGTGGTAAAGTACAAACCGAAGGCGGCGAAGACGAGCCGATGATGGACATCAACACGACGCCGTTGATCGACGTCATGCTGGTGCTTCTCATCATGTTCATCGTCACGATCCCGATCCAGACTCACGCGGTGAAGATCGACCTGCCCGTGGCGGACGATACGCCGCCGCCGGAGGACATGATCGATCCGGTGAAGAACGAGGTTTATATCTCGCCGGGCAACGAGGTCCTGTGGAACGGCACGCCGATCACTATGACGCAGCTGCGCCAGTATCTGGATCAGACCGTTCTGATGAACCCGGTGCCGGAACTGCATATGCGTCCCGATGCCCAGGCGCGTTACGATTTGGTCGATGAGGTTCTTGCGATTACGCGGCGTGCCGAGGTCACCAATTTGGGCTTTATCGGCAACGAGATGTACGCCAACTTCTAGTGAGCATCCTCTTCGACAAGATCGGGGGCTGCGCGTCGCGCGGCCCCTTTTCTTTTGGCGCAGGATGCAAGGAAGAGACGCTCGGGCGAAGGGACTGACACAACCAGGCCAGTCGGAGGATGAACCGCAAGCGGCGTCGACGGTCCGCCAGTTTGGATCAGACGCCGCCTGCTGACATCGGCGATCCGTGTCAGGCGGCGACGCCTTCGAACTGCAGCCGGGCGAGACGGGCATAGAGGCCTTCGGCATTGGACAGGGCCGCATGGTCGCCCTGTTCGACGATCCGGCCCTTGTCCATGACAACGATACGATCGGCTGAGCGAACCGTGGCCAGGCGATGGGCGATGACGATCGTCGTCCGGTCGCGCATCAACCTGTCGAGCGCGTCCTGCACCAGCCGTTCGGATTCGGCATCGAGGGCGGATGTTGCTTCGTCGAGCAGCAGCAGTGGCGAATCGCGGAGCAGAGCCCGTGCGATGGCCAGCCGCTGGCGCTGACCGCCGGACAGGCGCGCACCGCTCTCGCCGAGGAACGTGTCCAGTCCCTCGGGCAAAGCCTTGAGATATTCCGCTGCATTGGCCGCCTCCGCCGCGGCCCAGAGCGCATTGTCATCAGCATCCCAGTTCCCGTAGCGCAGATTGTCGCGCGCAGTCGCTGCGAAGATGACCGTTTCCTGCGGCACCATCGCCATCCGCGTGCGTACTTCCTCCGGATCCGCCTCGCGCAGGTCGACGCCGTCGATCGTGACGCGACCCTCTTGCGGGTCGTAAAAGCGCTGAGCGAGCTGGAACAGTGTCGATTTGCCCGCGCCGGAGGGACCGACAATGGCGACAAGCTCGCCCGGCTCGACCGCCAGATCGAAATTGTCGAGCGCCTTGTCGTCGGGCCGTGTCGGGTATCGGAAAGTCACGCCTTCGAAGGCCAATTTTCCGCGCGATGGAACGGGGAGCGGCACCGGATTGGCCGGGGCGCGTATCTCGGGCACCTCTTCCAGCAATTCCTGCAGCCTGCCGGCCGCGCCCGCACCGCGCATCAGTTCGCCGAACACCTCGGTCAACGCCCCGAAGGCGCCGGCGACGATCATGCCCGTCAGGACGAAGGCGGCGACGGTGCCTCCGCTGATCCGCTCGTTGACGACATCGTCTGCCGCCTGCCACATCACCATCGTGATCGCGCCGAAGATCAGCGTAATCACAATGCCCGTCATGAAGGCGCGGATGGTGATCCGGCGCCGGGCGGTCTGGAAGGCACGCTCGGTCGCATCGCCGAAGCGGCGGCTCTCGCGATCCTCCTGCCCGAAGGCCTGGACGATCTTCATCGCGCCCAATGTTTCGGCGACCATCGCGCCGACATCGGCAATACGGTCCTGACTGTGCCGCGACACGTCGCGCAGCTTGCGCCCGAGGATGATGATCGGGCCGAGGATCAGCGGGATGCCGATCAGCAGCATCGCCGTCAGCTTCGGTGAAAGCGTGAAGAGGTAGATCACGCCGCCGATCGCCATGACAATGTTGCGCAGAGCGACCGAAATCGTCGTGCCCACGATCATCTCGATTACGGAGGTGTCGGACGTCATCCGCGAGGCGATTTCGGACGGGCGATTCTCTTCGAAATATTTGGGGTCGAGCGCCAGCAGGTTGCGCTGCACGGCGACACGCAGGTCGGCGACCACCCGCTCGCCAAGCCAGGAGACGAAATAGAAGCGCATCGCCGTCGCGAAGGCGAGGATGACGACGATGAACAGCAGATAGTGGAAATATTGCGCGATATCGCCGCCCGCAGACACGAAACCGCGATCGATGACTCGCCTGAATCCGTCCGGAATAGCGAGCGTTGCCGAGGCCGCGACAAGCAGCATCAACCCCGCGCCGGCGATCCGCCACGGATATTTGCTCGCAAAGCGCCAGATCAGCGCCAGATTGCCCAGTTTCCGCGTCGGCGGCGCGTCGAAGTCACTTTCTGCCATCAAATCGGCCTAGCAGCGGCGCGCGGGACGCTCAACGTGCTACCGAAGTGATATGCTGCATTGCAATGTAGGATTGCCGTCCGGTAGAAGGAGGCAAGAACGCGATAGCCCGTGGGCGCGCGAAACGGGGAATTTGATCGTGCTGTATGATTTTTACGACATCCAGAAATCCATGCTGGCCGGTGCTGGCAACCTGGCGAGCCTGGGTGCGCAATGGTGGAGCAATCCCGCCAATCCGTTCGGCTATTCGGCGATGGGTCCGATCGTCGCCTCGGCACTGGATGTCTTCGCCCATGCCGCCGCGCCGCGCGGAAAACCGATGTTCGGCATTCATGAGGTCGAGGTCGACGGAAAGACCGTCCCGGTCAAAACGCGCGTCGCCTGCCGCAAGCCGTTCGGACAACTCAAACATTTCACCAAGCCGGGTGTCGAGGGCCAGCCCAAGCTGCTGATCGTCGCGCCCATGTCGGGCCATTTTGCCACGCTGCTGCGCGGTACGGTGGAGCGGATGCTGGAAACGCACGAGGTCTGGATCACCGATTGGCGCGATGCGCGCAACGTGCCGCTGGCCGAAGGGCATTTCGATCTCGACAGCTATGTCGACTATCTGATCGCGTTTCTCGAACATATCGGTCCGGGCGCCCATATGCTCGCCGTGTGCCAGCCTTCGGTGCCCGCCTATGCGACCGCGGCGATCATGTCGGCGAACAAGAACCCGGCGCGGCCGAAGACGCTGACGATGATGGGCGGCCCCGTGGACACGCGCGAGGCGCCGACGTCGGTCAACATGCTGGCGACCGAACGGCCCCATGCCTGGTTCGAGCAGAATGTGATCGCGACCGTCCCGCTCTATTATCCGGGTGCCGGGCGCAAGGTGTATCCCGGCTTCCTGCAGCTCGCCGGCTTCATGTCGATGAACCTCGGCAACCATATGATGAGCCATTGGGAGATGTTCAAACACCTTGTCGACGGCGATGGCGAGAGCGCGACGGCGACCAAGGATTTCTACGACGAGTATCGCTCGGTCGCCGATATGACGGCGGAATTCTACCTGCAGACGATCGATGTAGTGTTCCAGCGCCATGCGCTGCCCAAGGGCGAATACACGCATTATGGCGAAGTCGTCGATCCGTCGGCGATCACCGATATCGGCATGCTCGCGATCGAGGGCGAGCGCGACGATATCTCGGGCCTGGGCCAGACCAAGGCCGCGCTGACGATCTCGACCGGCCTGCCGAAAAAGCTGAAAAAATATCACATGGCTCCGAATGTCGGCCATTACGGCATCTTCAACGGCAGCAAGTGGCGGGACGAGATCGCGCCCGTGGTCGAAGACTGGATCGCGAAGCATAACTAGGCACGGAAAAGGGCGTCAGGTGACTGCCTTGCGTTCGGCATAGCGCGGATCGCGCCAGCTTTCCTTCTCGAGAATATCCGCGAGTATCTCGACCGCCCGCCAGACATCGGCATAGCCGAGATAGAGCGGCGTCAGCCCGAAACGCAGGATATCGGGAGCTCGGAAATCGCCGACAACTCCGCGATCGATCAAGGCTTGCATAATCGGCCAGCCGTCGCTGTGCGTATAGGAAATATGGCTGCCGCGCTTCGCCGGATCGCGCGATGTGACCAGCTCCAGCCCATGGCCGGCGCACCGCGCTTCGATCTGCTCGGCGAACAGTTCGAACAGCGCCGCCGATTTGGCTTCGAGCGCAGGCATGGCGATATCGGCGAATTGCTCCAGCCCGGTTTCCAGCGCCAGCATCGACAGCATCGGCGGCGTGCCGCACAGGAAGCGCGTCATGCCGGGAGCGGGCTCGTAATCGTCGCGAAATTCGAACGGCGCGGCATGGCCCATCCAGCCTGTCAGCGGTGAAAGCACTGCGTCCTGCAGGTCTCGCCGCACATGGAGAAACGCGGGCGCCCCCGGTCCGCCGTTCAGATATTTATAGCCGCAACCGACGGCGAAATCGGCCTCGCAGCCGCCAAGATCGACGGCGATCGCACCGACACTGTGGCTCAAATCCCAGAGCACGAGTGCGCCTGCGTCATGGGCCGCCGCCGTGATCGCCGCCATGTCGTGGCGGTGGCCGGTCTTGTAATGGACATGGGTGAGCATCACGAGCGCCGTGTCGTGGCCGATGGCATCAATGATCGTATCGGCATTCTCGGTTCTGATCCGCCGTCCCGCGAGAATGTCGGCCGCGCCATCGGCCGTATAGAGATCGGTCGGAAAATTGCCGGGTTCGGTCAGGATTTCGGACCGGTCAGGGCGAAGGCGTGTCGCCGCAACAATAAGTTTGAACAGGTTCACCGACACCGAATCGGTTGCGATCACCTCGCCTGTGTTGGCACCGATCAGCGGAGCGATCTTGTCGCCGATCCGCTGCGGCGCGCCGATCCAGTCATTGCTGTTCCAGCTGGCGATCAGGTCCTCGCCCCATTGCCGCGACACGGCATCTTGTTGCGCGGCGATCGTGGCACGGGGCAACGCGCCGAGCGAATTGCCGTCGAGATAGATTGTGCCGTCGGGCAGAACAAAGCGCTCGCGCATGGCGGCGAGCGGATCGGCAGCGTCGAGCGCCTCGGCCTCGGAAAGGGTGGTCATGCCCTGCCATAGCAAAAGGGACGAACGTTCGTCACCAGATCGGGAGTCTCCGTTCAAGGGAGGGAGCCTTGTCGACTTCCGTGCAGCGGCCTAGGCTGGCGGGGCGATAAAACGAAAAGGGGGGAATGCCATGGAACAGACGGGTAGAGGAAAGCTGCTCGGCGCACTTTCGGCGCTGATTTCGGCGGGCGCCGCGTTTTTCTCATTCACGGTGCCACTCGGCATGTGGAATTATTCGGCCGAAGGCGGAAGCCTGCTCATCGGTACCGTCGGCGGTGCGTTGGCGGCCATTCTCGGCTTGATGTCGCGGAAGACCGGCGGCGTTCTGAGCCTGCTCGGCCTGATCCTCGGCATCGCGGCCTTCGCCGTGGGCGCGTATCTGTTGCTCGTTGGCGGGACGCCGGTCGAATTTGGCTGATTTGCGACCGGCTTAGCGCCGGCCGAGCGCTTCCTCGATCAACTCCACCTGTCGCTCCCAGGCGGCGGTACCGGGACTGATCAGTTCGACATGCCCTTCGTCCGGGATCGTCACCAGCGCGATATCGGTGACGTCCCGGGCGAGATTGGCGTTGCGATAGGCCTCGGCATAGTCAGGCGGGGCGATCCGGTCGCGCGCGCCGTTGACGAGGATTTGGTGCGCCGAGGGCGCAGGCATGCGTTGCGGCGAGGTGAGCGTCGGGTTCTCGCCCATCATCAGCCGTGGCGCCTCCGTGCCGCAGGCGTGCCCTTCGCGCCGCGTACCGGCTTCAAGGTCGGGTAAACCGCCCTGGCTGATCACCGTACCGATCGGCAGCCGGACGATGTCGAGCGCGCCATCGCCGGGCAGCGCACTCTGCCGCGCCGCGAGCCACAGGGCGAGGTGACCGCCCGCCGAATGGCCGATGGCTACCGTGTTCGAGATATCGAGATTGTATCGCCCGGCATTCTCGACGAGCGAGGCCGCGGCGGCGAGCACATCCTCATAAGTGCCGGGCCAGCCGCCTCCCTCGCGATCGACGCCGCGATATTCGATGTTCCAGACGGCGATGCCGCGATCGCGCAGGTCTCCGGCGATCCAGTTCATGATGTCCCGCTCGGCGATGTCGGTCTGCCAGCAACCGCCATGGATCATCAGGACGGTCGGGTGCCCCGAAGCGGGAATGCCATCGACGATCGGCAACCAGAGTTCGGAGAATTGCAGATCACCCTCGCCATAGGCGATGCGATGATCGGGCTCAGGCTGCGCGCGCGAGAGCAGGTCGTCCCAGACCATGATGTCACGCGCCGGTTCACCAGCCGAAGCCGGAGAAGGTGGCGCGGCGGACGGATCGTTTTCAGCCATGGTGCAGCCATTGAGGCAAAAGGCGGCAACCGCCGCTGTCAAAGCGTGTTTCATTCGCAAATTTCGGGTCGCTCGGCTGCCACATCGAACCCGTTCACCGTCAGTCCGGTAGCATCACATTCTTGAGGTTCATGAACTCGTGCAGGCCGTGCGAGGAGAGTTCGCGGCCATGGCCCGAGCGCTTGATACCGCCGAACGGGGCATAGGGGTCGGACGCTAGCATCTGGTTCACCGCGGTCATGCCCGCCTCGATATCGCGGATGAAGCGCTGCTTTTCGTCCTCGTCATTGGTCCAAACGCTGGAGCCAAGGCCGAAGGGGATGTTGTTCGCGCATTCGATCGCTTCGTCGAGGCTGCCCACCTTGAACACCATGGCGACGGGACCAAAAAACTCCTCGCGCACGACAGGTGCGTTCTTGGGAATATCGGTCAGGATCGCGGGCGTCATCCAGGCGCCCGGCTTGTCGGGCACGTCGCCGCCATAAAGTTTGTTCGCGCCCGATTTCACCGCCTTGTCGAGCTGCTCGACAATATCGTCGCGCGCGCCCTGGCTCGAAAGCGGGCCCATTTTGGTCGCTTCGTCGGTCGGGTCGCCGATGACGATATTCTTCACGCCGTCGACGAAGATTTCCATGAATTCGTCATAGACATCCTCGTGGACGATCATGCGCTTGCCGCAGATGCAGCTTTGCCCGGCATTCTGGAGACGCGCCCAGACCGCAGTCTCGGCTGCCTTCTTCACATCGGCGCTCGGCATCACCACGAACGGATCGGACCCGCCGAGTTCGAGCACGACCTTTTTCAGGTTGTGGCCCGCAGCTTCGGCGACCTTGATCCCGGCGCCCTCGCTGCCCGTGATCGTCACGGCGACGACGCGATCGTCGGCGATGATCCCGGCGACCTTGCCCGAGCTGATGTGCAGATTCTGGAACAGGCCTTCGGGTCCACCGGCCTCGACGACCATCTCCTCGAGCTTCGCCGCGCATTCGGGCGTCGAGCTGGCGTGCTTCAGCAGGCCGACATTGCCCGCCATGATCGTCGGCGCGAGGAAGCGGACGACCTGCCAGAAGGGGTAGTTCCACGGCATCACGGCGAGCACCGGGCCCTGCGGTAGCCAGTGCGAGACCGAGCGGCCATTGGTCAGCTCGTTCTCTCGCGGTTCCAGCATCGCGGGCCCGTTCTTGGCGTAGAAGCGGAAACCCTTGGCGCATTTTTCGATTTCGGTGCGCGCCTGCGTCACCGGCTTGCCCATCTCGCTCGTGATCACTGCAGCGAGCTCGTCGCGATGTGCGTCATAGACGTCGGCGATCTTGTTCAGCAGGTCCACGCGCGTGCCGAGGTCCGTCAGCCGCCATTCGCGGTACGTTTCCGCGGCTTTGGCGATCTTCGCCTCGATCTCGTCATCGGTCAGTTCGGGAAAGGACTTGCCTTCCTCGCCGGTGGCGGGATTGACCTGTGTCGGCATTGTTACGGCTCCTCGCTCAAAGGTTCGCGCGCACCCGAATCGGGGAGTCTGTGAATCGCCCCCCTGTTTCCTTGACCATAGCTTGTCCCGTCGCCCATAGCGACAGCATGACCGAAGATACTGGCCAGGACATCGCGAATCTGTCGTTCGAAGCGGCCATCGAGCAGCTCGAATCGATCGTCCGGCAGCTCGAAACGGGTGAGGCGCCGCTCGACGAATCGATTGCGCTCTACGAACGCGGCGACAAACTTCGCGCGCATTGCGAGGCGCGGCTGAAATCGGCGCGCGAACGGATCGAAAAGATCAAACTGGACGCCGGCGGCGAGCCGGTCGGCGTGGAACCGCTCGATCCGCAATGAGGCGCGCATGAGCGTCATCCCCTTCGGTCTGAAGCCCCGTCTCGAACGGATGGCGAAGGATATCGATATCCTGTTCGACACCTGGCTCAAGGTGCCGAGCGATTCGCGCGCTCGGCTCTACGAGGCGATGCGTCATGCGGCGATCGGCGGCGGCAAACGATTGCGGCCGATGCTGGTCGTGGCGTCGAGCGAGCTGTTCAACGTCGATCGCGACCGGGCGATGCGCGTCGGTTTCGCGGTCGAATGCATCCATGTCTATTCGCTGATCCATGACGATCTTCCCTGTATGGACGATGACGACCTGAGGCGTGGCAGGCCGACCGTCCACAAGGCGTTCGACGAGGCCACGGCGGTGCTCGCCGGCGATTGTCTGCTGGCGCTGGCGTTCGAGATTTTAGGCGAAGAAGCGACTCATCCCGACGCGTTCGTCCGCGCCGAATTGATGGCGGAACTGGCGCGCGCCAGCGGACCATCGGGCATGGGCGGCGGCCAGATGATGGATCTCGCCGCAGAACACCAGGAGCTCGACCTCCCCGCAGTGACGCGGCTGCAGCATCTCAAGACCGGGGCGCTGTTCGCATTCTGCGTGGAGGCCGGCGCGATCATGGCGCGCGTACCGGCCGAACATCGAACGCACCTGCGCGGCTATGCCCGCGATCTCGGGCTCGCTTTCCAGATCGCCGACGATCTGCTTGATGTCGAAGGCGACGAAGAAGAGGCAGGCAAGCGGCTCGGCAAGGATGCCGAGGCCGGCAAGGCGACCTTTGTCTCGCTGCTCGGCGTCGACCGGGCACGCCAGCAGGCCGACATGCTCGTGCAGCAGGCGATCGACCACCTCCAGAGCTTCGGCAAGGAAGCCGACACGCTGCGCGCCATTGCGCGCTTCACGATCGAAAGGACCCATTAATGGCGAAACGCGTGGGCGTTTATCCCGGCACCTTCGACCCGATCACGCTCGGGCATATGGATATCATCCGGCGCGGGGCGAAGCTGGTCGATGAACTGGTGATCGGCGTGACGACCAATCCGTCGAAATCGCCGATGTTCACCGATGACGAGCGCATGGCGATGGTCGAACGCGAGGTCGCCGAAGTCGACGGCAATATTCGCGTGGTCCAGTTCGATTCGCTGCTGATGGACTTTGCCGAGCGCGAGGGGGCGAGCGTGATCGTCCGCGGCCTCCGTGCCGTCGCCGACTTCGAATATGAGTATCAGATGGCCGGGATGAACCAGCAGCTCAACGACGGCATCGAGACGGTGTTTCTGATGGCGGACGTGTCGCTGCAACCGATCGCTTCGCGACTGGTCAAGGAGATCGCGCTCTATGGCGGCGAGATCCACAAATTCGTCACGCCTGCCGTGGCCAAGGAGGTCGCCGCCCGCGTCGACAACATCGGCCGGAAGGGAAGCTGACCGGTCCTGCCGACAGGACACCGTTCATCGCGCTTTCAGCCCCGGCATGATTGGGCTAAGGAGGCGCGCAAGATCAGGGCGCCCGTTGCGCCCGCTGTCATTTTCCGAGTGTATCAAGAGGCCATTATGCGTTTGAAGCTTTGGGGTTTTCTGTTTGCCGTGCTGCTTGCCGGCTGTTCGAGTTCGGACACCGCGCCCGAGGCGTTGGCCGATGCGGCCAATGAAGGGCCGGTGGTGGCCGGTGCCACGGCGGCGACGCCGGAGGCCGATCCGGAAAACACCCTGCTGCTCGACCTGTCGACCGGCGGCCGGGTGGCGATCCGGCTGCGGCCCGATGTCGCGCCCAATCATGTCGAGCGGATCAAGACGCTGGCGCGCCAGGGCTTCTACAACGGCATCATCTTCCACCGCGTCATCGACGGCTTCATGGCGCAGACCGGCGATCCGACGGGAACGGGCGAAGGCGGATCGAACCTTCCGGACCTTTCCGCCGAATTCAGCCGTTTGCCGCATGTTCGCGGCGCGGTGTCGATGGCGCGCGCCAACGAACCCGACAGCGCCAACAGCCAGTTTTTCATCACCTTCATGCCCTCGCTTCGGCTCGACGAGAACTATACCGTTTTCGGCCGGGTGATCAGCGGGATGCAGTTCGTCGATGCGATCCCGCGCGGCGAGCCGCCGGCACGGCCCGCCCGCATCATTCGCGCCTCCGTCGCTGCCGACAATGTCCCGCCGCCGACGGCCGCCGAACTGAACGCCGTGACCACGGGCGCCGCCGATCCCGCTTCTGCGATCGATGCGGCGCTCGCCGAACAGGGGATGCCGGAGGACGAGGGCGAGTGACACGGCAACCTTCTCCCTTGATGGGAGAAGGATACGGAGCCTTGTGAGCGTAGCGAACTAGGCGGAGTTGGATGAGGGTGAGCGGGCCTTTAAAAGGCGCGACGCCCTCACCCAACTCGTTCTAAACTCGCTCCGCTCGTTAAGAACTCGATATCCCTCTCCCGATGGGAGAGGGTTTAGGACCACTCCCATGCGCGTCGACCTGTTCGATTTCGATCTGCCGAACGACCGGATCGCCCTGCGCCCGGCCGAGCCGAAGGACAGCGCGAGGATGCTCGTCCTCGACGGCGATCGGACCGAAGATCACTATGTGCGCAACCTGGCCCAATGCCTGGAGCCGGGCGATGTCCTCGTCTTCAACGACACCCGCGTTATCCCGGCGCAGCTCGAAGGACGGCGCGGCAATGCGCGGATCGGCGCGACGCTGCACAAGCGCGAGGGGATGCGGAGCTGGCACGCCTTTGTCCGCAATGCCAAGCGGGTGCGCGAGGGCGACAAGATCGATTTCGCGGGCGGCGTGACGGCGCTTGCCGGGCCGCGCGGCGACGACGGGTCGCTGCTGTTGACCTTCGAAGGCAATGAGCCTCCCGAAATCCTGATCGAACGCGCGGGGCGAATGCCGCTGCCGCCCTATATCGCCAGCAAGCGCGACGTCGATGCGCAGGACAGCCGCGACTATCAGACGATGTTCGCGAAGGAGAAAGGTGCCGTCGCCGCGCCGACCGCGGCTCTCCATTTCACGCCCGAGCTGATGGAAGCGCTGGCCGTGCACGGAATCGAGCATGTGACGCTGACGCTGCATGTCGGCGCGGGGACGTTTCTGCCGGTGAAGGCGGACAATGTCGGCGATCACAAGATGCATGCCGAATGGGGACGTATCGATCCCGCGACGGCGGGCCGGCTCAACGCGACCAGGGCGGACGGCAACCGGATCATCGCGGTGGGTACGACGAGCCTGCGTCTGATCGAAAGCGCTGCCGACGAAAGCGGCCATATCGCGCCGTTCGAGGGTGACACCGACATCTTCATCACCCCCGGCTACCAGTTCCGCGCGATCGACGGGCTGATGACCAATTTCCACCTTCCGCGCTCGACGCTGTTTATGTTGGTGAGCGCATTGATGGGGCGAGATCGGATGCTGGCGGCGTATCGACATGCTATCGACAGCGGCTACCGCTTCTACAGCTATGGCGATGCGAGCCTGTTGCTGCCGTAAAGGCGCGTTTTACGCCATTCATTCGTAATTTTCTGTCGTTCGTCGAATTGATTGTTCTTGGATGGCGTATTCATCTTTCAGAAAGCGGCGAGGAGGCAATCGCGCGCGACCGGCATCGGGCCGGGGTTATTGAGAAAGACATGACAATGAAAACTCTATGGTTCGGGAGCACTATCCTTGCGGCGGCGGCGATGGCCGCTCCGGCAGCCGCTCAGACGCAGGCTGATTTCTATGTTGGCGCGCAAGCCGGCTATCACGACCTTGGCGACAATCCTTTCGGCGACGATGACGGAGCCATTTTCGGCACCTATGTCGGCGTCGATGTCCCGGTCGGCGAGACGGTCATCCTCGGCGTCGAGGGCAATTACAACCTCGGCACGGGTGCGATCGACAGCGAATACGGTATCGCTGGCAAGCTCGGCGTGCGCGTCGGACAAGGCGCGCAGATATTCGCCCGCGGTGGTTATCAGGAAGTCAATTTTGACTTGAACAACCTCGTCGGCGGACCGGTCCCGGGCGGTGTCGACGATACCGAAGGCGACTATCTCGTCGGCGCGGGTGCCCAGTTCATGGTTTCGCCCAACGTTTCGCTTCGCGCCGTGCTCGACACGATCGCGTTCGACAGCGTTCGCGCGACCGCAGGCCTAGCCCTGCACTTCTAGTTGGGGAAGGGGCCGGGCGACCGGCCCCTTTGCCACCTCGCGTCTCGGCATTCTGGTGCGCGCCGACAGCAGGCGTGCATTCGGGGGCTTCGGCGGTTAAGCCAGCCGCGATGACCGAACGCTTCGCATTTTCCATCGCCGCGACCGACGGTGCGGCCCGCACCGGGACGATCCGGATGCGGCGCGGCGAGATACGCACGCCCGCCTTCATGCCCGTCGGCACCGCGGCGACGGTCAAGGCGATGAAGCCTGTCGACGTGCGCGGGGCCGGCGCAGATATCATCCTCGGTAACACCTATCACCTCATGCTCCGCCCTGGCGCCGAGCGCGTGGCCAAGCTGGGCGGGCTGCACGATTTCATGGGCTGGGAGCGGCCGATTCTGACCGATAGCGGCGGATATCAGGTGATGAGCCTGTCCTCGCGTACCAAGGTGAGCGAGGACGGCGTCGAATTCGCCAGTCACATCGACGGGTCGCGTCACATGCTGAGCCCGGAACGATCGATGGAAATCCAGACGCTACTCGGCTCCGATATCGTCATGGCGTTCGATCAACTGGTGAAGACGACCGATACGGAAAAGAAGCAGTCGGAGGCGATGGAGCGCTCTATGCGCTGGGCGAAACGCTCGCGCGCGGCGTTCGATGCACTCGGCAATGGGGGCGCGCTGTTTGGTATCCAGCAGGGCGGGCTCGACGAAGGGCTGCGCAAGCAATCGGCCGACGCGCTGCTCGATATCGGGTTCGACGGCTATGCGATCGGTGGGCTGGCAGTGGGCGAGGGGCAGGAGGCGATGTTCGGCTGTCTCGATTTCGCGCCCGGCCAGTTTCCGCAAGACCGCCCGCGCTATCTGATGGGTGTCGGCAAGCCCGACGACCTGGTCGGCGCGGTCGCGCGCGGGGTCGATATGTTCGATTGCGTGCTGCCGACGCGGAGCGGGCGGACGGGCCAGGCCTTCGCCCATGACGGCCCGATCAACATCAAGAATGCGCGCTTTGCCGAGGATACCGGGCCGCTCGATCCGGACTGCTCATGTCCTGTCTGCAAGGGGTGGAGCCGCGCCTATCTGCATCACCTCGTCAAATCGGGTGAAATCTTGGGCGCGATGCTGATGACCGAACACAATATCTGGTTCTACCAGTCGTTGGTGGCGGGAATGCGCGCGGCGATCGCGGAATCGCGATTCGGGGCCTTCGCCGCCGATTTCACCAACCGATACCGGCAAAAGGATTGACCCGATGGCCCTGATCGAAACCGAACGTTGCGGCGAATATGCCGTGCTGACGCTGAACCGGCCCGAGGCGATGAACGCGCTTTCAGCGGCGCTGCGCAAGGAGCTTGCCGAAACGGTGCTGGCGATGGAGGCCGATCCGGATATCCGCGTGCTGATCCTGACCGGCACGGGTGAGGGGGCGTTTACCGCAGGTCTCGACCTGAAGGAGCTCGGTTCGGGCGCGGCATCGGTCGGCGATGCCGTCGATGTCGAGGACCCGGTGACGGCGTTGGGGCGGTTTTCGGGGCCGGTGATCGGCGCGATCAACGGCGTTGCGATCACTGGCGGGTTCGAACTCGCGCTCGCCTGCGACGTGCTGATCGCGAGCGAGAATGCGCGCTTTGCCGACACCCATGCCCGCGTCGGCATCATGCCGGGCTGGGGGCTCAGCCAGAAGCTGTCGCGGATGATCGGAATTTCACGCGCCAAGGAACTGTCGCTGACGGGCAATTTCCTGTCCGCCGAAAAGGCCGAGCGATGGGGCCTCGTCAACCGCGTCGTGCCGGCGGGCGAGCTGCTGGCCGCCGCGCGTTCGCTGGCCGAGGATATGCTCTCGGTCGAGCCGGACATGCTCAAGACCTATCTGTCGCTGATTGACGACGGCTATGCGGCAAGCTTCGGCGAGGGGTTGGCGCTCGAGCAGGAGCGCGCTTCCGGCAACAGCGCGGTCAGCGCCGAGGAGATCGAAGCGCGGCGGATGGCGGTGCAGGAGCGGGGCAGGGGGCAGGCGGGGTAGGGTTGCCAAAAAGACCCGCTTGGGCTGAGCTTGTCAAAGCCCTGCTTCTTCTTCGAGCGAATCGCCGAAAGAACGCAGCCCTTCGACAGGCTCAGGGCAATCGGGAGAAAGGCTACTCCGCCGCGATCGCCGTTTCGTCCTCGTTCGCGGGCGCTGCGGCGGCGCCGCTGGCCTTCTCGAAATGCATCGCATCGTCGGTGATCGGCGCCTTGCGGAGCTCCTTCACGTCCTTGGGATAGTTCTGCAGGTTGCGCCACACGCCCTTGTCGCCCTGCCAGGGGAGCTTGTCCTCGGCACGCTTGAAATAGCCGCTCGAAAAATCGACCCAGGGCAGGCGCTCGATCTGCTCGTCGGCAGGCAGGCGCGGCACAGCGTAGTCGGTGCCGGTCTTGCCCATGTGATTGAGCAGCCGCGCGACATATTCGCAGGTCAAATCGGCGCGCAGCGTCCAGCTGGCATTGGTATAACCGAAGCTGATCGCGAAGTTCGGCACGCCGTCGAACATCATCGCCTTGTAGGTGACCTTGTCTCCGAAATTGATCGCTTCGCCGTCGACTTTGACATCGAGCCCGCCCGCCATTTGCAGGTCGAGGCCGGTCGCGGTGACGACGATATCGGCGGCGATCTCGCGGCCCGATTTCAGCTTCACGCCGCCTTCGGTGAAGGTTTCGATATGGTCGGTGACGATCTCCGACTTGCCCTCGTTGATGACGCGGAAGAAGTCGCTGTCGGGGACGAGGCAAAGCCGTTGTTCCCAGGGATTATAGGGCGGCGCGAAATGGGTATCGTAGTCGAAATCGGGGCCCAGTTCGGCTTCAAGGGCCTTGCGCAGATGCTCCTTCACGTCTTCGGGCTTGGTCCGCGCGCGGCGGAAGATGAACTGCTGCATCAGCACGTTGCGCCAGCGGATCAGCTTGTAGGCGAGCTTGCTCGGCAGCACCTTGCGCAGCCCATTCGCCACTTTGTCGCTTGAGGGACGCGAAACCATATAGGTCGGTGTCCGCTGCAGCATCGTGACATGCGCGGGCGGATTTGCGCCGTCGACCATCGCGGGGACGAGCGTCACCGCCGTCGCACCCGAACCGATGACGAGGACCTGCTTGTCCTTGTAATCGAGATCCTGCGGCCAGTGCTGCGGATGCACCCATGTGCCGCCGAAATTCTCCATGCCCGGCCATTCGGGCGTGTAGCCGGCCTCGTAATTGTAATAGCCCGAGCACATGAAGAGGAAATTGCAGGCGAAGGTGACGGGCTCCGCCTTCTCGCCAATTTCGGCATGGACGGTCCATGTCGCGGTCGCGCTGTCCCATTCGGCGGATTTCACGTGATGGCCGAAGCGGATCTTGTCGCGGATGCCGTACTGGTCCGCCGTCTCGTTCAGATAGTTGAGGATCGACGGGCCGTCCGCGATCGCCTTCTGCTCGGTCCAGGGTTTGAACGCGAAGCCTAGCGTGAACATGTCAGAATCGGAGCGGATACCCGGATAGCGGAACAGGTCCCAGGTGCCGCCGATATTTTCCCGGCCCTCCAGGATCGCGTAGCTCTTGTCCGGGCAATCGCGCTGCAGATAATAGCCCGCGCCGATGCCGGATATGCCGGCGCCGACAACGATGACGTCGAAATGCTGGACGGGGTTGTCGCGTGCCATGGGCCGCTCCTCTCTCAATCCGTTGCGATATACAACGGGTTGACGTTTACGGCAAGGCGATCAGCGGCAGGAGACGGAGCGGGGCGGGATGTTGGCGAGGAGCGCGGCGCCGTCGGCGCGGTCTTCGTCGGGTAGCAGAGTGATTTCGAACAGTTCCGGCCAATATTTTCCGGTGACGAACAGGCGGCCCGTTTCCGGATCGTGGGCGATGCCGTTGAGCACATCCTCAAACCCGCGCGCGCCGGCCACGCGGCCCAGTCCCGTCATGTCGATGACGCCGACGACATCGCCGCTTTCCGGATCGATCCGCACGATCAACTCCTGCTGCCAAATGTTCGCGTAAACCTCGCCATCGATGAATTCGAGTTCGTTGAGATTGGCGACCGGGCGGTTGTCGGCGGTCACGGTGATCCGCCGCGTTTCGGAAAAGCTGTCGGGGTCGATGAACCGGAGTTCGGCCGTCCCGTCGCTGAGGATCAGTTGCTCGCCATCGTCGGTCAACCCCCAACCCTGGCCGGGATAGCGGAAGCTGCCGACGGGTTCGAGGTCGTCGAGCCGCCAGACCTGCCCCATGCCTGCGCACCAGCTCAGACTGTAGAGCCGGTCGCCGAGGATCGTGCTGCCTTCGCCGAACAGGCGCGGGTCGAGATCGGTTTCATCCTGCACGGTGCCGTCCGAGAGCCGCACGCGTCGGACATCGGATTGGCCGTACTGGCCGGTGCTCTCGTAAAATTCGCCGTTATGGAAGCTCAGGCCCTGTGTGAAGGCGGAGGGATCATGCGGATAGCGGTTCGCGATTTCGTAGCGCTGGACCGGGATCTGCGCGTTGCCGTCCGCGCACGCCGCCAGCGCGAGCACCGCCAATGCTAGGGTCATGCAGATGCGGCGATGGATGGTTTGCAGCGCCGGGGAACCGCCCAAATCCACCATATTGTCAGACTAGCCGCCCAGCTTCACGTCGAGAAAGCTTGGCATCGGGCCGTTCCAGTCATCATCGCCCGCCCCATCGTCGCCGTCATCCTTCGGCTTCGGTTTGCGCGCGGTTGATTGCTTTTTCGGTGCCGCCTCTTTTTTCGGGGCGGCGGGTGCGGCGTTGTCCTCCGCCTGATCGTTCGAAGGCGATTTGCGCGATGAACGGCGCGAGCGGCTTTTCTTTGGTGCCGGCTCTTCCGCGGAATCGCTCTCGGCTTCGGGTTTGCCCTGGCTCTCGGCAGGGGCAGGGGCAGGGGCAGGGGCAGGGGCCCCGCCGCCGGTACCGATCTTCTGCCCGGTCAGCTTTTCGATATTTTCGACCGCCTCGTCATCGGCGCTGGTCGCGATGGTGATAGCGATGCCCTTGGCACCCGCGCGTCCCGTCCGCCCGATACGGTGGACATAATCGTCCGGATGCCACGGCACGTCATAGTTGAAGACATGGCTCACGCCTTTGACGTCGAGGCCGCGCGCGGCGACATCGGACGCGACGAGAATATTGATCTCGCCATCCTTGAACCGCTGCAGCTCGGCCATGCGGGAGCGCTGGTCCATATCGCCCTGGATCTGTCCGGCGCGAAATCCATCGCGCTTGAGCGCCTGTTCGAGGTCGCGAACCGTCGTCTTGCGATTGGAAAAGACGATCGCCGTTTCGACATCTTCCTCGCGCAGCAGCTTGATCAGCGTCGTCTTCTTCTCACGCGGCCCGGTTCTGACGAGCCGCTGCTCGATATTGGTCGCCGCCGTCGCGGGCCGGGCAACCTCGATATGTTTGGGGTTGCTGAGGAATTTCTCGGTCAGCTTCTTGATCGGCGGCGGCATGGTTGCCGAAAAGAGCAGCGTCTGGCGGTTGGTCGGCAGTTTCTGGCAGATTTTCTCGATATCGGGGATGAAGCCCATGTCGAGCATCCGGTCGGCCTCGTCGATGACGAGCAGGGTACAGCCCGAAAGCAGGATCTTGCCGCGATCGAACAGGTCCATCAGCCGGCCCGGCGTCGCGATCAGCACATCGACGCCCTTTTCGAGCGCCTTGACCTGATCGCCCATCTGAACGCCGCCGATGAGCAGCGCCATTTCGAGCTTTTGATATTTCCCGTATTTCTCGAAATTCTCGGCGACCTGCGCGGCGAGTTCGCGCGTCGGGGCGAGGATCAGCGAGCGCGGCATCCGCGCGCGGCGGCGGCCGGCGCTCAATATGTCGATCATCGGCAGCACGAAGCTCGCCGTCTTGCCGGTGCCGGTCTGGGCGATGCCGACAAGGTCCTTCATCATCAGGACGGGAGGGATCGCCTCGGCCTGGATCGGAGTCGGCTCGGTATAGCCCGCGTCGTTGACGGCACGCAGCAATTCTTCGGAAAGGCCGAGATCGGCAAAGGTCATAGGAATTCCGGCTAGGGATTACATCTCGTCGCGGCGCAATCGAACGCACGCGCGTTGCCGCGTGCGATTGGCGCTTCACCGCCGAAAAGTCAAGAAATCAAAGGGTCAGCGCGCGCGCTGCGCCTGCAGCGTGCGAAAGTCCGAAATCGCGCACTGCCCCCCGGCGCGCGACTGGACGAGATCGCGGTCGACGCAAACGCGGCCATCGTCTCCCGGCACCAGGTAGAAGGACGAATAATAGCCGAGATTGACGCAATCATTGTCGAGCCTTGCGCGCACCACCCGGCGGTCGCGCATCAGGAAATCGATGATCCCGGGGCGGGTGAACCGCGCCTGTGCGATCTGTTGCGCCGGCTGACAACTCGCCGCTTCGGTTTCGCGCCAGACGAGCGCCGGCTGCGCGCGTGAGCGCGGTTGGCGCAATGGGCGCCGGAGCGGGATGCGAATGATGATCCGTTGCTCGACGACCTGAATGGCGAACTGCAACGGCGGCAGGTCCGCAGGCGCTGCCGCGGCGGAGAACAGGAAAAAGGAAAGGCCGAAATCGTTCACTATTCGCAATATGCTCCGTGAATGCGGCCCTGTCGTTTCGGGTTTGAACCTTAGCTGAATTGGCCCGCTTCGCCATAGCCTGTATGGCGTTGCCGTGACCGATCACGATCTCCTCGACCGCCTGGGCGAAGCACTGGGACCGAAAGGTCTGGTCAGCGAAGCGGCGGATATGGCGCCGTGGCTGACCGACTGGCGCGAGCGGGTGACAGGCGGGGCGATCGCGATGGCATTGCCGGCTTCGGTGGAAGAGGTTCAGCAGGTCGTTCGGATCGCGGCGGAATCGGGCACGCCGATCATACCGCAGGGGGGCAATACGGGGATGGTCGCGGGCGGCGTGCCGCGCCCCGCGGATCGCGCGATCGTCCTGTCACTCCGGCCCATGAATGCCATCCGATCGATCGATCCGGCCGACAGCAGCATGGTCACAGAGGCCGGCGTCATCCTGAGCGAAGTGCACCGCGCGGCAGAGGAGGCGGATCGCCGCTTTCCCTTCTCGCTCGCGTCCAAGGACAGCGCGACCATTGGCGGTCTCGTCTCGACCAATGCCGGCGGGACGCAGGTGCTGCGCTACGGTCCGATGCGCAGCTTGGTGCTGGGTATCGAAGCGGTGATGCCGGACGGATCGCTGTTCGAGGGGCTGTCGAGCCTCAGAAAGGACAATCGCGGCTACGATCTGAAACAGCTGCTGATCGGCGCGGAAGGTACGTTGGGAATCGTCACCGCAGCGAGCCTCAAGCTGTTCCCCGCAGCGCCGAATCGCGTGACGGCCTGGGCGGGGTTTGCGAAAGCTAGTGACAGCCTCTCGTTGCTCCGGCGGCTCGAGGCCGATCTTGGACCGGTCATCGAGGGGTTCGAGCTGGTCCCGGCGGCATCGCTTGCGCTCGTGCTCGATCATATCCCCGATACCCGCGCGCCCTTGACCGAAGCCCATGCCTGGAACGCGTTGATCGAGTGCCGGGACGGGGGCGATGCGAGAGCGCTGCGCGGCGCGGTCGAGCAGGCGCTGGCGGGTGCGATCGAAGCGAGGCTCGCCGCCGACGCCACAATCGCCGCGAGCGAAGCGCAGGCCGAAGCGCTGTGGAAGCTGCGCGAAGCGATTTCCGAGGCCGAGCGGCACGACGGCGTTGCAGCAAAGCACGACATCTCGGTTCCCGTGTCCGCCATGCCCGGCTTCATCGAGAGCGCGACGGCGAAGGTCGAAGCGAAATTCTCCGGAACGCGAGTCAACGCCTTCGGCCATCTCGGCGACGGCAATGTGCACTTCAATGTCCGTGCGCCGGCCGATGCCAACGGCGATGCGTGGCTCGCAGGCGAAGGAGAAGCGGTCAGCGCTTTCGTCCATGATCTGGTGGCGGCCGAAGGCGGTTCCCTCTCCGCCGAACACGGGATCGGCCAGCTCAAGCTCGCCGAATATGCGCGGCTCACAGGATCGGTGCGGCTCGATGCTCAGCGGGCGATCAAACAGGCGCTGGACCCGCTCGGGATCATGAACCCCGGCAAGCTTGTCCCGCTTGCGAATCCGCCCGCAACGCCCTAGACGGGCTCGCATTCGGGCCGCCTGAAACCTTCACGGCCCGGCAACCAGATGATTTGACGGAGATTTCGATGGCCAGCGCGGCACCCGCCCAGCAGC
>NZ_CAKZNF010000052.1 GCF_937129435.1 uncultured Parasphingopyxis sp. | reverse complement strand
ACTCAGACCGAGCACAACAGCCCGGTGGGATTTAGGCCCTGCCCCGAGCCGCGCGGCCATGAAGATCTCGCGCACCATGCCCAGAAGGCGCGAGGCGAGGGTGAGACCGGACACCACGCCCAGATTGCGCAAAAGCCGCATCGATTATCGTCCCGGACTCGCCAGGGCACGAGACAGCCCGTCCCCGGCATGGCGATCGGCGACGTCGAGGAGCCGGCCGGTGGCCCAGTCGAAATCGGCCTCGGTCAGGTCGCGCATCTTCTTGGCCGGACGTCCGCCCCACATCTCGCCTGCCTTGATGACCTTGCCGGGCGTCAGCATGCCGCCCGCCGCGATCATCCCGCCGCTTTCAATCTCGCAGCCATCCATCACGATCGCGCCGAGCCCCACGAAACTCTTGTCGTGCAGCTTCACGCCGTGAACCATCGCCATATGGCCGATGAGCACGTCCTCGCCGATGATCGTCGGCCAGCCGGGGCGCGCTTCGCCGTGATCGGCGTCGCAATGGACGACCGTGCCGTCCTGGATGTTCGCCCGCGCGCCGACCTCGATATAATTGACGTCGGCCCTGAGAACGCAATTGTACCAGATGCTCGCGCCCTCCCCGATCCGCACATCGCCGATCAGCCGCGTGCCGGGCGCGATGAAGGCGGTCGGGTGGATCTGCGGTTCCTTACCGTGGATCGGGATGATGGTGACGTCGTTCATGTGCGTTCCCACTATTCGAATTCTACGCGTTTCTCGGTCCATTCTTCGCGCGTGATGCGATAGACGATACCATGGCCCAGCTCGGGACCCCAGTCGTCTTCCCAATAGTCGAGGTCCTTGCGTCGTTTCATGCCGAGCCGCTCCATCAGACCCCATGACCCTTCATTGCCGTTGACGGTGAAGGCCGAGACGTAATCCTCGTCGAACGTGTCGAACGCGTAGTTCATCGAAGCCACGGCCGCCTCGCGCGCATAGCCCTTCCCCCAGGCATCCTCGCGCAGCCGCCAGCCAATTTCGAGCGTTCCCGGATCGGGCTCGTTGCGATCGTTCTGCACGCGCTTGAGGCCGCAAAAGCCGAGCAGTTCGCCGTCCGATTTCCGCTCGACAGCCCAGAAGGTGTGGCCATGTTCGCGCTGCCAACCGGTCAGCTTGTCGATCATCTCGTCGGTCTTCTCACGCGTCTGCACGCCAAGCAGCCAGCGCATGACGTTGGGGCGCGAATTGATATGCTCGTACATCGGTTCGCGATCGTCATCGCGCCAGTCGCGGAGGATCAGGCGTTCGGTTTCGATCATGCCAGTTCTCAAATGTCAGGAATTCAACAACCGCGCCGCATCGAGCGCATGGTAGGTGAGCATGCCCGAACATCCCGCCCGCTTGAACGCCAGCAAACTCTCCAGCACCAGCGCATCGCGTTCGCCGGAACCTGCGGCCGCACCCGCCTCGATCATCGTATATTCGCCCGACACCTGATAGGCGAAGACGGGCACCTCGAACCGCTCCTTCACGCGGCGGACGATGTCGAGATAGGGCATGCCGGGCTTCACCATCACGCTATCGGCACCCTCGGCGATATCGAATGCGACCTCGCGCAACGCCTCTTCGGCATTGGCGGGATCCATCTGATAGGTCTTCTTGTCGCCCTTCAGCAGCCCGCGCGAACCGACGGCGTCGCGGAACGGGCCGTAAAAGGCACTCGCATATTTCGCGGCATAAGCCATGACCTGAACGTTGGTGTATCCGTCATCCTCCAGCGCATGGCGGATCGCACCGATGCGGCCGTCCATCATGTCCGACGGCGCAATGATGTCCGCGCCCGCCTGCGCCTGGTTGAGCGCCTGTTCGACGAGGATCGAGACCGTGTCGTCGTTGAGCACATAGCCGCCGCCATCGACCACACCGTCCTGGCCGTGCGACGTATAGGGATCGAGCGCGACATCGGTGAGGATGCCGATATCCTCGCCGCACGCATCCTTGATCTCGCCAATCGCGCGGCACATCAGATTGTCCGGATTGACCGCCTCGTCGCCCCTGTCGCTGCGCAGGTCGGGCGGCGTGTTCGGGAACAGCGCGACGCATGGAATACCGGCCTCGCGCGCCTCGGCGGCACGATCGGCTATCATCTCAACGGGCCAACGTGAGACGCCGGGCATCGACGCGATCGGCTCTGCCTCGTCTCCATCGGTGACGAAGAGCGGCCAGATCAGGTCGGACGGGTCGAGCCGCGTCTCGCGCACCATCGCGCGGGACCAGGCAGTCGTACGCGTCCGGCGCAGGCGCGTTGCGGGATAGGCGGGATCGGTCATGCCGGGCGGTTTAGCCGCCAATCGCTCGCCATGCCAGACGGCTTAGCCGCTCGGGTTGAGCCGCCCGGCATGTTCGCCACTCGCCAGCGTGCGCTCGCGCGCATAGTCGGGCTCGATTTCATCGAGCAGCGCGCCTTCGCGCCATGGGCCGTAGCGGTAATAGGCAAGGCTCAGCGCCGCCGCCATCAGCGACCCTGCCGGAAAGCTCCACCAATAGGCGTCCGGCCCGAGCGACGGATAGAGCAGTACCGCGAAACCGATCCGCACCGGGATCAGCGATACGGCGAACACGAGCAGAGGACCGATCACCGCCCCGTTCGCACGAACCGTCGCCAGCACCACCATCGTCACGCCGAAGAGAATGAACCCCCAGGTGCCGAGCAGGATGATCCGTTCGGCAATCGGCGTGGCCGGCGATTCCGCACCGAGGTCGAACAGTATCAGCAGGGCGCGATCTGCGAAGATGATGATCGCCACCACCGCGCCGGTAAGCAGAAGATTGAAGGCGAAGCCCGCACGCGTGATCCGCGAAACGCGGTCCCACCGCCCGGCGCCGATATTCTGCGCCGCCATGGCGCTGACCGCGGCGCCGATCGCCATTGCCGGCATCTGGACATAGTTCCAGAGCTGCTGGACGACGCCGAAGGCGGCGGCGGTATCGACGCCCTCCCGGTTGATCAGGCCGATCATCGCGATGCTCGATCCCGACACGACGAGCATCTGCGCCGCCATCGGCAGCCCCTTGCCCAAGATCACGCGCATCAGGGAGCGCGACGGGATCACATAGGCGAACTCCGCGCCGCGCAAACGGATCGGCAGGTCGCGCCAGTAGATATAGGCGATCATGCCCGCACAACCGACGATATTTCCGACGACAGTCGCCAAGGCCGAACCGGCGATCCCCATCGCCGGAAACGGCCCGAGGCCGAGGATGAAGACCGGGTTCAGCCCCGCATCGAGCAATACCGTCAGCCCCATGAACCATAGCGGCGTCATCGAATCGCCCGATCCGCGCAGCGTCATCATCAGCGCGACCATCACGATCGTCGCTGGGAAGGACAGGATCACGACCCGCAAATAGGTCAGCGCCAGCGCCTGCGCTTCGCCCGGCGTCGCCAGCAGCCGCAGGATATCGGGCGCGAACACCCACCCGGCGACGCCGACGACCAGCGCAAAGACGATCAGCATCCCCATCACCGTGCCGACCGCGCGCCGCGCCGCCTCGACATCGCCGCGGCCGAATCCCTGCCCGACGATGATCGTCCCGGCCATGCCGAAACCGAACACGCCGGCGAACAGCAGGAACATGATGATATGCGTGTTCGACGTCGCCGCGAGCGCCGTTTCGCCGAGGAAGTTGCCGATCCAGATCGTGTTCACGGTGGCGTTCAGCGACTGCAGGACGTTCGATCCCAGCGTCGGCAGCGCAAAGAAAAGGAGCGTCCGATAGATCGGGCCGGTGGTTAGATTGCCCTGCTGCCGCATATGCGGAGGGCCGCCAGCGGGCGCGGCACCTGATGCTTCGGGGGTGCGGGGTTCGTCGTCCATCGCCCGCCTCCCTCGACCGGCGCGTTTATGTTCTCGTTATCGCTCGCGACGGGATAGCGGCGTACTGGCGTTTTGCAATGCAGCTATTCCTCGCCCCACGGGGGAGGGGGACCATGCGCAGCATGGTGGAGGGGCACCCTCCAAAAACGGATCGCTAACGCAGCAATGTGCCCCTCCACCGGCTTCGCCGGTCCCCCTCCCCGTTCCGGGGAGGATCTACCCCAAGCGCGCCAGCGCTACTTTCAGGCGCTCGGCCTCAGCCGCCTTCTCCGCATGGTCGGCGCGCGCCTTCTCAACCGCTTCGGGCTTCGCCTTTTCGACGAATTGCGGGTTGGAGAGCCGCTTATCGAGCGAAGCGACTTCCTTCTCCGCTGCTTCGAGCGCCTTAGCGAGGCGGGCTTTTTCCGCATCGAGATCGATCACGCCTTCGAGCGGGAAGTAGTAGGTCGACTCGTCCACCACGACCTGCATCAGGCTGCCGTCGGGTGGTGGGCGGAAATGCAGATCGCCGATCCGGGCCAGACGCCCGACAGCGGCGGTATCGCGAGAAAGGACCGTCCGCGCCGATTCTGAAGCCTCAGCAAAATAAAGGTCGAGCTTTGCGCCCGGCGGAACATTGAGTTCCGACCTCGCCCCGCGTACTTCGCGCACGAAGCGGATCAGCCAGTCGATTTCCTTGGCCGCCTCCTCGTCCATCGCGCGGGCGTCGGCGAGCGGCCATTTGGCGGTGATCAGCGGGTAGTCGGCGCGGTCGCCGAGCTTGCTCCACAGTTCTTCGGTGACGAAGGGCATGAACGGGTGCAGCATGACGAGGATCTGGTCGAGCACCCAGCCGGCAACGGCCCTGGTCTCGTCATCGATCTCGCCGCGTTCGTCGCCGCTCATGACCGGCTTGATCAGCTCGAGATACCAGTCGCAGAAGTGATCCCAGGTGAAATGGTAGATCGTGTTCGCCGCACCGTCGAAACGGAAATCGGCGAAGGCGAGGTCGAGTTCCTGCACGGTGCGGATCGTCTCGGCGACGATCCAGCGGTTGACCGGCTTGTCGCAGGGCGGCGGCTCCAGCGTCTCGCTCGCACCGATGCCGTTCGACTGGCAGAAACGCGCGGCGTTCCAGAGCTTGGTCGCGAAGTTGCGATAGCCTTCGAGCCGCTTCTCATCCATCTTGATGTCGCGGCCCTGGCTCTCCATCGCCGCCATGAAGAAGCGCAGCGCATCGGCACCAAATTTGTCGATGAGCCCGAGCGGATCGACGGTGTTGCCCTTCGACTTGGACATTTTCTGCCCGTCGGCGGCGCGCACGAGCCCGTGAAGATACAGCGTCTTCCACGGCACGCTCTCTTCTGGCGGCTTCCCGCCGCGGCCCATGAAATGCATCCCCTGCATCATCATCCGCGCGTCCCAGAAGAACAGGATATCGAAGCCGGAGATCAGGACGTCGTTCGGGTAATGGCGCTTGAGGTCGTCGGTCTCCTCGGGCCAGCCGAGCGTGCCGAAGGGCCAGAGGGCGGAGGAGAACCACGTGTCGAGGACGTCGTCGTCACGAACAATTGCGAGCATCGAACCATCTTTGTTCGTAGCATCGACAGCGGCCATCCGATCTTCAAAAGCCTCGATGCGGGCATACTTGGACGGGATGACGTCCTGATATTCTTCGTATGCAAGTTGCGCCGCTTCTTCGGCCGTTTTTGCGACGAACGTTGGAGATACCATCGTCGTAACCAGCGTCGGATCGTTTTTCTCAGGTTCAGAAGCTCTTTGATGCATTCCGTACCAGGCCGGAATCCGGTGCCCCCACCAGAGCTGCCGTGACACGCACCAAGGCTGAATGTTCTCCATCCAGTTGAAGAAGGTCTTCTCCCAGCTCTTGGGCACGATCTCGATATCACCCTCGCGGACCGCCTTGATCGGCTCCTGCGCCAGCGTTTCGGCATCGACATACCATTGGTCGGTCAGCCAGGGCTCGATGACGACGTTCGATCGGTCGCCATAGGGCGTCATGATCTTGCGCGGTTCGGCATCGTGCACTGCCTCCTCGCCATCCTTGTCCTTGGTAACGTGCGGGATCAGGCAGCCGGCGTCCTTGATCCGCTGCACGACCAGTTCGCGCGCGCCATCGACACCGTCGCGCCTGAACCTGTGCAAGCCGATATATTCGTCGGGCACCAAACCGTCGGCCGTCTGGCAGACATTGGCCTCGCCATCGAGCATATTGAGCATCTCGGCGGGCGCGATGCCAGCGCGCTTGCCGACCTCGAAATCGTTGAAATCATGGCCCGGCGTAATCTTCACCGCGCCGCTGCCGAGTTCGGGATCGGCATGTTCGTCAGCGATGATCGGCACGCGGCGCCCGGTGATCGGGAGCACGACATGCTTGCCGACGACGCTCGCATAGCGCTCGTCGCTCGGGTGGACGGCGACCGCCATATCGGCGAGCATCGTTTCGGGCCGCGTCGTCGCGATCTCGATAAAATCCTCGCCGCTATCGAGCGTGACGCCGCCTTCGAGCGGATATTTGAAGTGCCAGAAATGGCCGGCAATCTCGACATTCTCGACCTCGAGATCGCTGATCGCGGTCTTGAGGCCCGGGTCCCAGTTCACGAGGCGCTTGTCGCGATAGATCAGGCCTTCATCGTAGAGATCGACGAACACCTTGGTGACGGCCTTGGTGAAGCCCTCGTCCATGGTAAAGCGCTCGTTCGACCAGTCCATCGAACAGCCGAGCCGACGCAGCTGGCGCGTGATCGTGCCGCCGCTCTCTTCCTTCCACTCCCAGACTTTCGCGACGAATTCCGCGCGCGAAAAATCGGTGCGCTTCTGCTGGCGCTCGTTGAGCTGCCGCTCGACCACCATCTGCGTCGCGATGCCCGCATGATCGGTGCCGACCACCCAGAGCGCGTCCTTGCCGCGCATCCGTTCTCGCCGGATCAGGATGTCCTGCAAGGTGTTGTCGAGCGCGTGGCCGATATGCAGGCTGCCCGTCACATTGGGCGGCGGGTTGACGATGGTGAAAGGTTCGGCGTCGTCCCGCTCGGGACGGAACAGGCCTTCCTCTTCCCAATGCGCGTACCAGCGCGCCTCGATCTCGGCCGGGTCGAATGTTTTGGGTAGCTCGCTCATGCGATGAGCGGTTAGCAAGGGGTGGCGGGCCGCGCCACCGCCTTTGTCAGTCGGCGCCCGCCCTCTTCTCCGCATCGAGCGCGGCGCGGATACGCTGGCCGAGTTCGTCCATGCGGAACGGTTTCAGCAGCACGTCGAACCGTTCGAACTGGTCGGAGGGAATCGCCTTGTCGGCATAGCCGGTAACAAGGACGGCTCTCAGCCCGGATTCCTCGCGTGCCTTCATCGCCAGGTCGGTGCCGTTCATCGATCCGGGCATGACGATATCGGTCAGCAGCAGATCGATATCGCCGCGTTCCTCGATAATCGAAAGCGCTTCGGTCGCATCGGCCGCCCGCAGAACGTTGTAGCCGAGTGCGTCGAGCATATCCTCGGCAATGTCGCCGACTTCCTTCTGATCCTCGACCAGAAGGATCATCTCCCCATTTCCCCTCGCCGGCTCGTTCGTCACTCGTTGCTCCGTATCTGCTCTCGCAGTGGCTCGCGCAGCACGGGAGACACGGCGTTTTGATCCGTTCGCGTATGATTGTCACAATCGCGCAGGCGGCTCATTGTTCCGTCGGTTCGCCGCTTTCAGATACATTTTCCCCGGTCCAGCGCGCCACCCAGGCATAAACGGCGCGGTGCCAGGCAAGGCTGTTGCGCGGACTCAGCACCCAATGATTCTCGTCGGGGAAAATCAGAAGTTCGGACGGAATTTGCCGGTTCTGCAGCGCGGTAAAGGCGCCCAGGCTCTGCACATAGGGAATGCGGAAATCGCGTTCGCCATGGATCAGCATCATCGGTGTGCGCCATTCGCCGACATGGTTGACCGGGTTCCAGCGCTCATATTCGCGCGGGACCGCGTCATAGGTGCCGCCGAAATCATGTTCGGGAAACCACAATTCCTCTGTCGTATAGTAGAAGGAGCGTAGGTCGAAGATCCCTGCATGGTTGACGAGACAGTCGAACCGGCCGGGCCAGTTTCCGGCGATCCAGTTCATCATATAGCCGCCATAGGACGCGCCGAGCGCGCAGATTCGTTCGCCATCCATCCAGGGATTGGCCTCGAGCGCGGCATCAAGGCCGAGTTGCAGGTCGCGCAGCGGCTTGCCGCCCCAGTCGCCGGTGATGCTGTCGGTGAACTCCTGGCCGTAGCCGGTCGAGCCGTGGAAATCGATCGAGACGACGCCATAGCCCTGCGCCGCCATTGCCGCCGGGTTCCAGCGATAGGACCAGCTGTCGTTGAACGATCCCTGCGGCCCGCCATGGACGAACATCGCGACCGGAAGCCGCGCGTCAGCCGCAAGGCCGGGCGGGCGGTAGACGATCCCGTGCACGGTATCGCCATCGGCGCCCGCAAAGGTGAAACGCTCCGATGTCGGCATCTCGATATCCGCCATCCGGTCCGCATTGACCTGCGTCAGCTGCTTCATCTCGCCGTCCGGCGCGATCCGGTAGATTTCGGGCGGCGACAGAGCCGTCGACCGCACGGCGATCACCGATCCGTCATCGAGCGGCAACATGCCGGCGATGCTTCCGGCGCCCGAAACGCGTTCGATCCGGCCCTCGGCCAAAATGTAACGGAACAGAGCCGTATCGAGCCGGTCGGCGGCGACGATCCAGATCGACTGGCGATCGGGCGCCCAGGCGATGCTGGCGATCGAGCGATCCCAATCCTCGGTCAGCCGCCGTGTCTCTCCGGTCGTCAGGTCGCGCAGGACGAGCACCTGCCGGTCGCTTTCATAGCCGGGCGTCGCCATGGCGAGATAGGCGAGATAGCGGCCGTCGGGCGAGGGCGCCGGCTGGTCGTCGAGCGCTTCGTTGAGGCCGGTGAGGACTTCCGGCTCCACCGCGCCAGAGGCGGGAACCCAATAAATATCGAGATCGGTCGAGTGCGGCTCGTTCGCATCGGCAGTGCGGTCGACGAAGAAGAGCGACTGCCCGTCGGGATGCCAGGCGATCTGCTCGCCGCCGCCAAAGGGGCGCGTGGGCGTATTGCCAATCGCAGCGCGGGAAACGACGGTCCCCTCGTCGCCAAGCCGTCCGCCGGCAAAGGGATAGACGACCACCCGGGAAAGGCTCCCGTCTTCCCAGCTCGACCAGTGGCGGGCGAATTGCGAATCGTACCGGCGCGGCGAAACGCCATCGGCATCGCCTGTATCGGGGCAGCTCGCCGCCGCACAATCGGGCGCCTCGTCGAACCAGAGCGCCATGCGCCGTCCGTCCGGCGACGGCGAGAAACCGGCCACATCGGCCTCGACGTTGGAAATCTGGACCGCCTCGCCGCCACGCGCGGGCATCGACCAGAGCTGGCTGCTCCCCGAACGCGCGGACAGGAAGAACAGCCGTTCGCCATCGGGCGAATAGGCCGGGCTCGATTCGCTGTCATCGGGCGTTTCGGTCAGGCGCCGGGGGCGCGCGCCATCGGTTGTGAGATCGCGTTCCCAGAGGTCGGCGCGGACGGTGTTGGCCTCGATATCCGGCTCGCCCAGCGCATAGACGAGCCGCTGGCCGTCCGGCGAAACGGCGACGGCGTTGATCCGGCGCAGCTGAAGCAGATCCTCGGGCGTAAACGGCCGCGCGGTTGCCGCCGACGACAAGGCCGCGCCGATCAGCAAAGACGCTGACACCAATCCGATCCGCCGCGTCACGTTACGCACCGACCACCTCGCGACTAGTCTTGTTCGTGGGTGATGCGCGCGACTTCGCGAGCGACGATCCGCTCGACAATGGCCGGCAAATTGGCGTCGAGCCATTGCTTGAGCATCGGGCGCAGCATGTCGCGCACGACACGCTCGAGCGCCTCGCCGCCGGCATCGGCCTCTCCCCGGGCGGATTTCATGGCCGAAAGCGATGCGAGCGCCTGGCGGCTGGCGGCGGCGGCAACGTCGGAGACGATCGGATCGTCGGACTCGTCCGTATTGGTTTCGGGCGCCTCGATCTCGTTCGGCGCAGGGTCGGGTTCCGCAGCGCTCGTCTCGACCGGCTGCTCATCGGGCTCGATCGTCTCGGTCAGCTCGAGGACATCGGGCGTCTCGTCCGCCACCTTCGCTTCGGCGGCACGGCGCGGCGCAGCGGGCGCATGTCGGCGATCCTCGCCATCCTCGGCGATGATCTTCTTGATGGAAGCCAGGATCTCTTCCATCGTGGGTTCATGGTTAACGTCGCCCATGCGGGCGGCCATGCCTCAATTTTCGCCGATTGTCACGACGGGCCGTTCCGGATTGTCGACAGTGCGTGTCGATTGAGTCACAGGCATTGGATCGTCGTCCCAATCGAACCAGATATTGCGGACGCGCCGGTAATTGTCCTCGGAGCGATAGAGGATACCTCCATCAAGGCCCAGATCCTCGGCCTCGGCCTCGCCCATCGCCGCGAGCAGGTTGAAGCCAGCGACATAGGCGTTGCGCCGCGCCGACACGAGATCGACCTGCGAGTTGAGCAATTCCTGCTCTGCGTTGAGGATGTCGAGGATCGTGCGCAAACCGACGGAGTTCTCCGCCCTTGTGCCTTCCAGTGCCAGCTCGTTGGCCTCGACCGCGCGCGCCGAAGAGTCGATCACGTCAAGTGCGGCCTGATAGCGGGCGAAGGCCGATCGCACCGTGGCGACGACCTGCCGCTCGGTCTCGACCACGGTTTCCTGCGCCTGGCCGAATCGCGCCTGCGACTGGCGCACCCGCGCCGACGGAGCACCACCCTGATAGATCGGCACAGTGGCCCGAAGGCCGACATTGGCCGTCGTCTCACTCTGCGAGAATTGCGCACCGGCGGTCGCACTGCCCAGCGTGCCGAAGTAATTGTTGTAATTTCCCTGCGCGAAGGCGGAGAGCCTCGGCAGCCGCGACGCTTCGGCAACGTCGATATCACGCCGCGCCGCCTCGACGCGGTAGCGCGACGCCGCAAGCTGCGGGTTGTTGTCGATCGCGATATTCTCGGCCGTCGCCGGAGCATCGGGCAGGTCCGGCAGCGGCGGCGGAGGTTCGAGATTCTCGGGCCATGCGCCGACGAGACGAAGGTAGTTTTCCTCCGAGGCAACGAGCTCGGCCTGGGCGGTTTCGAGCGAACTCCTCGCCAGTTGAAGCCGGGCTTCGGCCTGTGCGACATCGGTGCGCGTCAGGTCGCCGATCTCGAAGCGGTCGCTCGTCGCCTGAAAGTTGGTCGAGAGCACGCGCACCTGGTTGGAATTGAGTTCGACGATGTTGCGGTTGCTGATCACGTCGAGATAGGCGGCGACCACCTGGGTGAACAAATTGGCTTCGGAGGTCCGCAAATCCTCCTGCCCCGCCTCGACCCGCGCCTCGGCCGCGCGAATACCGTTGGCAACGCCGCCGCCCTGATACAGCGGCACTTCGAGCGAAAGCTGCGCCTGGCCTATACGAGACGGCGAGGTAAAGCTGTTCGGCGAACGGCGCACGGCTTCAGTATAGGTTGCGGTGCCGTTCAAGTTCGGGCGTCCGTTGGCGAGCGCCAGCGGCACATTCTCGTCATTGGCACGCTGGCCGGCCCGCGCCGCGTTCAGCGTCGGGTTATACTGATACGCCTGTTGCAGCGCCTCGCGCAGCGTGTCCGCCGGCGCGGCGGCCGGAAGCGCGATCAGCACCGCAGCGATACCCCCGAGAAACGATTGTTTCACGACCCTGCCCCCGCGCATCAGAAAGTAAACGCCTTGGGCTGTTCGAAGCCCGGCAAGGTCGAGGCGAGCGAATCGGCGAAAGACGCCGCGCCGAACGCGCCGCCCTCGCGCCGTCCGAAGAACAGCCGGGATACGCCGTTTTCCAGCACTGCTGCCGTCAGGCGTCCGCCATCGGCCAGTTGTTCGGTGACCGCCTCGGGTATCGTTTCGACCATGCCGTCGATCAGGATGGCGTCATAAGGCGCGCCATCGCTCCAGCCTTGATCGAGCGGGCCTTCGACGACCTCGATCGTATCCGTTCCGGCAAGCAGCTCGCGCGCCCTTGCGGCAAGGCCGGCATCTTCTTCAAGCGCGACGACCGATTTCGCGATGCGCGCGCAGATAGCGGCAGAGTATCCAGTCGCCGCGCCGATGACGAGAACGTGGTCGTCGTCCCGCAGTCCGAGCTCCGCCAGCATCCGCCCCGTCGCCATCGGAAGGTTCATCCGGCGCCCCTCGCCCAGTGGCACGGCCATTTCGGCATAGGCGACGCGGCGACGCTCCTCGGGCACGAAATCTTCGCGCGGCACGGTGGCCATGGCGCGGATCACCCGCATATCGTCCACACCGGTCGTCCGCAGCTGGCTCTCGACCATCGCTTCGCGCATCATCTGGAAATCTAGGCTCATTCGGCGTCTTTCGGCGGCGTATTCGGATAGCGGATTGCAACTGTCTTATCGGCATAACACAGCTGCGTCAACGCTGCCTTCTATCCGGCTTGGTCGCCCGCGCCAAGCCGGTTGCGAGGCGCCGTTCGACGAAAGGGCCGCTATGCTTGACAGACGCAAGGCAA
This sequence comes from uncultured Parasphingopyxis sp., assembly GCF_937129435.1. Taxonomy (GTDB): domain Bacteria; phylum Pseudomonadota; class Alphaproteobacteria; order Sphingomonadales; family Sphingomonadaceae; genus Parasphingopyxis. Next base: position 16,857 of record NZ_CAKZNF010000052.1, on the reverse strand, counting down.
ATCCGCATTGCGCGCGCCTTCTGCCGCTTCCGGGGCCCGATGGCGGAGTGGTGACGCAGCGGACTGCAAATCCGTGTACGCCGGTTCGATTCCGGCTCGGGCCTCCATTTTCTGACACTTTCCGGCATTTACCGGGCGTGAAGTTCAGCCATCGTCGCGCTGGGCCCGGCCGAAGCCGCCGCGCGGTCGCTGATCGGCGAGCAACCGCTCAAGCTCCCCATCGGACAGCACGGTATGAAATTCGCAGCCGGCATTCCGGCCGACCGACCACATCGTATCCGCCGCTCGCATCCCGATACTGGGAAGCTGGAGCACGATTCGCTCGCCGCTTTTTAGCGCGCCATCATGCTGGATCTGGCAGCCGCCGCGCGAAATATCGACGATCACGATCCTGCTGGTCTCTTCGGGCTGCGCGGCCAGCCTGAACCGGCGGAACCGGCGCCTTTCTTTCGTCGCCTTCGATAGCATGACGCTGAGCCGAGTATGCATGCGATTCTCCCCGGCTTCACTGTCGACTCGAAATCTCTGGCAATCGTTAACGGATGGAAAGATTTGCGCGGCAGGCGCACATCAGCCTCGTTCGAGCCACCAGCGCTGTTCCCACCCGCGAATCGTGGCCACGGGTTGTCCCTGTTCGTTGCGCGCCGGTTCGTAGCGGAATCGCTCGCGGATCAGGGTGCAGGTGGCCGCGTCCAGCTCGGGGCTGCCGCTGCTACGCATGACCCGGCACTGGGTGACGCGGCCTTCGGCGGAGATATAGACATTGGCGCCCACCGTGCTCCGGGCACAGGCAGTGCGCGCCGCTCTGGGGCAATCGCGCGGCACGATCTCGCCCGCGATCTTGCGTGCCGGCACTGCGGCGAACCCTCCACCCGGTCCGTTGCCGCCGGCGCCGCTGCCCGTTCCCGTTCCCTCGCCACCGGCGCCGGTGCCGGGTCCAGCGATTTCGGCGCCACCTTGGGAAGAGGCGGCGCCGTCATTGGGTTCGGGCGCGGCGTTGACTGGCGATGGGCGTTCGATCGGCGTTGGGGGTGCGACGATTGGAGCAGCTTCGGCGCGCAGGTCGGGCGGTGCGGCCCCGCCTTCCTCCAGATCGTCGGGCGATTCCGCGCTTTCGGGCGGCGGGGCGTCGGCCTGAGGCTGCAATGGGATAAGGGTCATCGTTTCCGACGGTTCGGGCGCGAATGCAACGGTGAGCCCGCGAATCAGCATCCACCCGATCAACGCATGAATCAGGATGGCCGCCGCAATCGAGCGGAATCGCGCCGGATCGACTGAAAACCCCTGATTCATGATGAAGAATATGGACCGCAACGGCTTAACCGTGGGTGATCACGGTTCCGAAAGCCATTCAGCTTTTAAAACCAGCCCATTATCCGTTGAGGCTGATAGTTCGCATCAGCCATCGAACATCGGATCCAATCGTTCCAGGCCCGCTTTGGTCGCAGCGTTCCGCAGTTCGGCGATATTGGGGACAGCCTTGGCTAGATCGTCCGGCGTCGCCTTGACGAAACGCTCCTGCGGCGCCCGGTCCGGTGCGATTCCAATCCAGTCGAAAATCGCCGCCAAAGTCTTCCCTTCGCTGGCCACGAGCGTCTCGTAGTCGAGATCGAACAAAGGGCAATCGGGACGAAAGGCGGCGAGCGCTTTGTCCTCCGCCGCAACCAATGCGAGGGTATCGACAAACTCTTCAGCGTCGAGCGGTGTCGGCGGCAGCGGATCCTCTCCCTTGCGCACGCCCCACATCGCCTTGCCGGTCTCCCGTTCGGACCGCCGGGCGTAGAGTTTCGCGCGTTCCTGCGAGATCGCCACCTTGACGATATTGTCGCGCCGCATCCGCAGGACGGGCAATTCGAGCTCTTCGAACAGCCGTGCCGTGGCATCGCGATCCTCGAGCGCGCGCAACGCATGTTTCGAGCCGATCAGCCGCTCATTCGCCTCCGGCTGGTAAAAACCGCGAAACCAGGCCTCCTGCTTCGCCTTGTCGCGCATCTGGTAGAGCGGTTCGTTGGCGAAGCGGACGGCGCCGCTGTCGAAGGAGCCCTTGATCAGCGACGAGAGCAAGTTGCTCCCCACCCTGCCCCACGGCATCATGATCACCAGCCGCTTCACGTCGTGGCGCGCGGCGCCGCTCCTGCCGAAGAGTTTTGCGATCAGGCTCATGGCGCGCGATAGATATCCGTCAGTTCGGTGAAATAGCGTTCGGCGGAAAAGGTGCGTTCCGCAAAGGCCCGTGCCGCCTGCGCCATCTGGCCCGCCTCGGCGCCATTCGCAAGCCACTCCGCCGTGCGCGTGGCCAGCGCCTCGATATCGCCGGGCGGCACGAGAGCGCCGGTCTCACCGTCGACAAATGTCTCGCCCATCCCGCCGACATCGAATGCGATCACCGGGACGCCGAAAAACTGCGCCTCGACGCACACATTGGGCAGCCCTTCGCTTTTCGAGGTCAACCAGAACACGTCCATGGCCGCGTAATAGTCGCCGACATTCTCCACCTGCCCCGGCATGGTCAGCGCATCGCCGATCCCCGCTTCGGCGAAGCGCGCCGCCGTCTCGGCCTGCAGCGGGCCGTCCCCGACCATCAGGAAGCGGGCACCGGGCAGCGGCGCGGCGAGTGCGATGGCGGCTTCGGCCCAGAGAAGCGGCTGTTTGACGTCATGAAAGCGCATTACTGTCCCGATGACCGGCACATCCTCGCCGATGCCGAGCGCGGCCTTGGCGGCGGCCTTTGGCCGCCCTTGCGGCCAGTCGAAGCCGTTGTAGAGGGTCCGTAGTCGCCGATCGGCTTGGACATTCCACCATTGCGCATAGGCCTTCGCCGCCGCGTCGGCGCAGAAGAGTGGCTGAAAGGCTGGCTGACGTAATAGCGTCCGATAAACGGCGGGAAAACTGTCCGCATAGCCCGTCAGCGACGAGAGCGGCACGACCGGCGTGTGATGGAAATGCACGATCACCTTGGGGCATCCGGCGACCAGCCCGGCAAACGCCGCCAAAACGCCGACCTGGTCGTTCCAAGCATGTATCACGCGCAGGCGCGTCCGCTCGATATGGTCGATGAGCTGCTGCGTGCGCCCGGCGAGATTCGCCGGCAACGCATGCACCTTGTCCCCCGCCGGATAGTTCCGATCGAGGAGCAGAACATCGGCCGCTTTTACTCCCGCCATATCAGCGTAAAATCCGGTCGATCCCGCCTCATCGAATTGCAGCAGAGCCAGATCGACGGCCTCGAATTCGCTGCCCTCGGCATAGTGGCGATATGTCTTTGCCAGCACGCGCTCCATGCCGCCGCAGGCGAGCGAATTACCGACAAGGAGCAGCCGGTCGGTGGGTTCGTAAGAGGGCTCCTCGCTCTCGATCCTCACCGCCAGTCGATCGAACGCCTGCCCAAGCGGATCATCCCAGCCCGCCTCGCTCACGATTGCGCGAAGAGACCGGTCCGGAGCGGACCGCTCGATCGCCCGCCAGCGGCGCAACGCATCATAACCCATTTTCGCGTAGAGCCGGTCGCGGAGCTGGCGCTCGTCGGGATGTTCGGCAGTCGCCTGTTCAAAAGCCTCGCCGGCCCGGATCGCGAGCGAATCGGCCGGATCGATTCCGGCCTTCCCGAGCGCGGCGACGACATGAAGGAGCATTTCCGCCGACGCGTCGCCCTGCAGAATTTTCTCCGCATAGGCGCGAACAGCCCCAAGGCCCCGCTCAGTGCCCAGACGGCGGAATCGGCGGCCGGCAAGCACATGCGACTCCGGAGCTGCCGATTGCGCGGCATCGAGAAGAAACCAGGCAAGTTCGGAATAACCATCGTCGAAGAGCGCGTCGGTGCGGCGCGCAACCTCGCCATGGGTCAGGAAACGCTTGCGCACCAGACCGGCCAGCGACGCCGCCACGGCATCGCCATCCCCATCCGAAAGCATGGCGGCGGCTCGCTCCCGATCATGTGACGTGGCCGCAAAGAATCGCCCGCCTCGTGTTGTCTTGCACGCCAGGGCAAGCGCGGCTTTGCGCGGATAGGCCGTAGGTGACGTCATGGCGTCACCAGCCACTCAAATGACGATGCTCGGCGAGCCATGCCTCCGCCGCCCCGCCGGCGTCATCGCGACGCTTTGCCATGCGATCGCGCGCGGCGGCGACGAGATTCTCGTCGACCCCAGCAGGATTGCAGTCGGTAAGGGCGACAATGCCGTCATAGCGCCCGAGACCGAAAAGCGCGCGGACGACGATTGAAATAGCTTCCGGATCAGCCGCGTCAGGCGTAACATATGCTAATATTCGGTCGAAGGAACGCGCATCAAGTAACTGGTTTATAGAATTATTGTCCCTTCGTTGCGCAGACACAAAGTCCGTGGCCATCTGCTTTGCGCGCGCATCCCTGCTATTCTCAGTCGCAGCGGCAAGTCTTTCGGACGACTGACCGCAATGGGCCAGCGCGTGATCGGCCAGTCCAAAACGCCCGGCGTGGAGCGCGGCCTCGGCGCAACCCTGGGCGGCGATCTCGCCTACCGCACCCTGCCGGAACAAGGCCCGCCACAACCGGCAACCATCGTCCCAGAAACCCAACGCATTCGCGGCGGCCCCTGCCACCACCATTGCGCGTGCCGGCGCCCAGAGCACCATCGCATCACCCGCCGCGTCGGACGCTCGGGATTCGGAAATGTCGCCCAGGCTCGTCATATCGCTACGGCTCTAATCACGGCGAGGGCGACATGCCCACCCCTTCCCGGCCTTAAATGACCGATTAACCTCTGATTTCCCTCTTCTCCCACTGGATTTGCCTTTTGACATCGTTATGGTGTGATCAAGGTCGCACGCCCCGATCAAAATCGGGCAGTACATTCAGCCTAGGCTGTAGAGTTTATGTGCGGGGACCAACCGATGCGCCTTTCATTGTTGCTTGCCGGGCCGCTGGCCGTTGCCGCATCGATCGGTTGCGCCTTACCGGCGACGGCCCAGGAAGCCCGGCCCAGCGTCGCCGACAGCTTCCGGCTGGGCACCAACACCAGCCTGTTCTGCCGTGTCCAGTCCCGCCTGACAGACGATGTCCTCGCGACGATGTTCGATCGCGCCTATTCGATCGTCTGCCGCGACGCGGCGCAGGCCGTGGGACAGGTCTACGCCCTGCGGACCGGCCCGGGCGACTCTTTAGCGCGGGTTACCGCCGGCCGCGACATGCCGGTCGGATGCCAGAGCGAAGAAGAGGCACGGGTCGAGGATATCGGCACGGTTTCGCTCAGTCGCTGTATGCTCACGGCCGAGCCGGTCGCCTATCATGTCTATCGCTGGCGCAGCGGCGATACCGAATATGTCGCTCAAGGACTTGCCGGATACGATTCGGCGCTTCGGCTCGCGCTGAGGAGCATCGTCACCGACCGGATCGTTCCGGGCGAGCTGACGATCGCGACGACCGAATTGGGCGATGCGGCCGCCTTTGCCCGGGTGCAGGCCGGGACGCTCGATCCCGATCAGGCGCTGTCCGAAGGCTATCGGCGCAACAATAGCGGCAATTACGCCGAAGCCGCCGAGTTCTTCGAAACGCTGCTCGTCCGTATGGCCGAAAACGATGCCGGCGATAACGAACGCACCGGCGAATATCTGATCAACCGGGCGCTGCAGCAATCGAACCTCGGACAGTTCGAGGAAGCCGAGGCGACCTATGCCGAGGCTCTCGCCATTCCCAGCGCCAGTCCGACCCAGCTGCGCCTGCGTCGCAATTTCCGCGCGCTGCACCTGCTGAACCAGCGCGATTTCGAAGGCGCGCTGGCCGTGCTCGACGAGGATCTGTCGACATCGATGCGTCAGGGCGAACGTGTCGAAGAGGCGGTGATCAGCGACGATACGGCGAGCGAGATCAACAGCGGCGCGGAGTTCGACCGTCGGCTCGGCGGCGACGAAAGCGAACGTCTTACGGTCACTGAACGCGGGGTGATCCTCGATGCGCAGGCGCAGCAGCTGCGCGGCGCGATCCTCCATCAATTCGGACGCGACGACGAAGCGACGTTCAATCTCGAAGCCGCGCTCGCCGCCATCACGTCGGTGCGCGACGGCCGGGTGCGATCGACCGCACGGCTGCGCGCCCAGGCGCTTTCGGACCTTGCCGCCATCGCCGAGGAAGCAGGCGATTTCGGCAGCGCCGAATCGCGGCTGACGGCTGCAATCTCATTGATGGAGACGACCTATCCGCTGTCCGATGCGACCGCGGCGACACGGGCGCGCTACGGCGCCTTCCTCGCCCGGCGCGACCGCGCGGACGAGGCTCTGGCCGTCTTCGGCAGCATTGTCGCCGAGTATCGCGAGAACGCCGTGACCCGGACCGCGATCGAAAACCGGCTCGCGCCCTATTTCGCGCTGATGCTCGACCAGATGGAGCAGCGCCCCGAGCTTATTTCCGATTTCTTCCTCGCCAGCGAAATTCTGGTGCGGCCCGCGGTTGCCAATACCCAATCGGTCTTCGCCCGCGAACTGAGCGGCGGCAATGACGAAGCGGCGCGGCTGTTCCGCCAGTCGATCACGCTGGCCCGTTCGGTCGAAAGCCTGCGGATCGAGATCGCCCGCCTGCGCGGCAGCGAGGACCCCGGTCGCCATGCGGCCAGGATCGCTGCGGCGGAAGCGGAACTGGCCGACCTGCAGGCCGAGCAAACGCGTACACAGGCCGCGCTTTCCGGTTTCCCGCGCTACCGGGCGCTTTCGACAGCCGCCCTGACGCTGGAAGACCTGCAGGCCATCCTCGAACCGGGGGAAGCCTATTTCAAGCTCAGCGAGGTAGCGGGCGACGTCTACGGTATCTGGGCGACGCGCGACGACGCGCGCGCTTTCCGCGCGGAGATCGACACCGAAACGCTGGCGGCGCGGGTCGACGACATTCGCGAGAGCATCTCGACGCTCGAGGGACGGCGGCGCGTGACCTATCCCTTCAATGTCGGCCTGTCCTATCAGCTGTTCACCGAGATCATAGGGCCGGTCGCGGCCGATCTCGCCGCGATCGACCATCTGATCTTCGAGCCCGACGGCGCGATGCTGCGCCTGCCGCTCAACCTGCTCGTCACCGACGATGCGGCGCTGAACGCCTATGAGCAGCGGCTCGGCACGGCAGGCAACGATGAATATGATTTCCGCGGGATCCGCTGGCTCGGCCGTGGCCGGGCGGTGAGTACATCGCTTTCCGCGCGCGGGTTTCGCGACGTCCGCAACCTTGCGCCATCGGCGGCCTCCCGCGCCTATCTCGGCTTCGGTGAAAATGCGGAGCCTCCGTCCAACCTCAACCGCGCTTCGAACAGCGCGACGCCCTTCGCCACCCGCTGCCGCTGGCCGCTTTCGGTCTGGCAGCGCCCGGTCGCGGCCGACGAGCTGGTCGCGGCGCGCAATGCCGTTGGCCAGCAAGGGTCGGAAATCGTGACCGGCCCGGCCTTCAACGATGTTGCAATTACCGACCGGTCCGACCTGAACGAATTTCGCATCATCCATTTCGCGACCCACGGGCTTGTTACCCAGGCGCGATCGAGCTGTCCGCCCGAACCTTCGCTTGTCACCTCCTTCGCGCCAACCGAGACATCCGACGGGCTGCTTACCTTCGGCGATATCTTCGATCTGAAGCTCGATGCGGACCTCGTCATCCTGTCGGCCTGCGATACCGCCAGCGCCGCCGGCGTCACGGCATCGCAGGAAGCCGGTGTGACCGGCGGCGATTCGGCGCTCGACGGGCTCGTCCGCGCTTTTGTCGGTGCGGGGACCCGCACGGTCGTTGCCAGCCACTGGCCCGTGCCGGACGATTTCCAGGCAACGCAGCGGCTGATCTCCGGCATGTTCCGGGCCGCTGACGGGGGCGATCTGGGCGACGCCCTGCTCCGCGCGCAAACCGCGTTGATGGACGACGCGCAGACGTCGCATCCCTATTACTGGTCGGGCTTCGCGATTATCGGCGATGCCGGGCAAAGGGTGGTTTCGGCGGACTAATGGCTACCGTTGCACCCGATCTTCCAGCATCGAACCCAAGGGAACGGTCGCAATCCGGCCTGCGCAGCCGCCTGCGGCGCCTCTACAGCGATGTGAAGCTCGGCCGGCTGCTGGCGACGGTATTCTTCGTCGTCGCGGCCCTGCTGATTGCACGATACAGCTGGTCGCTGCCCTTCATGCAGGATGTAGAGCGCGTCCTCTACGATGTCCGTGCCACCTATGCGATGGAGCGGGTGGAAGAGGATGAGCGGATTTCGATCGTCGTCTACGATTCGGATACGCTCTTCAACACCGGCATCCGCTCCCCCGTCGATCGGGAAATCATGGCGCAGGCGTTGACGAACCTCGATGCCATGAACCCGCGCGCGATCGCCATCGATATCCTATACGACATGCCGACCGAGAATGACGAGATGCTGGTCGAAGCGCTGCGCGGCATGGAGACCCCGACCCATGTCGGCTATCTGACGCTCGAACATAATCCCAACGAACTGGAAGCGCAGCACGAAGAGTTCCTTGGCGAATTCTTCGATCGGATCAACACCGAGCGCGTTGGCCCGACCAGCGTCCGCCTTCTCACCGATACCGACGACGTGATCCGCAGCTGGCCCGACCAGCCCGACGGCCTGCCGCCGCTGATGGCCAATTCGCTCGCGCCCGGCCATGACGAATGGCGCGACTATCGCGGCAGCATCGAGCTGCGCCGTCCGCTCTATCAGGACGGTGTGCTGTTCACCCAGCTGCCGATCGATTTCTTTGCCGATCCGATGCTGGCGGAGAGTTTTCGGCCCTTTATCGAAGGCCGCTACATCTTCATCGGCAGCGACCTTCCCGATGTCGACCGCTTCCAGACGCCGGTGTCGCGCATCACCGGCGGCACGGTGCACGGCGTCGCGATCCACGCGCTGCTCATGGCGCAGATGCTCGACGGCAATATGTATACACCAGTACCGCCCGTCATGCTCTGGCTGATCGCGCTTGTCGTCGTTCTGGCGGCGGCGGCGACGAGCCTTTCCGAGGTGAAACTGTGGCGCATGGGCCTGCTCATCCTCGTCCAGTTTGCGATCTTCGCGCTGCTGCCCTGGTATCTGCATACCCAGTTCATCGATTCGCAGGACATGCCGGTCATGGGCTGGCTGGTCGGCTGGCTGATCGCGTTCATCGCCGTCGGGTCCGCTGCACGCTCGATCGGTGCGGAGAAGCGCGAATATGTCACCGGCGCGCTCGGCAAATATCTTCCCGGCGACGTCGCCGATCAATTGCTCGCCGATCCCGACATGCTAGCGCTGCACGGCGAAAAGCGGCCGATCTACGCGCTGTTCACCGATCTCGAAGGCTTCACCAAGCTCAGCCACGCCATCGAGCCGGAAATGGTGGCGCAGCTGCTCAACAGCTATCTCGACCTGCTCGTCGAGCAGGTGCTCGAACATGGCGGTACACTCGACAAGTTCGTCGGCGATGCAGTCGTCGCCTTTTGGGGTGCGCCGATCACGCGCCCCGACGATGCCGACCGGGCGGCGAAGTGCGCCGTCGCCATGTGGGAAGCGAGCGAGAAATGGCGGCAAGAGGCCCCCGAAGGCGTACCGAAAATCGGCCGTACCCGGGTCGGCCTGCATTATGGCGAGGCCGTGGTCGGCAATTTCGGCGGCGTGGAGCGCATCCAGTATACCGCGCTCGGCGACGCGATGAACACGGCCGCCCGGCTCGAGGGCGCGAACAAATATCTCGACACGGTTATCCTCGCGAGCGGCGAGGCGGTTGCGAATGTGAAGGAGGTGCCTTTCCGGCCCGTCGGGCGCGTCACGCTGTCGGGGAGGTCGACGCCTGTGGAGATTTTCGAACCTGTGCTACCCGTCACGGCAGGTTCAGCCGAACAGATCGATACTCTCTATCGTCAATTTGAAGAAGGCGACCTGAAGGCGCGCGACGCCCTGGCTGCGCTGGCCCGCGAGAACGAAGCGGATACCGCACTCGCCAATTTCGTCGAGCGCCTGAAGGCAATAAAACCGGGAGAAAGTTATGTTTTCGAGAACAAGTAGAACGCTGAAATATGCCCTTGCCGGCGCAGCGCTGGCGGCCATGAGCGGCACGGCGATGGCCGATGTCGTGGTTACTGCGTCTCATGGCGCAGCCGCTCGCGATTATCCCCGCGGCACCCGGCTTCGCGACAACCAGTCCGTCACCCTGGGAAGTGGGAGCGTTGTCACCGTTCTTACCGATTCCGGAACCCGCCGCTGGCGCGGCCCGGGCCGTTTTTCGGCAAGCCAGGGCCGGCAGGCCGGGGGTTCGTTGAACGCCAGCAGCAATGTCCGGGCGGGTATCACACGTGGCGCCGACTCGCCCTTTCCGGGAGTGTGGGATGTCGTGGCGAACGAGGACGGGCCCTTTTGTTACGCTACCGGTGCAGCCGTCGGAATCTGGCGGCCGACAAACCAGACGGACCAAATGGTGACCATCACCGGCCCCAACGGGCAGAGCGAAACGGTTACGATCGGAACTGATTTCTATAGCGTTGCATGGCCCGTCACCGTGGCGGCAGTCGATGGTGCGGAATATCGCGTACAACTGCAGGGCGAAGAGCCGGTTACCGTGCGCTTCGTCGAACTGGAAACCGCTTCGGAAAACACCATCGATGTGGCGACCGCGCTGGGTAGTCAAGAATGCTTCAGCCAGTTGCAGACCCTGGCCGATATGATTGACGAATCGGGCGATGCGGATGCGTCGAGTGACTGAGCGATCTTGTTGGGGCGCAAGAGCATGAACCGAAACGCGATCGGCTCAACGGCCCTCGCCGTACCGCCGATCGCCTTCGATCGATCCGTTGCAGGCGGTCCCGACGATATCGTCGAGACCGCCGCCGCATTGGGCGAATGCGAATGTAAGGGCCAGCTGGAGGCGCTCCGGCGCGTGCCGGAGAAGACCGGCGATTGATCGCGCCGGCAAACAGGGATGAACATGACAGGGGCGAAAACAGCGAAATTTGCGATTGCGGGAGCGGCGGTCCTGATCCCGGCGCTCGCTGCGGCGCAAACGGCAACGCAGGCCGGTCCGACGCGCGAAGAGATACGGCGCGACAACCTGACCGGACAGATCGATCAGCCGCGTCAGGGCGCGGCGGTTTCCGGCGATATCGAACGCGCCCCCTGCCCCCTTGCCCAGCCGCGCTTCGAAGGTATCACCTTCACCCTGCGTGACGTCGTCTTTGGCAATGACAGCGTCATTCCGGCCGAGCGCCTGCGCCCGGCATGGACCGGCTATGTCGGCCAGACCGTGCCGCTCTCCGTCATCTGCGACATCCGCGATCGGGCCGCCACGATCATCCGCAGCGAAGGTTATCTCGCCTCGGTCCAGGTCCCGCCCCAGGAGATCGGCGATGACGGCATCGTCCGGATGGACCTGCTGACGGCGCGCGTGTCTCGTGTGCAGGTGCGCGGCGATCCCGGCAATTCGGAAGGCACGGTCCAGTCCTATCTCCAGCCGCTGATCGATCAGCCCGCCTTCAACCAGCGCGAGGCGGAGCGGCAGTTGCTGCTGATGCGCACCCTGCCCGGCTATGATTCCCGGCTGACGCTGCGCCCCAGCGATACGCCGGGCGAAGTCATCGGCGACGTCATCATCGACCGGACGAAATATGTCCTCGAAGGCAGCGTACAGAATTACGGGCCGCGCTCCTCGGGCCGTTTCGGCGGCCAGATTCGCGCGCAGATCAACGACGTCACGGGCCTGGGCGATCAGACGTCGATCGGCTTCTATTCGACGGCCGATTTCGACGAAGCGCTCGTGCTCACCGTGGCACATGATTTCGCGCTGGGCGGCAGCGGCGCCCGGCTCGGCGGCGAGTTCACCTATGCGTGGAACGATCCCACCATCGCCGGACAGAGCCCGTTCGATACCGAGACGCTGATCGCCAGCGGCTGGCTGCGCTATCCCTTCCTTCTCGACCAAGGGACACAGATCATCGGCTCCACGGGATTCGACGTGATCGATCAGGATATCGAGTTCGGCGGCGTGCTGCTCAATCGCGACCGGATCCGCGTCGCCTATACCCGCGTCGACATGGGCTTCACCGACCGGGCGAGCATCGAAGGCTATCGCGGCTTCAGCGCGCAAGAACCGCGCTGGCGCGCCGGGCTCTCTGCCGAACTGCGGCAGGGAATCGACGTCTTCGGCGCGACCGAACGCGGCTTCCTGCCCGGCGGCGTTTCACAGACGCGCGTTGCCGGCCGGTCGGACGCGACGGTCATCCGGCTCGAAGGTTTCGCCGAACTCCGCCCGCAGCCCGGCCTTGCCTTCGTCTTCCTCCCGCGCGCACAACTCGCCTTCGATCCGCTGCTCTCCTATGAGGAATTTTCGGCCGGCAACTATACGGTCGGCCGCGGCTACGATCCCGGCGCAATCATCGGCGATAGCGGCATCGGCTTCCGCTACGAGATCCAGGGCGGCAGCCTCGTCCCGCGCACCCGCAACGATCTCGCCTGGCAGGCCTATGGTTTCTTCGACGCCGCCTGGATCGAAAATGACGATCCGCCCGCCTTCAACCCCGTTCGCGCCGACAGCATCTATTCCGCCGGCTTCGGCGTTCGCGGCGTATGGGGCGATCGCGGCCGCTTCGACGTCGCCCTCGCCGTGCCGCTCCGCCGCACGGACCTCCAGACGGAAACGCCCGATGTGCGGCTGCTCGCATCGGTAACGCTTCGCTTTGCGCAATAAGATATGATAAAAGAAACACATAACCGGTCGCGCAACCACCACTCGATCACGGGAACAGGTCATGCGTAACGATTCCGGCAGAGTTTCAAGCCGACAGCAACGCCGTCTCTGGCTCCTTGCCGGGTCGGCCATCGTCAGTGCGGCAAGCTATGGTGGCCCGGCGGCGGCACAGATGCACGGCGACGCCCGCCCGCCGATGATGGCAGAGAACGAACCGCATATGCGCTCGCCCGGCATGCGCGGCGAGAACCGGCCGCATGTCCGCGCGCCCGAGATGCGCGCCGTCAACATTCCGCACCAAAATGTGGGCCGCCCCGTCCTTTCTGGCGCAAGCCAGCCTCAATTGCCGCCGGTCACGATGGTCATCGAGAACCAGCCGCAACTCGTGCCCACGGCCCCCACCGGCACCCACCAGCCGCAGGCGACCACGATCGTCGGCAACCAGCCGCAAGCATTCACACCGATCCCGAATGGCGTTCAGGCCGATGTCACGCTGGTTTCGGGAACCGTGAACGATCCGAATGTTCGCGTTACGACGTCGATACCGGGTACGGGCGGGCTGCGCGACACGATCACCGTTTCGTCTGACACGGTCATTCTGAACTGGTCCCCCGTCGATACCGATGTCGGCGGCGGAAGCATCGATTTCCTCCCCGCCGACAACGCGCTGACCTTTCAACGCGACAATGCCGATTTCACCGTCCTCAACCGCATTATTCCAACCGATCTCAATCGCCCGGTGCAATTCAACGGGTTGGTCGAAAGCTTCACCGACACCAATGTCGTCGGCGGAACGCTCTGGTTCTACAGCCCCGGCGGCATCGTCATCGGATCGGGCGCGCAGTTCGATATCGGCAGCCTGCTGCTGACGAGCACCGATATCGATACGAGCGGCGACCTTCTGGGTGGCGGATCGCAGATCCGGCTGACCGGAACGGCGGGCGGCGGCAGCGTCGTCGTCGAAAACGGCGCCACGATCAACGCGAACACGAACGCGGCGAGCTACGTTGCGATGGTCGCGCCTCTGGTGAACCAGGGCGGCACCGTGCAGGTCGACGGATCGGCCGCCTATGTCGGCGCGCAGCAGGCGACGCTGACGATCGACAACGGCCTGTTCGACATCGCCGTTACCGCCGGCACGACCGACGCCAATGGCGTGATCCACACCGGAACCACCGCCGGACCATCCTCCGCACCGACGTTCAGCGGCGTGACCGGCAACGTAACCAACGCCGATGCGCAGGCGATCTACATGGTCGCCGTGCCGCAAAACGATGCCATCACGATGCTCGTCAGTGGCAATGTCGGATATCAGGCGGCGGCAAGCGCGAACATCGTCAACGGCACCGTAGTCCTCAGTGCCGGTGCCGATGTATCGAGCACAGTGCCCACGACCGGCACGTCCGCCACCCCGAGCTTCACCTTAGATCGCGCTGGCGCCGCGGGTTCGGCCAGCATTGCTCTCGGGCCGACGATTTTCACCTCCGATACCAACGCCTTCGCCTCGGACACGATCACGCTGACGACCGGCGCGGTTACCGATTTCATCGTCGTCGGCAGCGGCATCGGCGCGCAAAGCCTGAGCCTCGACGCGTTCAACCGGATCGACATCAACGCCAGCGGCGGCGGCATCATCGGGGCCAGCGGCGATGTGAACCTGCGTGCCGGCAACGGCGCGACCGGCGGAACGATCAATATAACGGCGGACCAGAACGGTTTCACCGACGATATCATTTCGGGCCTGCTCGTCACGGGCAATCTGAACGTGGATGTCGGCGCGGCGGGCGCCGACGATTTCTTCACGGTGCGCAACAACGGGAATACCGGCATCGGCGAGGATGCCGTCGGCGGCAGCATCAATGTCAACGTCACGGGGCGCGGCGACATCGTCGTTCTCGGCAATGCGCAATTCCTGGCCGGAGCGCAGGGCGGCAAGGGCGAGATCCAGAACGGATCGGGCCAGGGCGGCGACGTCACCCTCTCGATCGACAGCGGGACGTTTAACGTTTCCGGTTCGACGACGATCGACACCAGCGTGCTTTCCGCGCAATCCGGCAAGATCGGGGGCAACGGCCCCGGCGAGATCGGCAGCGACAGTATTGCTGGCGATGTGACCCTGAATCTTTCCGGCGGCACCTTCAGCTCGAGCGGAATGACGATCAATGCACGCGCGGAGGCATCGAGCGGCGATAACAACGCGACCGTGCAGAGTAACGACGCAGCCGGCGGCAACATCGCCTTCAATGTGACGGGCGCCGCAGGTTCATCAGGGCACTCGCCGGGATCGCTGGGCATCGATGCATCGGCCACGGCCGCCAATTCCATCGACGCCGATGGCGACGAGGAGGTGGGCATCGCCACTTTCGGCAGCCTGTCGTTCGACGTTTCCGGCGGAGCGCTCAATACGAATTCGATCTTCGCCACATTGGCAGCGCGAGGCGCGGCCCCAGCATTGACCGATCCCGTCTTTTCCGTGGCGATCGGAAGTGGCGCCGCGATGGATGTCGACGGCACGCTCGACATCGTCGTTTCGACGACAAACGGACGGGTCGACACCGTATCGCACGGCGGCGACGTCTCGATCCTCGCCGATGGCGGCGATTTCACCTTCAGCGACATGTTTCTCGATACCGGCGCATCGGCGGGCGGCTCCTTCGCCAATTCGGGCGAAGGCCAGGACTTTGTGGGCGGCGATATCTCGCTCATCGCCCAAAATGGCGGCTCGATCGCTTCCGATCCCAACGGCTTCCATTTCCTGACCACCGCTGCGCTCGGCAACGGCGCGACGGCGGGCGACGGCACCGGCGGCAATATCCTCTTCAACGCGATCGACGGCACCATCTCGTTCGATGGTTTCCTCTTCATCGACGCCAGCGGCCAGGGCGGGGTCCGCGGAAGCGGAGCCGGTGCCGACGATATCGGCATCGGGCGCGGCGGCATGGTCACGTTCCGCGTCGAAGGCGATTCAGGGGTGATGAACTTGGGGGACGTGTTCCTGGACGCGGATGGATCGATTTTCTTCGATGTCGAAGGCGGGGCCATCGATTTCAGCGGCATCGGAGGCAACGGCTTCGGCGGCAGCATCGTTTTCGACATGCTCGGCGGGACCTTCACCGCCGGCAATCTGGACGTCAGTGCGAACGGCCTGGGCGGGCAAGGCGGCAATGTGCCGCCTGGCGGCGGCGGGCCCATCGTCGCCAATATTGCCGATGATCTGCGGAGTCCGAGCGGACGACCACTATCCAGGCCGGAAGAGCGGGCCCAGATGGGCGTTTCGGCGGGTGACGGTGGCGACGGCGTGGCCGGAGACGTCACGTTCAACCTGACTTCGGGCAATATGACCGTCAGCAACCTAACCATTTCCGCCAATGGATTCGGCGGATCGGGCGGCAATGGCGATGTGGACAGCGGGACATTCGGCGGGACTGGTGGCGACGGGTTCGGCGGCAGCGCAACGTTCAACGGCACCGCCGGCACTCTGACGGTCACGAACACGCTGACCATAGCGGCAAGCGGAAATTCCGAATTCGGTGGTTCCGAGGGCGGCTTTTCCGAAGGATCGGATGGCGGCCAGGGCGGCAACGGCTTCGGCGGCACGGCGACCTTCAATCTCGACGGGACGTCGACGATCAACGCGAATGCCATCGTCGTCAGCGCGCAGGGATTTGGCGGCGACGGCGGCTCGTCGAACGTCAACAACAATGGCAGCGGTTTCGATCCCTCCGGCAATGGCGGCGGCGGCGGTACCGGCACCGGCGGGACGGCGACATTCAACGATGTCGCCGGAACGCTGATCTTCAACACGCTGACGTTGACGGCGGCCGCCACCGGCGGTGATGGCGGGAGCGCCCTGGGCCTGTCCGTCGGGCAAGCCACCGGGATCGGCGGCGATGGCGGCGACGCACAGGGGGGTACGGCGACGATCAACCTCGGGCAGAATGACGCAACGGTGCCCGACTACACCGTATCGGCCAACGCCACGGGCGGCGCGGGCGGCGCCGGCAATCCGGGCGGCGATGGCGGCGACGGCACGGGCGGAAGGGCGGAGATCATCGCCAATGGCATTTCGGTTTCGCTCGACAATTCCACGATCACGGCGACCGGAACGGGCGGCGCCGGCGGTCTTCCCGACGCCATCACCGGCGCCGGCGGAAACGGCGGAAACGGCACCGGTGGTACGGCCCGCATCGAGGCGATCGGAGC
>NZ_CAKZNF010000051.1 GCF_937129435.1 uncultured Parasphingopyxis sp. | reverse complement strand
AGACGCGCGTGCCCGAATATATGGCCGCCTTCCTGCCGATGGAGGCGCTGATGATCGGCGTGTTCGTCGCGCAGGACCTGTTCTTCTTCTACATCTTCTTCGAGGCCGGGCTGATCCCGATGTATCTGATCATCGGTATCTGGGGCGGTGCGGAACGGATCTACGCCAGCTACAAATTCTTCCTCTACACGCTGCTCGGATCGGTGCTGATGCTGATCGCGATGCTGTGGATGGTGAACGAGGCGGGCACGTCCGACATCCCGACGCTGATGGCGTACGATTTCCCGGTTAACGCGCAAATCTGGCTGTGGCTCGCCTTCTTCGCCAGCTTCGCGGTCAAAATGCCGATGTGGCCGGTCCATACCTGGCTGCCCGATGCGCACGTCCAGGCGCCGACCGCGGGTTCGGTCATCCTGGCCGGCGTGCTCCTCAAAATGGGCGGTTACGGCTTTATCCGCTTCTCGCTCCCGATGTTCCCCGATGCGAGTGCGGAGCTGGTCTGGATCGTCTTCGGCCTGTCGATGGTCGCCGTCGTCTACACCTCGCTCGTCGCGCTGGTGCAGCAGGACATGAAGAAGCTGATCGCCTATTCGTCCGTCGCGCACATGGCGTTCGTGACGATCGGCCTGTTCGCGTTCAACCGGCAGGGTCTCGAAGGCTCGATGATTGTCATGCTGAGCCATGGCCTCGTCTCGGGCGCGCTCTTCCTGTGCGTCGGCGTGATCTACGATCGCCTGCATACGCGCGAGATCGACCGATATGGCGGGCTTTCCGACAACATGCCCAAATACGCGCTGCTCTTCCTGCTCTTCACCATGGCCTCGATCGGCCTCCCGGGCACGAGCGGCTTTGTCGGCGAATTCCTCGCATTGGTCGGCGCCTACGAGGCGCAGAGCTGGGTCGCCTTCGTCTGCACGACCGGCATCATCCTCGGCGCCGCCTATATGCTCTATCTCTACTGGCGCATCTGTTACGGCACGATCGACAGCGACGAGGTGCGCGCGATGCCCGATCTTTCGGCACGCGAATTCCTGACGCTCGGCCCGATCGCGGCCGTCGTGCTCTGGATGGGCGTCTATCCCGAAAGCTTCCTGGCGCCGATGCGGCAGGATATCGGCGTGCTGCTCGATCGGATCGAGAGTGCCGCGCCCGCCGGTGATGGCCAGCTCGCCATGGGTGCGGGTATGCCGGAGGACGAACATCACGGTTCGGAAGAATCGCATGAAACGGAAGGCGCGCACTGATGGAATGGGAAACGCTTCTCGCCGTCGCGCCCGAACTGATCCTGACATTGGGCGGGACGGACCTGCTGCTCGTCGCGGCCTTTGGCAAGAAGCACAATATCGGTCGTCGCGTTTCGATTTACGCGGTGCTGCTGCTGATTGCCTGCGGGCTTTCGCTGATCGGGCCGGCCGGCCATGCAGGCCCGGTTTTCGGCGGCCTCTATAACGCCGATGCTTTCTCGACCTTCTCCAAGGTGTTGATCTACGGCACCGCGATCGCGTCGATTCTGATGGCGCTCCGCTTCTTCGAACGTGCGGGCGAGATGCAGCCCGAATATCCGGTGCTGATCCTATTTGCCGCGCTCGGCATGGGGTTCATGGTGTCGTCGGGCGACCTGATGACGCTCTATATCGGCCTCGAGATCCAGAGCCTCAGCGCCTATGTCCTCGCGAGTTTCATGCGCAAGGACACGCGTTCGGCCGAGGCAGGGCTCAAATATTTCGTCCTCGGCGCGCTTGCCAGCGGCATCCTGCTCTACGGCGTTTCGCTGCTCTACGGCTTTACCGGCACGACGAGTTACGAGGGCATCGCGCAGTCCTTCGCCGCCGAGATGTCGACCGGCAAGCTGTTCGGCCTCGTCTTCCTGCTGGCGGGTCTCGCCTTCAAGATCAGCGCCGTGCCGTTCCATATGTGGACGCCCGATGTGTACGAAGGTGCCCCGACACCCGTCACCGCCTTCTTCGCTTCGGCACCCAAGGTTGCCGCCGTCGCGCTGTCGATCCGTGTCGTGTTCGAAGCGCTCGGTCCGGCATCCTCGGACTGGCAGCAGATCGTGATTTTCGTCGCGCTCGCTTCGATCGCGCTTGGCGCCGTCGCCGCCATCGGCCAGAACAACATCAAGCGGCTGCTCGCCTACAGCTCGATCAACAATATCGGTTTCGCGCTGATCGGTCTCGCCGCCGCTACCGAAGCGGGCGTCGCAGCGACGCTCAGCTATATGGCTATCTACGTCGTGATGACGGTGGGAAGCTTCGTCTGCGTGCTGCAGATGCGCGATACGAATGGTCGTCCGGTCGAAACGATCGAGAGTCTGGCGGGCCTCTCGAAATCGCAGCCGGCGCTCGCAGCCGCCTTTGCGATCTTCATGTTCAGCCTTGCCGGAATCCCGCCGCTGCTCGGCTTCTGGGGCAAGTTCCTCGTCTTCGATGCGGCGGTGCAGGCCGGTCTGTTCCCGCTCGCCGTTATCGGCATCGCGCTCTCGGTGATCGGTGCCTATTATTATCTGCGCGTCATCAAGACGATCTACTTCGATGATCCGGCCGAGGACTATGTTCGCGCCGACAGCGTCATCGAAAACGGCATCATTGCGCTCACTGCGGCAGCGGTGTCGCCGCTCGGCTATCTCGCCGTGCCGTTCCTCGCGCTGACGGCGGGCAACGCGGCGGCGGTGCTGTTCTGACGCGTTGCGTCATCCCAGCTTTCGCTGCGATGACGGCGACAATCTGATGAAGCCCGAAATTCGTTCGGTCGCCGAGACCGGTTCGACCAACGACGATCTCATGGCTCTTGCGCGCGAGGGCGCGGGGGAAGGACTCTGGCTGCGCGCCGATGTGCAGACGACCGGACGCGGTCGGCAGGGCAGGGATTGGACGTCGCCCAAGGGCAACCTCTACACCAGCACGCTTGTGAGGCTCAAAGACGGTGATCCGCCGCCCGCATCGCTCGCGATGGTCGCCGCGATCGCGCTGTTCGACACCGCCCTGTCCTATCTCCCCTATGGGCGTTTCGTGCTCAAATGGCCGAACGACCTGATGCTCGACGGCGCCAAGGTCAGCGGCATTTTGCTGGAGCGGGAGGGTGACGCCGTGGTCGTCGGCATGGGGCTCAATCTTGCGAGCCATCCGACCGGTCTCGATCGCCCGGTCACCAGCCTTGCCGCCCATGGCGGGCATATTCCGCCGGATATCTTCATCGCGGACCTCGCGCCCCAATTCGCGCGCGTGCTCGATCACTGGCGCTCCAACCCGCTCTCCGCGACGATCGCGCAATGGCAGGGCCGGGCGCATGCGCAGGGAACGCCGCTGACAGTGCATGACGGCGGAGGCGATCCGGTTGCCGGCGTCTTCGACGGCCTGAACGAAGACGGCGCGTTGCGGCTGCGCTTGGAAGACGGCGAGGTTCGTGTCATTCACGCAGGCGACGTGTTTTTGGTCTGAATTCGCGCAAGGAACCGCCCATGCTGCTCGCCATCGATGCCGGGAATACCAATGTCGTCTTCGCGCTTGTCGAAGGTCGCGAGATTAAGGCGCGCTGGCGCATCGCCACCGATCCGCGGCGGACGGGCGACGAATATGCGGTCTGGCTGCATAATCTGATGGCACTGGAGGGGAAGGGGCCGGCCGATATCGAAGCCGTGATCATCGCCACCGTGGTCCCTCGGGCGCTCCATAATCTCGAGGTGCTTTCGACCAAATATTTTGATTGCGACCCGCTGATTGCCGGGCATGACCCGGTAAGCTGGGGCATTCAGCTCGACATTCCCGAACCGGGTAGCCTCGGCGCGGACCGGGCGGTCAATGCGATTGCCGCGCACGCGCTTTATCCCGAAGACCTGATCGTCATCGATTTCGGCACGGCAACGACCTTCGATGTCATCGATTACAGCGGCGCCTACAAGGGCGGGATCATCGCACCCGGGATCAACCTCTCGCTCGATGCGCTCGTCAACGCCGCCGCCAAGCTGCCGCGCATCGCGATCGAGGCGCCCGAGGGCAACATGTCCGTCATCGGCACGACGACGGAAAGCCAGATGCATATCGGCGTGTTCTGGGGCTATGTCGCGATGATCGAGGGGCTGGTCGAGCGCACGCGCGCTGAAATTGGCCGTCCGGCAAAGGTGGTGTCCACGGGCGGCCTCGCGACGCTGTTCGACGAGCATACACGGGTGTTCGACGCGATCGAGCCCGACCTGACGATCCAGGGCCTGGCCATGCTCTACGAGCGTTCCAAATCCTGAAAACTGGCGATGTGGCTGGCGTTCGTCGGATGGATGCGTCAATAGGCGCGCATGACCCCCAAAAATGAACTGATTTTCCTCGCGCTCGGCGGATCGGGCGAGATCGGCATGAACGTCAATCTCTACGGCACCCAGGGCAAATGGGTGATGGTCGATTGCGGCATGACGTTCGGCGATCCCTATTATCCCGGGATCGAACTGGTGCTGCCCGATCTGGAGTTCATCGAAGATCGGCGCGACGACCTGCTCGGCATCGTCCTGACCCATGGTCATGAGGACCATATCGGCGCGCTGCCCTATCTCGCCGGCGATCTCGGCGTGCCGCTCTATGCAACGCCGTTCACGGCGGGCCTGATCCGTCGCAAGCTCGAAGAAGCGGGGCTGGCCGGCGAGATCGAACTCAACATCATCCCGCGCGAACATGGCACGTTCGAGCTCGGGCCGTTCTCGTTCGATTACGTGCCGCTGGCTCATTCGATTCCCGAAGGCAACGCCGTCCTGATCGGCACGCCCTATGGCAATATCTTCCACACCGGCGACTGGAAGCTCGACGAGGACCCGCAGCTCGGCACGCCGAGCACCGAGCAGGAACTGCGCGCGATCGGCGACAAGGGCGTGCTGGCGCTCGTCTGCGATTCGACCAATGTCTTCAACGAAAGTGCCTCGGGCAGCGAAGGCATGGTGCGCGAGGAACTCGACGCGGTGATCGGGGAGGCGACGGGCAGGGTGCTCGTCACGACCTTCGCCTCGAACGCGGCGCGGCTGAAGACGCTGGGGGCGGTGGCGCAGGATTGCGGGCGTACGCTGTGCGTGGCCGGCCGCTCGCTCGACCGGATCATCGAGAACGCCCAGGAAACCGGCTATCTGAAAGACTTTCCAGAGACGGTCGATTTCGACACGGCGATGAAGCTGCCGCGCGACAAGGTGATGATCATCGCGACGGGCGGGCAGGGGGAAGCGCGCGCCGCGCTGGCACGGGTCGCCGAAGACAATCATCCGATCCGGCTGACCGCTGGGGACACGGTCGTGTTCAGCTCGAAGCAGATACCCGGCAACGAACTCGCCATCGGACGGATCCAGAACCTCCTCGCCGAAAAGGGCGTGACGATGGTGACGGACCGTCAGGCCGATATCCATGTTTCAGGCCATCCCGGCCGCCCGGAACTCGCCTCAATGTATGAGTGGATTCGTCCCGAGATCCTCGTGCCGGTTCACGGCGAGATGCGGCACATGGCCGAACAGGCGCGCTTCGGCGCCGCCCGGGGCGTTCCGCATACGATCGTCCAGCAGAATGGCGACGTCGTGCGGCTTGCGCCCGACGGGCCGGAGATTACCGGTCACGAACGCGCTGGCCGCCTCGTGCTCGATGGCGACGTGATCCTGCCCGCCGATGGCGAGACGATGAACGAGCGGCGGCGGATCGGCTATCGCGGCCTGATCGCCGTCACCATCGCGCTCGATGCAAAGGGCAAGTTGCGCGGCAGTCCTGTCGTCACGCTGGCCGGTATCCCGGTCGAAGATGAACGCGAGGAATGTGTCGATGACCTGATCGCCGCGGCGTCGGATGTGGTCGGGCGCGGCAAGAAAAGCGGCGAAGCGTTGCGTGAATCCGTCCGCCTCGCCGTGCGCCGCTGCGCGACCGAATGGACGGGCAAGAAGCCCGTCGTCCAGGTGTCGGTGATCGAGGTCTGACAATGCAGCTTACATCGATCGTCGCGATCTTCTTCCTGTGCTGGTTCCTCAGCCTGTTTTTCGTGCTGCCCTTTTACGCGAAGACGGCGCGCGAGGCCGGAGAAGAGATCGAGCAGGGCCATGCCGAAAGCGCGCCGCACCGATTTCCGGCCGGCCGCATTGCGCTGCGGACGACGATCCTTGCCGCGATCTTCTTCGGGCTGTTCTACGCCAATTATGTCTATGGCTGGATCGGCACCGATTTTCTGGACTTCATAAAGCCGGAGTCGATGCGGAACTAGGCCTGTCGCCTCAATCCCGGAACCGTTCGATCGCCTGAGCCAGCGCCACGTAGAGCTTGCCATTGTCCGAAGACAGCAGCGTCACGGCCAGTGGCGAACCGTCGCGTGTCGCCATCACGCGGCGCAGCATTGCTTCGAAATCGTGGATATAGCGGTTCACCTGGCCGTGGAATTCGGCGTCGAATTCGTATTGGCTGGCGATCTCGCGCGCCTCGCCAGTGTCGAGCAGCTTCACCGCGCGCCGCGCGAAGATGCCGCGATCGCCCTTCAGATAGGCGGCCCAGGCCGTGTCGGTGACGTCGTTCGACAGGATCTTGGTGACATCGATGGCCGTCGAATTCAGCGACTCGATCAGCAGCGTCACCTGCCGCGCAAAACCGTCCATATCCGCATCGGCCGCCGTTGCCTGTGCCCGCTCGGCACGCGCTTCCATCGCTTCGGTCAATCGTTCGACTTCCGCCAGCTGTTCGCGGAGGCGTGATGACGCTTCTTCCGTGCTTGCGATCGCCCGCTCGGCGGCCGCATTGATATCGCCGATTCGCGCCTCGATATCGGTCTGCATCGCGTTTTCCAGCGCCTCTCGGGTCGCCTCGCCCAGCGCGGCGGCGCTTTGCGGGATGATGTCCCCGAACGCCGCGCGCGATTTTTCCGCCGCCTGATCGGCCGTCTCGCGCACCTTCATCAGTATTTCGACAAGGCGGGGCGCGGCGGCATCGGCAATGCTCTGCGCGCGTTCGTCGGTTTCGACGAGCGACGCCTCGAAATTCTCGATCGCCGCGCGGATGGTATCGATCCGTTCGCCGAACTGCTCGACGAACCGTTCCACACGCTCGCGTTGGTCGCTCAGGCTCTCGCCGCTGGTCGCGACATAGGAGGAAACGGTCTCTGCCGATTCGACCAGCGTTTCGAGATCCGGGCCGAGCGCGGCGATCGCCTCGCGCGTCTGAGCGCTGCGGGTTTCCAGAGCTTCGAACTGTTCGGGCAAGGCGCCCGTCAACGCCTCGCTGTTGAGGTCGAGCGCCGCCTGCACCTCGGCCGCGCGGGAGATCAGGTGAACGGCGCGCTCGTCATTCTGCCCCATCGTGCCCGACAGCCCGGCCATGTCCGCTTCGAGCCGCTCGACAGCCTGGCGCAGCTTTTCGACATGCACCTCGCCGTCCGAGCCAAGCGATGCGAACTGCGTCTCCGCTTCGCCCAGCCGCGCATTGACGCGATCGAGCAGCGTTTCGACCTGCCGCCCCTGTTCGCCGAACTGCGCCTCCATCGCCGTCAGGGCCTGTTCGGTGGCGGCGATTTTCGCCTCGAGCGCCGCTGCCGCATCGGCACCTCCCTGTTCGACGGTGATCCGCGCATTGTCGGCCAGGCCGGACAATGTCTTGCCGATCTCGGCTATCGCGCGGCGCGTTTCCTCGACCGCCGCGCTCGATTTTTCCAATGCCGCTTCGACGGCGGCGTCGATATGCTCGCCGGTTTCATCGAGCTGGCGCGCTGCCACTTCGCTGACGCCCTCGATCCGCGAAAGCGTGGCGGCGAGCCTTTGCGCGGCGCCACCCGCGATCTCGTCGGCTTCGCGGCCGCGCGTGGCGAGTGCTGCAATTTGCGCATCGAGTGCACCGGCCTGTTCGTGCGCGGTCGTTCCGGCGTTGCGCAACTTCTCGCCGAGATCCTTCGCCTGCCGTTCGGCGCGGGGGAGATCGGAGAGCAGTACGTCCATGTCGCGCTTGGCCGATTTCGCGCTCGAATCGAGCATGTTCGACCGTTCCTCGATCACGCCGCCTGCGCTGCGCATATCGGCGCTGATCGACCCCAGCCGGTCGGCGGCTTCCTCGCCGAGCGCGATCAACCGGTCGGTCTCGTTCGAGACTTCCTGCCGCAGATCGGCGAGGCGGCATTCGACATCGTGCATCGCGCGGTCGAGCCGGACGGCTTCGGCGCGCATTGCTTCGGATGTCCGGCCGAATCGCATCGCCTCGCGCCGGCTTGTGCGCAGCAAGAGCAGCCAGATGATGCCGAGCAGCGCGAGCGGGATGGTGCCGATGGCGATCCAG
This sequence comes from uncultured Parasphingopyxis sp., assembly GCF_937129435.1. Classification (GTDB taxonomy): domain Bacteria; phylum Pseudomonadota; class Alphaproteobacteria; order Sphingomonadales; family Sphingomonadaceae; genus Parasphingopyxis. The sequence goes on along the minus strand of NZ_CAKZNF010000051.1, from coordinate 38,485 downwards.
TTGGCGATCTGCGTCGGCGTGGCAGGTGCAGCCTGCATCGCGTCGAAAGCCGCCCAGCCGACAAAGCCGATCCAACTGAGCCCGAGCAGCAGGAGGGCGATGATCGGCAGGCGTTCGCCCCAGCTCGCGCCTTCGATCGCGAAATATTCGTCGTCCGGAACGACCCAGTCGTCGGACGCATCATAGCCTTCCGTCTCGACCGAAGCCTCCGCCTCGTCGGTTTCGTCCGCGATATCGCGCGCCGCTTCGCCCATGAGAGCCCTCCCGCAAACGCCATATTTACCATGATATTGTCGCGGAGAAAGCCGGGCATGGAAACGGAGCGTTAACAGCGATGCTTTAATGTCACAGCATGGCATATGATCCTGGAGCTCTGGACAAGACGCTGGCGGCTGCCGCGGGCGACGATAATCGGCTGATTGCCGAGCTTCGCGCCGCATTCTATGAGAGCGCGCAGCGCCATGTCGCCTCGCTCCACAATGCCGTTAACGACCAGCAATGGCAGGTCGCTGCCTGGCGGCTCAAAGGACTGGCGGCGAGTTTCGGGGTCACGGACCTGATGAGTCTCGCCGAAGAAGCGTCGGAAGGAACACCGTTCAGCCGCACGCTTCTGCGCCGCCTCGACAAGGCCATGGCCAGCTTCGCCCGCGAAAATCAGGACGGCGAATAGCGATCAATCCCCGGTAATGCGCGGCCACCGGCTTTGCACGGGGGCCGCAAGGCGCGTATCGAACCGGCGATGCAAGCCGGGACGACATCATGGCCATTGCGGCGCTGATCGCCGCCTATCAGGAAGCGGAAGGGACGGAGAGCGGCCTGCGCGCGCTGCTGCCCATGGCGGGGCGCACGCTGCTCGAATATCAGGTGCGCCGGGCGATCGGCGCCGGTGCCCGCCATGCGGTGATCCTCGTCGAACGGGTTCCGGCGGCGCTCAATGAAGCGCTGGACCGGCTGCGGCGCGACGGGATCGCCGTCGAAATTGCACGGACGCCCGCCGATGCGGCGGACCGTTTTCATCCCGAAGAGGCGATTATCCTCGTCGCGGACGGGCTGATTGCCGCGCCGCCTTGTTTCGAAGCGCTCGCCGCCCAACGGCCGCCGGCCGTTCTCGTCGTGCCCGACATCCCGGAAAATGCCGGTTTCGAGCGCGTCGACTCGCAATGGCGCTGGGCGGGGCTGGCGCTGACCGATGCGAACATGCTCTCCGAAACGGCGGCCATGCTCGGCGATTGGGACCTGCAATCGACGCTGATGCGCCGGATCGTCCAGTCGGGCCCGCGTTTCGTTTCCTCGAACAACGATGCCGACGCCAAGGAGGGCCGTGCGTCGATCGTGATCGCCGACGACGAAGCGGCGAGCCGCCGGGCGGGGCGCGCCGACATGCTGCCCGCGCGTACCGATGATGCAAGCTGGATCGAGCGGTTCGTGCTGGCGCCCGCTGCCGGCATCATCGCGCCGCTGCTGATCGATCGCCCGATCGAGCCGAACTGGTTGCGTCTGGCGGCCGTGGCGCTGGCGATTGGGGGCGCGGTCGCCTTTTATTTCAACTGGTTATGGACAGGAGCGATCCTGCTCCTCCTGCCGGGTTTGTTGGCGGCGATCGCCACGAGGATCGATGTCGCGCGTTTGTGCGACCCACATAACAATTGGCGGACCCGGCTCGCGCTGCCTGCCGTTTATGGTGCGGCGATCGCTGTTTTCGGACGTCCGGTTGTGGAAATGGCCGGAAATCCGCTCTATTGGGCCTTTGTCGGCGCGGCGATGCTGTTGCTCCTTCTCGTCGAGCGGACGATGCGCAAACTGGCGAAGCTGGGCGGCCCGGCAGTGCCCTATGCCGCCGCGCGGGCAACCGCCACGGGAATATTCTGGCTGCTACCGCTCTTCGGTGCTTTCGGATGGTGGATCTGGTGGCCGGCATTCGCCGCCGCCTATGGCCTGTTGTCCGCATTCTTGCTGATCGAATTCGCTGCTCCCGTGCCGAAGACGGCGGAAACGGGACATTGCGAGGATTAGCACCGTTTTAACGACGATTGGGCTAGGGAAAACCGATGGTTGACCCGGTTCCGCCCGAACAGGAAATGGCGGACGAGCACGCTCTTGCGCTGCTCGGCGCACCCGCGCGCGCGATGATCGCGATGCCGCGCCGCGTCGCGCTTGCCATTGCGACCTTGCGGTCGCCCGAAGAACGGCCGCTATCGGATATCGAACGGCTTGCGGCAGACCGGAGCATCGAGCGGCTTTTCCATGCCGTCGAGGCGGATTTGCGCGCGCGGATGCTGCTCCATCCCGACTTTCCCGATGGCGAGGAACTGCGGCAGTCATTCGGTTCGATACGCGTGGCCATCGCCGCCAAGATCCTGTCATCGGCCGGGCTGGCGATCGATGCGGAACTGGTGGGCGCCATTCTCCGCCATATTGCGATACATCGGCTCGGCTCGATGCTGGAACGGCAGGAAGGTGGCGACGAGGCCGACCTGTTCGAAGAGCTGATCGAAAGCGAAGACCCCGCTGTTTCACGGGCTGCGACCGCGATGATGATCGCGCGCAACGGCGAACGCGACATGTCGGGCGTACCGCAATTCGACGAAGGCGACCTCTCCGATGCGCAGCGGCGCATGCTTTACTGGCGTGTGGCGGCGGCATTGCGCGACTATGCCGTCGGCATTCATGGCGCCGATGCGGCGGCGATGGACCGGATCGCCGTCTCGGCGGTAGAGACGGTTCTGTCGGCGCCCCATGGTTCTCCGCTCGTTTCGGCGGCCATCGCGCTGGCCGAAGGTATCGACGCGACCGATGCGATGTGCGTGCGCTGCGCCCGGGCGGGCCATATATGGCCCTATGCGGCGATGCTGGCCAAACGCGCGAACCTCTCGGTCGAGACGGTGGCGGACTTTCTCACCGGTGGAGATATCGCGGCTCATGCGCTGGTCCTTGCGGCGTGCGGAATGAGGCGCGAGAGCGCGGCGGGGATCCTGATGCTGTTTGCAGGGCTGTCCGGCGCGCATGGCGGCGGCGACGATGCTCTCGTCGATGTGATGACGGGATATGATGCGATCGATGCTGAGGCCGCCCGGGAGGCCCTGAAGGTCTGGCAGTCCGACGCGCTCTATCGCGAAACCGTCGCGGCGCTCGCCGATCCGGCGACGCGAACGCGGCAGTGAGCGTCGCGATGCCAGACGATACCGTTTCGGGCCGGGTCGACGGAAACGGGTGTCTCGTCGCTGCCGAGCCGCGCCTCGCGGAGCTGCAACGGCGCGCGGGAGGCACCGAAGGCGGGCCGATCGCCGTGCCGCAGATCGCCGCGCTAGTTGCGCTGGCCGGCAAGCTCGGCATCCTCGTGTCGCGGTCGGTTCTCGCGGCCGACGGCGAAAACGATCTCGACCTGTGGGTTCGCGCCCAGCCCGAAGGCGATGGTGTCGATCTGACGATAGCGGGCTGGAATACCCGACCGGCCGTCACTGTGTCCGGCGATACGGGGCGTCGCGAACATGATTTCCTGCGCGCCGCGGCCGACTGGCTCTGGGAAACCGATCAATCGCTGCGGATCACGGCGATATCCAAAGAGGCAGCCAAGGCGCTCGGGTCGATCGATCCGTTTATCGGCCAGCCGCTCACCGGTCTCTTTCGCTTCAGCGAGGGAGAGGGCGGGGACCTGCCGATCCTGACCGCGCTGGCCGAGCATCGCCGTTTCGAAGGGCAGCTTGGCACGGTTCGCACCGAGGCCGCGCCGCGTGTCCGCCTTTCAGCCGTGCCGCTGACCGATGGCCATGGCCGGTTCGCGGGCTTTCGCGGCACGGCGGAGGAGCTTGAGGATGCGCCCGATACCGGGTCGCGCGAAACGGCGCTCGCCGTCGACGTGCCTGATGCGTTCGGCCGCCAGCTCGACCAGGCGCTGCGATCGCCGCTCGACCGCATCGTCGCCAATGCCGAGAGTATACAGGCGCAGACCGAAGGGCCGATCCGCAGCGACTATTCCGAATATGCCGGCGATATCGCGGCGGCAGGCCGTCATCTGCTGGCGCTGATCGAGGATCTGGTCGACCTGAACGCGATCGAGCGCGAGGATTTCGAGCCGCGCCGCGAGGCGATGGATCTCGCCGATGTCGCGCGGGCGGCGGCGGGGCTGCTTTCGGTTCGCGCCGATGAAAAGGGCATCCGGATCGACCGGCCCGCCGATGACGAAGCGCTGGCCGCGACCGGCGACTATCGCCGCGTGCTCCAGATCCTCGTCAATCTGGTCGGCAACGCCGTCCGCTATGCGCCGGCCGACAGCCAGGTCTGGATCCGCTGCGAGCATGAGGGCGATCTGGCCGCCGTGATCGTCGCCGATCAGGGGCGCGGAATCGCCAAGGAAGATCAGCCGAAGATTTTCGAGAAGTTCGAGCGGCTATCGGCCAATGAACCGGGCAGCGGCCTCGGCCTTTATATCTCGCGCAGGCTCGCGCGCGCCATGGGCGGCGATATCGAGGTCGACAGCGCGCCGGGGCAGGGCGCGCGCTTCGTGCTGACGCTGCCGCTTTCGGCCTAGCCGCGGTTTTCGAGCGGGACGTAATCGCGCGCCGCCGGGCCCGTATAGAGCTGGCGCGGACGGCCGATCGTCTGACCTGGATCGGAGATCATCTCGTTCCACTGTGCCACCCAGCCCACGGTGCGGGCGAGCGCGAACAGCGCCGTGAACATCGTCGTCGGGAAGCCGATCGCCGACAGGATGATTCCCGAATAGAAATCGACGTTTGGGAACAGCTTCTTCTCGATGAAATAATCGTCGTTGAGCGCCATTTCCTCAAGCTGCAGCGCGACGTCGAACACCGGGTTGCTGACATTGAGCGAGGTCAGCACCTCGCGGACCGTTTTGCGCATCACCGAGGCGCGGGGGTCGTAATTCTTGTAGACGCGGTGGCCGAAGCCCATCAGCCGGAACGGATCGTCCTTGTCCTTGGCGCGGGCGATATATTCGGGGATCCGGTCGGGATGGCCAATCTCGTGCAACATGTTGAGCGCCGCCTCGTTCGCGCCGCCATGCGCCGGGCCCCAAAGGCAGGCGATGCCCGCAGCGATACAGGCGAAGGGGTTCGCACCCGACGAGCCGGCGAGCCGCACGGTCGAGGTCGAGGCGTTCTGCTCGTGATCGGCGTGCAGGATGAAGATGCGATCGAGCGCCCGCTCGACGACCGGGTTGACGTCATATTCCTCGGCTGGGACGCCGAAGGTCATACGCAGGAAATTGCCCGTGTAGGAGAGATCGTTGTCCGGATAGAGGAAGGGTTGGCCGATCGAATATTTGTAGGCCATCGCGGCAATCGTCGGCATCTTGGCGATCAGCCGGTGCGAGGCGATCTTGCGCTGCTCGGGATCGGTGATGTCGGTGGAATCGTGATAGAAGGCGGATAGCGCGCCGACGACCCCGCACATGATGGCCATGGGATGCGCGTCGCGGCGGAAGCCGTTGTAGAGCGTCTTGAGCTGCTCGTGCACCATGGTGTGGCGCGTGATCGTGTAGATGAAATCGTCGAGTTCGAACTTGGTCGGAAGTTCGCCGTTCAGGAGCAGATAGGACGTCTCCATGAAGCTCGACCGCTCCGACAGGTCCTCGATCGAATAGCCGCGATGCAGCAGGACGCCTTCATGACCGTCGATATAGGTCAGGCCGGATTCGCAGCTCGCCGTCGACTTGAAGCCGGGGTCGTAGGTGAACATCCCGGTGTCCTTGTAGAGCGCCCGGATGTCGACAACCTTCGGCCCGATCGTCCCTTCCAGCAACGGATATTCCTGGTTCCCGACCGTGTAGGTTGCGTCATCGGACATCTGGTCTGCTCCTCGTCAATTTGCCTGGTCGGCAATCCGTGCCAGCGACTCCTCGCGGCCGAGGAGTAGCAGCACATCGAAAATCCCCGGAGACTGCGCGCTTCCGGTCAGCGCCGCGCGGAGGGGCTGTGCAACCTTGCCCAGTTTCAGATCGCTGGACTCGGCGAACTCCCTTACGGCGGTATCGAGAGCGCTTTCGGTCCAGTCCGCCAACCCGTTCAACACCGGCTGGAGCCTGGCGAGGAGCGCCCTCGCATCGGCATCTAGCAGCATTTTCGCCTTGTCGTCCAGATCGAGAGGGCGGGTGCGAAAAAGAAACAGGGCGCCGGTCACAAGGTCGTGGATTGTCTTGGCTCTCGGCTTGATTGCGCCCATGCTGCGTTGCAGTAGATCAAGGTCGTTCTCGTGCAGATCGCGACCGATATGCGCGGCAATCATCGGGGCGACAATGTCGGCCAACCGCCCGTCATCGGCCTCGCGCAGATAGTGGCCGTTGAGGTTTTCCAGCTTCTTGACGTCGAAGCGGGCGGGCGACTTGCCGACGCCTGCGAGATCGAACCATTCGGTCGCCTCTTCGCGCGAAATGATCTCGGCGTCGCCATGGCCCCAGCCCAGCCGGAGGAGATAGTTGAACACCGCTTCGGGCAGCATCCCCATCTCGTCGCGATAGGCTTCGACGCCGAGCGCGCCGTGGCGCTTAGACAGCCTCGCGCCGTCCGATCCGTGAATCAGCGGAACATGGGCATAGGTCATCCGGTCCCAGCCCATCGCATCGATCAGCACACGCTGGCGAAAGGCGTTATTGAGATGATCGTCGCCGCGAATGCAGTGGGTGACGCCCATGTCATGATCGTCGACGGCGACGGCGAGCATATAGGTCGGCGTGCCGTCGCCGCGCAGCATGACGAAATCGTCGATCTCGGCATTGCTGACCGTGACGCTTCCCTGCACCGCGTCCTCGATCGTCGTTTCGCCGTCGCGCGGCGCCTTCAGGCGAACGACCGACGCGGTTCCCTCCAGGGCGTCGGACTGATCGCGGTCGCGCCACGGGCTTTCGACGCGGAACGGCTTGCGCTCCGCCTGCGCCTTTTCGCGCATCGCCTGCAGCTCTTCCTGCGTCAGATAGCAACGATAGGCCGCGCCCTTCTCGAGCAACGCCTGCGCCACTTCGACATGGCGGCCGACGCGCTGCGACTGGTAGATTTCCTCGCCGTCCCAATCCAGGCCGAGCCAGCGAATGCCTTCGAGGATCTTCGCGATCGCCTCATCGGTCGATCGCGCCTTGTCGGTATCCTCGATGCGCAGTTTGAACTCGCCGCCATGGTGCCGCGCGAAGAGCCAGTTGAACAGCGCCGTGCGCGCGCCACCGATATGCAGAAAGCCGGTGGGCGAGGGGGCAAAGCGGGTGACGACGTTTTCGGTTGCGCCCATGCGCGCATTCTCCAAGACTGTAACGATGAGGGGGCTATTCGGCGCAGCGCCTAGCATGGCGGCGGGCGGGCGGCAATCGACGCGAGCGTCGCTGCCGGCCTGGATCGAATCGCGGCTGGAGGCGGAACGCGACCAGCTGCCCCTATGGCTGCCCGTCGGGCTTGCTGCCGGGATCGGGAGCTGGTTCCTGCTGCCGTTTCGCGAACACTGGATCGCCGCGCTCTGCGGTGCGCTGTCGGCGTTCATTGGCGGATGGGCGCTCGGAAGAACGACGCGGACGGGACGGGCGGCGATGTGGCTGGCTGCTGCTTTTGCGCTGGGTATCGCGCTGATCTGGTTGCGCGCGGTGTCGATCGATGTCGGGACGCTCGACCGTCCCGTGGTCGAGACATTTGTGGCTCAAATCGAGGCTGTCGAGGAATTGCCCGCGCGCGAAGCGGTGCGCCTGACGGTCGTCCGGCCGAGCGGCGAGAATCTTCCCGATCGATTTCGCGTCAACGTCGCTGCAGAAGATGCACCAGCCGGCCTTCGGCCCGGCACATGGGTGCAGATGAGCGCCCGGCTGATGCCGCCGCCCGAAGCGGGAGTGCCGGGAGCATATGACTTTGCGCGCAGGGCGTGGTTCGACCGGCTCGGCGCGACGGGGCGTGCATTCGGCGACATCGAGATCGTGCGTGCAGATGGCGAGCGCGGCGTCGGTCCCGCGATGGCTGCTGCGAGATCGCGGATGGCCGATCATATTCGCAGCGCGGTGGATGGTGGTGCGGGTGGGATCGCCGCGACGCTGGCGACGGGCGACCGGTCCGGCATCTCCGAAGCCGATGCCGAAGCTATGCGGCGCAGCGGATTGGCGCATCTGCTCGCGATAAGCGGGCTTCACGTGACAGCGGTCATCGGCGTGACGATGCTGATCGTCCTCAAATTGCTGGCGCTGCACCCGGGTTGGGCGCTGCGATGGCCGCTGGTGCTGATCGCAGCGGGCGTCGGAGCGTTGACGGGACTGGCCTATACGCTGTTCACCGGCTCGCAGGTACCGACCGTCCGCGCCTGTGTCGCGGCGATGCTTATCCTGGGCGGGATCGCGCTCGGCCGGGAGGCGATCACGCTGCGGCTGGTGGCGACCGGTGCGCTGGTCGTCCTGCTGTTCTGGCCGGAAACGCTCGTCGGTCCGAGCTTCCAGCTCAGCTTCGCCGCCGTCATCGCGATCGTGGCGCTGCACGAACAGCAATGGACGAAGCGTCTCTTGTCGCGCCGCGACGAGGCGTGGGCGCGCAAACTCGGTCGTTTCGCGCTCGGTCTGTTCCTGACCGGACTCGCAGTCGAGATCGCGCTGATGCCGATTGCGCTCTACCACTTCAACAAGGCTGGATTATACGGTGCGCTTGCCAACATCGTCGCCATCCCGCTGACCACCTTCATCGTGATCCCGCTCGAAGCGCTGGCGTTGCTGCTCGACATCATCGGCCTCGGCGCACCGGTCTGGTGGCTCGTAGAGCGTGCGCTGGGCGGCGTTCTCGGCCTGGCGCATTTCGTGTCGAACGCCCCAGGCGCGGTCGCGCTGCTCCCCGCCATGGCGATCGGGTCGTTCCTCCTCATCGTCGCCGGCGGCTTGTGGCTATGTCTGTGGAAAACCCCGTGGAGACGATGGGGATTGGTGGCCGTCGTCGCCGGCGGCTTGAGCGTTTTTCTTGCAGGCAGCCCGGACGTCTATGTGACCGGCGACGGTCGCCATGTGGCCGTGCGCGCGGCGTCCGGCGATCTCGCGTTGCTGCGGCCGCGCGCCGGCGACTATGTGCGCGATATGCTCAACGAGACGGCGGGTACCGAAGCGCTGGCAACCGATCTCGCGGATCTGCCGGCGGCGTGGTGCAATGGCGACAGCTGTCGCTGGACGATGTGGCGGGGAGGGCGGCAATGGCGCATTTTCGCGACGCGCAGCTCCTATTATCTGCCGATCGAAGCGATGCGGTCCGAATGCGCCGCCGCCGATATCGTCGTCAGCGACCGGCGACTGCCGGCGACCTGCACGCCGCGCTGGCTGAAGATCGATCGCGACATGCTGCGCGAAACCGGCGGTGTCTCGATCGACCTCGACAGGGCTTCGGTCGAAACCGTTCGGACGCCGGGCGAGGATCACCCCTGGCGCCGCGTTCAGTAGCGGCGAAGCAATCCTGCCAGCGTTCCCTGGATCTCGACCTGTTCGGGGGCGTAGCGTTGCGGCTCATACTGCCTATTGGCCGGATCGAGCCGCACCATCTTGCCTTCGCGCCGGAAGGTCTTGAGCGTCGCCTCGTTCCGGTCGACGAGTGCGACGACGATCTCGCCCTCGCGCGCGACCTGCGACTTGCGGATCAGCGCATAATCGCCGTCGAGAATGCCGACATCGACCATCGAATCGCCCGACACCTCTAGCGCATAATGTTCGCCCGATCCGAGGAACGCGGCTGGGACGGAGAGGCTGTCCTGACCTTCGATCGCTTCGATCGGCTGGCCGGCGGCGATCCGGCCGTGCAGCGGCAATTCGAGAATATCGTTTGCGGCGACCGGCATGATGTCCGGCGCCTTGCCGATCGGCGACTTGCCCTTGGCGCTCATCTGCTCGGGCATCTTCACGACTTCGAGCGCGCGGGCCCGATTGGGCAGGCGGCGAATGAAGCCGCGTTCCTCGAGCGCCGAAATCAGCCGGTGCACGCCGGACTTCGACTTGAGCTCGAGCGCGTCCTTCATTTCCTCGAAAGACGGTGAAACGCCCGTCTCGGCCAACCGATCATGAATGAAGGTCAGCAGTTCATGCTGTTTCTTCGTCAACATTCCTCGTCCCCATCCTATGGAACAGACGGAGAACGGTTAGGAAACAAAAGATTCGCTGTCAAGTCAGGCCGAGGATTTCGATGTGATCGCCGGGGCGGGCCTCGGATGCGGCGGCGCTTCTTCGGATCAGCAGCTCGGCATCGGCAAGGGCCCGGATCAGTGAGCTCTGCTGTCCGTCCAGCGGCGAGACCCCGCCGTCGGTCCAATGCCCGCGCAGATATTCCTCACGATCACCGGTAGCGGGAAGCGATGAGGCGAGCATGGCGGGGACGAAGGCGGGGCCCGGATCGGCGGCGCCGCCCATTTTCGCGATCAGCGGTTCGAGGAACAGCTTCGCCGTCACGTAGGCCGAGGCCGGGTTGCCGGGAAGCCCGAGCACCACCGCCTTGCCGAGCGTTCCGGCCATCAGCGGCTTTCCCGGTTTCATCGCGATCCGCCAGAAATCGATCCGCGCTCCGGCGGCACGCAGCGCCTTCTGCACCAGATCGTGATCGCCGACCGATGCCCCGCCGATGGTGACGATGATATCCGCCTTGCGCGCGCGTTCGAGCACCTTGGCGAGGGCTTCCAGATCGTCGGCGACGATGCCGTGATCGCTGATCTGAACCGGGAGATGCGCAAGCTGTGCAATCAATGCGGGGCCGTTCGATGCGGGGATGACGGCGGGGTCGTCCACGGCTTTGCCGGGAAGCGCGAGTTCGTCGCCGGTCGAGATCAGCGCGAGCTTCGGGCGCTGGCGGACCACCGCATCGTCGTGCCCGGCGGAGATCATCAACCCGATCCGCCGGGAATTGAGGAAGCTGCCGGCGGGCAGGATCGCGTCGCCCTTGGAAAAATCGCCGCCGAGCGCTCGCACGTGCCGGCCCGGTTCGCCGGGACCTTCGCCAGTCAGTCTGACCTGCGCGCCATCGCTATCCGTATCTTCCTGAACGAGGACCGTGTCGGCGCCTTCAGGCATCTGTGCGCCGGTAAAGATGCGCACCGTCTCCTTCTGGCCGACGGTCTTGCCGAACGGCCGACCCGCCGCACTCTCGCCGATCACGCGCCATGGGCCAGGCATATCGGCGAAGCGGATCGCATAGCCGTCCATTGCCGAAAGATCGGCGGGCGGCTGGCTACGCCGCGCGCGGACGGGCCGGGCGAGCCAGCGTCCGTCAGCATTGCCGATGGCAAGCGTTTCTTCGTCGCACTGTGCGGCCAGCGACAGCAGCCGCTCGCGCGCTTCGTCGACGGGGAGGAGCGCGTTCATTCGGCGCGCCATTCGCCCGACCGGCCACCCGATTTCGCGAGCAGGCGGATGCCGCCGATGGCCATGCCGCGATCGAGCGCCTTGGCCATGTCGTAGATCGTCAGCAGCGCGACCGAGACGGCGGTCAGCGCTTCCATCTCGACGCCGGTGCTGTGCGTGGTGCGGACGGTTGCGGTCGCGCTGATATCATCGCTGCGGATTTCGAGGTCGAGCGTCACCCCGTCGAGCGGCAGCGGGTGGCAGAGCGGGATCAGATCGCTCGTCTTCTTTGCTGCCATGATGCCGGCGATGCGGGCCGTGCCGAGCACATCGCCCTTCTTCACATTGCCGGCGCGGATCGCCGCCAGCGCTTCGTCGGTCATGGTGATCGATCCGGTCGCGACGGCTTCGCGTGCCGTGGCGGCCTTGGCGGAAACGTCGACCATGCGCGCTTCGCCTGTCGCATCGATATGGGTGAGTTTGTCAGCCATGATGGCCGGTTAGTAGCATGCGGGTCGCAGCTTCGACATCGTCGGCGCGCATCAGCGATTCACCGACCAGGAACGCGCGGACGCCGTGATCGGCGAGCCGGAGCAAGTCGTCATGCGTGGCGATGCCGCTTTCCGAGACGAGGCGATATTCTTCGGGAACGCGCGCGGCCAGTTTCTCGGTGGTTGAAAGGTGGGTCTCGAACGTCCGGAGGTTGCGATTGTTGATGCCGATCAGCGTCGATTGGAGGGCCAAGGCGCGATCGAGTTCGGCTCCGTCATGCACCTCGATGAGCACATCCATGCCCTGTTCGATTGCCGCGGCCTCGATTTCCCCCATCACGCCGTCATCCAGCGCCGCGACAATAATCAGGATCGCATCGGCGCCAATGGCGCGGGCTTCGAGCACCTGCCAAGGATCGACCATGAAATCCTTGCGCAAGGCAGGCAGCGAGGCGGCATCGCGCGCCGCGGCGAGATAGGCGTCGCTGCCTTGGAAAAAGGGCTCGTCGGTCAGCACGGACAGGCAGACGGCGCCTCCCGCCGCATAGGCCCTAGCATGCGTGGGCGGATCGAAATCGCGACGGATGAGGCCCTTGGACGGGCTGGCCTTCTTGATCTCTGCGATCAGCGCGAATCCGGTTGCGGCCTTGGCGTCCAGCGCGGCACGGAAACCGCGCGGCGCGGATTGCCCGGAGGCCGCCGCTTCGACCTCGGCCAGAGATGTGACGCTCTTCCGGCGCGAGACTTCCTCGCGTTTGACCGCGCAAATTTCGGCAAGCTTGTCACTCACCGGAAGGCGATCCAGCGGTCGAGCAGGTCGATGGCGATCCCCTGGTCGATGGCGCTCGCCGCCTGCGCGACACCATGTTCCCAACCGCCAGCCCGGCCGGCCACGATCAGCCCGCCCGCCGCGTTGAGCAGCACGGCATCGCGATACGCGCTGCGCTCGCCTCGGAGCAACCGGCGCAGCGCCGCGGCGTTATGGGCGGCATCGCCGCCGCGAATCTTCTCGATCGGGTGGGAGGCGAGGCCCGCATCGTCGGGCTCGACGCGATCGCCGGTGTCGATCCGGCCGAAGGCGGCAATGCGGCTGGGCCCGGAAATCGAAAGCTCGTCCAGCCCTTCCTCGCCCGAGACGACCATGGCTGCCTCGGCGCCCAGCTCCTTCAGCGCCGCAGCGTAGATTGGCACATAGTCGGGCCGGGCGATACCGATCAGCTGACGCGTCACGCCTGCCGGATTAGAAATTGGCCCCATCAGGTTGAAGATGGTGCGCTTGCCGATCCGTTTCCGAATCGGCGTGATCCGGGCCATCGCCGGGTGGTGGTTGGCGGCGTGGAGGAAGCAGATGTTGAGCTGCGCCAGCGAGCGTTCTGCGATTTCTCCGGCATGGGGGAGGTCGAGGCCCAGCGCTTCCAGCGTGTCCGACGCGCCCGCCTTGCTCGACGCAGCGCGGTTGCCATGCTTGGCGACGGGCACGCCGAGCGAAGCGATGACGATCGAAACCGCGGTCGACACATTGAGCGTATGCTGCCCGTCGCCCCCGGTACCGCACACGTCGATGGCGCCGTCGGGCGCGTCGATTGGGATCAGCCGCTCGCGCATGGCAGAGGCAGCGGCTGCGATCTCGACGGCGCTCTCGTCGCGCTCGGTCATGATCGTCAGAAAGCGTTCAATCTCGTCCTCGGACGGCTTGCCGTCGAGCAGGTCGGCGAAAGCCTGATAGGCGGTGTCGCTGTCGAGCGGCTTCGTGGGATCGGGAAGGTGGGTCATCGGGGCGGCTGAAAGCACGGACCGGCGCCGATGGCCAGCCTTTTCCCGTCCCGCAGGCAGGAGAGGAAGAATCAGGCGCTGGCCTTCGCCTTCATTCCCGCGAGCGTCATGAAGTTTGCCAGCAATTTGTGACCATGCTCGGTGGCGATGCTTTCGGGGTGGAACTGGACGCCGTGGATCGGCAGTTCGCGATGGCGAAAGCCCATCACCGTTCCGTCGGGTCCGCGCGCATTGATCAGCAGACTGCCGGGCAAGCCGTCCGCCGGGACGATCAGCGAGTGATAGCGTGTCGCGGCAAAAGGCGAGGGGATCGAGGCGAAGACGCCGCTGCCGTCATGTTCGACCGGAGAGGTCTTGCCGTGCATCAGACCCCCACGGACGACCTTGCCGCCGAAATGCTGTCCGATCGCCTGATGGCCGAGGCACACGCCGAGCAGGGGCCGTTTCGCTTCGGCGCAGGCGGCGACGAGATCGAGGCTGATCCCGGCCTCGTTCGGCGTGCAGGGGCCGGGAGAGATCAGGAAAGCCTGAGCCTCACTTGCCAACGCTGCGCTGGCACTGATCGCATCGTTGCGTTCGACCCGCACCTCGGCCCCCAGCTCGCGCAGATAGTGAACGAGGTTCCAGGTGAAGCTGTCATAATTGTCGACGACGAGGATCATGCGAACGGCTTTATCCGGCGGCGCGGGGCAGGCCAAGCCCGGTCGTTCGCCGAAGCGGAAGGGCGGCTTGCAGAAGGCCACTGTTCGGCGTTAGTAAGACAGTCATAGCCGGGAATATCCGTCGCATTTGCAACGATTTCTCATCATCTTGGGAGTATATGATGACCACCCGTTCGATCCTGTTGTCCGCCGCCGCCTCGCTGCTTGCCATTGCCACGGCATCGCCTGCACTTGCCGACCATCACGAAGAAGCCGCATCCGCCGAGGCATCTGCAGACCATGCCGAAATCGGCGCCTGGGGCGTCGATCTCGATGCCCGCGACATGTCGGTCGATCCGGGCGACGATTTTTACGAATATGCCGGCGGCACCTGGATGGCGAACACCGAGATGCCGGGCGATCGCTCGCGCTACGGTTCGTTCGACATCCTGCGCGAACGCTCCGAGCAGCAGGTGCACGACATCCTCAACGATCTCGCCGCCGATCCGGCCAGCGCCGGCCCGATGGGGCAGAAGGTCGGCGATTTCTACGCCTCCTGGATGGACACCGACGCGATCGAAGCGCGCGGCCTTGCGCCCGCGCAGCCCTATCTCGATCGCATCGCCGCAGTGAGCGATCGCGACGGCCTGCTCGAACTGTTCGGGACCGTGGGCTACGCTTCGCCCGTGGGTGTCGGCGTGCTGCCCAATCCGGCCGATCCGACCCAGTGGATCGCGGCCGCCGGCCAGGCCGGTCTCGGTATGCCGAACCGAGACTATTATCTCGAAGAGGGCGAGGAATATGACGCCTTCCGCTCGGCCTATCGCGATTACATCGTTCAGATTTCGGAGCTTGCCGGTCTCGACGATCCGGCTGGCCGCGCCGACCGCATCATCGCACTCGAAACGCAATTGGCGGAAACCCAGTGGGAACCGGCCCGCCAGCGCGACATGCAGCAGATCATGAACCCGATGAACCGCGACCAGCTGGCCGAACTTGCGCCGCAGTTCGACTGGACCGACTGGCTTGCCGGCATGGGCTTTGGCGAAGTCGGTACGATCATCGCCGCCGAAACAACCGCCATCACGGCAGCGGGGGAACTGCTGGAGAGCGTGCCGCTCGACACATGGAAGGAATATCTGACCTTCCATTTCCTCAGCGACAACGCGCCCTATCTGCCGCAGGCGTTCGACCAGGCAAACTTCAACTTCTTCACCGCGACGCTGCGCGACACGCCCGAACAGCGCGATCGCTGGAAGCGCGGTGTCGAGCTGGTCAACAACAATATGGGCGAGGCGATCGGGCAGATTTATGTCCAGCGCCACTATCCGCCCGAGGCCGAGCGGCAGATGACCGAGCTGATCGCGAACCTGCGCGCATCGCTGCACGAGCGGATCGAGAATAGCGACTGGATGGACGAGGCGACCCGCACCGAGGCGCTCCGCAAGCTCACCGCCTTCGAACCGCGGATCGGCCATCCGGAAGAATGGATCGATTACAGCAGCCTCGAAATCGATCGCGGCGATCTGCTCGGCAATGTGATGCGGGCGCGTCAGTTCGCCTTCGATCTCGATCTGGAACGGCTGCCCGATCCGGTCGATCGCGGCCTGTGGGGCATGAACCCGCAGACGGTGAACGCCTATTACAATCCGCTGCTCAACCAGATCACCTTCCCGGCCGCGATCCTGCAGCCGCCCTTCTTCGATCCGAATGCCGATCCGGCGGTCAATTACGGCGCCATCGGCGGCGTGATCGGGCATGAGATCGGCCACGGCTTCGACGATCAGGGCCGGCAGTTCGACGGGTCCGGCGTCTTCCGCGACTGGTGGAGCGAAGCGACGGCAGCGCAGTTCGAGGAACGCTCCGGCCGCCTCGGCGCGCAATATGACAGCTACGAGCCGATCCCCGGCGTCAACATCAACGGTTCGCTGACGATGGGCGAGAATATCGGCGATCTGGGCGGGCTCGAAATGGCCTATGGCGCCTATCGCCGGTACGTCGCCGAACATGGCGAGCCGCCGGTGATCGACGGCCTGACCGGCGACCAGCGCTTCTTCCTCGCCTGGGCGCAGGTGTGGCGCGGGCTGATCCGCGACAACGCGCTGCGCGAGCGGCTCCTCACCGATCCGCACAGCCCGGGCGAATATCGGACCAATGGTGTCGTCCCGAATATCGACGCCTGGTACGAAGCGTTCGATGTCGGCCCGGACGATGCGATGTACATTCCGCCGGAAGAGCGCGTGCGGATCTGGTAGGAACAGCGCCGACCCAAGATCAGGCCCCGGAGCGAAAACGCGCCGGGGCCTTTTTCTATTCGCTGCGGTCGTGCCGCGTCACCGTGCCCCGGGCATTCATCGATTCCACCGCCTCGATCGAACCGTCCGACCGGATGAAGTGGTAGCGGACGAGCGGGTCGTCGGACCGGAAGAATGTGTCGTCGCCAAGCGGCAACAGCGTGAGCACCGGGCGGCGGCCTTGCGACAGGTGCAGGACATTGTCCGCCGCTTCGAAACTGTAAGGCCCGAAGGTCCCCGAATAGGCTGCAAGACCGGTAGCCGGGACAGGTTGGTCGAGCGATTCCCGCGCCCATGCAATGGCTTGGCGGTATGCCGCATCGGAAGATCGGGCGAGGCGATCGAGCGCCATGCGCTGCGCCGTAGTCAGAGCTTCGTTGGCGGGGACCTGGACGTCCGGCGCCACGCCGTCGCCCTCCCAATTGGTGCCCGTCACCGGGCTGCGCGGTGCGCCGAATGAAACGAATACGGCAAAACCATTGCCGGCATCGACTAATCCGCCGGGATTGGCCGCTCCCGCGCTCGCTTCACCGATCACGGTTGCGCGGCCTGCATTCTTGACCGTGTAGGCAAAGGCTTCGGCGGCCGAGCCAGTCCTTGCACTGATGAGGACGTAGAGGGGTATTTCGAGCCGCGGGTGGGGATAGAATATCTCCGGCGCTTCGCTTTGATCGGGACCGCGACCGATGAAGACATTGTAGATGTCGGCGTCAGGCGGGGTGAAGGCGCTCGTCAGATAGCCGACCATGCTCGGCGCACCGCCGCCATTGTCGCGCAGATCGATGATGACGGCGTCCGCCTCGGAAACGAGTGCCAGCGCGGCATCGGCGGACTGGCGGACGGGGTCGTTCGGATCGCCGAAGTCGATATTCGCGAAATTGGACATCTCGATATAGCCGATATTGGCGGGCAGACTCGAAACCCGCCGGAAGCCGTTGCCGTTGCGGCGGATCATGTCGGGAAAGCTGTAAAGTTCGCGGCCGCGAGCATCGTCGCCATCGATCGCCTCGTCGGGCGGCGACCACGTCACGCGGAAATGGCCATCATAGGGGGCGATCGTCTCGGTGAGCGCGCTTGCCAGACGAAACGGATCGGTGATGCCGTCATAGGCTCCGCCGCTTGCCTGCTGCCGCACGACGCCAGCGACTTCCGTCGCCTTTGCCTCGTCGAAGTAATTCTCTTCGATCTGCGCCGCGACGCTGTCGGCAATGTCTCGCGGCTGCCAGTCCTGGGCAATGGCGGCGGCGTGCATGAAAAAGGCAAGGAAAAGGGCCGGTAACAGGCGTGCCATGACGAAATTTCTCCCCGGATGTGGCGGTCGGCGTGTCATCACCGCCGTCCCGGATCGAAGCAACGCCATTTCGACAAATGTCGTTATATGCCGATGGACGTTACTGTCCGAAGCCAGGCTCGTCCGCTCGTTCCACCGCTTCCCTGGCCGCAGCAAATAGCGCGCCCGCCTTCGCCTCGCATTCGCGCTGCTCATAGGCCGGGTCGCTGTCGGCGACGATGCCGGCGCCGGCTTGCACGTGCATTTCGCCGTCCTTCACCACCGCGGTTCGAAGCACGATGCAACTGTCCATCGATCCATCGGGCGAGAAATAGCCGACGCCGCCGGCATAGGCGCCGCGCGTTTCGGGCTCGAGTTCGGCGATGATCTCGCAGGCGCGGACCTTGGGCGCGCCGGAGACCGTGCCGGCCGGGAAGCCCGCGAACAGGGCGTCGAGTGCGTCATATTCGGGCGAAAGCGCGCCGACGACGTTCGAGACGATGTGCATGACATGGCTGTACATTTCGACGGTGTAGCTGTCGGTGACCGTGACGCTGCCCGCTTCGGCGACGCGGCCGACATCGTTGCGACCGAGATCGAGCAGCATCAGATGCTCGGCGCGCTCCTTGGGGTCGGTGAGCAGGCTTTCGCGGTTGGCGGCGTCCTCGCTCGCCGTCGCTCCTCGCGGGCGGGTGCCGGCGATCGGGCGGATTGTCACTTCGCCATTGCGTGCGCGGACGAGGATTTCGGGCGACGAACCGATCAGCGCGAAGCCGGGCAGGTCGAGATAGTAGAGGAAGGGGGAGGGGTTGATGCGCCTCAGCGCGCGGTAGAGATCGACGGGCGGGAGCGGGAAGGGGCGCGTGAAACGCTGCGCCAGCACGACCTGAAAGATGTCGCCGGCCGCAATATATTCCTTCGCGGCAAGGACCATCTCGCGGTAGCGTTCGGAAGAGAGTCCGGGCTTGAATGATCCGTTCGGGCCGGGCGTGTCGAAGCCCTGTCCTTCTTTCTTGTCCCTGGAAGAAAGCAGCCCTTCGACAAGCTCAGGGCCATCGGTAGTATTTGATCCGGACGGCGCGAAATCATGACGCGGCAGATAGGGCTGGGCGAGCCGGGCTGCGGCGGCCTCCATCCGTTCCACCGCGTCGTCCACGATCTTATCCACAGATTCGTCCCCATCTTTGGCCCAGAGCGGGGCGACGAAGTGGAGTTCGTCCGCCAGCCTGTCGAAAATCAGGATCAGCGTCGGCCGCACGAACATCATGTCGGGAAGTTCGAGCGGGTTTTCGGCAGGGCGCGGCAGCTTTTCCACCAGTCCGACCGTTTCATAGCCGAAATAGCCGACGAGACAGGCGAGCGAGGAGGGGAGGCCTTCGGGCATGTCGAACCGGCATTCGGCGGCCAGTGCACGCAGCGCGGCGATACTGCCCCCGGGGATATCCACAAAATCGTCCCGGTCGTTCAGCCAATTGCGGTTGATCGCCGGCCGGTCGCCGGTGGCGCGAAAGACGAGATCGGGTGCAAGACCGATATAGCTGTAGCGGCCGCGCACATTGCCGCCCTCGACCGACTCCAGGATGAAATCGCCGCGATCCGCCTCGAACAGCTTCAATGCCGCCGCGATCGGTGTGTCGAGATCGGCGAGCTGGCGCCGCCAGATCGCCGTCGACCGGCCCGCTTCAAGCGCCGCAATGGCTTCGGCGCGCCAATTCATGTCACAAGGCGCTCATATCAGGGCGCGCGGCCGGTCAGTCTCGCGCCGAGCGCCTCGATCGCCGCCTCGTCGCGCGTCAGCGGGTAATCGGCGAGCACGGCATTGACGAACTGCTGCGCATATTCGTTGCCGGTAATCGTCGCGAATTCCTCGCGCGTCTGTTCGATCAGGCCGTCGGGCAATTCCTCGTCGCTGGCGATGATCTCGTCGAGGATGACGATGAACCAGCCACGATCCTGCGGCAGCCGGATGAGTTTCGCCGTATCGGTCGCCATCTGAAACAGCAGTTCGAGCGGGGCGGGAATGTTCTCGCCCATCTGCAGCAGTTGCGCGCGGCTCATCGCCACCTGTTCGGGCGGCGGCAGCGTTACCCCGGCCTCGGCCATCGCTTCGGTCAGCGGCGTGCCGTCATTGACCTTCTCGACGATCCCGTCGGCGACGCGGCGGGCCCGGCGGTTGGCGCGCTCGGCGATATATTGCGCCGAGACGATCTCCCGGATGCGTTGCAGCGGCTGCGGACCCGTCTGCGCGACCTGCGTCACATCGACGAGCGCGAAGCGTTCGTCCTGCGTGATCGCGACGAGCTCGGGATCGTCGTCCTCGTCCATCTGGAAGGCGAGCTGGAGCACGGGGCCGAGTTCCGGATCGGGTCGGTAGTCGGGGCGTGTCGGCGAAACGCCGCCGGGGGTGACGAGCGGGCTGTTGCGGACCTGAAGCCCCTTGGCTTCCACCACTTCTTCAAAGGAAGCACCATCCTCGATCGCGTTTTCGATCTCGAGATAGAATTCGGCCAAGGCCTGCTGCGACAATTCCTCGCGCAGTGCCTGCGTGATTTCGGGGCGCACGGCGGCCAGCGGCGTCGCATCGCGTGTCGTGATCGTGTTGACCCTGACGACGTGCCACCCAAGGTCCGATTCGACGGGCCGGACCAGCGCGCCCTCGTCCGCGCCAAATGCGGCGCGCGCCACGGCTTCGTCGGACTGGCGGGCATAGACCTCCTGCGTCACGTTGCTGACCGTGATCGCCGAGGACGAAAAGCCGCGTTCCTGCGCTGCAGCGGCGAAATCCGTGCCGCCGTTGACGGCGCGGTAGAAGGCGTTGGCCTCTCCCTCGCTCGGAAGGATGACCTGATACAGCGTCCGCGTCTGGGTGCCGCCATATTCGTCCTGGTTCTCGCGATAATATGCGCGGACCTGTTCTTCGGTCGGATCGGGCACGTCGACGTTCGAGAGATCGAATGCGGCGTAACGCACCGCGCGCCGTTCGGGCAGCGTATAACGATCGATATTGTCGTTATAATAGCGCTGCAGCTGTTCGGCCGTCGGCGGATCGCCTTCGGGCATCGCTTCGGCCGGCACCGCCGCGATACGGCCGCGACGCCGTTCGAGGAACAGTTCAGCGATCGGGCGGGCCGCGGCGGCCGTGACGAAACCGGACTGGATCGGCCTCAGCACCAGCCGCTCGACCAGCTGGAACGTCAGGTCTTCGCGCACATTGGCTTCGGTAATACCGCGCGCGGCCAAGATCTGGCGGAAGGCGGTCTCGTCGAATTCGCCCGTCAGTCCGCGAAAATTGGGGTCGGATGCGATGGCCGCGTCGACAAGCGCCTTGGTGAAGACGAGCCCGTTATCCTCGGCGAACTGCCGCATCGCGAAGATGCGCGCATAGGTGTCGATCAGATTGTCGAGCTCGCCCTGCTGGACGAGGATGTTCATGTCGACGCCGGGCTGCTGCTGCCGGATCGCCTGCAGCCGCTGGTTGAGGCGGTCGGTGATCTGTTCCTCGGTGATCTCCTGATCGCCGACCGTGGCGATCGCGTTGGTGCTCGAGAACATGCCGCCCGGCGCGTTGATATCGGCCAGCGCGAAGGCGAAGAAGATCAGCACGACGAAGAGCAGCGCGAAGACCGCACCGATTTTCGACGAGAAGAGGTTTCGGAAGAACTGAATCATGGATGCCGCGCCCTGAAGGGAAAGTTTCGCGTTGCTTTAGGGATGTGCCCGCGCCCCTTCAAGCGGCGTTGCGAAGAGCGAGGCGAAGAGCTGGGCGAAGGGCGGACGATTGGCAGGGGCAGGGGTGCACGCTATCAGCGCGGCCGAACCGATTGAACGGAAGGGTGGATTTATGACGCGCCGCAAGCTGATCGCCGGCAACTGGAAGATGAACGGGCATCTCGATCACCTGCGCGAGCTGGACGAGATCGCCAATGCGGCCGAGGCGCATCCCGATGTCGATGTCGCGATCTGCCCGCCCGCGACACTGATCGCGCCGGCGGTGCAGCGGGTGCCGGGCCTGACCATCGGTGCGCAGGATTGCCATGCCGAGGACCGCGGTGCGCATACCGGCTGCCTCGCCGCGCCGATGCTGGCCGAGGCGGGCGCGAAATGCACCATCGTCGGCCATAGCGAGCGGCGGGCCGATCAGGGCGAGACCGATGCCGATGTGCGCGGCAAGGCTGAGGCCGCGCACCGCCATGCCCTGACCGCGATCATCTGCGTCGGCGAAACCGAGGAACAGCGCGATGCGGGCGAGGCGGAAAGCGTGGTGACGGGGCAAGTCGAAGGCTCGCTGCCGCCCGATGCGACGGCGGCGAACACGGTGATCGCCTACGAACCCGTCTGGGCCATCGGCACCGGCCGCATCCCGACGATGGACGACGTCGCCGCGATGCACGCCGCGATCCGCGCCAAGCTGAGCGAACTCGTCGCCGGTGAGGCCGACGGGATTCGCATCCTCTACGGTGGGTCGATGAACGGCGACAATGCAGGTGAGCTGCTGGCGGTCGACCATGTCGATGGCGGGCTGGTCGGCGGCGCAAGCCTGAGCGCCGACAAGTTCGTGCCGATTATCGAGGCGGCTGGCTTTCTCTACGGTCGACGATGAAACGATCGGCGACCTCAATTTGGAGGTTACCACTGATGGCTATCAAGCTTCACAAAAGCATCGTGGTTCATCCTGGACCTTGGCTTCGCCGCAATTTCGTAGAGCCCTATGGCCTGACTCAGGCCGAGTGTGCCGAGCGTCTTGGAGTAACGCGCGTCGCACTCAGCAATTTGTTGAACGGGAAGTCGGCGCTTTCTCCTGAAATGGCGATCCGCTTCGAAAAGGCGTTTCGTGTATCTGCAAAGACGCTGCTGCGTATGCAGTCTTCTCACGACCTCGCTCGTACGCAGGCGGCGGCGAAGAACATCAAGGTAAGAAGAATTGCGAAACCCATGGACGAGAAATTTGCGGCATATGCGTGATCAGTTGCTGCCAAAGGATCGTCCCAACGAGCCTCGCTTGAACAAACCGCACCAAATCGCTATCTCGCGCGCCGAACAGGGCGGCGGGATTGCCGCCGCGATTTAACGAGACAACAGCCATGCTTTTCACCTTTCTCCTCGTCGTGCAGGCGGTCGTCGCCGTCGTTCTGGTCACGCTGATCCTGATGCAGCGCTCCGAAGGGGGCGGGTTGGGGGTCGGCGGATCGAGCTCCGGCTTGATGACGGCGCGCGGGCAGGCCGATTTCCTGACGCGGGCGACGGCGTTCATGGCAATCCTGTTCGTCGGCCTGAGCATCGCGCTTGCCGGGCTTGCGACGCAGCAGCAGCGCGGGTCGTCGATCGACACGAGCCTGGTCGCGCCAGCCGAAGGCGATGCGGGGGCGGCTCCGGTTGCCCCGGCGGATGACGCCGCGCCGGCGACCGACCCGGTCGGCGATGACGACATCCTGAGCTCGCTCGGCAGCGATTCGGGCGAAGGGGAATAGGCGCTGATTGTTTGTCAGACTCGACCTGTCGGTCGAGCGCCGCACCGGCCCGCACCCCCAAGCTCAATCCTCCACATAAATCACAGCCGCAGGCATTTCCCGGCTTGCCCAGAATCGGAAAGCACGCCTAAGGCTATCCTCCCATGGCGCGGTTCATTTTCATCACCGGCGGCGTGGTCTCATCGCTTGGCAAGGGTCTCATGGCGGCATCGCTCGCGGCGCTGCTGCAGGCGCGCGGCTACAAGGTCCGCATCCGCAAGTTCGATCCCTATCTGAACGTCGATCCGGGGACGATGTCGCCCTATCAGCATGGCGAGGTCTACGTCACCGATGACGGGGCCGAAACCGATCTCGACCTTGGTCACTATGAG
The DNA here is from genome assembly GCF_937129435.1 of uncultured Parasphingopyxis sp. Taxonomy (GTDB): domain Bacteria; phylum Pseudomonadota; class Alphaproteobacteria; order Sphingomonadales; family Sphingomonadaceae; genus Parasphingopyxis. The sequence goes on along the minus strand of NZ_CAKZNF010000051.1, from coordinate 14,902 downwards.
CGGTTCACAGGCGTGTCGGCGCATCAGAGCGACAACGTCACTTCGGGCCGCATCTACCAGACGATCATCACCAAGGAACGGCGCGGCGACTATCTCGGCGCGACCGTGCAGGTGATCCCGCACGTCACCGACGCGATCAAGGATTTCGCCAAGGCCGATCTCGGCGATCTCGATTTCGTCATCTGCGAGATCGGCGGCACCGTTGGCGATATCGAGAGCCTGCCGTTTATGGAGGCGATCCGGCAGCTCAGGAACGAGCTGGGGCGCGGCCAGTCGATCTCGGTGCATACGACGCTGGTGCCCTATATCGCCGCGGCGGGCGAACTGAAAACCAAGCCGACCCAGCACAGCGTGCGCGAACTGACATCGCTCGGCATCCAGCCCGAAGTGCTGGTCTGCCGCTGCGAGCATCCGCTACCCGACAGCGAGCGCGCGAAGATCGCCGCCTTCTGCAACGTGCGGAAAAGCGCTGTCATCCCGGCGCTCGACGCATCAAGCATCTATGCCGTGCCACTGACCTATCATGCCGTCGGACTCGACGACGAGGTGCTCAAGGCGTTCGGGATCGAAGGCGCGGCGGCGCCGGACCTGACGAAATGGGAGGACATCAACGACGCTCTCGAAAACCCCGAGGGCGAAGTCACGATCGGCGTCGTCGGCAAATATGTCGGGCTGCAGGATGCCTACAAGTCGCTCAACGAAGCGCTCGTCCATGGCGGCATCGCCAACCGGGTGAAAGTCCATATCAAATGGATCGATGCCGAGGTGTTCGAAGGCGATGACAGCGAACTCGCTTCGCAGCTCGAGCCGATGCATGCGATCCTGGTCCCCGGCGCGTTCGGCGAACGCGGTGCGGAGGGAAAGATCGCGGCTGTCCGCTTTGCGCGCGAACGCAACGTCCCTTATTTCGGCATCTGCTTCGGGATGCAGATGGCCTGTATCGAAGAGGCCCGCGCCGCCGGGATCGAAGGCGCATCGTCGACCGAATTCGGTGAGACGCCGGAGCCCGTGGTCGGCCTGATCACCGAATGGATGAGCGAAGAGGGTATCCAGAAGCGCGAGGAAGGCGGCGATCTGGGCGGCACGATGCGATTGGGCGCCTATGAGGCCAAGCTCGATGGCAACAGCCGTGTCGCCTCGATCTACGGCAAGACGACGATTAGCGAACGGCACCGCCACCGCTACGAGGTCAACACGCATTACGTGGAACCGCTGGAGAAAGGCGGACTCGTCTTTTCCGGCATGTCGCCCGACGGCCAGCTCCCAGAGATCGTCGAACGGCCCGATCACGACTGGTTTGTCGGCGTCCAGTTCCACCCCGAGCTGAAATCGCGCCCCTTCGATCCGCATCCGCTATTTGCCAGCTTCATCGAAGCGGCTGTAAAACAGTCCCGGCTGGTCTGACGCGCACGGAGTCGCGTCGCGCCGGTTCGGACAACAGGAAAGGCGAGGGGCATTATGGCGATCGAGAAAATGCGCGCGCAGGATTTGCTGGCGATTTTGCCCAAAGGCTCGCTGCTCGCGGCGTGCGAACCGGAAGAACTCGACGATCTGCTTTCGACAAGCCAGGTCGAATTCGCGCCCAAGAAGAAGGTGCTGATGCATCAGGGCGAGCCGGGCGATTCGGCGGTGGTGCTGATAACAGGTACGGCGCGCATCAATCTGGTGTCATCCAACGGACGTGAAATCGTGCTCGATTATCTGGAGCCTGGTACGATTGTCGGCGAGATCGCACTGCTCGACGGCGGAGACAGGACGGCCACCGTTACGATGGTCGAAGATGGCAGCATCATGCGGCTGTCGCGTGATGCGGCGGAACGGTTTCTGATCCGCCATCCGATGGTGCTCTTTCGTATGCTGCAGGAAATGGCGCGCCGGCTGCGGCAAATGAATTCCACGGTGGAAAGCGACCGTGCCTTTTCCGCAGGCCCGCGCCTTGCCCGCTATCTGCAGCGCCTGACCGATGCCGAGGCGGCGAGCCAGCAGCTCAGAATATCGATCAGCCAGGGCGAGCTCGGCAATTTCGTCGGCATCAGCCGCGAGAACATCAACCGGCAGCTATCGGCCTGGGCCGATTCGGGGCTGATCGAGCTCGACCAGGGGAAGATCCGGATCCTCGACGCCGAAGCGCTATGGGATATCGCCGCGATGGGCGAATGATTTCGCTCCGGTGAAACTCAGACGATAAACCTACTCCGCCGGCTGCGCGATTTTCCGCTCGTCGAGCCGCCTTAAATTCTCCTCATGCTCGGTCTTGTCGAGCTTGTAGAATGTGATGCAGCCGATCATTGCGAGATAGAGCCCGAGATAGATCGGAATATAGGTCACGCCGAGATCGAACAGCGTGACATCGGGCACCTGGCCCTGCTGCGCACCCGTGGCGAGGCCGACCGTGGAAATGACGAAGCCGGCGACGACGATGCCGAAGCCTTCACCCCATTTGCGCATGAAGGTCGCGGCGGCGAAGAACAGGCCTTCGGAGCGGCGATGTGTGCGGAGTTCGGCTTCTTCGACGAGATCGGCGATCATCGAAGCGGCGAGGATCTGGTAGCAGATGATCAGCGCGACATCGATCGTGACCGCCGCGAAGATCAACGGAAACAGGATCGGATCGCCATTTTCCGGCATCACCCCGATCAGCCGCAGAAAGATCGGCAGCGGCGAGCCGATAAAGGCGATGAGGCCGATGATGATCGCGCCGCGCTTCTTTCCCATCGTCCGGCTGGCGATCGCCGCGATCGGCGCACCGATCAGCGCCGACAGGAACACGCCTGCGGTGATCATCCCGATCTGTTGGGGGCTGAACCCCCAGAAGAATGTCGAGAAATAGAAGGCGAGGCCGGCGCCGAGCCCGCTGGCGATATAGCCTAGCAAGGAGGCGATGAAGAGGGCGGCGAAAGACCGCGTCTTGAACGTCTCCCCGATCTCGCGAAATATGACGCCGAGCGTCAGATGGCGTTTGGGCGGCGCTTTGGGCAAATCCTTGATGTGCCGGTGCGTGCCGAGCGCGGAGACCATGATCGAGCAGAAGATGATGGCGCAGGCGATCAGCGCGTAGACGCGATAAGCATCGGGGTTGAACTGGCCGTTGTCGATCGAGGCCGTCGCGAAAACGGGGAAAATCAGCGAGAAGCTGACGACGGTCATGATGTTGCCGCCTGACCAGCCGAAATAATAGCGCCAGCCGAGAAGCGAGGACCGTTCGTTGTAATCCTGTGTCAGTTCGGCGGCGAGCGCGGCGCCGGGCGTTTCGTAAAAGGTGATGATCGTGCGGATCAGGATCGAGAGCAGCACGACATACCAGAAAAGCTGGGTCTGGCTCAGCCCCTCCGGCGGCACCCAGAGGAAATAATAGGTGACGACGATCGGGATGGCGGCAGCGTACATGAAGGGGTGGCGGCGGCCCCATTTCGATCGGAGATTGTCCGACCAATAGCCGACGATCGGATCGCTGAACGCATCGGCGATCAGCGCGATGAGGATGGCGAGCGAGACGAGCCGGGCATCGAGACCCACTACCTGCGCGTAGAAGAGCAGCAGGAAATATTTGAACCCCTGATCCTTGATCCCGTAGGCGATCGATCCGACGCCATAGGCGAATTTGCTCAGCAACGGCACGCGGCGGCCTTGCGCGCGGGCGGGTGTTTCGGCGACCAATACGCGCTCTTCGAGCACGCCGGGCTCGGCCTCTATCCCTTCAGCCATGTCACTCTCCGGACTTTTTTCTTTTGCGCCTGACATAGCGCAAGCGGCTCGGCAATGGCGCTTCGACGAAAGGCGGGGCGGAACCCCCGTCTTATCCCTGCAACATCGCTGCAATTTTCGCGTCACCGCGATCGCCTAAAGGCGGCGAAAGGAGACCCGCAATGGCCGTTTCGTCGCTTGTTGCTCCCGCGCCCTTCCGCCGCTCCGCCCGCAATGGCGCCGTTCGCAATGCCGTTCATCAGCATCGCCATCTGTCTCGCCAGGGGTTGCTCGAACGGGCTTTCACTTTCGCCTTTCGCGGCCTCGTCTACGCGCAGATATGGGAAGATCCGGTCGTCGATCTCGAGGCGCTGCAACTGCAAGCCGATTCGCGGATGATCACCATCGCGTCGGGCGGCTGCAACGCGATGAGCTACCTGACCGCCGATCCGGCCGAAATCGTCGCGGTCGATCTCAATCCCGCCCATGTCGCGCTAATGCGGCTCAAGCTCGCCGCAGCCCGGCACCTCCCCGATTACGAACATTTTCGCCGCTTTTTCGCCGAAGCCGGTGCGAAGGAAAACCTCGCCGCCTATCGAGATCACGTCGCGCCGCATCTCGACGCGGCAACGCGCCGCTACTGGGAAGGCCGCGATGCGCTCGGCCGCCGCCGCATCGGTGGCTTCGCACGGCATTTCTACCGGCGGGGTCTGCTCGGCCGCTTCATCACTGCGGCGCATCTCGTTGCCCGTCTCTACGGCGTCGATCCGCGTGATATGCTTGCCGCCGAAACGCGCGAGGAGCAACGGCGGCTGTTCGAAGAGAAGCTCTCGCCAATCTTCGACAAGAAGTTCGTGCGCTGGCTGACCGATCAGCCCGCCTCGCTGTTCGGCCTGGGCATCCCGCCGGCGCAATATGAAGCGCTGGTCGGCGGCGATCCCGGGGGCATGTCATCGGTGTTGCGGCGTCGGCTAGAAAAGCTCGCCTGCGATTTCGATTATGCCGACAATTATTTCGCCTGGCAGGCCTTTGGCAGGGGCTATGGCAAGGGCGAAACGGCCCCGCTGCCACCCTATCTGCAGGAGGCGCATTATGAAGACGTCGTCGCGCGGCTCGACCGCATCGCGATCCATCACGCCAATTACGGCGAACATCTGGCCGGACAGCCCGATGCGAGCCTCGATCGCTATGTGCTGCTCGACGCGCAGGACTGGATGACCGACGCGCAACTGACCGCGCTGTGGGGGGAGATCACGCGCACCGCGAAGCCGGGATCGCGCGTGCTGTTCCGGACCGCCGCCGAACCGACTTTGCTCCCCGGGCGGGTGCCGGATGCCAACCTCGATCTTTGGGACTATCGCGCCGAAGCATCGGCCGATCTCACCGCGCGCGATCGATCGTCCATCTATGGAGGCGTCCACCTCTATGTCCGCAAAGGCTGAAACGGCTGCCGGCCATGCGGGGCAGATGGACGCCGTCTATCGCTATCAGCGGCACTTCTACGACATCACGCGCAAATATTATCTGCTGGGCCGCGACCGGCTGATTGCGGATCTCGATCCGCCGGAGGGGGGCAGCGTTGTCGAGATCGGCTGCGGTACAGGGCGCAATCTGATCCTGGCCGCGCGCCGCTATCCGAAGGCGCGGCTTTACGGGCTCGACATTTCCGAAGAGATGCTGGCCACGGCCCGGGCGAAAATCGCGCGCGCCGGTCTCGACGGGCAGATCGTGCTGGCGCAGGGCGATGCCGCGCGCTTCGATCCCGCGCGCGCCTTCGGCTTCGCGCGCTTCGACCGGGCGTTCATGAGCTACACGCTCTCGATGACTCCGCCCTGGCGAATGGCAATCGCGCATCTGCCTGTGGTGTTGGCCCCCGGTGGTGCAGCGCATATCGTCGATTTCGGCCAACAGGAGCGATTGCCGCGCGCGTTTCGCGCGATACTGTTTGCTTGGTTGGCGCGCTTCCATGTCGAGCCGCGCGGCGACTTGCGAGAAGCGGTCGAGAGTCTTGCCGCGGAAAATGAAGGCCTGCGCGCGGATTTCGCGCCACTTTACCGCGGCTATGCGTGGAATGCCGTGATCCGCCGTTTGACGCCGTAGAAGACATCGGCGCCGTCCGGGCGGATAGCGCGTTGCGTCATTGTCCGGAGCCCCAAAAAGCAAGTGCCCGGGCCTTTCGACCCGGGCACAATGCGTGACGAACGTTCGTCAGCCCCCTTGGTTGGTTTCCTCGTCGCGCCTCCTGCAATCCCCCGATGCGGACGCTGCGCGGGAAACCTCCCTGAACCACGGCCTGTGACTCGTGTTTCGTGGGAGTGTTGCTATGTCGCGCCGGTCCGAATGTCACCGGCTTTCCGGTCCTTATGCTTCAATATGTTGGAAGCTGTGGGAATCGCGCAACAGGGGGAGGGGGCCCGCAAATGGTTGCCGTGGCCACCGGCGCCGCCTAGAGACGCGCGGATTGTTGCCTTTGATGGACCCGCTTTCGATGCGCCTTTCCCGCTATTTTCTTCCCGTGACCAAGGAGCCGCCGGCCGATGCGCAGATCGTCAGCCACAAGCTGATGCTGCGCGCCGGGCTGGTGCGGCAAACCTCGGCGGGCATCTATGCTTGGCTGCCGATGGGCCATCGCGTCCTCAGAAAGATCGAGCAGATCGTCCGCGAGGAGCAGGACCGGGCCGGAGCGATCGAGATGCTGATGCCGACGATCCAGTCGGCCGATTACTGGCGCGATACCGGCCGCTACGACGCCTATGGCCCTGAAATGCTACGGATTACGGACCGGCAGGATCGCGATCTGCTCTACGGCCCGACGAACGAGGACATGCTGACCGCGATCTTCAGGAATGCGTCGAACAGCTATCGCGACCTTCCGCGCATCCTCTACCATATCCAGTGGAAGTTCCGCGACGAGATCCGCCCGCGCTTCGGCGTGATGCGCGGGCGCGAGTTCCTGATGAAGGATGCTTACAGCTTCGACCTGGACGAGGCGGGCGCGCGGGTCAGCTACAACCGCATGTTCGCGGCCTATCTGCGCACCTTTGCGCGGATGGGATTGCGGGCGATTCCGATGCAGGCCGATACCGGGCCGATCGGCGGCGATCTCAGCCATGAATTCATCATCCTCGCGCCGTCGGGCGAGAGCGAGGTCTTCTTCCACAAGAGCTGGGAGGAGGCGCGCTCGGCCGAGGATTATGCGGTCGATGCGGACGACACCGAGGCTTTGCAGGTCTTCGTCGATGCGATGACGGCCGATTACGCCGCGACCGACGAAAAGCGCGACGAGGCGGCCGAGGCCGCGCTCGGCGACGACCTGCGGCGATCGCGCGGGATCGAGGTGGGGCACATCTTTTACTTCGGCGACAAATATTCGAAGCCGCTCGATTTCAAGCTGCCCGGACCGGATGGCGAGATGGTGACGCCTGTGGGCGGCAGTTACGGCATCGGCGTATCGCGGCTCGTCGGCGCGATCATCGAGGCGAGTCACGACGATGACGGCATCGTCTGGCCCGAGCCCGTGGCGCCGTTCAAGGTGGGCCTCATCAATATGCGCGTCGATGATGATGCGTGCGCGGCGGCGGCCGACGATCTCTATGCGAAGCTGGAGGCCGCCGGGGTCGAGGTGCTTTACGACGATCGCGACGAACGCGGCGGTGCCAAGTTCGCGACGATGGATCTGATCGGCCTGCCCTGGCAGCTCGTGATCGGCCCGCGCGGCATAAAGAACGGCGTCGTCGAACTCAAGAACCGTGCCACCGGCGACCGCGAAGAACTCAGCGCCGAAGCCGCGTTGGAGAAGCTCGCGTGATCCTTTCCCGCTCCGAGCGGATGATCGCCAAGCGCTATCTGCTCCCCGGCAAGGGCGAGCGGTTCATTTTCGTCGTCGCGTCGATCAGCCTCGTCGCCGTGATGCTCGGCGTGATGGCGCTCGTCGTCGTCATGAGCGTGATGAACGGCTTTCGCGCCGACCTGTTCGACAAGATCGTGGGGCTGAACGGCCATGCGGTCGTGCAGGGCTATGGCGGCCGCCTTCCGGACTGGGAGGAAATCCTCGAACAGACGCGCGAGACGCCTGGCGTCGTGTCCGCGACCCCGCTGATCGAACAGCCGCTGATGGCGAGCTATGACGGCCGCGTCGAGGGCGTGCTCGTGCGGGGAATGCAGATCGAGGATATTCGCGCCAACGAAACGATCAATTCGAACATCGTCGCCGGCGACATGAGCCGGCTACAGCCGGGATCGAACAGCGTTGCCATCGGCTCTCGCCTCGCGACGACGCTGGGCGCGGTGCCTGGGGGCGAAATTGCGCTGATCTCGCCGCAGGGCCGCTCGACGCCATTCGGCACCGTCCCCCGCATCGTATCCTATACCGTCGCGGCGATTTTCGAGATCGGCATCTACGATTTCGACAAGGCGTTCGTGCTGATGCCGATGGGCGATGCGCAGACGTTGCTGATGCTCGACGACGATGTCGGCATGATCGAGATCGATACGACCGATCCGGAAAATGTCGGTGAGATCCTGGCGCCGATCGAGGCTGCCGTTGCCGGGCGGGCCGAACTCACCGACTGGCGGCGGATGAACAGCCAGCTCTTCGATGCGCTGGCGGTCGAGCGCGTCGTCATGTTCTGGGTGCTGTCCTTGATCATCCTCGTCGCCGTGTTCAACATCCTCTCCTCGCTCATAATGCTGGTGCGCGCGAAACGGCGCGACATCGCCATCATGCGGACGATGGGGATGACGCGGCGGGGCATCATGCGGATTTTCCTGACCATCGGCATGACGACGAGCGCGCTCGGGACGATTGCCGGCCTGATCCTCGGCTTCTTGCTGCTGCGTTTCCGGCAACAGGTGGTGGGTTTCGTCCAGACCGTTACCGGCGCCGAACTCTGGGACCCGTCGATCCGTTTCATCACCGAGCTGCCCGCGCGCACCGACCCGTTTGAGGTGCTCGGCATCGTCGCGCTGGCGCTGGGTTCGGCCTTCATTTTCACCCTCTACCCGGCGTTCAAGGCGGCGGGGACCGATCCGGTCGAGGTGCTGCGTTATGAGTGACCGCGTGCTTTCCGTCCGCGAACTCACGCGCAGCTTCGAACAGGGCGGCGTCACCATCGACGTGCTGCGCGGCGTCGATCTCGACATCGGCAAGGGCGAGATCGTCTCGCTGCTCGGCCCGTCGGGATCGGGCAAGTCGACGATGCTGCAGGCGGTGGGGCTGCTCGAAGGCGGCTTCGGCGGGTCGATCGAGATTGACGGCGTGCAGGTCGTCGAGATGAACGGCGATGCGCGTACTACCGTGCGGCGCGAGCATATGGGCTTCGTCTATCAGTTCCACCATTTGCTGCCCGATTTCTCAGCGCGCGAGAATGTCGTCATTCCGCAGCTGATCTACGGGACCGAAACCGACGCGGCCGAGGCACGCGCATCCGAATTGCTCGACCGGCTCGGCCTCGGCCACCGTCTGGACCACCGTCCCTCGGCGCTGTCGGGTGGCGAACAGCAGCGCGTGGCCGTGGCACGCGCGCTGGCCAACCGTCCGGCGCTGGTGCTGGCAGACGAACCCACCGGCAATCTCGACGAGGCAACGGCCGATGTCGTGCTCGGCGAGTTCCTGTCGCTGGTTCGCGAGGAGGGAAGCGCGGCGTTGATCGCGACCCACAATGAGCGTCTCGCTGCAAAGACGGATCGCATGGTCCGATTGCACGAAGGGCGGCTGCAATAGCGTCCACTTGCGCTGACCCCGAGCTCGTCGAAGGGTGCAAGCGCCACGGTGGAGGCTTCGACAGGCTCGGCCTGAGCGCATAGGGAGAAAGTAGATGAAGGTCACCGATTTCACCGTGAAAGCCGCCGATGGCAGCGATCTCGACCTCTCGGCCTATGCCGGCAAGGTGCTGCTGATCGTCAACACCGCGTCGAAATGCGGGTTTACGCCGCAATATGAAGGGCTGGAGGCGCTGCACCGCGACTATGCCGACAAGGGGTTCGAGGTGCTGGGCTTCCCGTGCAACCAGTTTGGCCATCAGGAGCCGGGCGATGCCGAAGAGATCGCGAGTTTCTGCACGCTGACCTACGACGTGACGTTTCCGGTGCTGGGAAAGGTCGAGGTCAATGGCAGCGATGCCGATCCGCTCTGGAATCATCTCAAGGCGCAGCAATCGGGGGTGCTGGGTTCCAAGGCGATCAAGTGGAACTTCACCAAGTTCCTCGTCGATCGGGAAGGCAATGTCGTCTCCCGCCACGGCTCGGCGACCAAGCCCGAGCAATTGCGACGCGATATCGAAAAGCTGCTCTAGCGCGGCGCCATCTCGATCGTGAAGGGCGGGCGGACGGCCTTTTGGCCGCTGATCGCCGAACTCGCGTTGACGAAGAGCGTCGCGCCGCTCTGCATCTCGCCCGCGCTCGCATGGACATGGCCGAAGCAGTGCAATCGCGGCGCAATGCGCGGCAGGTTGTCCCGCAGATGGGCGCATCCGAACTGCATGCCGCGGCTCGACCGGTCGAGGATGCCGAAGGGCGGGACATGGGTGATGAGGATGTCGACGTCCGACGGAACGGCCGACCATTTCCGGCGCAGTCCCTCGTCATCGAGATAAAAGGCGTGTCCCGGCAGGTCGGGCAGCCATGGCGCGCCGTAAATGCGTAGTCCGCTGACGGTGACTTCTTCGTCGATCAGAAGCTCCGCGTTTTCGAATGATTTCACGCCCAATTGCCATGCGTTTTCCAAAGCAATGTCATGATTGCCGCCGGTGACGAGAACATGGTGGTAGTTTTGCCGCCCGAACCATTCGTCCATAGGCCCGAGTCCCGGCCCATCGCGATCGAATAGCTCGAGAAAATCGCCGCAATGGATGAGGATGTCGCCGCCCGGCAGCACGAGATCCTCGTGCATCTGATGGGTGTCGCTGATGATGGTGATCGAAACTGCCATTGGCAGGCGGTGCTCAGCCTTCAATGCGAACCCGGTGGCCCGTCTCGAAATCGCCGGTGACGAGGCCGACGATCGCGTCGGCCACGACATCAGGGGATTTCAGCGTCGCGGGATCCTCGCCCGGATAGGCGTTGGCGCGCATGGTCGTTGCCGTGGCGCCTGGGTCGACGATGGCCGTACGAACGGACGACAGGTTCTTCACCTCCTCGCCATAGGAAGTGACCATCGTCTCCAGAGCCGCCTTGGAACCGCCGTAGGCGCCCCAATAGGCACGCGGATTGCGGCCGACGCTCGATGTCAGCGCGATCAGGCGGCCCGCCTCGCTCTTGCGCAGCATCGGATCGAATCCGGCGATCATCGCCTGCTGCGCCAGCACGTTGAGCGTGAAGATCTGGCTCAGCTCCTTCGGATCGATCTGCACGAGCGGGGTCAGCGAACCGAGCGTCGCGGCGTTGAGAACGAGGATGTCGAGCGCGTCCCAGCGTTCGCCCACGGCTGCCGCGAGCCGCGCGACGCTGTCGCCGTCGGCGATGTCGAGCGGCGCGATGGTGGCACTGCCGCCGGTTTCGTGGATCGCGTCCTCGACCTCTTCGAGCCCGCCCGCCGTGCGCGCGACAAGGATCACATGCGCACCCGCTGCGGCCAGTGCCTTCGCCGTGGCCGCGCCGATCCCCCGGCTCGCACCGGTCACCAGCGCGAGCTTGTTTTCGAGAGGCTTGGTCATTTGACGCGTTCGGCGAGGAGGGGAAGGTCGGCCTTGCCGGCCTTTTCGTCATGGTCGGTCAGCGTGGTCGGGTACTGGCCACTGAAACAGGCATCGCAGCGCTGCGGATGCGCGTCATTGCGCCCTTCTTCGCCCATCGCGCGATAGAGGCCGTCGATCGAGAGGAAGGCGAGGCTGTCGGCCTCGATATATTCGCGCATATGCTCGACATCCATTTTCGCGGCGAGCAGCTTTTCGCGCTCGGGCGTGTCGACGCCGTAAAAGCAGCTGTGCGTCGTCGGCGGGCTGGCGATGCGCATATGGACTTCCTTCGCGCCCGCTTCGCGCATCATCTCGACTATCTTCGTCGACGTCGTTCCGCGCACGATCGAATCGTCGATCAGCACGATCTTCTTGCCCTCGATCAGCGACTTGTTGGCATTGTGCTTCAGCTTGACGCCGAGATGGCGGACCTTGTCGCCGGGCTGGATGAAAGTGCGGCCGACATAATGCGAGCGGATGATACCAAGCTCGAAGGGGATACCCGATTGCTGGGCATAGCCGATCGCGGCGGGCACGCCCGAGTCGGGTACGGGGATGACGAGATCGACATCGACCGGCGATTCGATGGCGAGCTGCGCGCCGATCTCCTTGCGCACCGAATAGACCGAGATGCCGTCGACGATCGAATCGGGGCGCGAGAAATAGACATGTTCGAAAATGCAGGGGCGCGGCGCGTGTGGGGCGAAGGGGCGGTGGGACTTGATACCGGTATCGTTGACGACGACGAGCTCGCCCGGCTCCACCTGGCGTACGAACTCCGCTCCGACGACATCGAGCGCGACCGTTTCGGACGCGAAGATATAGCTGTCGCCGAGTTTTCCCATGACGAGCGGGCGGATGCCGAGCGGGTCGCGGCAGCCGATCATGCCCTCGGGCGTCAGGCAGACGAGCGAATAGGCGCCCTCGACCTGTTTCAGCGCGTCGATGAACTTGTCGAGCAGCAGCTTGTATTCGGACGTCGCGACAAGGTGGATAATCGTTTCGGTGTCCGAGGTGGACTGGAAGATGGCGCCGTGTTTGACGAGGTCGTGGCGCAGCGCCATTGCGTTCGAGATATTGCCGTTATGCGCGACCGCAAAGCCGCCCGTCGCCAGATCGGCATAGAGCGGCTGGACGTTCCTTAGTCCGCTCTCGCCGGTCGTCGAATAACGGACATGACCGCAGGCCGCTTCGCCGGGAAGTTGGCGGATGATCCGGTCCTCGTCGAAATTGCCGGCGACATGACCGACGGCGCGGTGGCTGTGGAACCATTTGCCGTCGAAGCTGGTGATTCCGGCCGCTTCCTGTCCGCGATGCTGGAGCGCGTGAAGACCGAGCGCCACGGCCGCGGCGGCGGTCTCGGTGCCCCAAACGCCAAACACGCCGCATTCCTCGTGCAGCGTGTCGCCATCGGCATCGAAAGTGTCGAACGGATTGGTGCTGATCATGCTCGCTCCGGCGCATCGGTCGGCGTTCGCCCGCCATATAGGGAGGCGGAACCGCTTTGTCTCGCCCCTGTCATAATTTCGCGGGGGAGCCTTGGGGCTCCTGATGCGTTGGCGCGCATATAGGAAAGGAGATTGTCATGGCCAAGGACCATGGAACGCAGATCAAGGACGACGAGACCTATGAAGAGCTGCGCAAGCAGGGCGCCTCGAAAGAGAAGGCGGCCCGCATCGCCAACGCGCAGGCCAACGATTCGGTCGACGCGAAAGGCACGAAGCTCGAGGACCGGACCAAGGACGAGCTTTACGAGGAAGCGCAGGAGATCGGCATCGAGGGGCGGTCGGAAATGAACAAGGAAGAGTTGATCGAGGCTATCCGTTCGCACTAGCAGGGCCAATGGACCGCGAAAACACCGACAGCCTCGATCCGAAATTCGACGCCAATGGCCTGATCACGGCGGTGGTTACGGACGCCGCGAGCGGCGACGTTCTGATGCTCGCCCATATGAACCGTGAGGCGCTAGACCGGACGATCGAGACCCGCGTCGCGCATTTCTGGTCGCGCAGCCGGCAGGAGCTCTGGAAAAAGGGCGAGACGTCTGGAAATACGCTCGCTGTGCGGGATATCCGTATCGATTGCGACCAGGATGCTGTCTGGCTGATCGCCGAACCGGCCGGGCCGGTCTGCCATACCGGCGAGCGAAGCTGCTTTTATCGACGGGTATCTGGGAGGGCTCTGGAAAGCATCGACACGGAACGGTAACAAATAGCCACGGCCCTGCCGTAGCGTCATAGCTTGACGTTAACGTGAACGGAACTTATGGGATGTTGATGGCTACCGAATTCAACCATGCGGGTATCGAAACGCCCGACGAGCATAATCGCGAAACCTATACCATTTCCGATCTCTCCGACGAGTTCGGCGTGACGCCGCGCGCGCTGCGCTTCTACGAGGACGAAGGGCTGATCCAGCCCGAACGTCATGGCATGACGCGCGTCTATCACAAGCGCGACCGGGCGCGGCTCGCCTGGATCCTCCGCGGCAAGCGGGTGGGCTTCAGCCTGGCCGATATTCGCGAGATGATCGATCTCTACGACCTCGGCGACGGCCGGACGAAGCAGCGCGCCGTGACACGCGAAAAGTGCGAAGAGCGAATCGCCGCGCTCAGCGAGCAGCGGACCGATATCGATTCGGCGATCGAGGAGCTGAAGGGCTTTCTCGAAGTGCTCGACAAGGTTGAAGCCGAAGACAAGGCCTGAAATCCGCCAAGACAGAAACGCAAGGAGCAGGATCCCCCATGCCCAGCTACACCGCCCCCGTTCGTGACAGCCAGTATGTGCTCGAGCACATTGTCGGGCTCGATCGCTATTCAAACCTTCCCGGCTTCGAAAACGCCTCGACCGACATGGTCGACGCGATCCTGACCGAAGGCGGCAAATTCTGCAGCGAAGTGCTGTTCCCGCTCAACCAGATCGGCGACGAACAGGGCTGCACGCGGCACGACGATGGTTCGGTTACGACGCCGGACGGGTTCAAGGAAGCCTATAACCAGTTCGTCGAGGGCGGCTGGTCGACGCTGACCGGGCCGGAGGAATTCGGCGGCCAGGGCCTGCCGCATGTCATCGGCCAGGCGATCGAGGAGTATATGATCTCCGCCAATATGGCCTTCGCCATGTATAACGGCCTCACCATGGGCGCGACGGCCGCGATCATGGCCAAGGGATCGCAGGAGCAGAAGGACAAATACGTCCCCAACATGGTCGCCGGCAAATGGGGCGGCACGATGAACCTGACCGAGCCGCATTGCGGGACCGATCTCGGCCTCATCCGCACCAAGGCCGAGCCGCAGGGCGATGGCAGCTATGCCATCACCGGCACAAAGATCTTCATCTCTTCGGGCGAGCACGACCTGACCGAGAATATCATCCATCTCGTGTTGGCGAAGACACCGAATGCGCCCGACAGCGTGAAGGGCATCTCGCTGTTCATCGTGCCCAAGTTCATGGTCAACGACGACGGTTCGCTCGGCGATCGCAACGCAGTCTCCTGCGGCTCGATCGAAGAGAAGATGGGCATTCACGGCAATTCGACCTGCGTCA
>NZ_CAKZNF010000050.1 GCF_937129435.1 uncultured Parasphingopyxis sp. | reverse complement strand
CGCCCTGCCCCGGACGAGCTCACTTGAATCGATAGGTGATCCGGCCCTTGGTCAGGTCATACGGCGTCATTTCGACAAGGACCTTGTCGCCGGTCAGGACACGAATGCGGTTCTTGCGCATCTTGCCAGCCGTATGCGCGATGATTTCATGATCGGTCGCCAGCTTCACACGAAACGTGGCGTTCGGCAGCAATTCGACAATTGTGCCCTCAAACTCGATCAGTTCCTCTTTCGCCATTCACTCCTCATGAGACCGCGGAAAACGCGATCTATATAGGCATTCGCTGAGCCACGTCGACTATTAGATCGTCAATTTCGCATGTGGAGGGCGCAAACCAGCGTAAACAGCCGTCGCGCCGTGTCGAAATCGGTCTCCACCTTGCCCGAAAGGCGCTCGATCAGAATTTCGGAGCCCTCATTATGGAGACCACGCCGCCCCATATCGATCGCCTCGATCTGGGCCGGGGTCGAGGACCGGATGGCGTCGTAATAGCTGTCGCAGATCAGGAAGTAGTCCTTGATCAGCCGTCTCAGCGGGGTAAGCGACAACAGGAATTGCCGAACCGGCTCACCATCCTGACGCGTCACGTCGAAGACCAGCCGATTATCAGCCAACGATAGCTTCAGTGCATACGGACCATCCGGCGCATCCACGACGGCGAACCGGTTCTCTTCGAGCAGGTCGAAGATCGCAATCTTCCGCTCATGTTCGGACTCGGCGCTCACCGGCGCCAGGCTGCCCTCGTCAATCTCTACAGAACACAGGCAGGCTGAAGAATTCATGCCTGACCTCGCCGCAAGCTGACAGACAAGGCATGCGCCGGAAGGCCTTCACTGTTTGCCAGCGTCTCGGCGGCATCCGCGATCCGATCGAAACCAGCCGGCCCGATTGACTGCACAGAGGTCCGCTTCATGAAATCCGACGTGGACAAACCTGAGCTGAACCTGGCTGCGCCTGATGTCGGCAGGACATGGTTCGAGCCGGTCACGTAGTCTCCAAGCGCTTCACAGGCCCACTCGCCAAGGAATATCGCACCGAACGCAACAACCATATCGTTTTCGCGCTCGATGCGGGGCGGACGATGTGCGAGCCGATCGACGGGCTGCCGCGGATAGACCGGGCAATCTCGGCGGCGCTGCTGACCGGCTATGTCGCACTGAAGGCCGGCGACCGGGCGAGCCTGTTCGCCTTTGCCGGACGGCCGATGCTCGCGAGCCCCACCGTTTCGGGCGCCAAGGGTTTCGCGACGATCCAGCGCGCCGCCGGCGCCGTCGATTATGGCGCCGAGGAAAGCAATTACACGCTGGCGCTGACATCGCTGTCGAACCAGCTCCATCGCCGCTCGCTGATCGTCGTCTTCACCGACTTCGCCGACCCGACGAGCGCCGAGCTGATGCTGCGCGCGACCGGCAGGATGCTGCAAACGCATCTGGTGTTGTTCGTCATCATGCGCGACGCCGAACTGGCCGATATCGCGCAAGGGCGCCCCGAGGACCCGGCGGACGTTTCGCGCGCGGTGACGGCATCGGCGCTGCTGCGGGAGCGCGCCATCGTCGTCGCCCGGCTTCGGCGGATGGGGGCGCATGTGCTGGAAGCGCCGCACGACCAGATCGGGACGCGGCTCGTCGATCGCTACGTCACGCTCAAGCGGCGGAGCCTGCTCTGATGCGCCGGATCGAAAATCAGGCGATCTTCTCCTCGCGCAATTTCCGCGCCGAACGGGAGGAGGACTGGCAGCGGCTCGAGGCGCTGCTCAAGCGCGCCGAAGGCGGGTCGGTGCGGCGCCTGTCCGACGCGGACCTCGTCGAGCTGCCGGTGCTCTATCGCTCGGCGCTCTCCTCGCTCTCGGTGGCGCGCGAAACGACGCTCGACCAGTCGCTGATCAACTATCTCGAAGGGCTGTGCACGCGCGCCTATTTCTTCGTCTACGGCGTGCGAACCAGCCTTGGCAGCCGATTGGCGAGCTTTTTCGCCCGCGACTGGCCGGCCGCGGTCCGTGGGCTCTGGCTTGAAACGCTGATGTCGTTCGCACTGCTGCTGGCCGGGATCGTGACGGCATATCTGCTGGTGATGAACGACCCGGCATGGTTCGATGCGATCCTGCCCGCCGATCTCGCCAATGGGCGCGACATGTCGGCATCGGCCGAGGATTTGCGCTCCACGCTGTACACGCCCGATCAGGACGCGCTGGCGGTCTTTGCAACCTATCTCTTCACGCACAACGCACAGATTTCGATCTTCGCCTTCGCGCTCGGCTTTGCCTTCGGCGTGCCGACGGCGTTGCTGCTCGTTTACAATGGCGCGGTTGCAGGGGCATTCATCGCGCTGTTCGTCGATCGCGGGCTCGGCTTCGAGATGGGCGGATGGCTGCTGATCCACGGCACGACCGAATTCTTCGCCATCGTCCTCGCCGGCGCCGCGGGCCTGAGGATCGGCACCCGCGTCGTTTTCCCCGGCGCGCAGTCGCGTCTCGCCGCAGCGCGGGAATCGGGGAAAACCGCCGCCTGCGCGATGGTCGGCGTCGTCGTCATGCTGCTCGCCGCCGGTTTGCTCGAGGGGTTCGGGCGGCAGCTGATCACCCACGATCTCACGCGTTACGGCATTGCCGCGACGATGTTCCTGCTGTGGTGCGCCTATTTCTATCTGCCGGGGCTGGTCCGTGGCCAGCGCTGAACCGCCCTGGATGGATCAGAGCGCAGTCCAGCGCACGCTGATCACGCCCGAAGGCGTCGACCTGAGACTCAAACTCGCTACCGCAGGGCAGCGCGCGGGCGCCTTTGCGATCGATTTCGGGCTGCTCATTTTCATCATCATCATCTTCACGCTCCTCGTCGTCTGGGCCGGGGTCGCCGATTTCGGATCCGGCGGAGATGGCGAGGTCGTCACGATTATCTGGCTGCTCGGCTATTTCCTGCTCCGGAATTTCTATTTCATCGTCTTCGAGATGGGCCGGCGATCGGCGACACTGGGCAAACGGATCCTCGGATTGCGGGTTGTCGCGCGCGACGGCGGTCGTTTGACGGCCGATGCGGTGATCGCGCGCAACCTGATGCGCGAAATCGAAATCTACCTGCCCTTGTCCTTTCTGTTCAGTAGCGGGCTGGAAACGAGCGGTGCCGCCGATGGCATCTTGGTCCTCACCGGTTTCCTCTGGTCGCTCGTTTTCCTGCTGTTCCCGCTGTTCAACAAGGATCGGCTGCGTATCGGCGATATCGTAGCGGGTACCTGGGTGCTGCATGCCCCGCGGCGCAAGCTCGAGCACGACCTTGCCTCGTCCGGTCACGAACGGCTCGAACGCTACGATTTCAGCGAAGAGCAACTGGCCGTTTACGGCGAATATGAGCTCAAGACACTCGAACGCGTGCTACGATCGGACAATAACGAGACGCTCGCCGGCGTCGCCAACACGATCCGCGCGAAGATCGGCTGGGAGCATGGCGACGACGATTACGACTTCCTCAACGCCTATTACGCCGCACTCAGCGCGCGGCTCGAACGCGGCATGCTGTTCGGCAACCGGCGGATGAGCAAATATGATGAGTGAGGCGTAGGATTTGTCAGAATTTCGCTAGCGCGAAATCGCCGCACCAGCCCACACCCCTTCCCGACCTCCCATTCCGGATATACTCGTGGGAGGTCGGGAGGGGGTGTGGGCTGGTGCGGCGCTCGACCGACAGGGCGAGCCTGACAAATTCAATTACCAGCTGACGCGCCCGGTCGCATCGACGCGGGTGCCGCTATCGGCCATGTCGCGCGCCGTCAGCTCCGCGACCCGCTGTGCCGCCGCGTTGCTGATATCGGCATAGGGGCCACCGGGCCGGTCCTGCCGCGCCGAGACGATCCGGGCGGACAGCAGTGCGCCCTCGCCATCGACCTCGATATCCGCGATCGGCGCGAGCCCGTTATGGCCGTTGAGGTTGAACCGGCCATAGGTCCAGAAATTGCCGAGACTGTAGGCGATGAAGCGCCCGCGATAGACTTCGACCGCGCGCGGGATATGCGGACCGTGGCAGAAGACGACGTCCGCGCCCGCATCGACGGCGGCATGGGCGAAGCGATAGGGATTGCCGCGATTCTCGCCCAGATAGGTCTCGGTCTCGCGCGTCACCCGGTTATGCGCCGATCCCTCCGCGCCGATATGGCAGGACACCATGACGATATCGGCCATGCTGTCCGCCTCGCGCACCATTTCGGCGACGCGGCTGTAATCCTGCACCATCAGCAGGCCCGGATTGTGTCCGAAGGCAACGAGCGCGACCGTGCGGCCGTCGTCGAGCCGCTGCGTCGCGATCCGCATCCCGCTGACATCGCCGCCCGCGGTCGGGATACCCGCCGCAGTCAGGTTCGCATAGGTTGCCTGGCGGCCCGTTTCGCCGAAATCGCGCGCATGGTTGTTGGCGTTGGACATGATCGTGAAGCCGGCGCGGCGCAGATAGGCGGCATGGAAAACGGGGCTGCGGAAGACATAACAGACCGAGGGGTTGCTGCAGTTCTTCGCATTTTGGCTGCTGGCGTGGATCGTGCCTTCGTAATTGCCGAAGACGACATCGGCCTCATCGAACAAGGCGGTCAGCGCCGGACCGAGCACCGCCTCGGGATCGGCCGAGGGCGTGATGCGCGGGTCCATGCCCGGCTGCGGCCAATCGCTGCCCATCATGATGTCGCCGACACCGATGATGCGATAGCTTGCAGGTTCGGAAGAAGCCGGAACGGTCGCGCGGCTCGCCGCCGGTTCGCCACCCGCACTCTGCACGGATGAGGCGGACGCGGTGGACGCCGCAGAGGGTGCCGTTGCTTCGTGATCGGAATCGCTGACGGGCGTTGCCGATTGCGCAACCGAGCACGAACCGGCGACCATCGCCGCCAGCGGTGCCAGAAGCGCAATTACAGGCCATTTCCCTGCCATTTTCTCTTCGCCCCCCTTAATGGCGCTGGTCGACCCGCGAATCGGTTGCAGGCGGCCATCGTAGCAGACGGCCCCGCGAGTCGACGAGTCGATTCAGCGGCGATCCGAATTCAAAGATCCTTAACCCATGGAACCGATGTTGCAGCGCAACAAATATATGTTTTTCAGATAGTTGGCATTTTGGCCCGTTGAGATTCCTTGTAATTTTATTGCGCAGTTCATCCTGTTGGGTCCTCGGCTCGTCGTAACTTCGTTGCAATGAACGGCGCAAAGGCCAAATGGCCCGCAACCCGGTCAGCGGGCAGCGCCGATTATGCGCGGCCCCCGTACAAGCCGTGGAATGTAAGCGGACCGAAAACAGTAAGAATAATGGCGGTCTCGCCCATTCGGCGCACCCGATGGAGCAATTCATGTCCTTTGGACGCAAAAGAACGATTTTTGCGGCATCCGCCGCTGTGATGACCGCCGCTGCCGCCATTCCGATGGCGACCGGCTTCGCATTCGAGACCAACGATCCGAATGCAACCGAGGCCGATACCGAACTTCTCGCCGAAGCGGGTATCGAGGCCGACACGAATTTCGCCGAATCGACGATCGCGCTGGATATGGCGCCCGAGGCCGAAGAGCCCGAAATCGTCGAGGAAACCGCACCCGAACCGGCCGAGCAGACCGTCGCCGTCAACGACACGATGGATGCCGACCTGGAATGCCTGGTCAAGATCGTCCGTCACGAAGCGGCCAACCAGTCCCGCCAGGGCCAGCTTGCCGTTGCGCAGCTCGTGATGAACCGCGTCAATTCGCCGCGCTTCCCGAATTCGATCTGCGCCGTGGCTCACCAGCGCGGCCAGTTCTTCAACACCCACGCCTACAACCCGCCGCGCGGCGATGCGCGCTGGCAGACGGCGCTGGAAGTGTCGATCGACGCCCGTAACGGCATCAGCGCCCCGGTCGTCGGCAACGCCATCTTTTATCGCGCGGCCTATGGCTATTCGGCGTTTCACGAATCGCGCCCGCGCGTTGCCCAGATCGAAGATCACATCTTCTACAGGTAACCGGTAAGGACCCCCTTCTTACCGGGTCGCAGGGGGCCGTCTTCCGCAAGGGAGGCGGCCCTTTGTGCGTCTGGATCGTCAGAACCTCGCTGACGCGAGGTCGCCGCACCGGCCCTCTCCCCCACCCGACCTCCCATGAGAATACACTGAGTGGGAGGTCGGGTGGGGGTGTGGGCCGGTGCGGCGATTTCCCGATAGGGAAATTCTGACAAACAAAGTCTGGTGCGGCGCTCGACTGTCAGGTCGAGTCTGACAAACTACAACCCGGAAAACCCGGGTTCGCTTGCCTGTTCGTCGTCTTCCGCCGTGGTGGGCGGCGGCGGGGCGATGTCTTCCTCGTTGGCGGTTTCACCGTCATCCCCGCCGAATTCGATCGCGACCAGACCCTGCCACGCCTCGTGCATGGCACGATAGGGACGGTCGAGGCCAAGCGCGCTGGTTCGCTCGTTCCATTGTACTGCCGCTTCGACGACCGGCTGGGTTTCGGCGCTTGGCGTCAGCCCGAACGCCCAACCCTGCAATGCCGACGCATTGAAGATCGCGAGAAACGCCGTCGCCGTCGCGATCGCGATCGCCGCCCAGCGCACGGGATGATCGTCCCCAGCCTCGCCGTCTTCCATGGGCGGCAGATCGACCGGCGAGGTCATCGTCGTCCCGGTCAGCGGCTTGGGTAGCGGCGCCTCTTCCAGCGGGTCGGCCGATTTCGGTTCGGTGTCGGTCATCGCTCTCCTCCCCGTCAGAACTGGTAATAGATGAAGGGTTCGACGCCCTCGGCCCGCATCGCATCGATGATGAGGATCAGCACGCCGGTGCCGAGCCCGACCCAGACCGCCGAAATTCGCCGGAGACGCATCGCATTGTGCTGGATCGCCTGCGGCGGCAGCGCGTGGAGCGCCATGCCGATCACGATCAGTGCCAGCCCCACCGGCGTCAGCATCGTTCCGGCGAAGTCGAGCGCCGCGATGCCGGCCAGATAGGTCGAAGCATCGTCGAACGTAGCGCTGCGGAAGAAGATCCAGGCGAAGGTGACGATGTGGAAGGTGACAAGGATACCCGCCCATCGCGGCAGCTTCGGTGCGCTCTCCGGACGGTGTTGCCACCACATCCGTTCGGCCGCGAGCACGCCGCCATGAATCGCGCCCCATATGACGAAGTTCCAGCTCGCGCCATGCCAGAGGCCGCCGAGCAGCATGGTCATCGTGAGGGCGAAATAAAGCCGGATCTGGCCGTGGCGCGACCCGCCGAGCGAAATGTAGAGATAGTCGCGCAGCCAGCTCGACAGCGAGATATGCCAGCGCCGCCAGAAATCCTGCAGCGTCGAGGCGCGATAGGGCTGGTTGAAATTGTGCGGGAAGCGATAGCCGAGCAGCGCCGCAAGCCCGATCGCCATGTCGCTATAGGCCGAGAAATCGCAATAGATCTGCACGGCGTAGCCATAGGCCGCGAGCACGAGATCGAGGCTGGTATGCGCGCTCGGATCGAAGAACACCGGATCGACGAAATCGGTGGCGAGATAGGAGGCGATGATCGTCTTCTTGAACAGGCCCCAGACGATCAGCAGCAACCCCATCGCCATCACGCCGCGATCGATCTTCGGCACTTTCTCGAACTGCGGGATCAGGTGCGATGCGCGCACGATCGGGCCGGCGACGAGGTGCGGGAAGAAGCTCATGAGCAGCACCATGTCGAGCAATCGCGCCGGCTCGGTCTGCCGCCGGTAGATGTCGATCAGGTAGCTCATCCCCTGGAAGGTGAAGAAGCTGATGCCGACGGGCAGCACGACCTGCATGATGTAGAGATCGCGTTCCCAGCCCAACCCCGTCAGCAGCGCCGCGAACTGCTCCATGAAGAAGCCGTAATATTTGAACCAGCCGAGGATGCATAGGTTCGCGATGACGCCGAGTATGAGCGTCAGCTTCCGCTTGCGCGCATCGTCCTCGAAATAGAGGATCAGCCGCGCCGCGCCCCAGTTTAGGAAGCCCGACACGATCAGCAGCGCGACGAAGCGCCAGTCCCACGCGCCGTAGAAGATCCAGCTCGCGATCAGCAGCAGGATCTTGCGCCATTCATTCTCGTTGCGGAGCAGCCACGCGCCGGTGAAGACGGCGAGGAAGAACAGCCCGAAGGTCAGCGTTGGAAAGAGCAAGAGCCGGTCCTAGCCCCGATGGTTCGCGGCGGCCCTTTCGAGGTCGTCGAACAGCATTCGCCCGATCCTCGCGCCCCCACGCTGGTTGAAATGTACCCGGTCGCCGCGCATCAGATCGTCGTTGCGCCAGCGATCGGCCGAACAGCGACCGCCCATCGCCTCGTTCCAGTCCCAGAAAGCAAGACCCATTTCGCGCGCCACGCGGCGCTGGCGCGAACGGATCTCGCCGAGAAGCGTCGGCGTGTACCAGCCGGTACCGCAGCTTTGCGGCGAACCGAAATTGTCGGCGAGCGCGGTGCTCTGCGTCTGCGCGTCGGGTGCGCCGATGATCAGGATCGGCACGTCGCGCCCGGCGAGCCGGCGGATACGGTTGACCTGGTTGCGCAGGTCCGCCTCGAACTCCGACGGGGTCAGGCTTTGCGAAAAGCCCTCATTCGTGCCGAAGGCGATGGCGATCAGGTCGGGGCGATATTCCGTCAGTTCGGCACGGACGACTTCGTCGCTGTTGCGGTTGAAATGGACGAGCTGCGATCCACTGACGCCGACATTGGAGAGCACCACGCCCCCTTGCTGCCGCATCGTCGCAAAGGAGGTGATCGTCACGATGCGATCATCGAGCGTCGTCAGCGAGGCGCCGAGCTGCGGATAAGGGGTGTCGACCGTCTTGCATTCGGTATGCCGCTGCGGCGCATCGAAATCCATTTCCTCGGTCGTGAAACCCAGCCGCAGCGAAACCGACCCGGCGCCCGGCTCGGCGATCCCGCACACGATGATCCGGTCGAAGCTCTGGTCCGGCGTGTCCGCGCTGATCCCCATCGATTCGCCGGTGTTGCGCGCCGTCTGGCTGAAGCCGGACAGGCCGACAGGGCGGCCATAATTGGCATAGGCCCGGCCGAAAATGCCGTTCACTTCCCAGCCGTCGGTCTGCGAAGCGGTCACGCCCCAGGTCAGATAGCCGCCATAGGGCCGCCCCGCCGCGAGCACGCCGCGACCGCCATGGCCGTAACGCTGGCGCAGCGCCTCGCGCCAGCCATTGGTGATCATGTCGCCGGCGGTGTGGCTGTCGCCGATCTGGAGGATATGGACCGGACGGCCGCTATCGCGCCGGCTTTGCGCCAGCCGGTCGAAGAACGGATCGAGATTGTTGGCGAAGCAGAGCCGCCCGTCACAGCCATTCTGCGCCGCAGCGGGCGCGGCGACGGCCGCAAGCAGCAGAAGAAAAAACGTACGCAACTTCATCGGTTAGCCTTCATTTCTTCCATCGCTTCGCGCCCGCCCGGCCTGCCGCCGGTCGGCTTCGCGGCGCGCTTCGGCACGCGCGGTTTCGACATAGTCCGTGATTCGGGCTTCGAGATCG
The DNA here is from genome assembly GCF_937129435.1 of uncultured Parasphingopyxis sp. Taxonomy (GTDB): domain Bacteria; phylum Pseudomonadota; class Alphaproteobacteria; order Sphingomonadales; family Sphingomonadaceae; genus Parasphingopyxis. Next base: position 7,278 of record NZ_CAKZNF010000050.1, on the reverse strand, counting down.
CGGATCAGGAAGCTGTAACCGATCCCCGTCATGTGGATGCCGTCGCCGGCGCGGATCAGCGTCCGGTCGCCGGTATCGGGGTTGGGCATATAGGCCGTGTAATTGCCCTCATCATCGACACTCTCGCTCACCGTTTCGAAATAGGGCACGCCGAGTTCGCGCATCTTGTTTTCGTAGAACGCATTCATTTGCCGGATCTGCGCATCGAAGGCCGGGCGCTGCATGCGCGGCAGGCCGACCCAGTAGACGATCGCGCCATGATCGCGCAGCGTCTGGACCACCTGTTCCACCCGGTCGCCGACGACCTCCTGCCATTGCTCGGACATATATTCGGTCGCCGTGCCGTCCGCCCACAGGCCGTCGGTGTCGTTGGCACCGAAGGAGATGACGGCGATGTCGATCGGCTGTTCGGCGATTTTCTCGCGCACATCTTCGAGCACATTGAGCGTGCGATAGCGGGTGAAACCGGTCGATTGCTGGGCGAAACGATGGACGACGAAATCGTCATTGCTGCGGAAATCGCGATAGAGTGCGCCCCAGAGCCCGTCGCCGAAGCTGTCGCCGAACACGCCGATATGAACGGGATCGCCCTCGGCGAGCGATGTCATCAGGCGATCATTATAGGGAGCGGCGCATTCGCCGGCGGGAGCGGCTTCATCGGCTTCCTCATCGGAGGTGATGATCACCGGGTCCGGCGCATTGGCCACCGCCTCGCTGCCCCCGCCGCCCACAAAGGCCAGTCCGACGACCATGCCCACGGCCACACCGATGAAAAGAACAAGCGTGCGATCGAGCACGGCGATGATCCGGTCCATTTTGCCCTCCGTCTGGGCCGCGTTCTTGTCCAATGCCGCAAGCATTGGCAAGCCTCGTGCCCCCAATGCTGCGGCGAAGCGACCATGGCGCAGCGCAAATGAACGGGAGCCGACCCGATCGGCCATGGCGCGGCAAGGAATATCATCTATGAAGGAAGGCGGGCGCAAGGGAGGTACGGAAATGAAGAAATGGACCTGGGGTTTGGCTGCCGCAGCATCGATATCGTCCACCGCCGTTTCGGCGCAGACGGATCATGGCCCGCGCGATTGCCTCGATGCGAGCATTTCGCTCAACGCGCTCTGGATCGGCGAAAATGGCGAGGGCGTTCGCAGCTTCTACAACGGCATGGTCACGGTGCTCAGGCTCGACACCGAAGAACCGGCCGCGGCCTCGGCGGGCCTGGCAATCCTGATGCCGAGCGGCGACGGCAGCGAGGAGCCGATCTTCACCGCCTGCCACGTCTTTCTCTATTATGGCTCGATCGATTTCGACGGCATGGAATCGAGCTACGATCCCGCGCGCGGGCTGACGCTGACCGTCCCGGCCTATGAAGCCAATCTCGAAACCGGCGGGCGGGGAACGCCGAACCCGATCCGGGTGCTGATCAACGCCGGCGCCGGAACGCTGTCGGTTATCGACTAGAAGAACCGCCCCAAGTCAGCGCACCCAGGCCCCGCTTTCGTTCGACCGGTAGCCGAGCGCGCGATAGGCCGCGTCGATCAGGCTCTGGCCGCGATCGTTCAGCAGCAGCCCCTGCCCCATCCGGTTCATCGTGTAGCTGAAGGCGAGATTGCATTCGGGATCGGCGAACCCGATCGATCCGCCCGCGCCGACATGGCCGAAGGCGCGTTCGCCGATCAGTGCCGTCATCTGCTTGCCGCCGGGATAGGCGCGATTGTCCATCGATTTCATAAAGCCGGAAGCGAACCGCGTACCGCACAGCAGCGTCATATTTACCGACGTCGCGACCGAACAACGCTCCATATGCGCGATCCGTTCTTCCGACACGATCCGCACGCCCTTATGCTCACCGCCATTGGCGAGCGGTGTGTACATCGCGACCTGGCCACGGGCGTTGGAGATACCGCCCGCCCCGCCGATCTCGGCCTTGTGACCTTTGGGATCGTTCATGTCCCAGCCGCCGCTGTTGAGGAAGCTCAGCGCCTGGATCGATTGCGGATCGGTCAGTAGCTTCTGCGTGAACGCCGTCATTTCCATGTCGGGCGAAGGCTGAAACGGGATGATCGGCGCAACCGGGTGCGCGAAATCGACCGGCACGCCGAGCCAGAAATCGGCGCCGAGCGGGCCCGCCAATTCGTCCCGGAAAAAGCTGCCCAGCGATTTGCCCGAAACGCGGCGGACGAGTTCGCCGACCGTCCAGCCGAAGCTCACCATGTGATAGCCGCTCGACGTGCCCGGCACCCAATGCGCTTCCTCCTCTTCGATCCGCTTCACCATATAGTCCCAGTCGAGATAGCCGCCGGGCTTGATCGGATCGCGAAAGGCCGGGACGGCGCTTTCATGGTTGAGCATCATCTGGACGGTGGTGCCCTCTTTCCCCTTCTGCGCGAATTCGGGCCAATAGTCGGAGACGGGCGCCGCCAGCTTCAGCTCGCCGCGATCGATAAGGATGTGGGCGCAGAGAGCGGTAGCAGCCTTGCTGCACGAGAAGACGATCGAAACGGTATCCTCCTCCCACGCCTGGTCATGGGTCGGGTCGGCTTGGCCGCCCCAGAGATCGACCATCGTCTCGCCCCCGACGCTGAGGCAGACCGAAGCGCCGACCTCGCCACGTTCGGCAAAATTGCGTTCGAATTCCTCGCGGAGTTCAGCGAATTTCGCGTCGCAGGTACCTTCAACTGCCATCGTGATTTCCTCTCCATCTTTCGTCATGCTGAACTTGTTTCAGCATCCACTTCTCGATCCGCATAGTTCGTCCCCGGCGGAGGGGTGGATCCTGAAACAAGTTCAGGGTGGCGATTTCGCGTAATTTCTACCGGCTTCCCTGCCCGTCATCGAGCTTGATGATCGTGCCCGTCACGCAACTCGAACTCGGCGCACACAGATAGAGCAGCGTCGAATCCAGCTCTTCTGTCTCGATGATCTTCTTGCGCGGGAAGTGGCTCGTGAAATCACCCATCCGCTCCAGCATCCCGTCCGACATTTCCGATCGGACGAGGCCGGGGGCGATGCCGTTTACGTTGATGTTGAAGCGCGACCATTCGACCGCGAGCGCCTCGGTGAGCCGGACCATCCCCGCCTTGGTGATCGAATAGAGCGCGGCGGCACTCCCGGGGGTGTAGTTATACGCCGCAACGCTGGCGATGTTGACCATACGCCCGGGCGTCTTCGCGTCGATCAGACGGCGGGCGACCTCGCAGGAGAGCACATAGGGCCCACGCAAATTGGTGTCGAAGACGCGGTCAATGAGGTCGAGCGGCATCTTCGTCGCGCGCTGGGCATCGGGAATGCCGGCATTGTTGACGAGGATCGTGACGAGCCCCAGCCCGTCTTCGGCCGTCTGCACCATGTCGATGATCGATTGGCTGTCGGTCATGTCGGCGGTGATCGGCAGCGCCTTGCCGCCGTCATCGGCGATGACATTCGCCAGCTCCTCGAGCCGCTCGGTCCGGCGCCCGGCGATCGCCACCTTCGCCCCCGCCGCCGCGAGCACCCGGGCGAAGCGCCAGCCCAGACCCGATGTTGCGCCGGTGACGAGCGCCACCTCGCCGGTCAGGTCGTGGGAGACGTTCGGCAGCGAAAAATCGGTCATCTGGGCATCCTCGAATTGTAGTGTTCTGAATCAATAGGAGCGCGGCAGGCCGAGAACATGCTCGGCGATGTAACTCAGGATCAGGTTCGTCGAGATCGGTGCCACCTGATAGAGCCGCGTCTCGCGGAACTTGCGCTCTACGTCATATTCAGCCGCGAAGCCGAAGCCGCCAAACGTCTGGACGCAGGCCTCGCCCGCCGCCCAGCTCGCCTCGGCCGCGAGCATCTTCGCCATATTCGCTTCGGCCCCCGCATTCTCGCCACTCTCATATTTCGCCAGCGCGTCGTGGACCATCAGCTCGGCGGCGCGCATCTGCGCATAGGCGCGCGCGATCGGGAACTGGATGCCCTGGTTCTGGCCGATCGGCCGCCCGAAAACCTCGCGATCGCCGGCATAGGCCGTCGCCTTTTCGAGAAACCATTTCGCATCGCCGATGCATTCTGCGCCGATCAGGATGCGCTCGGCGTTCATGCCGGAGAGGATGTAGCGAAACCCCCTCCCCTCCTCACCGATCAACGCGCTCGCCGGGACGCGCATGTCGTCGAAGAAAACCTCGGTCGTCGAATGGTTCATCATCGTGTCGATCGGCCGGATCGAGAGCCCGTTACCGAGAACCTCACGCATGTCGACGAGGAAAACCGACAGGCCGTCGGTGCGCTTTTCGACCTGATCGCGCGGCGTCGTGCGGGCGAGAAGGAGCATCAGGTCCGAATGTTCGGCGCGGCTGGTCCAGATCTTCTGGCCGTTGACGACATAGTTGTCGCCGTCGCGCCTGGCCTGCGTTTTCAGCGACAGAGTATCGGTGCCGCTCGTCGGTTCGGTCACGCCGAAGGCCTGGAGCCGCAGTTCGCCGGTCGCGATCTTGGGGAGATATTGCTGCTTCTGCTCCTCCGACCCGTGGCGGAGCAGCGTGCCCATGATGTACATCTGTGCATGGCAGGCGCCGCCATTGCAGCCCTGCAGCTGGATTTCCTCGAGGATCGCCGCCGCACCCGATAGCGGCAGGCCGGCCCCGCCATATTCTTCGGGGATCAGCGCGGCGAGATAGCCCGCCTTGGTCAGCGCATCGACGAACTCTCCCGGATATTCGCGCGCCTTGTCTTTCTGCTGCCAATAGGTGCCCGGAAATTCGGCGCAGAGCTTCGCGACCTCCTCCCGGATCGCGCTGAAATCATCGGTCATTGATATCCTTCCCTTAACGGAAAGCCATCGCACCGCGCCTCGCCGAATGTCCAGCGGGAATTGCCGCAAAGCGGAGACCATAAGCCAATCCCGGCTGTTGGGAAAAATCGCCAACTGTTGGTCAGCGTCCACAGCGAAAATCGCGAAACAAAATTGCGCTATGTTCGCAAGATACTGTTCTTACTCTATTTTTGAAAACTGGCACACCCCCTGCATAGTATCGGGCAACCCACGGAATGGTCCGGGGCCAAGGTTCAGGAAGGAATACCAAATGTTCAATTCGATCGCAGATTTCCGCAATCAGGCCGTTGCCGCCATCGCCGCCCTCGTCGTCAGCGCCGTGTTCGTTTCGGCAGCCATCGGCCCGGTCGTTCCCCTCGCCTAAGAGGCAGGGGAACACCGCCAAACAGTTCGACCCGAAGATCCAGGAAGGAATATCAAAATGTTCAATTCGATCGCCCAATACCGCCAGCAGGCTTTCGCCGCCGTCGCCGCCCTGCTCGTCAGCGCCGCGTTCGTCTCCGCAGCCATCGGCCCGGTCGTTCCCCTCGCCTAATCAGGCAGGGGAACACCACCACCCCAATTCCCACCACAAGTTTCAACAGGAGCCCTTTACGATGACCCGCAGTTTCACCCTCGACCGCCCCAATGCCAAGCTGATGGGCGTGTGCGCCGGGTTCGCCCGCTGGACCGGGTGGAACGTGCTGGCGGTCCGTCTCGGCCTCTGTGCGCTGACGCTCTTCGCGCTCGGCCCCCTCGCCATCCTCGCCTACATCCTCATCGGTTGGGCCGCGAGCTAAGGGCACCAGCCCCGCCCTTCCTCTCTTCGCAGCTCGCTTGCCCACAGGCCGCGCCCGATCCCTCCGGGCGCGGCCTTTCCTTTGTGCGATAAGGGGATGTGGAGTCGTCCCGTCCCTGATCTGGCCGCCCTCGACCCGAGCGCGACGCTGCTCGTCTTCGGCGGCGCCGTGCTGCTTATTGCACTGCTCGGCGCGCGTATGGCCAACCTCGCCGATGTGATCGCCGACCGTACGGGGTTGGGCGAGGCGCTGGTGGGTGCGGTGCTGCTCGGCGCGGGCACGTCGATCGCCGGCATCGTCACTTCGGTCTCGACCGCGTCGACAGGCCATCCGGCGCTCAGCGTTTCGAACGCCATCGGTGGGATCGCCGCACAGACCGCCTTCCTCGCCATTGCCGACATCTTCTACCGCCGCGTGAACCTTGAACATGCAGCCGCCTCGGCGGTGAACCTGACGCAGGCGACCGTGTTGATCGGAATGATGGCGGTACCGCTGATCGCCTGGGCGGGGCCGGACTACAGCCTGTTCGGCGTCCATCCGGCGACCCCTATTCTCGTCGGCGTCTATCTGATCGGGCTGCACAATGCGCACCGCCAGCACGAACGCCCGATGTGGCAGCCGCTCCGGACCGACCAGACGCGGAAGGACGAACCCGATGACACGTCGCAATATGGATCGAGCTGGCGGGTCGGCGGTCAGTTCGCCGCGCTGGTGATCGCCGTCGGTCTTTGCGGCTATGTCGTCGGCGAGACCGGGATCGCCATTGCCGGCGATTACGGCATCAGCGAGAGCGTTGTCGGTGGGCTGCTGACGGCGGTCGCCACATCGCTGCCCGAGCTCGTGACGACGATCGCCGCCGTCCGCGTCGGCGCGCCGCAGCTCGCCATCGGCGGGATCATCGGCGGCAATATGTTCGACGCGCTTTTCATCACCGCATCCGACGTCGCCTATCGCAACGGTTCGATCTATCACGCGATCAGCGAGCGCGAGATTTTCTGGTACGGCCTCACCATCGTGATGACGGCGGTGCTGCTGACCGGCATGCTCCGGCGCGAGCGGCAGGGGCCGGCGGGGATCGGCTGGGAATCGACGTTGCTGCTCGGTCTCTATACCGGCGGCGCGGCGCTGCAGATCAGCATGGGATAGGCCGATGAGCGACGCGATCACATTGCACCAAAGCTGGAAGACGCCGCTGCTGCCCGAGTTCGAGGCGGAGTATATGCAGCGGCTGCGCGCGTTTCTCATGGCCGAGCGAGCCAAGGACAAGCGCATCTTCCCGCCCGCGAAACTGTGGTTTCATGCGCTCGATACGACGCCGCTCGACACCGTCCGCGTCGTGATCCTGGGGCAGGACCCCTATCACGGGCCGGGCCAGGCGCACGGGCTCTGCTTCAGCGTCCGCCCCGGCGTCCCGCCGCCGCCGAGCCTCGTCAACATCTACAAGGAGCTGGAGACCGACATCGGCATCCCCCGGCCCGGTCACGGCCATCTGGAACATTGGGCGCGGCAGGGCGTACTCCTCCTCAACAGTGTGCTGACCGTCGTACAGCACCAGGCGGCGAGCCATCGCGGCAAGGGCTGGGAACAGTTCACCGATGCGATCGTACGGCTGGTGGCTGAAAGGCAAGAACCCGTCGTCTTCATCCTCTGGGGCAGCTACGCGCAGAAGAAGGCGGCCTTCGTCCAGAGCGCCGAACAGGGCGGAAG
>NZ_CAKZNF010000049.1 GCF_937129435.1 uncultured Parasphingopyxis sp. | reverse complement strand
GGCCAGCGGCTGGGCGAGCGCGGCCACGAATTCGGCACGGTGACCGGGCGGCAGCGCCGCTGTGGGTGGTTCGACGCCGTGCTCGTGCGCCAGTCGATCGCGGTATCGGGCGTCACCGGCATCGCGCTGACCAAGCTCGACGTGCTCGACGGGTTCGACGAGCTCGCCATCTGCGTCGGCTATGAGGTCGACGGGCGCCATTACGATTATCTGCCGCCGAACAGCCAGGACCAGGCCAAGATCGTTCCGGTCTACGAAACGATCGAAGGCTGGAGCGAAACCACCGCCGGTGCCCGCAGCTGGAACGACCTCCCGGCCCAGGCGATCAAATATGTCCGCCGGATCGAGGAGCTTGTGGGTTGCCCCGTGGCGCTGGTTTCGACGAGTCCGGAGCGGGAGGATACAATTTTGGTCCGCGATCCGTTTGCCGATTGAAGTGCCACCCCTTTAACCAATTCCGTCATTGCGAGCGCAGCGAAGCAATCCAGAGCCACAAAGGAGAACGCCTCCGGCCTTGGATTGCCGCGTCGCCTATGGCTCCTCGCAATGAAGGGAGGGCAAAATTGCGACGCGCCCGGCCCGCCCTTATATAGACGTCCATGCGCTATCAGCTTGCCTATACGGTCGGAATCTGGACGGCCGCGCTGATCGTCGCTGCCTTTTATGCGGGCGGCGCGGTGATGGCGGCGTTGGCGATCGGCATCTATTTCGTCCTGCCCTTCGCAGAGAAGTGGATGGGCGAGTCGCGCTGGCCCTCGCAGAAGCGCATCGACGCGATCCTGCCGGCCGCCGTCCGGCGCTACGACCTGATCGTGCTCGCGACCGCCGCGACCTTTATCGCGCTGCTCGGCTGGGCGCTCTGGGTCGTGTCGGTGACGCCGCTCGCCTGGTGGGAGTTTCTCGTCTTTGCGCTGATCCTCGGCGAATATGGCGGATTCGTTGGTATCGTCACCGCGCATGAACTGATGCATCGCAACAAGGCCGGTAAGCGCCAGCTAGCTTTCCTGTTGATGAGCCTTGTCGGCTATGCGCATTTCTGCATCGAACATGTGCGCGGCCATCATATGCGCGTCGCGACGCCCGACGACCCGGCGACCGCGCCAAAGGGGATGACGCTCTACCGCTTCCTGCCGCGCACCATCATCGGCAGCTTTCGGAGCGCGTGGGGGCTGGAGGCGGAGCGGCTGGCGCGCAAGGGGTTGGGCACCTGGTCGTGGCGGAACAACATTCTGCGCTGGTGGGCATTTACGATCGCGCTGATGGCCGCAATCGGCTTCCTGCTTGGACCCGCAAGCCTGTTATTGTTCGCCGTGCAATCGGCCGTCGCGATCTTCGCGCTCGAAACGATCAACTATACTGAGCATTACGGCATGCTCCGCGAGCGCAAGGCCGATGGCAGCTATGCCCGCGTCCGGCCCGAGCATAGCTGGAACTCGAGCCACATCCTGTCGAACATCAACATGTTCAATCTGGGCCGCCATTCGGATCATCACTACCAGTCCAACCGGCCCTATTACAAACTCCGCCATTATGACGACGTACCGCAATTTCCCTATGGGCTGGCCGGCATGATCATGCTGGCGACGGTGCCGCCGCTCTGGTTCCGCGTGATGGACGGCGAGCTTGCGCGATACGAAACGCGGCGGGCTGGCGCTGACGCCTAACCTCCGCCCTGCCGCGCCGCGATCAGTTCCTCCGTCACGCGCCATGTCCGCTCGTTATCGACGTCGATCGCCAGCTTCCCGTCGTCGAAGACGTGCGCGACGATGCGGACGCCGAAGCGCTTCGACATGCGCTCCATCGCCGAATAGATCGTATCCATCTTCAGCCGGAAGCGGATGAGGTTCCACAGCCCGAAGGCTTTCCGAATCCGGCCGACATGGCTCATGAACTGCCCGCCCTCGCGAAATGCCTCGGCCGATGCCAGCGCCTTCGGATCGCGCAGCCAGAACAGGTTGCAGTTGGAGATCGCCATGTCTTTGAATTCGTAGAAATTGCGCTGTCCCTCCGGATGCGCGGCACGAATGCTCTCGCGGCTGGCAAGGCCGAGCACGGCATCGGCGTTGCGCTCATAGCCGGCGGCGTCGATCTCGTGGAAACCCTGGGTCGTCGAGAGCGCGCTATCGGCTGTCGCGATGATCACCGGCCAGGAGGCGTCTTTCAGCGCATATTCGACGCTTTCGACGATCCCCGCCTGCGCCGCGACGATTTCGAGCCGCCCGGCGCCCTTTAGCCGCCTCACCTCCTCGACATCGGCGATGACAGCTGCATCGTTGATCGAAATGATGATCTTCGCATCGTCCCAGGCCGATTCCAGCGTGGAGAGGATATGGGCGATCAGCGGACGGCCGGCGACGGGAAGAACGGCCTTGTGGCTGACGCCGGCGCTCTCGGCGAGGGGGCCGGGCTTGCCGTCGCGCTTGCCCGCAAGGATGAGGACGGTCGGGGTCGGATGTTCGGTCGCCATGTGCAAGGCCGGTAGCATTTTCTTTGGGGCCGAATTAAGGCGCGAGGCCTGTTGAATGGGAGCGAAGATGGTCGAAGCACTGAAAGTGGCGCTGGCGGGGCTCGGCACGGTGGGGGCCGGGGTCGTCAAATTGCTCGACGAGAACCGCGAACTGATCGAGCGGCGCGCGGGCCGGCCGATCGAAATCGTCGCCGTTTCGGCACGCGACCGGTCGCGCGATCGCGGCGTCGATCTGGCGCGCTTCGCCTGGGAGGACGATCCGGCCGCGCTGGCGGCGCGTAACGATGTCGATTGCATCGCCGAGCTGATCGGCGGATCGGACGGGATGGCGCTGGCACTCGCCCGCGATACGCTGTCCGCAGGCAAGTCCTTCGTCACCGCGAACAAAGCGATGATCGCGCATCACGGCCTCGCACTCGCCGAAGCGGCGGAAAAGGCGCAGGTGGCGCTCAAATACGAGGCTGCCGTGGCCGGCGGTATCCCGGTCATCAAGGGGCTGCGCGAGGGCGCGGCGGCGAACGAAATCACCTGCGTTTACGGCATCCTCAACGGGACCTGCAATTACATCCTGACCGAGATGGAGGCGAAGGGATCGGACTTCGACGCCGTTCTCGCCGAGGCGCAGCGGCTCGGCTATGCCGAGGCCGATCCGACCTTCGACATCGACGGCATCGACGCCGCGCACAAGCTAGCCATCCTCGCCAGCCTCGCTTTCGGGACCCGGCTCGATTTCGATGCCGTGGCGACGACCGGCGTGCGTCTGGTAACGGCCGAGGATATCGCCGAGGCGCGCGCGCTCGATTTCAGGGTCAGGCTCGTCGGCATCGCCGAGGCGAATGCGAGCGGTCTGTTCCAGCGCGTGCACCCCTGCCTCGTCCCGCGCAGCCACCCCCTCGCCCATGTCGCCGGTTCGCTCAACGCGGTCGTCGCCGAGGGCAATTTCGTCGGGCGGCTCTTCTTCGAGGGCGCGGGCGCAGGCGAAGGCCCGACGGCGAGCGCCGTTGTCGCCGACCTGATCGACGTCGCGCGCGGCGAATATGGCCCTGCCTTCGCCATGCCGTTCGATCGGCTGAGCGAAAGCGGCCCCATCGATACCGGCGACCGGCGCGGACGAGCCTATCTTCGCTTCTCCGTACATGATCGCCCCGGCGTGCTTGCCGAGATCACCGCCGCGATGCGCGACGCCAACGTCTCGATCGAAAGCATGATCCAGCGCGGCGGCGCCGAACCCAGCGAAGACAGCGATGATGTCGTCAGCCTGATCATGGTCACCCATGAAGGCCCGGAACGCTGCGTCGCCGATGCCCTCGAACGATTGAAGGGCGCACAAAGCCTCGCCGGTGAACCGATGTGGATGCATATCCTGGATTTGTGAGACAAAACCCTCTCCCATCGGGAGAGGGATAGGAGCGCTTGGCGAGGAACGAGCCTAGAGCGAGTTGGGTGAGGGCAACGCGCCTGTCGAAAGCGCGCAGCCCCTCATCCAACTTCGGCTAATTCGTGACGCTCATGAGGCTTCATACCCCTCTCCCCATGGGAGAAGGACTACTGCCCAACCCGCCTCAAACCGCCCATCTGCAATCCCGAACTCGCGCCGCCGACGCCCACGCTGACCCCGACAGCCCCGCAACCGACCTGCACATTCTCCCATCCCTGGCAGTGCCCGGGCTCGGCCTGGATGCGGTAGCGCTCGTCCCACACGCCTTCATTGGCCGGATCGTCGGCGCGGACGGTTTCGAACGGCAGGCGGTAGCGGTCGTCTTCATTCTGATCGGCGCAAACGACGATCTGCCGCCCGTTACTCTCGCACTCGGTGTCGCGCGCGGCGGTGCGATCGGCATGCCGCGCCAGCAGATCATCACTGCTGACATCGGCGAATACGGGCGTGAGGGGGGCGGAGGCCGCGAGGCCGATGACGACGCACAAAAGCGGACCCGGCATTCTCGACAATGCAACACTCCTCGCCTATCCGCCTCCCCAGCTAATGACAGGGAATGGCGAAATTATGGTGAAGGCAAGCGACGTCCTCGACCGGGTGCTCGTGCTCGAAATGGTCCGCGTGACTGAGGCCGCGGCGATCGCCGCGTCGCGGCAGATCGGCCGAGGCAACGAAAAGGCCGCCGATGCCGCCGCCGTCGAGGCGATGCGCGATGCGTTCAACCAGCTCGAGTTCGACGGTACCGTTGTTATCGGTGAGGGCGAGCGCGACGAGGCGCCGATGCTCTATATCGGCGAGAAAGTCGGCGCGGCGATCGGATCGGGGCCGAAGGTCGATATCGCGCTCGATCCACTCGAAGGCACGACGATCACCGCCAAGGCCGGGCCCAATGCGCTCGCGGTGCTGGCCATTGCCGAGGAAGGCTGCCTGCTCAACGCGCCCGATACCTATATGGACAAGCTCGCCATCGGCCCCGGCTATCCGAAAGGCACGATCGACCTGTCGAAAAGCCCGACCTGGAATATCGAAAAGATCGCCAAGGCCAAGGGCGTCGAGCCGCATGAGATCATCGCCTGCGTCCTCGATCGGCCGCGGCACGAAAAGCTGATCGCCGAGCTGCGCGAAATCGGCTGCGGCATCAAGCTGATCCCCGACGGCGATGTCGCCGGCGTAATCGCGACGACCGACGAGGACACGACGGTCGACGTCTATATGGGCCAGGGTGGCGCACCCGAAGGCGTGCTGGCGGCGGCGGCACTGCGCTGCGTCGGTGGCCAGTTCCAGGGCCGTCTCGTCTTCCGCAACGAGGACGAAAAGGCCCGCGCGCGCAAATGGGGCATCGAAGACAAGGATTTCGATCGCATCTACAGCCTGAAGGAACTCGCCAAGGGCGACGTGATCTTCGCGGCGACCGGCGTCACCGACGGATCTATGCTCGACGGCGTCAAGCATCGCCGGGGTAATGTGATGACCACCGAAAGCGTCGTGATGCGCGCCTCGTCAGGCACGATCCGCTGGGTGAAGGGCGAACATCATAAGGGTTAGCAGCAGCTAGAAGACCCCCATTTCTAACCCGGCCGCAAGCGTCGCTCCGATCTCGCGGCAAAGCGCGAGACTGTCTTCGGGAATCTGCTTCTTGGCGAGTATTGCTTCCTTCGTCTGCGCATGGGTGCAGATGATCGGCGTGTCGGCGATTTTCTTCAGCCGCCAGCCGGTGGCGATGCGTTCGAGTTGGGTGCGGGCATTCTCGCCGTCGGAGCCGGCGCAGATCATCGCCGCATAGGGGCGGCCTTCGATCTTGCCGAGGACCTCGTAATAGCTGCGGTCGAAGAACGCCTTCATCACGCCGGCGATCGCGGCGAGGTTTTCCGGGGTGGCGAAGAGATAGCCGTCGGCGGCGAGCAGATCGTCGGGGCCGGCATCCTCGGCGCGCTTTAAAACGACATCGGCGCCGTCGGCGTCGCGGGCAGCCTCGGCGGCGGCCTTAGCCATCTGCTCGGTGCCGCCGGTGCGGCTGTGATAGACGATCAGTAGCGTGGCGATGGCGGATCTCCGGTGGCGATGCCCCCACCCTACCGCGCTCCGCCCGATCTTGTCGAAGGGTGCGTGCATACCCCTGCGACACAATCGGCGTGAGCGCGGGTAAGGACCTGGTCAGACCCCGTCGGGCAGCGGGCTCGTTTTCGGGAAGACGTTGACGGGCAGCCGCAGGAAGACATGGCCCTCCTCGCTCGCCTCGGGCAGCGCGCCGGCGCGGACATTGACCTGTAGCGAGGGCAGGATCAGCGTCGGGGCCGAAAGACCGCTGTCGCGCTTTTCGCGCATCGCTACATAGGCGGCTTCGCTCACCCCCTCGTGGACATGGACATTGGCAGCCTTTTCGGCCGCAACCGTTGTCTCCCAGGCATATTGGTCCCGGCCTTCGGGCAGATAGTCGTGACAGACGAAGATCCGCGTTTCATCGGGCAGCGCGAAGATCTTCTGGATCGATCGATAGAGCGTCGCCGCGTCGCCGCCCGGGAAATCGGCGCGCGCGGTGCCGTAATCGGGCATGAAGAGCGTGTCGCCAACGAAGGCCGTATCCCCGATCAGATAGGCGACATCGGCGGGCGTGTGGCCGGGAACGTGGAGCACGCCGATCTCGCTGTCGCCAAGCGGCAGCGTGTCGCCATCCGCCACGAGGCGGTCGAACACCGCACCGTCGGCGGCAATATCCCCGATCTCGAAGAGCGGCAGGAAGATCTTCTGCACGTCGGTGATGTGTTCGCCGATCACCACGGCCGCGCCGGTCTTGCGGCGCAGATAATGGGCGGCGCTCAGGTGGTCCGCATGGGCGTGGGTCTCGAGGATCCAGTCAACGGTCAGCCTCTCCCTCTCAACGATGCCGAGCAGGGCATCGGCGGTTTCGGTCGCCAGCTGCGCCGCCTTGGGATCGAAATCGAGCACCGGATCGATGATCGCCGCACGCCTGGTCGCGGTGTCGGCGACGACATAGCTCACGGTGTTGGTCGTTTCGTCGAAATGCGGATGGACGTCGATCGTCATAGCAATCTCCTTTAATTCGTATTTCCTAATTTAGCCATTGCTAATTTAAAAGCAAGCCCTATATCGGTGCCATGATCGACCATGCCCCGATCGACCTTTTGCAGGACAGCGCCGCCAAAGCGGCACGGATGCTGCGGCTGCTCGGCAACGAGCACCGGCTGCTCGTCCTGTGCCTTCTCGCCGACGGTGAGAAACATGTCGGGGCGCTGCAGCAGGAGGTTGCCCTCTCGCAATCGGCGCTGTCGCAGCATCTCGCGAAATTGCGCGAGGACGGTCTCGTCGCCACCCGGCGAGAGAGCCAGACGATCCACTACCGGATCGCCGATCCCGACGTGATGCGACTGATCGAAACGCTGGCGGACATCTATTGTCCGCCCGAAGCAAGGAAACCCAGCCAATGACCGTTCAGACTCTGTCGCCCCAACGGGCGCACCTGCTTGCCGACGCCGGCGAGGCCGAGATATTCGACATTCGCGAGCCCGACGAATTTGCACGCAGCCACATTGCGGGTTCGCGATCGCTGCCTTTGTCGGACGCCCGGCGCGAAGGCGTCGAAGGCACAGCCGGCAAGGCCGTGATTTTCACCTGCCGCTCCGGCGCCCGCACCGCTGCCCAGTGTGGGGGCCTCGCAGAACATCTCGAGGGCGAGGCCTATATGATCGAGGGCGGAATCGAAGCCTGGCGCAAGGCCGGGCTGCCGATCGCAATCGACCGCAAGGCGCCGCTCGAGCTGATGCGCCAGGTGCAGATTGCCGCCGGGTCGCTCGTTCTCGCGGGGGTCTTGCTCGGCTGGCTGGTCGCCCCGGCCTTTTTCGCGCTCGCCGCTTTCGTCGGCGCCGGGCTGACCTTCGCCGGCGCGACGGGCTTTTGCGGCATGGCGCGGCTGCTTGGCGCAATGCCGTGGAACCGCCGGGCCGCCGCCTAGCTGCACGATGATCGAAGCGCTCCTCCTGGCGGCGCTCGGCGGCGCGCTCGTCGGCTTCCTGCTTGCCACCTTCGGCGGGGGCGGTTCGGTGCTTGCTATGCCGTGGCTCGTCTATGTCGTCGGAGTCGGCGACACCCATATCGCGATCGGTACCTCGGCCGCGGCCGTCGCGCTGAGCGCCGCCGCCGCTCTCGCCGCCCAGGCCCGCGCGGGCACCGTCAAATGGCCGTGTGCGAGCGTCTTCGCTGCCGCCGGGATCGCTGGCGCGCTTGCCGGTGCACATATCGCCAAGCAGGTCGACGGGACGGCCTTGCTCGGCTTCTTTGCACTGGCCATGGCGGCGGTGGCGATCGGCATGGCGCTGCCGCGCAAGAACGAGGGCGATCCCGATGTCAGAATCGATGGGCGTCTCGTCGCCAAACTCGCGCCAACAGGACTCGTCACCGGTTTCGCGGCGGGTTTCTTCGGAATCGGCGGCGGTTTCCTGATCGCGCCGGGGCTGATGGCCGCGACGGGCATGACGCTCGCCAACGCCGCCGCTTCCTCATTGCTTTCGGTGACAATCTTCGGCGCGTCGACAAGCGCCAGTTACGCCTGGTCGGGACTCGTCGACTGGCCGCTTTTCGGGGCGCTGGTGGCAGGCGGGGTCGCCGGCACCTGGCCGGGTGTTGTCGCGGCCCGCTATCTGACCGACCGAGCACCGCTCGCCCGCCGCCTGTTCGCGCTGATGATCCTCGCCGTCGCCGCCTCGATCCTCGTCTCGGTGCTTTGGTGAGGCGCTATTCCTTCAGCCGGTAGCCCGTGCGGAAGATCCAGATGACGGCGCCGAGACAGACGGCGAGGAACAGCGCGGTGATGCCCAGGCTCCACACCACCGGCACATCGCCTTCCCCATAAAAACTCCAGCGGAAGCCGCTGACGAGATAGACGACCGGATTGGCAAGGCTGATCGATTCCCATGGCTCGGGTAGCATCCGGATCGAATAGAAGGCGCCGCCGAGGAATGTCAGCGGCGTCACGATCAGCATCGGGATAAAAGACAGTTGCTCGAAGCCATCGGCCCAGATCCCGATGATGAAGCCGAACAGGCTGAACGTCACGGCGGTCAGTACGAGAAACAGCACCATGACGAAGGGATGTTCGATTCTGAGATCGACGAAGAAGGTCGCCGTGGCAAGAATGATGAGCCCGAGGATAATCGACTTGGTCGCCGCCGCGCCGACATAACCGATCACCGTCTCGATCGGCGACATGGGAGCCGAGAGTATTTCATAAACCGTACCGCTAAACTTCGGAAAATAAATGCCGAAGCTGGCGTTGCTGATACTCTGTGTCAGGAGCGAGAGCATGATCAGCCCCGGCACGATGAAGGCGCCATAATCGACGGTGCCGATATCCTCCATCCGCGATCCGATCGCGCTGCCGAACACCACGAAATAGAGCACTGTCGTGATCACCGGCGTGACGAGGCTCTGCCACACGGTCCGCGCGGCGCGCGCCATCTCGTATTTATAGAGCGCCCAAACGCCATGAACGTTCATGCGCCCTCTCCTTGCGCTTGGGTTCCGTTTTCGCGGTGGACCAGATCGACGAAGATCTCCTCCAGCGAGCTTTTCGACGTGTCGAGATCGGTGAAGCCGATCCCGGCCTCGTCCATCGCGCGCAGCAGGCGCGGTATCCCGGTATCCTCGTCATTGGCATCGAAGGTGTAGACCAGTTGATGCCCTTCATCGGCAAGCTCGAGATCCCAGCCGCACAGAGCGGCGGGAACGGCATCCAGCTTCTCCGCCAGCGTCAGCGACAATTGCCGCTTGCCGAGCTGCCGCATGATCGCGTCGGTCCGGTCGACGATCACGATCCTGCCACCCTGGATCACGCCGACGCGGTCGGCCATCTCCTCGGCCTCCTCGATATAATGCGTCGTCAGGATGATCGTCGTGCCCTTGTCGTTGAGCCGGCGCACGAGTCGCCACATGCCGCGACGCAGTTCGACATCGACGCCGGCCGTGGGCTCGTCGAGGAACAGGATATCGGGCTCGTGGCTGAGCGCCTTGGCGATCATGACACGGCGCTTCATGCCGCCCGAAAGCTCGCGAATCTGCGCGTCCTTCTTGTCCCAGAGCGACAGGTCCTTGAGCAGTTCTTCGAGATAGGCGTCGTTCTTCGGCTTGCCGAACAGTCCGCGCGAGAAGCGCACTGTCGCCATCACCGTCTCGAACATGTCGGTCGAAATCTCCTGCGGTACCAGGCCGATGGCGCCGCGCGTCTTCTTGTATTCGCGGATGATGTCATGACCGGCGACGGTTACGGTCCCGCCCGTCGGCACGACGATCCCGCACACCGCACTGATCAGCGTCGTCTTGCCGGCGCCATTGGGGCCGAGCAGCGCGAAAATCTCGCCCTGTTCGATTTCCAGATCGACGCTGTCGAGCGCCTTCACGCCGCCGTCATAGGTTTTGGAGAGATTCTCGATCGAAACGACGGCGGCCATGCGATGTCCCTGTTGCGCGGCGGAGCGCATGAAATAGGGGTTGCGAATTGCAACGCAAGAGCGGCCTCTGTGCACAGCGCCGATGCGAATGACGATGACGGCGAATCCCCGCTGCGCTATCGCCGGGTCGATGCAACCCGCTCTCGACATCACGAACTCGGTCTCCGGCCAGCCCTGGCGCTGGCGCGGCGGAGCCGTCGATGCACAGGGATCGAGCTTCCGGCCCGACGATCTCGTGACAGGTCTGCTCGTGTCGCGCGGCTGCGCACGCGACCAGCTCGAAGCCTATCGCAATCCCACGATCCGCAATTTCATGCCCGACCCGTCGATCTTTCGCGACATGGATCAGGCGGCGGAGCGGATCGCCGATGCAATCGAGGACGGCGAAACGGTCACGATCTTCGGCGACTATGACGTCGACGGGGCAACGTCCTCGGCGCTACTGATCCGGCTGCTGCGTGGGCTTGGGATGGAGGCCGGCGCCTATATTCCCGACCGGCTGATGGAGGGATACGGGCCGTCCGGCGAGGCGCTGGTCAGGCTGGCCGAACAGGGATCGAGCCTGATCGTGACCGTCGATTGCGGCGCGCAGGCCTTCGACGCGCTGGCCATGGCGAAGGCGGCGGGCGTCGATGTGATCGTCGTCGATCATCACAAATGCGCGGCGCTGCTTCCCGAGACGCACAGCCTCGTCAACCCCAATCGCCTCGACGAGGGCGAAGGCGCGGCGCACGGGCATCTCGCCGCCGTCGGCGTGGCTTTCCTGCTCGGCGCGGCGCTGTTGCGAACGCTGCGCGCGCGGGGCTTTTTCGCGAACCGGCCCGAGCCCAAGCTGATCGAACTGCTCGATATTGTCGCGCTGGGCACCGTTGCCGATGTCGCGGCGCTGCACGGGCTCAACCGTGCCTTTGTGACGCAAGGCCTCAAGGTCATGGCCGGGCGGCGCAATATCGGCCTCAACGCGCTGATCGAAGCCTCGCGGCTCGATCGGGCGCCGATCGCATCCGATCTCGGCTTCCGCCTGGGGCCGCGGATCAATGCGGGCGGCCGCGTCGGCAAGTCCGATCTCGGCGTGCGGCTGCTGACGACCGAAGATCCGGACGAGGCCCGCGGCATCGCCGAGGAGCTCGAGCGGCTCAATGAGGAGCGCCGCGCGATCGAGGCCGCCGTTACCGAAGCCGCGATCGAGGCGAGCCACGGGCAGGACAATCGCTCTGTCGCGGTGGTCTCCGGCGAAGGCTGGCATCCCGGCGTCATCGGTATCGTCGCCAGCCGGCTGAAGGAACGGATGGAGCGCCCCGCCATCGTCATCGGCATCGACGGCGGCACGGGCAAGGGATCGGGCCGATCGATCTCGGGCGCCGATCTCGGCGCGGCCGTGCTGGCGGCAAAGGATAGCGGGCTTCTCGTCGCGGGCGGCGGCCATGCCATGGCGGCGGGGCTGACCGTGGACGCCGACAAGATCGATCGCTTCGCCGATTTCCTCGACGAGCGGATGGCGAGCGATGTGTCGAGGGCGCGCGACGACCGCGCCCTGCAGCTCGACGCGGTCGTCGCGCCCGGCGGCGTCACGCCCGATTTCGTGCAAGCGCTCGAAGAAGGCGGCCCCTATGGCGCCGGCTGGCCGAGCCCGCGCATCGCGACGGGGCCGGTCAAGGTGATCAAGGCCGATATCGTCGGCACCGATCATGTCCGTGCGATCGTGTCCGGCAAGGACGGCCGCAGCCTCAAGACGATCGCCTTCCGCGCCGCCGACACCGCGCTCGGCCAGGCGATGCTGTCGGCCGGCACCATGCGCCGGCTCTGGCTTGCCGGCCGCGCCAAGATCGACGACTGGGGCCCCCGCCCCGCCGCCGAGCTGCATCTGGATGACGCTGCCTGGGCGGATTGAGCCGACGCGCAATAATTGTGCGCCGCAATGCTTGACCGCACGAGGCCCCTCCCCTATTGGCGCACGCGCTGGTTCGGCCCCTTCGTCTAGCGGTTAGGACGCGGCCCTTTCACGGCTGAAACACGGGTTCGATTCCCGTAGGGGTCACCAGCGATTTTCGCGCATTTCGGCTGGCGTATCGCCTATTGCCCTCCGTAACGCCCAAACCCGTGAGTCTTTGATGGACGGATGGGCAAGCCCATCCTTGGGGGTTCGATTCCCGTAGGGGTCACCAGCGATTTTCGCGCATTTCGGCTGGCGTATCGCCTGTTGCTCTCCGTACCGCCCAAACCCGTGAGTCTTTGATGGACGGATGGGCAAGCCCATCCTTTGGGGTGCGATTCCCATAGGGCTCACCAGCTCCTCCACACCTTGCTTTCTCACCCGGCCGGTTTTCCAACGTGCATGTTTTGTCCGCTTTCCGGCAACCCTCCAATGTGGAATAGGGCGACCGACCAACGGGGGAGTTGCCATGTCGAAATTGTTCGCATTTTTTGCCGGTGCGCTTTTGGCGCTTTCCGCTTGTAGCGGCGATGGAGACAGTGATTCGGGGTCGGGCGAGGCCCCGGCCGCCAATAGCGGCGAAGCCGCGAGTTCATCGACGGCAACCGCTGCGCCATCGGCCGAGGCGGGCGAAGCGATCTTCGGCCGCTGCATGGCCTGTCACCGCATCGAACCCGGGCAGAACTGGATCGGCCCGACCATGGCGGGCGTTGTCGGACGCGACGTGGCCAGCGTAGCGGGCTTCAACTATTCGCCCGCGATGGCGGAGCTGGGCGGAACATGGACGCCCGAGCGGCTTTCGGCGCTGGTCGAGAACCCCCGCACCTTCGTTCCGGGCTCCCGAATGGCCTTTGCCGGCATTCCCGATGCCGGGGATCGCGCCGACCTGATCGCCTATCTCGAAACGCTCTGATAGGAACGGTGCATGCCCGCGCCGACCGTCACGCTGTTCGTACGCTTTCCGGTGGCCGGGCAGGCAAAGACGCGGCTGATCCCCGCACTCGGCGAAGAAGGTGCGGCGGCGCTGCACAAGCGGCTTGCCGAACGGACGGTGGAGACGATGCGCGCTTCGGGTTTGCCGATGGAGTTGCGGGTAACCGGAGCCGGCCCTGCGGAATTTGCCGAATGGCTGGGCGACGACCTCAGCTTGGTGGATCAGGGTGACGGTGATCTCGGCGAACGGATGGCGCGGGCGGCCACTCCGCCGCGAATCTTCATCGGCTCCGACTGCCCCGACCTTTCGGTCGAACATCTCCACGCGGCGGCGACGGCGCTCGGCGACAGCGACGTCGTGATCGGTCCGGCGGAGGATGGCGGTTATTGGCTGCTCGGATTCACCAGTCCGTGCAACGACGTCTTCGTCGATATGGCATGGGGCACCGATACCGTTCTGCCGGAAACGCTGCGGCGGCTCGCGGCAAAGGGCATTGAGCCGATCCTGCTCGAAATGCTCTCGGACTGCGATCGGCCCGAAGATCTCGAACGCTGGCCAGACCTCAGCGTCTCACACAGGGCAAACGAAAGGTAGTGGTGCCTCCCGATATCGCCATCGTGATCCCGATGCTGGACGAGGAAAAGGCATTGCCCGGCGTCATCGCCAATATCGCCGCGCTCAGTCCGGCGCCAGTCCAAGTCATCGCCGTGGACGGCGGCAGTGCCGACCGGTCCGTCGAGCTGGTGCGCGAAGCCGGGTGGCGCGTGGTCCAGCCGGGCCGCAGGGGCCGCGGGCTTCAGATCAATGCCGGCGTCGAAGCGGCGACGGCACCGCTCATCTGCGTTCTCCATGCCGATACCGAATTGCCGATTGATGCCCTCGCCGTGATCGAAAAAACGCTCGCCAACCCGCGCCGAGCGCTTGGCGGATTTACGCCGCTATTGACGGGCGAAAAGACGCGCTGGGGCACAAGCCTGCATAACTGGGCGAAGACCTGGTACGGCCCGCTGCTGCTCCGCCCGCATCTGTTCGTGCGCGGGCTGCGGCTGCTGTTCGGTGATCACGCGATGTTCTTCCGCAAGGTAGATTTCGATGCCGTCGGCGGCTGCGATCCCGACATGCACATCATGGAGGATGTCGACCTGTGCCTGAGGCTGTGCCGGCGCGGCTCGGTCAAAATGGTCCCGCGCATCGTCCGCACCTCGGACCGCCGCGTCGCCGAATGGGGAGCGCTCAAAGCGAACTGGATTTATCTCAAGTGCGGGCTGAGCTGGAATTTCGGGAAGAAGTACGGGCTGGAAGAAATTTACCCGGATGTGCGGTGAGAGTCTGTTTGTCAGAATTTCGCTAGCGCGAAATCGCCGCTCGACCGACAGGTCGAGTCTGACAAATACTACGCCAGCTCCACGGGGTTCACCTCATATCCCTCGGTCCGCAGCGCGGCGATCAGGCCGTCGAGATGCGCCCGGTCGCGGGTTTCGCATTCGATATCGGTGATCAGGCCCTTGGCCGGCAACGTTGTGAATATCCGCTGGTGATAGACCTCGATGATATTGACCTGTTGCTCGTCGAACACCTTGACGACACGATAAAGCGCGCCCGGCCGATCCTGCAGCCTGATACGCAGCCGCGCCAGCCGCCCCTCGCGCGCCAGATCGCGGAGCAGCACGTTCGCCAGCAACCGCGTGTCGATATTGCCGCCGCACAGGACAAGGCCGACCTTGCGGCCCTTGAACTTGGCCGGATGCGCCAGCATCGCCGCGAGACCGGCAGCGCCGGCCCCTTCGACCACGGTCTTCTCGATCTGCAGCAGCAGTGAGACCGACCGCTCCAGATCACGTTCGCCGACCAGCACGATATCGTCGACGACCTCGCGGATCACCTGCAGCGTGAAAGCGCCCGGTTCCTTGACGGCGATGCCCTCGGCCAGCGTATCGCCTTCACAGGGCAGCTTGAGCCCGCGCAGTTTCGAATAGGTCGACGGATAGAGTTCCGCCTCGACGCCGACCATCTGGATATCGGGCTTCAGCGCCTTGCCCGCCGTCGCGATGCCCGAGATCAGTCCGCCGCCGCCGATGGGCACGCACAGCGTATCCAGCATCGGCGCGTCTTCGAGCATTTCCAGCGCGATCGTGCCCTGCCCCGCCGCGATCTCGGCATCGTCGAACGGATGGACGAAGACCAGCCCGCGCTCCTCGGCAATCTCATAGGCCTTGGCCTGCGCGTCGTCATAGCGCTCACCGTGCAGCACGACCTGCGCGCCATGATCGCGTGTCTGCTGCACCTTCACCGTCGGCGTGTGCTTGGGCATGACGATGGTGACGGGGATGCCGAGCCGCGCGCCATGATAGGAGACGCCCTGCGAATGGTTGCCGGCCGATGCCGCGATCACGCCGCGCTTGCGCTCGCTCTCGCTGAGCTGGAGCAGCTTGTTCAGCGCGCCGCGCTCCTTGAACGAGGCGGTGAATTGCAGATTCTCGAACTTCAGCCAGACCTCGGCGCCGGTGAGCTTGCCCAGGGTGATACTGCGAAGCGTCGGTGTGCGGACGACCGCATCTTCGATGCGTCCCTGCGCCGCGCGGATGTTTTCGAGTGTCAGTGACGACTCGCTCTTGGGTTCGGGTGCCGTGGCCATGATGCACCCGCCCTAGCCCATCTGGCCTCGGGCGCAAATGGCCCCTATGAGCAGGCGCCATGGCAAAAGTCGCATTTATCGGTCTCGGCGTCATGGGCGCGCCCATGGCGGGACATCTCATCGAGGCGGGCCATGAGGTCACCGTCTACAACCGCACCGGCAGCAAGGCCGAGCAATGGGTCGCCGACCAAGGCGGCCGATCGGCTCCGACCCCGGCCGAAGCGGCCGAGGGAATGGACGCGGTGCTCGCCTGTGTCGGCGCGGACGCCGATGTCGAGGCAGTGACGACAGGACCCGATGGTGCCTTTCAGACGCTGGGTGAAGGGACGTTGTTCATCGATCACACCACCGTGTCGGCGGAACTGGCCCGAAAGCTCGCCGAGGCGGGAGCGGCGAAAGGTACGCTCTGCGTCGATGCGCCGGTATCGGGGGGTCAGGCCGGCGCCGAGAACGGCAAGCTTTCGATCATGTGCGGCGGCGAAAAGCGCGCGATGGCGCTCGCAGAGCCGATTATGAAGAGCTACGCAGCACGGATCGTTCATTGCGGCGGGCCGGGTGCCGGGCAACAGACGAAGATGTGCAATCAGCTCGCCATTGCGGGCGTGTTGCAGGGGCTGTCCGAAGCCCTGCACTTCGCCAAGCGCTCCGGCCTCGATCTCGACCGCGTGTTCGAGGCGATCTCCGGCGGCGCCGCGCAAAGCTGGCAGATGGACAATCGCTGGAAGACGATGGCGGCGGGCGAATTCGATTTCGGCTTCGCGGTAGACTGGATGCGCAAGGATCTGGGCCTCGCGATCGAGGAAGCCGAGGCCAATGGCGCCACCGTCGATCTCGCCCGGCTGGTCGATGGCTATTATGCGGAAGTGCAGGATATGGGCGGTGCCCGGCAGGATACGAGCTCGCTGGTGAGGAGACTGGAAGCGTGAAGATGATGCGAGCCATTTCGATTGGGGTGGGGGCACTCGCGGCCGCTCTGGCGGCAACCCCGGCCATGGCCGATGCGCTGCTCGACAACGCCAATGGCTACACGCTCGACGAAGACGGCAACCTGACGCGCTTCACCGGCATGCTCTTCGACCCGGAAACGGGCCGCGTCACGCGTCTCCTTTCGCGCCGCGACGACCGGCCGCGCGAGGTCGATTTCCGGCACGATGCCGAAGGGCGCACCGTCATCCCCGGCCTGATCGACGCGCATGGACATATGATGGGTCTCGGCTTCGGTGCCATCCAGCTCGACCTGTCCGATACGGCCAGCCTCGCCGAAGCGCAGCAGCGGCTCGCCACCTATGCGCGCGCGAACCCGACGCTGCGCTGGATAGTCGGCCGCGGCTGGAACCAGGAAGTCTGGGGCCTCGGCCGTTTCCCCAATGCCGCCGATCTCGACGCAGCGGTATCGGACCGGCCCGTCTGGCTGGTCCGCGTCGACGGCCATGCCGGTGTCGCCAACAGCGCCGCGATGCGCGAGGCGGGAATTTCGGCCGAGACGCGCGCCCCCGAAGGCGGGATGATCGAACGCGACGGCAATACGCCCAACGGCCTGTTCGTCGATGCCGCCATGGGCCTGATCGCCGACCGCATCCCGACACCGCAGCCGCCGGTGCGCGATATCGCGTTCCAGGAGGGACAGGACCTGCTGCTCTCCAACGGCGTCACGATGATGCACGATATGGGGACGAGTCAGTCCGACTGGGACGTGTTCCGCCGCGCCGGCGATACCGGGCAGTTGCGAGTCCGCATCGTCAGCTATGCCGACGATCTCGATACGCTGCTCGACGTCGCCGGGGACCGGATGACGGCATGGCTCTACAATGGCCGCCTGCGGATGAACGGGCTCAAGCTCTATATGGACGGGGCACTGGGATCGCGCGGCGCCTTGCTGCTCCAGCCCTATGCCGATGCGCCGGGGCAAACGGGTTTGTCGCTGCTCGACGGGGTCGGCCTTCGCAATCGGCTCTCGCGTCTGGCGCTCGACCGGTTCCAGCCGGCTGTTCATGCCATCGGCGATTCCGCGAACCGCGAAACGCTCGACGCGATCGACGACATCGCCGACCGCTATAATGACGACCGGCGCTGGCGGATCGAACATGCGCAGATCGTCAATCCGAACGACCTGCCGCGCTTTGCCCGGCACGGCATCATCGCTTCGATGCAGCCCGTTCATCAGACGTCCGACCGGACGATGGCCGAGGCGCGGCTCGGGCCGGACCGGTTGCAGGGCGCCTATGCGTGGAATTCGATGCTGCGCGTCGGATCGCGCCTCGCCTTTGGCAGCGATTTTCCGGTCGAAAGCCCCAACCCCTTTCCCGGTCTCGCCGCCGCGGTGACCCGGCAGGACGCGAACGGTCAGCCTCCCGGCGGCTGGCAGGGGCATGAGCGGCTGACGATGCCGCAGGCCTTCGCCGCCTTCACCACGGGCGCCGCCTTTGCCGGTTTCGCCGAGGATCAGGTGGGCCGGCTGGCGCGCGGGCTCTACGCCGACTTCGTGATCCTCGACCGCGACATCTTCGACGTGCCGCCCGAACAGGTGCGCGAAACGCAGGTGATCGAAACCTGGGTCGGCGGCGAGCGAACCTGGACACGAGAAGCCCAGCGCCGCCGCCAGCAATCGCGCAACGCCCCGCCGATGGATGCCCCCGTCGGCCCGATGATCACCGACGACGAGGAAGTGACGGAGGGGCGGTGAATCCAAGCCTTCTCCCATCGGGAAAAGGATACGAAGCCTTGGGAGCAGAGCGACCTATGCGAAGTTGGATGAGGGGTCCCCGCTACCGATAGGGGCGATCCCCTCACCCAACTCGTTCTAGGCTCGTTCCTCGCCAAGAACTCGGTATCCCTCTCCCGATGGGAGAGGGTTTGGGCTACAATCCCGTCAGCCGCCCGACCGTCAAAATCTGCGGCAGGATTTCCGCCTCCTCGCCCGGCGCGTACCAGAGATAGAGCGGCACGCCTGAGCGGCCATGGCGCTCGAGGAACCGCCCGATGACGGGATCGCCCGTCGTCCAATCGCCGACCATCACGGCGATGTCGTTCTCCGCGAAATGCGCGGCCACGGCGTCGCTGGCCAGCGCGCCGGCTTCGTTCGCCTTGCACGTGATGCACCAATCGGCAGTGAAATAGACGAACACGCCTCCCTCTCCAGCCCTCAATTCTTCGAGCCGCGCTTCGTCGAACGGTTCGGCGCCTAGCGCACCCGAAGCGGCCAGATCGGCGGAGAGTGCCGGGCGCTCGGTCGGCAGGAAGACCATCGCCAGCGCAACGACCGCGAGCACCGGCAACGCCAGCAACCGGCCCGATCCTCCCTTGCGCTGCCGTCCACCGGCCCACCAGAGCAGGCCCGCCATGATCAGCACCGCTGCGATACCGAGCGTCATGCCGTCGACCCCGGTCTGCCGGCCCAGCACCCAGACCAGCGCGAGCGCGGTCAGCGCCATCGGGATCGCCATCACCTTGCGGAATGTGGCGAGCCATGGCCCGGGCTTCGGCAAACGGATGCGGATCGAAGGCACATAGGCGATCAGCAGGAATGGCAAGGCAAGGCCGATGCCGAGCCCGGCAAAGATCGCGAGCGCCGCCGCTGACGGCACGACCAGCGCTGCGCCGAGCGCCGCCGCCATGAACGGGCCGGTGCACGGCGTCGCAACGAAGGCCGCGAGCGCGCCTGTGAAGAAGGAGCCGACCGCGTCATCGCGCCCCGCAAGCCGCCCGCCGCCCGATAAAGCCGGCACCTCGAACAGCCCGGCAAGGTTGAACGTGATCGCGCTGATCAGCAGCAGCAGCAGCAGGATCATGCGCGGATCCTGCAACTGGAACGCCCAGCCGGCCGCCTGCCCGCCCGCCCTGAGCAGCAGGAGCACGACGCCGAGCGCGACACAGACGAGGATCACACCCGCCGTATAGGCGAGCGCGTCCTTGCGCGCCGCCGCATCGCTTTCTCCCGCTCTCGCCAGGCTCAGCGCCTTGAGGCTGAGAATCGGGAAGACGCAGGGCATGATGTTGAGCAGCAACCCGCCGAGGATCGCACCGCCGAGTGCGAGGAGGATTGTCGCGACGGTCCAGCTTGTGCCGCGTTCCTCCACCGCAACCGGCGTTCCCGCTGGCGGCACGGTGCCGGGCACGGCGCGCAGCAACAGGCCATCCGCCTCGCCGATTTTTAGCAGACCGGAAATTTCCCTCGCCGCGCTGGCTTCCTCATCGGCAGGCACCTCCACGATCAGCATATCGTCCCGCCGCGTCACACGTTGTTCGGCAGCATAGTCGAGCACCCGATCGGATTCGGCGAAGAAATAGGGATCGGCGATATCGGCATCGCGCGGAAACGGGATACCGATCCGCAGCATGTCGCCCGCCACGGCAAAGACCGCCTCGCTGCCCAGCGGTCGCGGCAATTCGGCGCGATAGCGGTCGAAGGTGGCCCGGTCCCGGGTTGCGCCCCCTTCGCCCACGGTCAGCGTGAGCGTCATCGCCCCGCTTTCGGGAACGCATATTTCGGCGGTACAGGCGAGCCAGTTGCCGCTGACGCGCAGCGGGAGGCGCGTGCCGGGCGCCGCGTCGGCTGGAATTGTTACCTCGGCGAGCAGCGCATAGTCGCGCTCGAACACGTAATTCATGATGCCGCTGATCACGAGCCGCTGCGGGACTGGATAGCGCAGGTCGCCGACGCTGACGCCGTCGGGCACGTCCCACACCCACTCGTCCGGCACGCCCGCATCGCCGGGGTTGGTCCAATAGCCGTGCCAGCCCGGATCGGGCGTCATGCGGATCGCGATCGTCACCGTTTCGCCGGGCGCCGGGGCCATCGTCTCCGCCGCCAATGCCGTCCGGATCGCATTTTCGCGCGGCGCCTGCGCCCCTGCCGGATGCACGAAGGCCGCCAGTGCAAGCATCAGGAGGATCGCGACACGAAGAGAAAGAATTGGCACCTGTTAGCTCCTTGGCGGGCGCGCTATAGCATCGCGATCGCCTTCGCACAGCCGTTTGAGGATCCGCCCATGCCCTTCGCCCGTTTCTCCGCCCTGGTTACGCCGATGCTCATGGCACTGTCCGCACCGGCAGCGGCGCAACAGGCGGAGCCGGCCCGGCCGAGCCTCGTCGTGGCCATTTCGGTCGACCAACTCAGCGCGGACCTGTTTGCCACGCATCGCAGCGCCTTTACGGGCGGTCTGGCGCGGCTGCTCGGCGGTGTGGTGTTTCCCTCGGGCTATCAGGCGCATGCCGCGACCGAGACCTGCCCCGGCCATTCCACGATCCTCACCGGCGCCTTCCCCGCCCGCTCGGGCATTATCGCCAATCGCTGGTTCGACATGGGCGTGACCAGAGAGGATGTGCGCGTTTATTGCGCCGAGGATGTCGCGGTCGAGGGATCGACGTCGAGCAATTATACCCGCTCCAACGCCAACCTTCTCGTGCCGACGCTCGGGGATCTTCTTCGTGCCGCCGATCCCGAGTCGCGCACCGTCGCCGTCGCCGGCAAGGACCGTTCGGCGATCATGATGGGCGGACGCACGACGATGGCCTATTGGCCCGAAAGCGGCGGTTTCGCGAGCTATGCAGGGAGCGAACTTCCGGCGAGCGTGACGCGCGTCAACCAGGCGGTCGGAGCCTCGGTGGCACAGGCGCAGGAAGGGCTTCCCGTTCCCGCCCATTGCGCGCCTTTCGACCGCGCTATCCCGCTGGGCAATGGCCAGAGCGTCGGTACCGGACGCTTCGCGCACGACGCGGGCGATGCCTCGGGCTTCCTGTCCTCGCCCGAAGCCGATCTCGCCGTGCTGAATCTCGCTTCCGAAATGGTCCGCGAACAGCAGCTCGGGCAGCGCGGATCGACCGACGTGCTCGCCATCGGCCTCGCGGCGACCGACTATATCGGTCATCGCTACGGCACCCATGGCCTCGAACAATGCATCCAGATCATGTCGCTCGATTCGATGCTGGGCGCGTTCTTCGAGGAGCTCGACGCGTCGGGCATCAATTATGTCGTCGTACTGACTGCCGACCATGGCGGCCTCGACCTGCCCGAACGGCAGGCGGCCCAAGGCGCGGCCGACGCTGCGCGCCTCACGGCCGATCTCGATGCGATCGCGGATCGGATCGCCGAAGACAGCGGCCTTCCCGCCCCCGTGATCCGCTCCGACGGGCCGTTTGGAGATTTCTACATTGACCCGTCCGTCCCCGAAGACCGGCGCAGCGAAATCCTCGATCGCGCGCTCACCGCCTATTCGGCGCATCAGCAGGTCCGTGCGGTGTATACCGGCGGGGCTATCGCTGCGCAGCCGCTGCCGACCGATCCGCCCGAACAATGGACGCTGCTCGACCGGCTGCGCGCCAGCTACCATCCGGATCGATCGGGCGATTTCCTCGTCGTGCTCGAACCGCGCGTCACTCCGATCCCCGATCCGGGTGTCGGCTATGTCGCGACGCATGGCAGCCCCTGGGATTACGACCGGCGCGTCCCGATCCTCTTCTGGTGGAACGGTGCGGAACATTTCGAACAGCCGCTCGGCGTAATGACCGTCGACATCCTGCCGACCCTCGCCTCGCTGATCGGGTTCGACCTCGGCGAGACCGAGATCGACGGTCGATGTCTCGACGTGATCGCCGCGGTCGATGCGAGCAACTGCTCGCAATAGGCAAGGGAGAGAACCGACCGTGCAGCTGATCGCCAACAATATCGCCATCGAGGCCGAGGACCATGGCGATCCGGCAGACCCGGCGATCCTGCTGATCATGGGTTTCGGGGCGCAGCTGCTGTTATGGCCCGACGAACTGGTCGAGGCGCTGGTTGCCAAGGGCTTTCGCGTCGTCCGGTTCGACAATCGCGATATCGGCCTGTCGCACAAGTTCGAGGGCGAGAAGGCGCCGCACCCGCTCTGGCATCTCTTCTCGAAGAAGGTCCTGCGCCGCGAGAAGATGGCACCCTACACGCTCGAGGATATGGCGGACGACGCTATCGGCGTGCTCGACGCACTCGGGATCGAGCGCGCGCATGTGATGGGCGCGTCGATGGGCGGGATGATCGCGCAGATCGTCGGTGCGAACTATCCGGATCGTGTGCTTTCCCTGATTCCGGTGATGACCTCGACCAACAATCCGAAGCTTCCGGGACCGAAAAAGGAGATCCGGGCGAT
Organism: uncultured Parasphingopyxis sp.; assembly: GCF_937129435.1. Classification (GTDB taxonomy): domain Bacteria; phylum Pseudomonadota; class Alphaproteobacteria; order Sphingomonadales; family Sphingomonadaceae; genus Parasphingopyxis. Next base: position 11,239 of record NZ_CAKZNF010000049.1, on the reverse strand, counting down.
GCTGTTCAGGGCGGCGCGCAACCGGCCGACCGACAAGGAAGAGGCCGTCGCCGCCGGAACCGATTTCTTCACGGCGATCGGCGGCTCGGCCGGGAGTGAGCGGCAGGAGATCAAACAACTTGCGCGGCAGATAGTCGAACGCAGCTTCTATCCGGAAGGCCCGCCGCGTCAGATGGCGGCGATCATCGATACGGGCGATCTCAGGCCGTGGACGCGCCGCATCACGGCACCGACGCTCGTCATCCACGGAGCCGACGATCCGCTGATCCTGCCTGCGGGCGGTGAGGACGTCGCGCGCAATATCGAGGGGGCCCAGCTTGAAGTGATAGAGGGCATGGGCCACGATCTGCCGCCGTCGCTCATCCCCAAAATGGCCGAGATCGTCGCGACGCATTGCCGGGCGCATGGCCCGGCGGCGGGCGAAAAAAGCGCCGCCTAGCGCCGGTCGAACGGCGAGATACCGCGGCCGAGCTGGTTGGAGGCCATCTGCAATTGCTCCCCGCTCCAGTCGGCGACGAAGAAGGTGTTGCGATCGATGCCCGGGGCGATGGCCGCGCGGTTGTTGCGGATCGTGAGGCCGGCGCTGGAATTGTCCCGCGCTTCCGCCGCGACGGCGACGAAGGCGCTGTAATTTTCCTTGTTCGCGCCCTGCACGAATTCGTTGTCCGCGATGACGCCGCGTGCACCCGCTGGCAGGTCGATCATGTAATTGGTCTCGCGCCCCTGGGTATCGTCGAAGCTCGACGCGGTGACGGTGATGTTCGCCGCCCGGCTTTTGACATAGTGCCCGCCCGTGCCGCGTTCGAAGCGCGAATGGGTGACTTCGAGCCCGCCATAATGGCCGATATAGATGCTGTGCGCGCAGCTATAGTCGCCGCCGCAGCGCCCCAGCCCCGAGAAGGTCGAACGGTCGATGCGGATCGTCGAGGACGGATCGTCGCCCGCTAGGATCCCTTGCTCGCTGTCGCGGAACATCGAATTGTAGACGTCGAGATTGCCGCGTTCGAGGCGGATGCCGGCGCCGTTCGCGTCGGGAACGGAAATGTTCTGGAAGACCAGCCCGTCGACGAGCGCGCCCTCACCGCGCAGGACGAGCGTTGCCTTGCCCTCGCAGGCCGTCCGGTCGAAGATTGCCGTGCCGGGTTCGGCGGCACGGAAGGCAATGGCGCCGCGTTCCTGCACGGCGCATTGGCGATAGGTGCCCGGCGCGATGACGATCGTGCCCTCGCCATTGCCGATCGCGGCCACGGCCTGATCGAGCCGGGAAAAGCCCTGCCCCGTTTCGGCGATGGTGAACGGCGCGGTGCCCTGCTGCGCGAACAGCGGCGCGGTGATGGCGGCGAGGCCGACAATAAGGGCAACGGAGAAACGGCGCATGGTCAGAACACTCCTCTTGAGCGAGGCCCCGCGATGCGCGCCGGAGAGTTAAGAAAGCCTGTCGAAACACGGTTAAAACGCCCTTTTCGCCGCGTTAACGCTCTTTTTGCCTTTGTGCGGGGCGTGTAAGGCGGCGCGATGACGCCAGAGCTTCCCATCGGCCCCGTGCTGTCCGCGCTCGATCTTGCCGGAATCGGGCTATTCGCGGCGACCGGCGCGGTCGCGGCGGCGCGGGCGAAACAAACGCTCGTCACCTTCGCCTTTTTCGCGCTGGCGACCGGCGTGGGCGGCGGGACGGTGCGCGACCTGCTCATCGGCGCGCCGGTCTTCTGGATCGCGGACGCCCGGCCGCTTGTGGCCTGCCTCGTCATCGCCCTGCTTGTATGGGTGACGCCCGCGCGGATCTGGCACGGCAAGGCGCTCGACTGGCTCGATGCCGTGGGGATGGCGGCCTATGCCGTGTTCGGCGCGGCCAAGGCGCTGTCCTTCGGCGTCGCGCCCGTGCCGGCCGTAATCATGGGCATCTTCACCGCCTGCCTCGGCGGCATCATCCGCGACGTGCTGGCAGGTGAACCCTCGATCATCCTGCGGCCCGAACTGTATGTAACGGCGGCGGCGCTGTCGGCTGCCCTCTTCGTCGGGCTGACGACAGCAGGCCTCATGCTTCCAGTCGCGGCAGCCATCGCCGCACTCGCAGGTTTCGCCTTGCGCGCGCTGGCGATCTGGAAGGGGCTGGCCCTGCCCGTCTATCGCGGCGGCGACGGGACTAGCTGAACAGCCAGGCGGCAATCATGGTGGACATGCTCATGTCCATCGGCGGATGATGGGATCGCGCCGTGCCCGTTTCGACCGGACAATCGAGGCAGCGCGCCTGCATGACCGGGCCGTCCAGCAGCATCTGCATTTCGGCCCGCGCCGTCGCCAGCACCGCACGCGGATCGGGCGACAGGCGGGTCCAGATGTCGCGCGGACTGCTGCTCGCGGGTTCGCTGGCACCCGCCCAGCTCTGGATGAACTGCGCGAAGCCCGACGGCTCCGGTTCGATATAGACGGCGCTGACGTCGTCGGCGTCGAGCCCCGCGCGTTCGGCGGCGATATCGATGGCATCGCTCAACGTGCCGAACCGGTCGACCAGCCCCAGCTGCCGCGCCGTCGCACCGGCCCAGACGCGGCCCTGCCCGATCTCGTCGACGCGCTCGGCCGGCATGTTGCGTGCGCCCGACACCAGCGAGAGGAAGCGGCGATAGATATCGTCGGTCCCTGCCTGAAGGAGCCGCCCGGCCTCGGGCGACAGCCCACCGAAGATATCGGGCTCGCCCGAAAGCGGCGTCGTCGCCACGCCGTCCGCGTTGATCGCGAGCTGATCGAGCGTGCCCTCGAAGGTCGGGATGATGCTGAACACGCCGATCGAACCGGTGATCGTCGAGGGTTCGGCGACGATATAGTCGCCCGCCGTCGCTACCCAGTAACCGCCCGAAGCGGCAAGATTGCCCATCGAGACAACGACCGGGATATCGCCTTCTTCCTCGGCCGCCTGCAAGATGGCCTGGCGGATGCGTTCGGACGCCAACGCCGATCCGCCCGGCGAATCGACGCGGACGACCAGCGCGGCGAAATCATGGCCTTCGGTCGCACGGCGGATCAGCCGAGCGATCGTCTCCCCGCCCGCCGTGCCGGGACCGGCCTCGCCATCGACGATGGTGCCCGCCACCGTAATCACGCCGATCTCCGATCCGCCGGTCGGCGCGGGGTTCGCGGCGATCCAGTTGGCGAGCGGAACGGCCTGGAAACCGGGGCTGTTCTCGCCCACACCCTCGCCTGCGATTTCCGCGATGCGCGCGACCCAAGCTTCGCGCCCGCCGACCCGATCGACCAGATTGGCCGCACGAGCGGCGCGCGACAAATCGTTGCCAGCGGCTTCGACCGTATCGGCGGGCGCGGCGATGATGCTTTCCAGATCGGCATCGGGCCGGGCGCGGGCCACGTCTTCGCGCCAGATCTCGAACAGCGTGTCGGCAAGAGCCTGATTCGCCTCGCGCGCTTCGGGCGACATCTGGTTTTCGGTATAAGGTTCGACCGCGCTCTTATATTGCCCGGCGCGGAAGACATTGGCGGTGACGCCGTAACGGCGCAGGATATCGCCATAATAGAGCCGATTGCCGCCGGGTCCGACGATCAGTGCGCCGCCCATCGGATTGACCCAGACCTCGCTCGCATGGGCGGCCAGCGCATAGCCCGAATCGGCATAGCCGGTGGCATAGGCGATGACGGGCTTGCCCGCCTCGCGCACCCGCTCGATCGCATCGCCAACCTCGAGGATGGCGCTCTGCCCGCCGCCCAGAAACCCGTCGAGATCGAGTGCAACGGCCGTGATCCGATCATCGGTCGCCGCCGCGTCGAGCGCGCGGACGATATCGCGCAGCCGGTATTCGCGCAGATTGTCGGCGGTGCCGCTCAGCACCTCGACCGGCGCAGGTTCCGATGGCTGTTCGACGATCGTGCCGTTGAGGTTCATGTAGAGCGCGCCGCTCGACGGCACGGCGGGATTGGGGCTGAAGCTCAGCAGCATGTAGAGTAACCAGAAGAACAACAGCATGAAGATCAGGACGAGGCCGTCCTTGATCGCCACCAGGATCTTCCATGCACCGCGCAGCAACCGCATCGTCATTCACCTTCGCTTTCGCCGCCGATTTAGGCGCAGCACGGCACGAAGACAAATGGTGATCGACGCCGCCGCTACCAGCGTATCGCGTGCGGGACGGCAAGCCGGCCGATCACCGCCGCGGCAACCAGCGCGATCCCGTTCCAGATTGCGATATAGACGATGTCGTCATGCGGGCAGTGCAACGCATAGGCGAAGGCGCCGAGGCTGCCCGCGGCAATCCCGACGAGCCAGCCCGCGCGTTCGGGATAGACAGGCGCGCCGCGGCGAAGCCACAGCGTGAGCGCCGCCCCCGTCGCCAGTGCAATGCCGAGCGACCAGCGCAGGCATTCCATCCCGTCCCACATATGCATGCGTTCGGAAAGCGGCACCCCGTCGGCAATCGCCACCACAACCGCCGCGAGCGGCACGATCGCCGCCGCGGCCAACGCCCAGCGCCAGCCGCCATGGCTGCTGCCGAGCGACGGCCGCGCCATCCGTGCGATCGAAACGAGGCAGGCGATGGCAAGCAGCGCGAGCAGCCCGGCGCGCAACACGAAGATCGGATCGGCAAAGGATGGGCCATAGGCGCTGCGCGCGCCGATCAGCCCGATCACCAGCATCCCGCCGCCCATAGCGGCAAGCAAGGCGATGGCGGCAACCGACCAGGACCGGATGGGGCGAACCGGGCGGAGATCGTCGGCCAGCGCGTCAAGATCGGGGCGGTCGGTCATGTGGTTTCCTCGATCAGCGCCGCCATGCGCTTCAGCCCGCGATGGACGTTGACCTTCACCGCCGATTCCGATTGCCCGCTCCTGGCGGAGGCTTCGGCAACGCTCAGCCCATCGATCTTGGTCAGCCGGATCGCCAGCGCCTGCGCCTCCGGGATCGTGCCGAGCAGCCGGTCGACGCCGAGCCGCGCGCCGACGGCATCTTCCTCGCTCTCGACCGCCGGCTCGACAGCCAGTTCGGCCTCCGGCGCACGGTAAACCCTGCGCAGGTGATCGAGCCAGCGATAGCGGGCGATCGCCGCCAGCCACGGCAGGAACGCCCGGTCGCTGTCCCAGGAGGCGCGCTTGCGGTGGAGCGAGATCAGCGTTTCCTGCACGAGATCCTCCAGCGCATCGGGATGCGCCTTGCGGCCGTAGAACCGCCGCAACCATGCATCGCATTCGCCCAGCAGCTCGCGATAGGCCGCCCTGTCGCCATGCTGGGCCTGCGCCATAAGATGCGCGAGTGTTGCCTCGTCCGCAGCCATGGCGAGAGATTAGCAGGCTCCCTGCCGGCTTGCAGCAGCGACCGCATCGTCTCTGGTGTTTCGATCATGACTCACTACATCGCCCTTCATGCCCGCCCGGCAGGCGATATCCCTATTCGCGTCTCGGTTCGGCGCGCGGCGGAAACCGGTTACGGCAGGCGATGAAAATTTTTGTGCCGCCGGCGCTTTTTTTCCTTGAACGCCAGGTGAACCCGACTACATCGCTTCTGTTAGCACTCTCCATCAGTGAGTGCTAAAGCTTGTTAAGGGCATCGGCGGAAATCCGCGGCATTTCGGTAGGTTGAAATGATCCGGTTTTCGCCTTTGGGACAACAGAAAGGATTTCGAATATGGGATTTCGTCCGTTGCACGATCGCGTGCTCGTTCGTCGCGTCGAGGCCGAGGAAAAGACGGCCGGCGGCATCATCATCCCCGACAGCGCCCAGGAAAAGCCGCAGGAAGGCGAAGTCGTCTCCGCCGGCACGGGCCTCAAGTCGGATGACGGCAAGATCACCCCGCTTGACGTCAAGGCCGGCGACCGCATCCTGTTCGGCAAATGGTCGGGCACCGAGGTCAAGCTCGACGGCGAAGACCTGCTCATCATGAAGGAAAGCGACATTCTCGGCATCGTTGGCTGAGGACAGTCGCTTTTTTCATTCCAGGAACCCTCAAGAACAAAGGTAAGCTAAAATGGCAGCCAAAGACGTGAAATTCTCGCGCGACGCGCGCGAGCGCATCATGAAGGGCGTGGACACGCTCGCCAACGCGGTGAAGGTGACGCTGGGTCCGAAGGGCCGCAATGTCGTCATCGAGAAATCGTTCGGATCGCCCCGTATCACCAAGGACGGCGTGACCGTCGCCAAGGAAATCGAACTGAAGGACAAGTTCGAGAATATGGGCGCGCAGATGGTCCGCGAAGTCGCTTCGAAGACCAACGACATCGCCGGTGACGGCACGACGACGGCGACCGTTCTCGCCCAGTCGATCGTCAAGGAAGGCATGAAGTCGGTCGCCGCCGGCATGAACCCGATGGACCTCAAGCGCGGCATCGATCTCGCCACGATCAAGGTCGTCGAGAACCTGCAGAGCCGTTCGCGCGAAGTTTCCGGCACCGAGGAAGTCGCCCAGGTCGGCACGATCTCGGCCAATGGCGACAAGGAAGTCGGCGAGAAGATCGCCGAGGCCATGGAAAAGGTCGGCAAGGAAGGCGTGATCACGGTCGAAGAGGCCAAGGGTCTCGAATTCGAACTCGACACCGTCGAGGGCATGCAGTTCGACCGCGGCTATCTTTCGCCCTATTTCGTCACCAACCCGGAAAAGATGAATGTCGAGCTCGATAACCCGTACATTCTGATCCACGAGAAGAAGCTGACGAGCCTGCAGCCGATGCTGCCGATCCTCGAATCGGTCGTCCAGTCGGGCCGTCCGCTGCTGATCATCGCCGAGGATATCGAGGGCGAGGCTCTGGCCACGCTCGTCGTCAACAAGCTGCGCGGCGGCCTGAAGGTCGCGGCCGTCAAGGCGCCGGGCTTCGGCGATCGCCGCAAGGCGATGCTCGAGGACATCGCGATCCTGACCAAGGGCGAGATGATCTCGGAAGATCTCGGCATCAAGCTCGAGAACGTCACGCTCGGCATGCTCGGCGAAGCCAAGCGCGTCACCATCGACAAGGACAACACGACCATTGTCGACGGTGCGGGCGACGCGGCTTCGATCAAGGGCCGCTGCGAGGCGATCCGTCAGCAGGTCGAGAACACGACCAGCGACTATGACCGTGAGAAGCTGCAGGAACGTCTCGCCAAGCTCGCCGGCGGTGTCGCCGTGATCAAGGTCGGCGGTGCCACCGAGATCGAAGTGAAGGAACGCAAGGACCGCGTCGATGACGCGCTGCACGCCACGCGCGCGGCCGTCGAAGAGGGCATCGTCCCCGGCGGTGGTACGGCGCTTCTTTACGCCAAGGCCGCTCTCGAAGGCCTGGAAGGCGAGAATCCCGACCAGACCCGCGGCATCGACATCGTTCGCCGTGCGCTCGAAGCGCCGGTGCGCCAGATCGCCGAGAATGCGGGCTTCGACGGTGCCGTCGTCGCCGGCAAGCTGGTCGACGGCAAGGACGAGAATATGGGCTTCAATGCCGCGACCGATCAATATGAAGATCTGGTCAAGGCCGGCGTTGTCGATCCGACCAAGGTCGTTCGCGCCGCGCTGCAGGACGCCGCGTCTGTCGCCGGTCTGCTCATCACGACGGAAGCCACCGTCGCCGAGCTGCCGGAAGACAAGTCGTCTGCGCCCGCCATGCCCGATATGGGCGGCATGGGCGGTATGGGTGGCATGGGCTTCTAAAGGCCTGCGTCACCAACGCGAAAAAAAGGGGCCGGGGAAGCGATTTCCCGGCCCTTTTTTCATGCCTGTGCCGCGTGAACGGCGATCCGGTTAGTGTTCGGGTTCGTCGGTTTCCGCCTGCCCGGCCGCGGCAGCCTCGGCGGCTTCCGCTTCGCGCATCCCCATCTGCGCTTCTTCCTGCGCCGCATCGAGCTGAGCGGCAGCCTCGTCGAGCTCGCGATTTTCCGCCGCCGTCAGCCCCTCTGCATCCTCCGGCGCACCGCAGCCCGTGATCGTCATCGCTATCGCCGTCACCAATGGTGCAAGAATCGCAATACGCATGGCCTCTCCCCTGTTTCACCAGCCGACTGGCCCATCGCACAGGCCATGGGCAAAAGAAAAGGGCCGCGCCCGGCAAGGAGCACGACCCTTTTCGAATTCGCTGGAAGCGAGATTACATCTCGCCGTCCATCTCAGCGGCGGCGTCGTCAGCAGCAGCTTCAACGTCGTCAGCGGCGGCTTCCATTTCGCCCATGGCTTCGTCGCCCATGGCTTCCATGTCTTCGCCCATCGCTTCCATATCGGCTTCGGCTTCGTCAGCCGTGGCTTCCATGTCGGCTTCGGCTTCTTCCGTGGTTTCTTCCTCGGCAGCCGTTTCGGTTTCGGCGCAAGCAGCGAGGCCGAGCGAAGCAACGGCGGCCAGCGAGATAGCAATAGTCTTTTTCATGGGATAATTCTCCCCCGTTTGTTTGCAAAAGAACAACTCTAGCGACAAAGGTCACGGAGATTGCCCCCGACAACCAGTCGCGCGGTTCCTAACCTTCCGGAACCGCTAACGCAAGATTGACTTTTTGCATCGCACTATGCGGCGAGATATTCAGCCGATCGTTCCGGGGCCGGGCGATTCATCGAACCCGCCGTCCCAAATCAGGTCGCTTTCGGTCTCCGGCGCGATTTCGCCATCGGCGGGGGGCACGGTCTCGCCCTGCCCTTCCTCCAGTTCCTCCAGCGCGGCGTCGAACTCGGCGTCCGCACCCCCGCCGTCCTGGCCCAGTTCGTCGACATCATAGTTGAGGATCGCCGCCTCGCGCTGCTGGAAAAAGGCCGATCGCGCCGCCGCATAGGGGTCCACGCTGCTTTCGAGAAACGCATCGCCGCCGGCATCGGTCACATTGGCGCGCGTGTTGACGAGCTCGCCCGCGCGCAGCGCCCACATCGCGCCGGTCGAAAAGTTGAGTTCGCGTTGCATGAAGATCGTCGTCGGATTGGCAACGATATCGACGATCCGGCCGACGATCCCGCGCGATGTCGACGGACCGAACAGCGGCAGCACGCGATACCCCCCGTCGCCGACGCCCCACACCGCCAGCGTCTGGCCGAAATCCTCGGGCGCCGGCTCGATCCCGATCGCCGAGGCGACGTCGATCAGTCCGCCGATCCCGATCGTGGAATTGAGCACGAACCGCCCCAGATTGCGCAAGGCCCGCTCCGGTCGCGCCTGCAGAACGTTGTTCACGAACGACCAGGGTTCGCTCAAATTGGCGAAGAAGTTGGTCACGCCCTGTCGCACCGGTACCGGCGCAATGGCGCGATAGCCATCCGCCACCGGCCGGATAACCGCGCCGTCCACGGCCTGGTTGGCCGAGAAGATATCGCGATTGAATTCCTCATAGGGGTCGCGATCGGCCAGGCCGTTCGGCCCGGCCTGCGTCGTGGCGCACGCGCCAAGGGCAAGCGCCAGCATCAAAGATGCCAGCAATTTCCGGATGTTGGAGAATCCACCGCCTTGCATAAGCCGCGACAGATGCCCGCGCCTCGCGGGGTTGTCGAGTCAAATCCATGTGTAGGGCGGCCGTGTTTGGGGGCACCGCTCGCCATAGTCGCATCGACGATCATGTCACCCACTGCACAAATCGCTCGTTGGATTTATATATACTTGACGTAGGACGCTCCAATGGCGCATGATTCGCTGGACAGGCCGGCGCAGTTCAATCAGTTTCGAAGCGAAGCGGAATCAAGGGTTTCTCGGGCCATTCTGGAGGCCGTTGGAACATCGGGCATCGAACATTCGGCTTACTCGCTGGAAGCCATTGCGGATCAATTGGTGGAAGTTGTCCTTCAGACCGCCACTGACGAAGGGCTGCAACTGCAACCTTCAAAGCCTCGCTGACCGTTCCAGTGCACGTAATCAGCTTATCAATGGACTCTAGAGGCACCTCGGTTTCGGGATCGACCAAAAGTGACTTCGGCTCGCGGGCTTGAGCCTTGCCGACAATGGCGCGGCGCTGGGTGCGTCGGAAGCGCCCGTTTTCGACTTGCCAAGCATCATGGATGACCCGGTTTCGGTTTGGGGCCAGCTCCGTAGCCACGCGATTGAGCAGAGCCACGATCCAATTCTGCCAAGCGTCGTCAATTTCGTTGATTGTGAGCAGGCGCTTGAGCATCGCTGAGCGGGCGTCAAAATTTTCCGGCACGATGCTCGCCACTTCGGCTCTGGTGCAATTTAGGAGTGGCTCGAACAACTTGTCGATGACGACATCTAGGCCAGCGGACTCCATCGAAAGGAAGCCAATCCTTTCGGCCAGTTCGCGATGCGGCTCTGTCACCTCAATGATCTGCCGCGCCAGTTCGCGCATATATTCTAGCTGCTCTTTCGTAACCTTGGCTGGATCTGATATGTCGAAAGGCAATAGCTGTTCGACCAGATCGTCAGAGGATGCCATGTCAGACCCCGATCAAAAGAAAATGGACAAGGTGCTAAAGCGGATGCTGAAAACGCCGCCGAAGCCGTTCACGCCGAAGAAGGAGAAGAACGGTGACAGAAGAGAAGGTGAGACAGATCGTGGCTGAAGCCATTTCGAATGCTCTCGGCTTCGCCGCCGAAGCCCAGGAATGGCTTAGCGGCGGTGACTCCCCTTCGCGATGTCGGCAAGGCGATATTCAACCCTCCGCCAGAGATCGGGAGACGAATAAAGGCTTTCCGAATATTCCTTCATGACATCTTCCCAGATTAGCCGTTTTTCGATGTAGCTTAACCTTTTCTGATCCATGAGGCCTTCGAGCGCCTTGTGTAAGGCGAAACCGGCGGCTCCGATTGAATTGAGCAAATCCCTTTGGAGTTGCTCAACGGCGTCCTCTAAACCAGAAATACGTTCGTTTGGGCTTTTCATTTGCCTCTCCTGAGTCGTTTCCTTCTCAGGCGTAGCAGCAAACGGGCCTTTTGACTAAGCGACTTGGGCTTGGTCAGTCCGCCGATAGGTCAAGCGTTTGCCGCGAATACCTTTGAGGATGCGATCAGCACGTTCGCCATCGTCGTAGCCACGGTTTTCGCGGTTCGTGTAACGGAAATCGAACTCCGCCAGATAGCGGTGCAGATGGGCTTTGTCGCAATGCTGATAGATGCCGGTCATGCCGCGCTTGAAGATGCTGCAATAGCCTTCGACGGTATTGATATGGACATTGCCGCGCGCCCATTCCTTGGCGGAGTGGTTCACGGCCTTGTGGTCGCGCATATGCTTGCCGACGAAGCGATAGTGAGGGCCTTCATCGGTTGCGAGGCGGGCGCTGCGGTCAACATTCTTGAGAACGATAGGGGTAACGGTCGAGCGGTTGACCCTATCGACGACAAAGGCGCGTGAGCGGCC
>NZ_CAKZNF010000048.1 GCF_937129435.1 uncultured Parasphingopyxis sp. | reverse complement strand
CGAAATCCTTGTACTTGCCCGTGCCGACGATCAGGCGCGAGCGGGAGGGCTGCCCCGCCACGGTCCAGTTATCGTTTGCGACATTAATGTTTGCCCTTGCGTTCACAGTCATCTTCCATTGATTCCTCTGGCGCGCAGGATCGCGTAGGCTAAACACAGCCAGAACGATAGTGCGACGCCTATCCAAATCGTTACGTGCATTGCTTCGCGTCCGTCGGCTTCGAAGGGCAGACCGGTCAGCGCCTCACAAGACGAGACATCCGATGTAAGCCACGCTGCAGCAAAACTGACTGCAAACCAGCTGTACCAGACCGCCGCAACCATCGGCAGAAGCGCCACTGACAGAATATCAGCTGTCGAATATTCTCGCCTGAGCAGGAAGAAGCCAACAATATTGGAAGCCAGAACCGCCCAGCCAAAGGATAACGAGTCCGCTGCAGCCTGAGTGCAATTTTCCATTACCAGCAGGGCAATCGCGTAACCACCGCCAAGAGCGAGCAGCAGGAAAGAAAGGAGGCCCCGCCAGATCGCCAAAGCTGCCTAACCCCCGCCCACGAAATGCACGATCTCGAGCTCGTCACCGTCCTGCACCTCGACGCTGTCGTGCGTCGACCGCGGCACGACCTCCAGATTGCGTTCCACGGCAAGCTTGGCCGGGTCGAGGCCGAGCTCCTCGCTTGCCAGCTGCGCGATCGTCAGGCCGCGGTGCACGCGCCGGTGCTCGCCATTGACCCTGATCGAAATCGTGCCGTCGTCCGCCATCTGCCCGTCCGTGCTCGCTACTGGATGATTTGCTTTGTCTTCGCAGCCGCATATAGGTGGCGGCCCCCGCATGCCGCAACCAGAGGCTTTTCGCATATGGCGGACAAAGTGCTGATCTACGTCCTCAACGGGCCCAATCTGAACCTGCTCGGCACGCGCGAGCCGGACATCTATGGCAGCGAGACGCTCGACGAGATTGCCGGGCGGATCGAAGACGCGGCGATCGCGTCCCATGCCGAGGTCGAGGTGCGGCAATCCAATCATGAAGGTCATCTGATCGACTGGCTGCACGAGGCGCAGGCGGACGGGGCGAAGGCCGTGCTGCTCAATGCCGCCGGTTTCACGCATACCTCGGTGGCGCTGCATGATGCGATCAAGGCGATTTCGGTGCCGGTCATCGAGGTTCACCTCTCCAATCCGCATGCGCGCGAGGAATTCCGCCATCAAAGCCTTGTCGGCATGGCCGCGAAGGGCACGATTTCGGGTTTCGGCGCACAATCCTATCTGCTGGCGCTGGACGCGGCCCTAGCGCTTTGAGTAAGAGCGGGCGCTTGAGGCGGCCTCGTGCCGCATTGTTATACAGGGGTACGCAATGACCGACGACACCGGCGACGATAACGGCGCCATGCAGGTCGATACCGATTTGATCCGGCAGCTTGCCGAGCTGCTCGACGATACCAAGCTTTCCGAAATCGAGGTCGAGGACAATGGACGCCGCGTCCGCGTGGCCCGGACGCTGGGCGGCGCCGTTGCCGCTCCGGTGGCCGCGCCTGCGCCCGCACCTTTGGCTCCGGCATCCGCGCCTGCCGCCGAACCCGCTGCCGATCATCCCGGCGCGATCAAGTCACCGATGGTCGGCACAGCCTATCTTGCCGCCGAACCGGGCGCCGACCCCTTCATCAAGGTCGGCGACAGCGTTTCCGAGGGCGATACATTGCTGATCATCGAGGCGATGAAGGTGATGAACCAGATCCCGGCGCCGAAATCGGGCAAGGTCACGGCGATCCTCGTGGAGAACGGCGAACCGGTCGAATTCGATCAGCCGCTCGTCGCCGTCGAATAGGCGGTCCGCATGGCTATCGAAAAGGTCCTGATTGCCAATCGCGGCGAGATCGCGCTTCGCATCCATCGCGCGTGCCATGAAATGGGCATTAAGACGGTGGCCGTGCACTCGACCGCCGATGCGCAGGCGAAGCATGTGATCCTCGCCGACGAGGCCGTCTGCATCGGACCGCCGTCCGCGACCGAAAGCTATCTGAACATCCCGAACATCATTTCGGCCGCCGAGATCAGCGGCGCCGACGCGATCCATCCGGGCTATGGTTTCCTTTCCGAGAACGAGAAGTTCGCCTCGATCGTCGAGGATCACGAGATCATCTGGATCGGCCCCAAGCCCGAACATATCCGTGTGATGGGCGACAAGGTCGAAGCGAAGAAAACGGCCGGCGCGCTCGGCCTGCCGCTCGTCCCCGGCTCGGACGGCGCGGTCCGCGACATCGGCGAAGCGCAGAAGATTGCCGCCGAAATCGGATATCCGCTGATCGTGAAGGCGGCATCGGGCGGCGGTGGGCGCGGCATGAAGGTCGTGCCGAGTGCCGACAAGCTCGAAACGCTGATGAGACAGGCCGGATCCGAAGCCAAATCGGCGTTCGGCGACGATACCGTTTACCTGGAAAAATATCTTGGCAATCCGCGCCATATCGAGTTTCAGATCTTCGGCGACGGCAAGGGCAATGCGATCCATCTGGGCGAGCGCGACTGTTCGCTGCAGCGCCGCCATCAGAAGGTGCTCGAGGAAGCCCCCGGCCCGACGATCACGCCCGAGGAGCGGACCCGCATGGGCGATATCTGCGCCAAGGCGATGGCCGATATGGGCTATCGTGGTGCCGGTACGATCGAGTTCCTCTACGAGGATGGCGGCTTCTACTTCATCGAAATGAACACGCGGCTGCAGGTCGAGCACCCGATCACCGAGATGATCACGGGGGTCGACCTCGTCCGCGAGCAGATTCAGATCGCCGCCGGCGAACCGCTATCGGTACGGCAGGAGGACATTTCCTTCCGCGGCCATGCCATCGAGTGCCGGATCAACGCCGAACACCCCGAAACCTTCGCCCCCTCGCCGGGCAAGGTCACCAATTATCACCCCGCGGGCGGAATGCATGTCCGCGTCGATAGCGGATTGTATTCGGGCTATTCGATCCCGCCCTATTATGATTCGATGATCGCGAAACTGATCGTCTTCGGGAGCAACCGGGAACGCTGCATCATGCGGCTCCGGCGCGCGCTCGAAGAGATGGTGATCGAGGGCGTCCAGACGACAATCCCGCTGCACCAGGCGCTGGTCGACGATCCCGAATTCCGCGCCGGCGACTATACGATCAAATGGCTCGAGGAATGGCTCGCCAAGCGGGCAGCGGAAAAGCCGACGGACTGATTTCATGACGACGGGCAAACAAACCGGCGTCCCCGAGGGCGGTCTCCAACCCATGCTCGCCGAGGAGGAGCATGGCTTCGCGACGATCCCGATCGGTCAGGGCTGGCCGCAGGGCCTCGTCCCGGTGGCGACCTTTGCCGAAGCCGAAGGCGCCAGCGTCATCGCTCTCGCCGAGCTGCTCAAGGGTCTCGATATCCCGCATCAATCGGGCTGGGCAAAAATCACGATCGGCGCTAATAGCGCGCTCGAATCGGTAGGGCTGTCGGCCGCGATCGCGACGGCGCTTGCCGAAAAGGAGATCAGTTCCAATATAGTAGCCGCCTATCATCACGATCACGTCTTCGTCCCCTGGGACCGGCGCGACGAGGCGATGGACGTTCTTCGCAACCTTTGACGATTCAGGAGTGACGCTTCCGATGCAGGCCATCATCTACCACAACCCCCGGTGCGGCACGTCGCGCAAGACGCTGGAGATTCTGGAAAAGGCGCCTGCCATCGCCGTCCGCGTCATCGAATATCTGAAGGAACCGCCGACGAAGAAGAAGCTGGCGGAACTCTACAAGCGGGCTGATATGACACCGCGCGACGGGCTGCGCGCCAAGGAACCGCTGGCGAAGGAGCTGGGCCTCACCGATCCCGATGTCAGCGACGATGCGATCCTCGATGCGATGGTGAAGAATCCGATCCTGATCAACCGGCCGATCGTGGAGACCGAAAAAGGCGTGCGCCTCTGCCGTCCGCAGGATCTCGTCAAGGAACTGATCTAGCAGCGGTTTTTGCCACGGCAAACGCCGGGCGTCCCAAATCGAGAAGCCTTGCCCGGCGCGCCGATTGGCTTGCCGCGACACAGGCGCTAATTCGGCGCATATGTGCACCATTGCGATCTACAGCCTGAAGGGCGGCGTGGGGAAGACATCGCTGGCGGTGAACCTCGCCTGGTGCGCCGCCACCCTGTCCTCGCGCCGGACCCTGCTTTGGGATCTCGACGCGCAAGCCGCCTCGACCTTCCTCATCAAGCTGGGAAAGCGCCCCAAGCGTCTCGCCGATGCGGTGTACGAGGAGGAAGTCAAAGCTGGCAAGCTGATCCGCTCGACCGGCATCGACCGGCTCGACCTTCTCGTCGCGGACCGCTCGCTGCGCGGCCTCGACGGGCTCTTCCGCTCGATCGGCAAGAAGAAGCGGCTCGCCAAGATCATTTCGACCGTGTCATCGGAATATGACCGGATCATCATCGACTGTCCGCCCGGGCTGACAGAGACCAGCGACCAGATCATCCGTGCCGCCGATATCGTCATCGTGCCGGTCATCCCCTCCCCGCTGTCCCGCCGGGCCTTCAACGAAGTCGCGCGCCATATCGAGCAACATCACAAGGGCCGGACGGCGATCCTGCCCGTGCATATGATGGTCGATCGCCGCCGCAACCTGCACGGCGCTGCGCTCGACGAGAATCCCGACTGGCCGGCCATCCCCTATGCCAGCGTCGTCGAACAGATGGCCGACCGGCGCGAGCCGCTTGGCGAGTTCGCGCCGCGCAGTCCCGCCGCTCAGGCGTTCGAGAGACTGTGGCGCGGCATCGAAAAGCGGATCGCCAAGCTTTAGGGCCAGTCTGCTCGTCGTGTTTCGTCGTTGACCAGGCGCCTATTCCGAATGCGGTTACCCGCGCCCTCCATCGAGCGAGACTGGTTGTATTCGTCGCAATTGTGGCGTTAGACAGCGCTGACGGAAGGGAGCGTTTCTGTGATCAAGCATCTGCTCATTCTCGCTGTCCCGCTGCTCAGTGCAGCCTGCGTGACGGACCGGGGCGCCGATACGCTGACGGGCAGCGCCGCCGAGGGCCGCGCCTTTGCCGCGGCACATTGCGCCGGTTGCCACGCGCTGGAAGGCGGCGAATCGCCCAATCCCGATGCGCCCAGCCTTCGCCGCGCGGCACATCAATTGCCCGCGCCGATGATGGCGGGTTCGCTGAGGACCGGCATTCAGATCGGCCATACCGCCGGAATGCCGATCTTCGTGTTCGAAGACGAAAATATCGACAAACTTCTTGCCTATTTCGAGGTGCTTCGCGCCGACGATTAGATCGGACTGCACAGTCGCGATCATACGGTGGATGACGCGCGATCGACGCGCGGCTATTCTGGCATGGTGACAACGCTAGACCCCTCGCTGCTCCTGCGCGCCTATTCGGTCGGCGTTTTTCCGATGGCCGACAGCCGGGGCGCCGAGGACGTCTACTGGGTCGAACCGAAAAAGCGCGCGATCCTCCCTCTGGACGGGTTTCACCTGTCACGCTCGCTCCGCAAGTTTGTCCGGTCGGACCGGTTCAGGGTGACGCGCGACAAGGATTTCGCCGCAACGCTCGCCGCCTGCGCGGAAAGCCGCCCCGAACGCCCCGATACCTGGATCAACCCGTCGATCGAGGCTGCTTATGGCGATCTGCACCGGCGCGGCTATGCCCATTCGATCGAATGCTGGCGGGGAAGCGACCTGGTCGGCGGCCTTTACGGGGTACGGCTCGGCCGGGCATTTTTTGGCGAGAGCATGTTCAGCCGCGAATCCAACGCTTCGAAGGTCGCGCTGGCGCATCTCGTCGCGCGGATGATGGCGGGCGGCTTCGTCCTGCTCGATTGCCAGTTCATGACCGATCATCTCGCATCGCTCGGCGCGATCGAGATTTCGCGCGACGATTATACCTCGTTGCTCGATTCCGCGCTAGGTTCTTCGGGCGCCGATTCCGGCTCGGCCGGCGCGGGGGCGTTGTTCGCAGCCGGCGCCGATCTCGGCGCGCTCGAGGACTCCGAAGGAGCCGATTCCGACGGCGCGCTGCCCGGCCATGTCATCTCGCAAGCCTTGGGCCAGACGTCGTAAAGGCGGTGCTCGACGACATTGAGCGCGGGGCGCTCCTTGTAGAGCCAGCCGGAAAAGACACGCTGCCAGCGATCCTCGGCATCCGGGTTGCGCGGATCCTGAACGCGCACAAGCAACTGGACGAACGCGCCGGTCAGCTGCTGCGGCTCCCACGGCGCCGTGGTTTCGCAGGCGCGCAGGCGTACCAGAACATTGCCGACCCGCGTCGATTCGCCGGGCCGTAGCCGCAATTCGCGCGACAATCCGTTGCGTTTGTTGAGCAGGCCGAGCACGGCGACGCGCTCGCTCATCGGCGTCACGCCTTCCATCGAAGTCGTCAGCGGCCCGACTTCCTCGACATCCTCGATCTCAAGCGCATCGCTGTCATCGTCGAGCGCGAGGTCGTCCGGCGGCGCTTCCGGATCGGGGGCGTCTCCGCCGGTTCCGCATCCCGCCAGCAAAACGAGCCCGGCCGCCGCAAGCATCAGTCTCACGGTTCGTCGGCCTCCTAAAAGTCTTCGGACATGGTGTCGAAACCGTCATCTTCGGCCATCGTGCCGCCGGGATCACCACCGCTGCTGCCACTGTCGTTGATCATCGAACCGATCAGACCAGTCATATCGATCGCGCCCTGGGTATCGAGAATAACGTCGCCATCGGCAAATGCGTCGGTCGAGCCGCCGGGCAACAACGAAATATAGCTGCCGCCCAAAAGCCCTTCGCTGGTAATCGCCGCGCTGCTGTCATTGGGCAGCCCGGCCGAGCTGTCGAGCGCCATGCGGACTTCGGCCTGGTACATTTCGGTATCGAGCGAGATGTCGGTCACTTCGCCGATCGTCATGCCGGCGACGCGCACGTCCGTACCGACATCGATGCCCCCGACATTGGGAAAGATCGCCGTTACCTCGATCGCGTCGTCGCCCGCACCCGCGCCGGTGCGGCCGAGAAAGAAGAGCAGCAGCAGGACCGCAGCCACGACCACGGCCAGTCCGACCGCCGCCTCGACAAGATGGGTGCGCACGGTCGACATCAGGGGCTCCAGGCTTCGTAATCGCCGCTGGCGCGCGCACGCGGCGCGGCCTTTTGGAGCGCGCCGGCCGGCAGGTAAGCCTCGCCGGTGCCGGTGCGATTGGCGACATAGGGTGCTTCCCATTGCCGCACGGGAATCCCGGAAGCGTCGGGTGCTTCCTCGACCGTCTGGTGCAGCCAGCCATGCCATTCGGCGGGCACATTGCTCGCATCGTTACTGCCGGAATAGATCACCCAGCGGCGACGCGGGCCCTTCTTGCTCTCATAGTAGCGATTGCCGAACGCGTCCTCGCCGACCTTGCGGCCCTTGCGCATCGAATAGAAGGCGGTGCCGATCGTGGCACCGTCCCACCAGGTAAAAATGCTCTTGAAGATTCCCATGACAGTGAAGGCCTGTAGCGACCTTTCGCCGGACAGCCAACTGTTCTCGCGGCGGAAGCGGCCTTATTCGCGGGCTGCTATTACAACCGCCAGCGGCCCCTTTTCTCCCTCGGAAATCCGTGCGCGCAGCGCCTCGCCGGTTTCGATCTCGGAAAAGCCCGACCGTCTTACCGTTTCCATATGGACGAAGATATCGCGTTCGCAGTCGTCGGCGAGCAGGAAGCCATAGCCCTTGACCCGGTTGAACCATTTTACCGTGACAGGCAGGAAATCGCCCGCCTCCGCGAGCATCTCGTCGTTCGCAGCGTCGGGGGAATGGTGCCCGTTCGAATTTTGCCCGGCTACCGATATGTCGATCGCGAGGATGCGGCTGGCCTGCCGCCCCCTCTCGCGCTCCACGCATTCGCATTCGACCCTGGCGCCGTCCGGAAGGTTCCGCGCGCCATGTTCGCGCAACACCGAAAAATGGATCAGGATGTCGCCGCCACCGTCATCGGGCACAAGAAAGCCATAGCCGCGCGCACCGTCAAACCATTTGACGATACCCGAAACCGCAGGCCCGGATTCGTGATCCGGGGCATCCGCCACATCGTCGGCAACATCATATGCCGCGAGGTTACTCTCGCTACTCATCGACTACCCCCTATGCGTCGGATGTATCACGATTCACGCAAATGTCGAAATTTCCGTGCGCGAAGCGGGTCAGTCGGGTGGTTCGGGAACCTCACCCGGCTCGGCATCGACAAAGCGGCGGACGATGGCGATATCGTGCCCGGCGCGCAGCATGGCGGCCATCGCCTTGCGTTTGCGAGCCAAATCCAGCTCTTCCCGCGCATAGGGACCGATGCGGCGCTTGCGCGCGAATATCTCCGCCGCGTTCCATGCCTTTGATTCGGCGGCTATTATTGCCTCGAACCCATCCTCCTCCTCGATCCCGGCTCCCCAGAGCGCCTCCTTGACGCGTCTGGGACCGTAGCCGCGATTTCCGAGCGAACGCGCGCGGCTTTCGGCGAATGCGGCGTCGTCGATATAGCCGAGCTCGGTAAAACGCTCGGCCAACGCCTCGACCGGCGGTTCGCCCTCGCCATCCCATCCGCGTTCGTAAATCTTGCGATGAAGATAGCGCGACAGCTTGGCGCGAGTCGTTGCATACCGGCCGACATAGGTCAGTCCCAGCTCCCTCAGGCTCTCTTCGTCCAGCGGCGGACGCGGCTTGCGGTCTTTCCGGCGATTCACTCGCCATCTTTGTGCCATAGTCGGGCCGGAATTTGAACGCGGCGCATCGGCTAGTCAGGATACAGGAATCCTCGCGCCACCTGCGCTTTCGCAGATTGCGCGCAATCAACGACCAGAGTGCGTAAAAAGGCGGGAAATCAGCCGATGGCCGAAGAGCTCACACCGACACCCATTCACGACGATCTCCCGCGACGGTTCGCGGACTTCGCCACGACCGGCGAGGCGCTCGACTATGCGGCGCGTGGGCAACGCGGATTCAACTTCCACGATGCACGCGGCAAGCTCATCCGCGCCTATCCCTTTCGCGAACTGCGCGAAGACGCGCTCGCCGCGGCGCGCAGGCTGATCGCTCATGGCATCGAACCGGGAGACCGGATCGCCCTGATCGCCGACACCGAGCCGCAATTCTGCGCGCTCTTCTTCGGTGCCGTCTATGCCGGCGCGCTGCCCGTGCCGCTGCCGTTGCCGACCTCGTTCGGCGGCAAGGAGGGATATGTCGACCAGCTGGCGGTTCAGCTGAACAGCTCCGATCCGAAACTGCTCATCTATCCCGACGAGATCGCCGAACTGTGCGAAGCGGCGGCCGAGGCCTGTTCGGTCGAAGGCGAAGGGTGGGACGAGTTCGCGATGCGCGACGACCCGGAAACCGAACTGCCGCAGGCGGACACCAACGACATCGCCTATCTGCAATATTCCAGCGGTTCTACGCGGTTTCCGCATGGCGTGATGGTCAGCCACAAATCGCTACTCCACAATCTCGGTTCGCACGCCGACGGCATGCTGATCGGACAGGAGGACCGTTGCATATCCTGGCTGCCCTTCTACCATGACATGGGGCTGGTCGGCTGCATGCTCTCGATGGTCGCGAACCAGGTTTCGACCGATTATCTGAAGACCGCCGATTTTGCACGGCGCCCGCTCGCCTGGCTCGACCTGATCAGCCGCAATCCGGGCACGTCGTGCAGCTATTCGCCGACCTTCGGTTACGACATCTGTGCCCGCCGTATCGGCAGCCAGAGCGATGTCGCCGGGCGGTTCGATTTGTCGCGCTGGCGGCTCGCGGGCAATGGCGCGGACATGATCCGGCCCGATGTGATGCAGGCCTTTACCGACGCCTTTTCCGATGCCGGATTCGATCCGAAATGCTTCGTCCCGAGCTATGGCCTGGCCGAAGCGACGCTTGCGGTGACGCTGATGCCGGCGGGTGAAGGGCTGGTGGTCGAGCTGGTCGAGGAAGCCGAACTGGCCGGTGCCCCCGTGGCCCACAACGACCAGCCTCCACGATATCGCGCTGTCGTCAATTGCGGCAAGGCGGTTCGCGACACGCGGATCGAGATACGCGGCGAGGACGGTTCAATTCTGGGCGACAAGCAGATCGGCAAGGTCTGGGTGCAAAGCCCCGCCGTCATGGACGGTTATTTCCGGGACCAGGAAGCCACCGATGCCTGCCTTGTCGACGGCTGGCTGGATACTGGCGACATGGGATATCTCTCCGACGAATATCTCTACATCGTCGGCCGCGCCAAGGACATGATCATCATCAACGGCAAGAATCACTGGCCGCAGGATATCGAATGGGCGGTCGAGCAGCTGCCCGGGTTCAAATCCGGCGACATCGCTGCCTTTTCCATAACTTCGGCCAATGGCGAGGAAGAACCGGCCGTTCTGGTGCAGTGCCGCACCTCCGACGTTAACGAACGGTCAAAACTTCACGGCCTGATCCGGGAAAAGGTTCGCGCGATCACCGGGATGCAATGCGTCGTCGAACTCGTTCCGCCGCGGACGCTCCCGCGCACGAGTTCGGGCAAGCTCAGCCGCGCCAAAGCCCGCAATCTCTATCTGTCCGGCGAAATCCAGCCATATGATATAGCGGCCTGATTTCAGCCGTACCGGATCGCGGATAGGGCTCTGTTAACCGATAAAGGCAGGAAATCGCTAACCCCCCGGAGATATATTCCGCATCTCTGAGGGGAAAGTGATGATGCACGGCGCATCGGGCCCGATCGGCTGGCCCGAAATACTCGGCTTGCGCGATTTTCGCGACGGAAGCGCGACGCTCGTGCGCGCCGAGCAGTTGCGCGAGCTCAGCCGCCGTTCCGCCGTCCCGATGATAGCGCTGGGATTGATTGCCGGCCTTGTCATCTGGTGGTTCATCGGCCGCGTGCCCACCCCGTTGCTGGCGGGCTGGGCTGTGATCCTCGGGCTGCTGTCGATCTCGGTGGGTAAAGCCCGTCACAAGAATCTGAACCGGCGCGGCGAGGCCAGCCTCAAGGATCACCACCGCGCCATCTTCAACAGCGTTGCGACCGCGCTTTTCTGGACCCTCCCCCTCCTCTTTTTCGCTCCCTATGGCGGCGTCGAAGACGCGATCATGCTCGGTGCCGTCGCGCTCGTCGTCATGAGTGCATCGGCCGTTTCGCTGACAACGCTGCCGCTTGGCGGACTGGCGATCACCGGCATTGTCGGCGCCGCACTCGCCTTCATGTTCGCGCAGAGCGGACAGGTCGGGATCGCCGGTGTTGCGGGCGGCTATGCCATCTGTCTTTCCTACGGCATCCTGATCAACGGGCGCGCCGCCCTCGAACAGCTTCGCGACCGGATCAAACTCGACGAAAAGGAAAAGATGCTGAGCCTGCTGCTGCGCGACTCGCAGACCGATCAGAGCGACTGGATCTGGCAGATCGACGCGCGCAAATGCATCCAGCACCCCTCTCCGCGCTTTTCCGAAGCATCCGGCATTGAGGCGGCGCAGCTGACCGGCATGCCCCTTCTCGAGTTGCTGGCTGGACCGCGATGGCAGCATGAAGAGATTGACGACCGGGTCAGAAATCTCCTCGACCTGATCCAGCGTGGCCGGACCTTCAGCGACATTCCGATCCGCTATATGCGCAAGGGGGAAGAACGCTGGTGGCAGATTTCCGGCTCGCCGCGCATCGATACCGAAGGACGGATTACAAGCTATCGCGGCGTTTTCGCCGACATCACCGAGCGGCGGAAAACCGAGCGGCGCACGCACCACATGGCGCATTACGATGCCCTGACCGGCCTGCCGAACCGCGCCTATACCAATGATCTCCTCCAGAACCGGATCGCCCATTCGCTGAAAGAGGGCTCGTCGAGCGCCTTCCTGATGATCGATCTCGACCGCTTCAAGGTCATCAACGACACGCTGGGTCACCCCGTCGGCGACAAACTGCTCGAACAGGTCGCCTCCCGCCTGCAGAGCCTCATGAAGGACGGCGATGTCGCCGGCCGGCTCGGCGGCGACGAATTCGCGGTCGTCATCGCCCATACCGGTTCGGGCGACGAGGTCGATTCTCGCGCGGAACGCATCATTCGCGTAATTTCCCAGCCCTATCAGATCGACGATCAGAGCCTGCATATCGGCGCGAGCATCGGATCGGCGATCTGCCCGAAGGATGGCCGCTCCGCCCCGGCGCTGCTGCGCCATGCCGACCTTGCGCTTTATCGCGCCAAGGAGGGCGGCCGCGGCGTCCATGTCCGCTACGAACCGTCCTTTTCGCGCAAGGCAGACGAACGGCGCCAGATCGAGAACTCCCTGCGCGGCGCGATCGAACGCGGAGAACTGTATCTCGCCTATCAGCCGGTCATCACCCTTTCGGACCGCGAAATCAGCGGCTTCGAAGCACTGCTGCGCTGGAAAAGCGATGCGCTCGGATCGGTGCCGCCTGCGGTGTTCCTCCCGATCGCGGAGGAAACGCGGCTGATCGACCCGATCGGCGAATGGGTCTTCCGTCAGGCCTGTGTCGACGCTGCGAACTGGCCGGAAAACTACCGGCTTGCGATCAACCTGTCCGAAGTCCAGCTGCGCAACCCCAATCTCGCGACCGTCATCGTCTCGGCGGTGACGCAGGCCGGGCTCGCGCCGCATCGTCTCGAGGTCGAAACCACAGAGGCCGTGCTCCGCAGCGGCAACGAGATGGCGCTGGAGACCTTCGCCCAACTCAACGCGATCGGAATCACGGTCGCGCTCGACGATTTCGGCACCGGCCACTCGACGCTGCGCTATATCGGCGACGCGCGCTTCAGTTCGATCAAGATCGACAACAGTTTCATCCGCAATGCGCAGGAAGAATGCGAGGCCAGCATCGCCGTCTTCAAGGCCGTCGTCGCGATGGCGAACAGCCTGAACATCGCCACCATCGCCGAGGGGGTCGAGAACGAAGCGCAGTTCGATCTCGCCAAATCGCTCGGCTGTAGCCAGGTTCAGGGCTATTTTCTCGACCGGCCGATGTCGGCCGAAGATGTCATGCATCTGGTTCGTGAGGACCTCGCCAGCGCGGTCGCCTGATCGCGGCCCTGCCCTCTTGCATCATCGCGAGGGCGCGGCTAAACGCGCGCATCTCGGAACCGGAGGAGTGTAGCTCAGCTGGTAGAGCATCGGTCTCCAAAACCGAGGGTCGTGGGTTCGAGCCCCTCCACTCCTGCCATCCGACCCTGATTTGGCCCGTGTGCCTTGAATGGGCGGCCTTCAGGTCCGAGATAAGTGAGGTTCGTGGTTGCTCCGGCGGGAAAACCGGATAGGCGGCCATGGGCTTCTATTGCTGTTTTAAGAGGGAACGATCATGGCATCGCCGATCGGCTGGATTGCAAAGATACCGGAATTCGCACGGCAGGTCCGAGCGGAAACCTCCAAGGTCGTCTGGCCCACCCGCCAGGAGACGATCCAGACCGCGATCATGGTGATGATCATGACGACGGTGCTCGCCATCTTCTTCATCGGCGTCGATTCGTTCTTCCGGATGATTGTCGATTTCCTGATCGGTCTCGTCAGCTAGGATTTATACGCATGTCGCGCTGGTACATCATTCACGCCTATTCGGGCTTCGAGAACAAGGTCCGTGACGCGATCATGGCCGAGGCGACGCGCATGGGGCTCGAACAGCTCGTCGAAGAGGTGGAGGTTCCGACCGAAGAGGTCACCGAGGTCAAGCGCGGCAAAAAGGTGCAGACCGAGCGGAAATTCTTCCCCGGCTACGTCCTCGCCAAGCTCAACATGACCGACGACGTCTATCACCTTGTCAAGAACACGCCGAAGGTGACGGGCTTTCTCGGATCGAGCGGCAAGCCGCAGCCGATCAGCGAGGCCGAGGCCGCGCGCATCCTCAACACCAAGGAAGAAGCCGCATCGCAGCCCAAGCAGCGGATCGACGTCGATTACGAGATCGGCGATCAGGTCAAGGTGCTGGACGGCCCGTTCGCCAGCTTCAGCGGTGCCGTCGAGGAACTCGATTTCGAAAAGGCGCGCGTCAAGGTGTCGGTCTCGATCTTCGGCCGCGCGACGCCGGTCGAACTGGAATTCGAACAGGTCGAGTTGATCAAATAGATTTTACCCTCTTCCGTTCAGGGAGAGGGAGGAGCCCGCCGCGAAGCGGTGGGAGGGTGAGGGCCCGGAAACACCCTCATCCAACTGTGCCTAGGCAGCAAGCTGCCAAGGCTTCGTATCCTTCTCCCTTGAAGGGAGAAGGAAGTTTCTGCGGGAGGCCCCTCGGGGCCGCAAGGACCGCTAAACTTGCAACAGAGTGAGAAGGAAATATGGCAAAGAAAATCGATGGCTATATCAACCTGCAGGTCCCTGCGGGTCAGGCCAACCCCTCCCCGCCCTTGGGGCCCGCATTGGGCCAGCGCGGCGTCAACATCATGGACTTCTGCAAGGCGTTCAACGCCGAAACGCAGGGCATGGAGCAAGGCGCCCCGATCCCGACCAAGATCACCGTCTATGCCGATCGCAGCTTCAGCTTCATCACGAAGACGCCGCCGGCGAGCTACCTGATCAAGAAGGCTGCAAAGCTGAAAAAAGGCTCGGGCACGACCGGCAGCGGCTTCATCGGCAAGATCACGCGTTCGCAGCTTTCGGAAATCGCAGAGACCAAGATGGCCGATCTGAACGCGAACGATATCGACGCCGCAACGCGCATCATCGAAGGCTCCGCCGTTTCGATGGGCCTCGAAGTGGTGGAGGGCTAATCCGATGAACACGATGACCAAGAAGCGCAAAGAGCGTCTGGAAAAAGTCGACCGCGAGAAATTCTACACCGCCGAAGAGGCGCTGAAGCTCGTCAAGGAAAACGCGACCTCGAAGTTCGACGAGTCGATCGAGATCGCGATGAACCTCGGCGTCGATCCGCGTCACGCCGATCAGGTCGTGCGCGGCGTCGTCAACCTGCCCTCGGGCACGGGCAAGGAGATGCGCGTCGCCGTTTTCGCCAAGGATGCGAAGGCGGACGAAGCGAAAGAAGCCGGCGCCGACACCGTCGGTGCGGACGATCTGATGGAAGCCATGCAGAATGGCGACCTCAACTACGACCGCGTGATCGCGACGCCGGACATGATGGGTGTCGTCGGCCGTCTCGGCAAGGTGCTGGGTCCGAAGGGCCTCATGCCGAACCCGAAGCTCGGCACGGTGACCATGGATGTCGGCCAGGCGGTCAAGGACGCCAAGGGCGGCCAGGTCGAATTCCGCGCCGAAAAGGCCGGGATCATCCATAGCTCGATCGGCAAGGCGAGCTTCTCGGACGCCGACCTTCGCAAGAATTTCGACGCGTTCGTCGATGCGATCGTCAAGGCCAGGCCGAGCGGAGCCAAGGGCAAATATGTCCGCAAGATCGCCATCAGCTCGACCATGGGCCCGGGCGTCAAGATCGATACGGCGGACGTCGAAGGCGTCTAGGCCGCAAGATTATCGCAAAAAAATTAGGGGGTCGGGAGCAATCGCTTCCGGCCCCTTTTTGGATCTCGTCAGTCTGCGCGGATCGTCATTGCGAGGAGCCAAAGGCGACGCGGCAATCCAGGGCCAGGAGGGTTGACCTATGTGGCTCTGGATTGCTTCGCTGCGCTCGCAAAGGCGCTGCCTGGCAATCAGGTGGTAGGCGCGATCTGACAGAGCCAATCGAGCAGTAATCCCGTTACCTCGTCGGGCGCTTCCTGCTGCGTCCAGTGCCCTACGCCGTCGATGAAATGTGCTCCGCGCAGATCGGCGAGCGCTTCGTCGAGCGCCTTCACGGTTGCCTCGGGCGTCGTCACGAGCGCCGGATCCTTCGTTCCGGCAATGAACAATGACGGTTGTTTGATGACCGGGTCGTCCATCGCCAGCATGTCGGCCTGGTCGCGCTCGAAATTGCGATAGCGGTTGAGCGCGCCGGAAAAGCCGGCTCGTTCGAACTCGGCGACATAATAGTTCTCCGCTTCCGGCGGTAGCCAGTCGGGCATGGTGTCGGGCGGCGCGTCGATCCCCTCGAACAGTTTCGACGAAGGCGGCCGCTTGTTGTGCCAATATCCCTTCGGCGCGTCCCCCGACCAACCATAATACATCGTTCGGATCGCGGCTCTGACATCGCCCTCCAGCTCCTCCTCGGCGACGCCGGGCTCCTGAAAATAGTGGAGGTAGAAGAACATGCCGCGATCGATGAACGCTTCCTTCGTCAACTCGAGCGGCGATTTCGGCCCGGGCAGCCTATAGGGCACGGACAATCCCGCCACCGCCCTGAAACGATCGGGGTGCCGCAACGCCGACTGCCAGGCGATCGGCGCGCCCCAGTCATGCCCGACGATGACGGCCGGTCGCGCAGGCTGCAGCGCCGCGGCAAGACCCGCCATGTCCCGTGCCATTTCGGCCAGCGAATAGGCCTCGATCGGATCGGGCCGGTCCGATCCGCCATAGCCGCGCATATCGGGCGCCGCGACGCGGTATCCCGCATCGGCGAGCGGCCCCAACTGATGGCGCCAGCTGAACCAGCTTTCCGGAAAGCCGTGAGCGAGGACGACGAGCGGTCCCTCTTCCGGCCCCGCCGTCGCGACGCGCAGCGTGATACCGTTGGTTTCGATCTGTTCGAAATGCTGGTCCAATTGCGCCTCCGTGATATTGACCGACGCAACCGTCCAACAGTCGAGCGGCGCTGGCAACCCGCCGCGATGCGTTGACTTTCGCGCCCGATCCGCTAGAGGCCCCACTTCCGGTTCGCCCAGGCGCGCCGGTGACCGTCCGAGACAGTTGGTGATGGCATTCCGGCCATCTTAATTTCCAACCAAGACGGGGAAAGTTTTTTGCGGAACGGCGCGTGCGATGCGGCTTTCCGGTCTGCCCCCGAGCCTTTACGGCCCGACGCGCAGGCGACCGACCCCACGGACATTTTGAAGAGCGGCCTTTCGTGTGCGGGGAACCGTGCGCGCTGGCCATGTTGAGGAGTGAGATATGAATCGAACTCAGAAGCAGGAGTCGGTTGCCGAACTCAACCGCACCTTCAACGAGGTGGGCGTGGTCGTCGTGACCCGCAATCTCGGCCTGTCCGTCGCCGAATCGAGCGACCTGCGGGCGAAGATGCGCGAGGCCGGTGCCGGTTTCAAAGTTGCGAAGAACAGGCTCGCCAAGCTTGCGATCGCGGATACGCCCTATGCCGGCATCGAAGAGATGCTCGTCGGGCCGACCGCTTTGGCCTGGTCGGAAGACCCGGTCGCGGCCACCAAGGTCGTCGCGGAATTTGCGAAAGCCAATGATCGTCTCGAGATCGTCGGCGGCAGCATGGGCGAGGATGTGCTCGACGTTGCGAAGGTTAAGGCGCTTGCCGAACTGCCGTCGCTCGACGAACTGCGCGCCAAGATCGTGGGGCTCGTCAACGCGCCCGCCACGAAGCTGGCCCAGCTCGCGAACGCCCCGGCATCGAAGCTCGCCCGCGTTTTCGCGGCCAAGGGTGCGACCGAGGACGCCTGATTTTCGAAAGCATGAGTTGAACTGAAACCAATACACCAACCGTCATGCTGAACTCGTTTCAGCATCCATTAAGCCGGAACGTTGCGGCAAGAGCGCAAACGCAAAGGCATATGGACCCTGAAACAAGTTCAGGGTGACGCGATCAAAACGAAGGAAGTAAGAAATGGCAGATCTTGAGAAACTCGTAGACAGCCTGTCCGAGCTGACCGTTCTCGAAGCGGCCGAGCTCGCCACGATGCTGGAAGACAAATGGGGCGTTTCGGCCGCGGCTGCGGTTGCGGCTGCTCCGGCCGCCGGCGGTGGCGGCGGTGAAGCCGCTGCCGAGGAAAAGGACGAATTCGACGTCATCCTCACCGGCGACGGCGGCAAGAAGATCCAGGTCATCAAGGAAGTCCGCGCCATCACCGGCCTGGGCCTCGGCGACGCCAAGGCTCTCGTCGAGGGCGCGCCCAAGCCGATCAAGGAAGGTGCTTCCAAGGACGAAGCCGAAGAGATC
The DNA here is from genome assembly GCF_937129435.1 of uncultured Parasphingopyxis sp. GTDB lineage: Bacteria > Pseudomonadota > Alphaproteobacteria > Sphingomonadales > Sphingomonadaceae > Parasphingopyxis. The sequence continues at coordinate 4,164 of NZ_CAKZNF010000048.1, read as the reverse complement.
AAGAAGAAGATCGAAGAGGCCGGCGGTACCGTCGAACTCAAGTAACTTCGGATTTCTCCGAAACGATCAAGGGCGGTCCGGCGACGGGCCGCCCTTTTTCTTTGGCAAACCGCATCGGGCGGCGCGCTTGACCGTTCGCGCGGATAGAAAAAGGGCGGCCACCGCATGGCAACCGCCCTTTCCTTTGCGACCCGAAACCTGCGGGATCAGGCAGGCTCCAGCTCGCGTGTCCGAAGCTCGGGCGTCGCCCGGCTCGAGCGACGTTGCTCGGCATTCCTGGCAACCTGCTTGTCGAGGAACCGCGCCCGGACAAGACGCTTACGGCGCGTCAGGAACGGGTTTTCCGGCGTCGGGCCTTCATCGACCATCGATTCATAATAGCCGATGGGACGATCGGTCGCGGCATATTTCGCCGGCATCGGCGTGATGCCCAGACGCTCACGCATGGCATCCGAACTGGCGCGGCGCGGCGCTGGCGCAGCGGCCGTAGCGCCAACCGCAGACGTCGTGCGCACAGGCTCGGACCGCGGCGCGACCGCGCCTTCCGGCTCGAAGTCGACCGGCTCGGGCGCGACTGTGGCACCGTCGCGACGGCGGCGGCTCAGCGCGATACCGCCGCCGATCGCACCCAGGCCCAGAATACCGGCAAGGGCGGCCAGCACGAGCGCATCGTCGTCACCCTCATTCGCCGAGGCCTGCTCGATCGTGGCAGGTGCGATCGATTCGTCGGTCAAAAGCGGCTCGGCGTCGGCGAGCGTCTCGGTATCGGGCTGCGCTCTTTCGGTTTCGGCCGGACTAACGGCAGAGGCGATCGCCGCGCCGGGAGTATCCGATGCGGTGGCCGGGGCCGAACGCGTTTGACGGGGCTGAGCAGCGGCCTGGCGTACCTGCCGGTTGGCCGTGACGGCCGAAGATGCCGGCGCCGCGTTTTCGCTGCTGGCCTGCGCCGCTTCCACATCGACGTCGGGCAAGGTCAGATTGGGCGCTGCGGCCGTCACCGGCGCTCGTATCGTCACCGGCGCAGGGGCAGGTGTCCGCGGCGTCGGCGCAGCATTCGCCGGCAGCGCCGGCGGAGCCACGGTCGGCGCCGGCTGCATAGCCGGTGCCAGAGCAGGCGTAGTTTGCTGCGCGATTGCGGGGGTGGAAAGGACCGCGATCGAGGCTGCAATAGCCGCTATCGCGGGGCGGGTGGGGGATGGCTTTTTTGTCATAGCGATGGCCCCAACGGCCCATTCGGAAAATGGGGGCATGCAGGTGCCCAAATCCACGATGAGTCGATTGGTCGCTTCGGCAAAGCGACTTTGTTCATCTGGCGTTCATGTAAAATACGGGGTCACATCAACCATCCCGGCATCCGTGTGCACGCACGATTGACGTTGGCTGTCTCTGTTCCTATATCGCCTCCAACACCGAAACCGATCGAGCAATGGGGCGAGGTTGCGCGCCGCCTCACAGGAATGGACGGTTTCGGACCACGATAACGCTGAAAGCTGCAGATCCCTCGATTCGAAGGAGGCGATCTTGCGGCTTTTTGTCGTATCGGCGCCCGCGAATTCGAGTGTCCTTCGAACCAGAACCGAGGCAATTTTTTCATGGCGACCAAAGCGAAATCCGCTCCGCAGGCGCGCAGCAAGCGCATCCGCAAGATTTTCGGCGACATCCACGAAGTCATTCAGATGCCGAACCTGATCGAGGTTCAGCGGGAATCCTACGAACAGTTCCTGCGCTCCGATCCATCGATCGGCTATGTGTCGGGTCTCGAAAAGACGCTGCGCGGCGTCTTCCCGATCCGCGACTTCGCCGGCACGGCCGAACTGGATTTCGTCGATTACGAGCTCGAACCGCCGAAATACGACACCGAGGAATGCCGTCAGCGCGGCATCACCTATGCCGCTCCGATGCGCGTCACGCTTCGCCTGATCGTCTTCGAGGTCGACCAAGACACCGACACCCGCTCCGTTCTCGATATCAAGGAGCAGGACGTCTATATGGGCGACATGCCGTTGATGACCGACAACGGCACCTTTCTCATCAACGGCACCGAGCGCGTCATCGTCTCGCAGATGCACCGTTCGCCGGGCGTGCTGTTCGACCATGACCGCGGCAAGACGCATGCGAGCGGCAAATATCTCTTCGCCGCGCGCGTGATCCCCTATCGCGGTTCGTGGCTCGATTTCGAATTCGACGCCAAAGACATCGTCAACGTCCGCATCGATAGGAAGCGCAAGCTGCCGGTGACGGCGCTGCTTCACGCGCTGGGCCTCAACAGCGAAGAGATCCTGCATCACTTCTACGACATCGTCAGCTTCAAACGCGCCAAGGACGGCTGGGAAATCCCGTTCGTTGCCGATAACTGGCGCGGTCAGAAGCCGGCCTTCGACATCGCCGATTCCAAGTCGGGCGAGGTCGTCTTCCCCGCCGGCCAGAAGATTACGCCGCGCACCGCGATGAAGGCGGAAAAGGACGGCCTGAAGGCGCTGCTGATTCCGACCGAAGAGATTTTCGGCCGCTACAGCGCCTGGGATCTGATCAACGAGAAGACCGGCGAGATCTATGTCGAAGCCGGTGACGAGATCACCGAGGAAAATCTCGAAAAGCTCGACCAGGCGAAGATCACCGATATCGAGCTTCTCGACATCGATCACATCAATACCGGTCCGTGGATCCGCAACACGCTGAAGGCCGACAAGGCCGAGGATACCGATCAGGCGCTGGCCGATATCTATCGCGTCATGCGCCCGGGCGAGCCGCCGACGCGCGAAACCGCCGATGCACTGTTCGAAGGCCTGTTCTTCGACGGCGAGCGCTACGACCTGTCGGGCGTCGGCCGCTGGAAGCTCAACATGCGCCTCGAACTCGATGCACCGGAAGACCTGACGACACTCCGCAAGGAAGACATCCTCGCGGTCGTCAAGGAACTGGTCGACCTGAAGGACGGCAAGGGTGAAGTCGACGATGTCGACAACCTCGCCAACCGCCGCGTCCGCTCGGTCGGCGAGCTGCTCGAGAACCAGTATCGCGTTGGCCTGCTCCGCATGGAGCGCGCCGTGAAGGAACGGATGAGCTCGGTCGATGTGTCGACGGTGATGCCGAACGACCTGATCAACGCGAAACCCGCCGTGGCTGCGGTGCGCGAGTTCTTCGGTTCCAGCCAGCTCTCGCAGTTCATGGACCAGACCAACCCGCTCTCCGAAGTCACCCACAAGCGCCGCGTGTCGGCGCTCGGGCCCGGCGGTCTTACCCGCGAGCGTGCTGGCTTCGAAGTTCGCGACGTTCACCCGACGCATTATGGCCGCATCTGCCCGATCGAGACGCCGGAAGGCCCGAATATCGGCCTGATCAACTCGCTCGCGAGCTTCAGCCGCGTCAACAAATACGGCTTCATCGAGACGCCGTACCGCAAGGTCGTCGACGGCAAGGTGACCGACGAGGTCGTCTATCTCTCCGCCATGGAAGAGCAGAAGCATACGGTCGCGCAGGCCAATGCCGAGCTCGACAAGGACGGCGCCTTTGTCGAGGAAATCGTGTCTTCGCGCGAAGGCGGCGAGTTCCTGATGGCGCAGCGCGACCAGATCACCCTGATGGACGTGTCGCCGAAGCAGCTCGTTTCGGTCGCTGCCTCGCTGATCCCGTTCCTGGAAAACGATGACGCCAACCGCGCCCTGATGGGCTCGAACATGCAGCGTCAGGCCGTTCCGCTGGTGAAGGCCGAAGCGCCGCTCGTCGGCACCGGCATGGAAGCGACAGTCGCCCGCGATTCCGGCGCCGCCGTCGTCGCCCGTCGCGGCGGTATCGTCGACCAGGTCGATGCGACGCGTATTGTGATCCGGGCGTCCGGCGCGGTCGAAGCCAATGAAAGCGGCGTCGACATCTACACGCTGATGAAGTTCCAGCGCTCGAACCAGAACACCTGCATCAACCAGCGTCCGCTGGTGAAGGTTGGCGACACGGTCGAGGAAGGCGATGTGCTCGCCGACGGCCCGTCGACCGAATATGGCGAGCTGGCGCTCGGCAAGAACTCGCTCGTCGCGTTCATGCCGTGGAACGGCTATAATTACGAGGACTCGATCCTCATTTCCGAACGCATCGTGAAGGACGACGTCTTCACCTCGATCCATATCGAGGAATTCGAAGTCATGGCGCGCGACACCAAGCTCGGGCCCG
>NZ_CAKZNF010000047.1 GCF_937129435.1 uncultured Parasphingopyxis sp. | reverse complement strand
AAACTGTGTTCCTGGCAGAGCGGCGAAGCGTAATCGAGGCGGTCGAAATAGGGGAGCGCCTGCATGTACGTCTTGTATTCGATCAGCTTCTCGGTGCCGCGATGGAGCAGGCCGACATGCGGATCGACGCGCTCGACGATCTCGCCGTCCAGCTCCATCACCATGCGCAGCACGCCATGCGCCGCCGGGTGCTGCGGGCCGAAATTGATCGTGTAATTGGCGATCTCTGTATCGCCGGTCGTCGGATCGGCGCCGTCCGTCTCGCCTTCGATTTCTTCGAGATAGTCAGCCATCACAGTCCTCCGTCATTCCCGCGAAGGCGGGAATCCAGCTCCGAGGGCGGGTGATGGATTCCCGCCTTCGCGGGAATGACGCACAGGGAAACGCTCACACCTTCCCCCCATTCTTCTCGTCGCTTGTTTCGGCCGCCTTCACATTGGCAGCAGCGCCGGCGCCGGTGTCCGACGTATCCTCGGTCGTCTTGGGATCGCCTTCGCTCGGCTCGCCTTCGACGTCGCTCTTCTTGTCCTTCAGCTCGCCGGCCTTGACCGGGCTCGGCGCGCCGGGGGCCTGCGGCGCCTTTTCATCGCCCGGCAGGATATATTCGGCGCCTTCCCAGGGACTCATGAAATCGAAGGTGCGGAAATCCTGCGCCAGTTCGACAGGCTCGTAGATCACGCGCTTATGCTCTTCGGAATAGCGCATCTCGACATAGCCAGTGAGCGGGAAATCCTTGCGGAAAGGGTGGCCGCGAAACCCGTAATCGGTGAGGATGCGACGAAGGTCCGGATTGCCTTCGAAAATCACGCCGTACATGTCGAACACTTCGCGCTCGAGCCAGCCGGCATTCGGCCACAGATCGGTGATCGATGGAACCGGCGTTTCCTCGTCCGCCGTCACCTTGATCCGGATGCGGTGGTTTCGCGTCAATGAGAGCAAATGATAACAGACATCGAACCGCTCCGGCCGCCCCGGATAGTCGACGCCCGCAATCTCCATCATCTGCTGATATTCGAGACCCGGCGTGTCGCGCAGCACCGTCATCGTCTCGACCAGGCTGTCGCGATCGACCGTCACCGAAATCTCGTCGGCCGCCTGCTTGCTGTCGAGCACGACCGAGCCGATCGCGGCTTTCACCGCGTCGAGCACGCCGTCGTTAGAGGCGATGCGGGGCGCCGGGCTTGCCATGGCCTAGCGCTCTACCGTGCCGACGCGGCGGATCTTCCGCTGCAGCTGCATGACGCCGTAGAGCAGCGCTTCGGCGGTCGGAGGACAGCCGGGAACGTAGATGTCGACCGGCACGATGCGGTCGCACCCGCGCACAACCGAATAGCTATAATGGTAATAGCCGCCGCCATTGGCGCAGCTGCCCATCGAGATCACGTAGCGCGGCTCGCTCATCTGGTCGTAAACGCGGCGCAGCGCCGGGGCCATCTTGTTGCACAGCGTGCCCGCGACGATCATCACGTCCGACTGGCGGGGGCTGGCGCGCGGCGCGACGCCGAACCGCTCCATGTCATAGCGCGGCATGTTGACGTGGATCATCTCGACCGCGCAGCAGGCGAGGCCGAAGGTCATCCACCACAGCGAGCCCGTGCGCGCCCACTGGAACAGCTCCTCGGTCGAGGTGACGAGGAAACCCTTGTCGCTGACCTCGGCATTGAGGGCATTGTAATAGTCCATATCCGGCGCGCGCTCGGCGGGCGGCATATGGCTGATGTCCGGATTGGTGACGTCGCCTACTCCCATTCGAGCGCTCCCTTCTTCCATGCATAGGCAAGGCCGATGGCGAGTTCGACGAGGAATACCATCATCGCGATCCAGGCGACCCAGCCGAGATCGAAGACAGTCACGGCCCAGGGAAAGAGGAACGCCGCTTCCAGATCGAAGATGATGAAGAGGATGGCGACGAGGTAGAAGCGCACGTCGAACTGGCTGCGCGAATCCTCGAAGGCTGGAAAGCCGCATTCATATTCGGTCAGCTTGTTCGCATAGGGCTGCGACGCGCCGGTGAATTTGGCGACGATCATCGGCAGCACGACGAAGGCGAAGGACAGGCCCAGCGCAACGCCGAGAAACAGCAGGATCGGCAGATATTCTGCAAGATTGACGGAAATTGTTTCGGGCAAAACCGGGACTCGCGGGGGCTCGTTGAACTTGGGCGCGCTTCTAGGCGCTGCAGCGCAGCAGGGCAAGGGCGCTAGCGGCTGGAATCCGCCGGATTTTCCTGCGAATCGCTCGCATTAGACAGGTCCAGAGCGCGAATATGCGTGGCCCGCGGCGTAGTGCCATCGTTGAGCGCGCCGCCCTCGCCGAAATCGGGCCAGCGCGCATCGGCGACATAGTAGAGCGTATCGCCGAAAACCGTCCCCAATGTCGGCTCGCCCCAGTCCGGATGGGCGCGTTCGAGCGGCTCGATCCGGCGCACCGATCGTCCGGCCGGATCGATGCCGAGACGAAAAATCGCATGCGGGCGCACGCCGTTGCGGATGGCAACGAGGTCGCCGCCGTGGCGCATCAGCCCGTCGATCCCGTCGAGCATGGCGCCGTCGAACGCCTCAACCTGATCGAGCGCGCGGCTTTCGAAGTCGTAGCGGGCCAGGCCGTAGCTGTAATCCGCGACGATCAGCGCCGAACCATCGGGCGCGACGGCGAGACCCTGGGCGCTTCGCAGCCGGCCCGGTTCGATCACCCGCTCCAATTCGGTGGCGCCGACCCGGCGAACATAGACCGCGCCCTGCGCGGCATCGCTCACATAGACATCGCCATTGGGCGCGAGCGCGACATCGCCCGGCTGTGCGCCTTCTTCAGCCGGCAGCCAGAGAATTTCGGCCTGGTCGGGCGAGATGCCGATCAGCCCCGAAAAGGCGTTGTCGCCTTCCGGCGTCTGGTCGACGACCGATGAGGCGACCCAGATCCAACCGCGATCGATGTCATAGACCATGCCCATCGGGCTGCCCATGCGCAGTTCGCCATCGGGCGTGGCGACGCCGCGGCTGGCGAACCGCTCCCATCCATCGGCGCGCAGCAGGTAGATCGTGCGGTCGGTAACGCTGGAAACGAGGATATTGTCGCCGATCGGGACATGAACGAGCCCCTCGATCAGGCCGAACTCGGCGGGCACCTCGCCCACCGCCACGCTGCGACGGATCGGCACCGCGTTATGCGCCGCGAGCGCGCGGAATTCTTCCCAGCCGGCATCGTCGAACAGGCTGCGGACCTGGGCCATTCCCGCTTCCGACAGGGCACCACCAGCGCGGATCAGGCCCCGGAGGGCCTCGCGCGCCGCTACCGGATCGCTCTCCAACGTTGCACCGGCGATCCGGCGAAGCATCAGCCCGCTATAGGCAAAGTCCTCGGCCATGGCGGCGAGTTCGGGCGGTCCGGCCTGATCGGCGGGGACGATCTCCGGCCAGTCGCCGCCATTCGTGTCGGCCATGGCAACGCCCTGCCCCGCGATCCACAACGCGGCGGCAAGGCGCAAGGCGGAATTCATCGCAACGCGCCGGCGACCAGCTTGTGAATGCGCGAGTGCAGCGCTTCGTTGGCGGCGAGATATTCGGCGCGGCCAAGCATCTGGCTGCCGCCGCGAAAATCGGTGACGAAACCGCGCGCCTCGGTCACCAGCAGCATCCCCGCCGCTACATCCCATGGCTGCAGGTCCGCTTCCCAATAGCCGTCATAGCGGCCCGCCGCGACCCAGGCGAGATCGAGCGATGCCGCGCCGAACCGGCGAATGCCCGCAACTTCAGGCGCGATCGCATCGAAAATCTTGTGGAACTGGTCGAAATCGCCATGACCCTTGAACGGTATCCCGGTCGCGACGACGGCTTCATGCAGATTTCGACGAGCGGATACCGTCAGTCGACGGTCGTGCAGGAAGGCGCCCTTCCCCTTTTCCGCCCAGAACAGGTCGTCATTCAGCGGCTGGTAGACCATGGCCGCGCTGATCTCGCCCCAGCCGCTGCCATCGAGCTTGGGTTCCTGCACCGCGATCGAGATCGCGAAATGCGGAATGCCGTGGAGAAAGTTGGTCGTGCCGTCGAGCGGATCGATCACCCAGCGCGGCTTGCCCTCTTCGCCGGCGATCTCGCCCGCTTCCTCGAGCAGGAAGCCCCAATCGGGGCGGACCTGGAGCAGCTCGTCGTACAGGATGCGCTCGGCCTTCTGATCGGCCTTGGAGACGAAATCCGCAGGTCCTTTCTTGGAGACCTGCAGATGTTCGACCTCGCCGAAGTCGCGCGCCAGCGACCGCCCGGCCTTGCGCGCCGCGCGGTCCATGACCGTGATGATTCCGGACCGCGCGGGCATATGATTACTCGGCGGCTTCCGCGGCTGCCGGTGCCTGGACGCCGCAGACCGCGCCAATGGCCGCCTGCACATGCTCGGGATTGTCGGCGCTCAGCTGCTCGTTCTGGGCGAGCACCTGGGTGACGTTCTCGCTGATCTCACGAACCGAAGCGCTGTAGAGGCAGACGAAAAGCTGGTTCTTCACCGTATCGGGCAGGTCTTCGGACTGCAGCGCACCGGCGATGATCGCGTAGTGCTGCGCGGCCGTCTGGACCTGCTGCGCCGTCGGCTGTGCCTGTTGGACTGCCGCATCCTGGGCGATGGCGGGGGCCGCGGCCAGTGTCGACGCGGCGATACTCAGTACGAATTTTCTCATCAGTCTGCCTTCTTTACATATTCCTGGTTGTACACATCGACGATGATGCGCGTGCCCGACGTGATATGCGGCGGGACCATGACGCGAACGCCATTGTCGAGGATCGCAGGCTTGTAGGACGACGAGGCCGTCTGCCCCTTCACGACCGCATCGGCCTCGACGATCTCGGCCTCGACCTGATCGGGGAGCTGCACGCTCAGCGGCTTTTCCTCGTAGAGTTCGAGCATAACGTCCATGCCGTCCTGAAGAAAGGCCACCGCATCGCCGAGCATGTCCGCGGGCAGGCTCACCTGTTCGAAGCTCTCCTTGTCCATGAAGGTCAGCATATCGCCTTCTGCGTAGAGATACTGATATTCCCGCGTGTCGAGGCGGACCTTCTCGACCGTCTCGGCTGAACGAAACCTGACATTGTTCTTGCGGCCGTCGATCAGGTTCTTCAGCTCGACCTGCATATAGGCGCCGCCCTTGCCAGGCTGGGTGTGCTGGATCTTCACCGCGCGCCACAACCCGTCCTCATATTCGATGATGTTGCCGGGACGGATGTCCACGCCGCTGATCTTCATGAATGTCTCGCTTTGATCGAAAAGAGCAGGCGCGCCCTCTAACAGCCGCGCCCATTTCCCACAAGGACGCGATCTTCTGTCGATTTCGTACAATCAACCGTTGCTCGGCCGCGCTATACGATCAGGCGTAGTAGCGAGGGTAATGTCATGCTTACGCCTAAAACCGTACTGCCGCCTCTGGCCGGCCTGTTCGGCAAATCGAAGAACCGCGAAACATCGTCGGAACCTGCGGCGAACAATGACGATACGGCGATCGATGCCGAGCATCAGGCCGATCTCAACCGCCGGGCCGTGGCCTTCACGGCGAGCAAGGACGAGAACCTGGCGGCCTAGCCTAGTATTTCGGCGAAGGCGGCCACACCGGCCGCTTCGCCCTCTTCATGACTCCAGACGGCGCCACTGACGGCGAGAAAATCGGCACCCGCCTCGACCAGCGGCGCGGCATTGTCCGCCGTGATCCCGCCGATGGCGACGCAGGGCAGTTCGAACAGGCCCGACCACCAGGACAAGATTTCCGGTTCGGGCCGGTGCGTCGTTGCCTTGGTATCGCTCGGATAGAAGGCCCCGAAAGCGACGTAATCGGCGCCTGCCTCCCCCGCCTCCATCGCGAAATGGCGGCTGTCATGGCAGGTCGCGCCGATCTGCGCCGACGGGCCGAGGATCGAGCGCGCCTCGGCGATATCGCCGTCCGACCGCCCCAGATGCACCCCGTCCGCGCCGAGGCGCTTCGCCAGCGCCACCGAATCGTTGACGACGAAGGCGACATCGCGATCGGCGCAAATTCGCTGCAACGGCTCGGCCAGCCGCGCCGCTTCGTGCTGGTCGAGATCCTTGACGCGGAACTGGAAGGCCGCGACGGGCCCTCCATCAAGCGCGCGGGCAAGCCGCTCGGCGAAATCGCCGCCGATCTCAGGGGGCGAGATCAGATAAAGCTGGCAGCCAGGATCGATCATGCGCGCCCCCTTAGCGCGCGCGACCGGCAACGCGAAGGCCATTTCGCCATTAAGCGATGGTGCAGGGATCGAAGCGCAATGACCCACCCATGAAGACCGCGTTAGCCATCCTCGCCGGCACCCTTCTCACCGCCTGCGCCACTGTCCGTGCCGAACCGGTGCCCGTCGAAGGCCCGGTCGCAATGGGCCAAGCCGCCTTTGTCGACGGGCCGGTGGTAACGCCGATCGAAGTGATCGAGGACAGCCGTTGCCCGATGAATGCCCGCTGCATCTGGGCCGGTCGCTTGATCCTGCGGGTGAATGTTCTCGGCGGGTCGTGGCGACGCTCGATGGACCTGACGCTGGGTGAGCCGCAGCATGTCGCAGACGGCGCGTTGGCGCTGGTTTCGGTAACGCCCGAACAGCAGACGGGCAGCGAAATCGCACCAGGCGATTATCGCTTCGCCTTCCAATTTCATGGCGGCCTTTAGGGCCAAAGCCCGCGCCGAAGACAAATTCACGCCTATTCGCGGCCGAATATCACCTCGTTGGGACTCTGCGAATTGGCGAAGACGATATCGGGCCTGCCGTCGCCATCCATATCGCCGACCGCAACGCCATAGGTGTCGGCCGGTTCGGCATCGAGCCGCTGCGTCGCGAAAACGCCATGGCCGTCGTTCCAATGCACTGAATTGGGCAATTCCTCGGTGCCCTGGACGAGATCGACCGCGCCGTCGCCGTCGACATCGGCCGCGATCAGCGCCTGGACCGGCCCCGCCCCGGCCGCGAAGATATCGCCCGGCGTGAAGCTGCCAGCCCCATCGCCGCGATAGAGCCGCAACCCGCCTTCCACCGAACCGAGAACAAGATCGATCGCGCCGTCTGCGTCGAAATCCGCGACGACCGACTTGCGGTTGTCGCCCTCGCTGTCCGGCAGGGCGGCGGCCACGAACGCGGCGCTGCCGTCGTTCAGCAGGACGAGGCTGGGATCGCCGTCGCGCGAGGCGACAAGGAGATCGGTGTCGCCATCGCCGTCGATATCGGCGGCAGCGATATCGGTGGACGCCCCGCCGGTGCCGGGCAATTCACGGGCCGCGCCGAAGCCGCCCCTGCCGTCACCGAGAAATGCCAGATCCGCATCGCGCCGCCGGGCGATCACGAGATCGAGAACGCCGTCCCCGTTCAGATCGGCCAGCCGCGCACCCCGCGCCGCGCCGCCGCTTCCGGACAGTTCGGAAGCTATCTCGAAATGCCCCGCGCCGTCATTGTGAAATACCATCGCCGGCAATGTGTCGCGGACGACGACGATATCGGCATCGCCATCGCCGTCGAGATCGCCGGCGCGGATCACATAGCTGGCCGAGAGCCCGCCGATCGGACGCGCTTCGAGCAGCCGGCCATTGCCCGCGTTGATATGCACGAGATCCTGCTGCGCCCAGTGCCGGCCATTGGCCGCGAGCACATCGAGATCGCCGTCGCCGTCGACATCGGCCAATTCCACCTCGGCCGTGAACTGCGCCGGAAATTCGAACAGCAGCAGCGGGTTGATTCGATAATCGCGATCCTGCGCCTGCGCCGGAGCCGCACCGAGCCCGGCAACCGCGGCAAGCAGCGCGAACCGCATCCTTACCGGCCCTTTGGTGCGCCCGGTGCTCAGGTAACCGACGCCGCGTGAATCTGATCGATCGCGCCGCCCAGCGTCGCGTCGAACTCCTCATCGCTCTGGCTGGCCCGCAGATCCTGCAGCAGCCCGCGGCTGAAGCTCGCGATCATGCCCTCGTTCTTTGCCAGTTCCGCGCATGCCTCGTCGGTTGAATATCCACCCGACAGCGCGACGACGCGCAGCACCTTGGGGTGATCAATCAGTGGCTTGTAGAGATTGGGTTCGACCGGAATCGACAGTTTCAGCATCACCTGCTGCCCGTCGTCGAGTGCATCGAGCTGTTTGGTAATCTGTGCGAGCAGGATCTTGTCGCTTGCGGCGCGATCGGCGCTCTTGATGTTCACTTCGGGCTCGATGATCGGCATCAGGCCGTGGCTCAGGATCTGCTTGCCGACCTTGAACTGCTGGGTGACGATCGCAGCGATCCCGCTTTCGCTCGCCTTGTTGATGACAGAGCGCATTTTGGTGCCGAAAACGCCCTTGGCGACGGCGCGTTTGCACAGCGCGTCGAGCTCGGGCATCGGCTTCATCATCTGGACGCCGTCGTCCTCGCCTTCCAGCCCCTTGTCGACCTTCAGGAACGGCACGATGCCGCGATCCCACAGCGCCTCGGGCACCGGCTTGCCATCGGCCTCGCCGTCCATCGTCTTTTCGAACAGGATGGCGCCGATCACCTTGCCATTGCCGAAGGACGGCGCGGTGATGATCCGGGTGCGCATCTGGTGGATGAGATCGAACATCTCGTCGTCACTCGACCAGGCACTTTCATCGACACCGTAACCCGCAAGCGCCTTGGGCGTCGAACCGCCGCTCTGGTCGAGCGCGGCGATAAAGCCCTGGCCGTCGCGCATCTGTTCCATCATCTTCGGATCGGTCATCGAAATTTCCCTGTGTTGCCTGGTTGCGAATCGCTGGCCCCTATAAGCCGGGGCCGGACTTGACGAAAGTTCGGCGGCCTTGGTTCAGCGCCTGATCTTGCGGATGATCGCGTTGAATCGAAGCACCGGGCGGCCGTCTGCCGTCGCCAGCCCCTGAACGAAAATCGTCTTGCCGCCGCCTCGCACAACCTCTCCGCGCGCTTCGATCAGTTCGCCGACCGAAGCGGGCGCGAGAAAATCCGATGTCATGTTCAGCGTGACGCCGTGGCTGTCGCCCATCGCCTCGCGCGCGATCGCGAAGATTGCGCTGTCGGCAAAGGTCATGAGGCAACCGCCATGCATAAAACCGCCGCCGTTCATATGCCGCGGTTCGGCGCGGAAGGCGCACAGCGCGCTGCCGTCCTCTTCGATCTTCTCGTAGAATGGCCCGGCGCGCTGTTCGAAGGCGTCGCTCTGCCAGACCGACCAGCCGGCGAATTCGCCTTCAGTGACAGGAACGAGCCCGCCTTCGGCGCCGACGGCTTCGTTCTCGCTCATTTCGCCAGCGCCGCGACGCCCGGCAACTCCTTGCCTTCCATCCATTCGAGGAAAGCGCCTCCGGCGGTCGAGACGAAGCTGAAATCGCCCCCCACACCGGCATGGTTGAGTGCGGCGACCGTATCGCCGCCCCCCGCCACCGATACCAGCGAACCTTCCTGCGTCAGCGCGGCCGCGGTCTGCGCCAATGCGACGGTCGCCTTGTCGAAGGGCGGCGTCTCGAAAACGCCGAGCGGGCCGTTCCAGACGAGGGTCTTGCAGGTCTTCAGCACGTCGCCCAGCGCCTCGACGGCGGCCGGTCCGATATCGAGGATCATCTCGTCGGCGGCGACCTCGTGGACGTTGCACGTCCGCAGGCTCTCCGGGTTCGCCGCGAACTCTTTTGCCACCATGACGTCATAGGGAAGATGGATCGTGCAACCGGCCTTGTCCGCCGCTTCGGCGATCCTGGCCACCGTGCCGACCAGATCATGCTCGCACAGCGATTTTCCCACATCGACACCGCGTTCGGCGAGGAAGGTGTTCGCCATGCCGCCACCGATGATCAGGTGATCGACCTTGCCGACCAAATTCTCGAGCACCGCAAGCTTTGTCGAAACCTTGGCGCCGCCGACGACGGCGGCAACGGGGTGTTCCGGGCTGCCGAGCGCCTTTTCGAGCGCCGTCAATTCTGCCTCGAGTGCGCGTCCCGCATAGGCAGGCAGCCGTTCGGCGAGGCCCACGGTCGAGACATGCGCGCGGTGCGCCGCCGAAAAGGCATCGTTGACGAAGAAATCGCCAAGTCCCGCGATCGCATCGGCGAGATGGTCGGCGTTCTTGGTCTCGCCCGGATGGAAGCGCGTATTTTCCAGGATCGCGACATCGCCGGGCGCCATTTCGGCGATCTGCCTTTCGATATCGGCACCGACGCAATCGGGAAAGAACAGCACCTTGTGGCCGATCAGGCGCGCGAGCGGCCCCTGGATCATTTCCAGCGACATATCGGGATTGCGCGTGCCCTCGGGCCTTCCGAAATGCGAAAGCAGCAGCACTTTCGCGCCCATGTCGGAAAGCGCCTTGACCGTCGGCACCGCGGCCTCGAGCCGCGTCGTATCGGCGACGCGCAGGCCATCCATCGGAACGTTGAGATCGACGCGGACCAGGGCGCGCTGGGCCGCCACGTCCTCCAGATCGTCCAGGGTCTTGAATGCCGTCATGACGTCACGCTTTCCTGCCGCTTTGCGCAAAGCTCTAGAGCAGCCCCGCCATCACGCCCGCGGTGTCGATCATGCGGTTCGAAAAGCCCCATTCATTGTCGTACCAGCTGACGACGCGTGCCAGCTTGCCCTCGAGAACGGCTGTTTCGAGGCTGTCGACGGTCGAACTGGCCGGCTGGTGGTTGAAATCGGAGCTCACGAGCGGCTGGTCGGTGTAATCGAGAACACCCTTCATCGGGCCGTTCGCAGCGGCTTTCAGCGCGGCATTCAGCTCGTCCGCCGATGTGTCCTTGCCCGGCGTGAAAACGAGATCGATCAGCGACACGTTCGGCGTCGGAACGCGAACCGAGCTGCCGTCCAGCTTGCCGTTCAGTTCGGGCAGGACGAGGCCGACGGCGCGGGCCGCGCCCGTAGTCGTCGGGATCATGTTCTGTGCCCCGCCGCGCGCCCGGCGCATGTCCGAATGCATCTGGTCGAGCATCCGCTGGTCGTTGGTGTAGCTGTGGATCGTGGTCATGAAACCACGTTCTATTCCAACGGTTTCGTGCAGGACCTTCGCAACCGGTGCGAGACAATTGGTCGTGCAGCTGGCGTTGGAAACGATGACGTCGTCGGCGGTCAGGCTGTCCTGGTTGACGCCGAAGACGACCGTCTTGCTAACATTCTTGGCGGGCGCCGAGATCAGCACGCGCTTCGCTCCGGCGGTCAGATGCGGTTCGGCGGCCTCGTGCGACTGGAAGAAGCCCGTGCATTCGAGCACGATGTCGACGCCCATATCCTTGTGCGGCAGGTCGCCGGGATTGCGTTCGGAGGTCACGGCGATTGTCTTGCCGCCAACGGTGATGCTGTCGTCCGACGCGCTCACCTCGCCCGGGAAGCGGCCATGGGTCGAATCATACTGAAAGAGCAGCGCGTTGGCCTTAGCATCGGCAAGATCGTTGATCGCGACCAGATCGAAATCGTGATCGTCCCGCTCCAACAGCGCGCGGGCGACGAGCCGCCCGATTCGCCCGAAACCGTTGATCGCTACCTTGACTGCCATGAAACTGAACTCCTTCCTGAATTAGCCTTTGATCTTGTCGGCGATCCGCGTCGCGATCGCCCCCGGCGTGAAGCCGAAATATTCGAACAAGACCGGCGCCGGCGCCGATGCGCCGAACCGGTCGATCCCGATATTGAGGCCGTTACGGCCCGTATAGCGCTCCCAGCCCAGCGTGGCACCCGCCTCTACCGAAACCCGCAGCACGTCCTCGCCATCCGCCAGGATGTCGGCGCGATAGGCCTCGTCCTGCTTCTCGAACAGCTCCCAGCACGGCATCGAGACGACATCGGCGGCAATGCCCCTCTGTTCGAGCTTTTCGGCCGCCTCGATCGCGACATGCACCTCCGAACCGGTGGCGAGGATGATCACCTGCCGCCCGGTGCCGGCGGAACGGACGCGATAGGCGCCCCTGGCGCACCGGTTTTCCGACACATCGTCGCGCAGCTGCGGCAGGCCCTGCCGGGTCAGCGCGAGTACCGAAGGCGTTGCCTTCGATTTCAGCGCCAGTGCCCAGCATTCGGCCGTTTCGACCGCGTCGGCGGGGCGGAAAACCTGCAAATTGGGCATGGCGCGCAAGCTCATGACTTGCTCGATCGGCTGGTGCGTCGGCCCGTCCTCACCCAGCCCGATCGAATCGTGCGTCATGACGTAGATGACGCGCGCCTTTTGCAACGCCGATAGCCGGATCGCCGGACGGCAATAATCGGAAAAGATCAGGAATGTGCCGCCATAGGGGATGATGCCGCCATGCAGCGCCATCCCGTTCATCGCGGCCGCCATGCCGAATTCGCGGATACCGTAATAGACGTAGCGGCCGCCGTAATTGTCGGCGGTCAACGGCTCCATATCCTTGGTCTTGGTGTTGTTCGAACCCGTCAGATCCGCAGAGCCGCCGACCGTTTCGGGGATCGCCGCATTGATCGCACCCAGCGCCATTTCGGAGGCCTTGCGCGTCGCGACCTTTTGCGGATCGTCGATCAGACCCTGCAGATATGACGTCATAGCGTCATCTCCTTCGGGAAGATCGCCATTCATACGGCGCGAGAATTCGGTCTTTTCAGAATGCCTTGCGAGGCGTTGCTGCCATTCCGTATAATTGGATTGGGAATGCTTTCCGGCCTCCGCCCAGGCCTCCTCGATCTCCGGCGGAACGAGGAAGGCCGGTGCATGCCAGCCGAGTTCCTCGCGCGCCGCATCGATTTCGTCCTCGCCAAGCGGCGCACCGTGCGTCGCGGCCGTGCCCTGCTTGTTCGGCGCGCCATAGCCGATGATCGTCTTGCAACGGACGAGCGAAGGTCGCGGATCGGCGATCGCTTTCTCGATCGCCATGCGAACGTCATCGGGATCATGGCCGTCGCACTCGCAAACGTGCCAGCCCGCCGCCTCGTAGCGGGCCGGGATATCCTCGCTCGTCGACAACTCGGTCCCGCCGTCGATGGTGATGCTGTTGTCGTCCCAGAAAACGGTCAGCTTCCCGAGCTTCAGATGCCCCGCCAGGCCGATCGCCTCATGGTTGATGCCTTCCATCAGGCACCCGTCGCCGGCGATCACCCAGGTTCGGTGATCGACCAGATCGTCGCCGAACTGCGCGTTCAGATGCCGTTCGGCCATCGCCATCCCGACCGCCGTAGCCAGCCCCTGCCCCAACGGTCCGGTCGTCGTCTCCACGCCTTTCAGCAGGAAGTTTTCCGGATGGCCGGCACAGGGGCTGCCGAGCTGCCGGAAATGCTGGATTTCGTTCATCGTCGGATGGTCGTAACCCGTCAGATGCAGCAGCGAGTAGATCAGCATCGAGCCATGACCGGCCGAAAGCACAAAGCGATCCCTGTCAAACCAATCAGGGTCTTGTGGATTGTGTTTGAGATATCGTGTGAACAACACTGTGGCGACGTCGGCCATGCCCATCGGCATTCCTGGATGGCCCGAATTGGCTTCCTGGACCGCGTCCATCGAAAGCGCGCGGATCGCGTTAGCGAGCTGGATATGTGTGACCGTCATCGATACGAATTCCCGTTGGCGCCGATCCGGCGGTTCGCTGTCGCGCAAAAAGGCGAGTCGGCAAGGCCGCGCGACCATTGGTCCGCGTCACGCTCATCGTCAACAGGGGGCCATCAACAGGCTTGCCCGCAAGACCGACCATGCTATTCATATGCCATGGCAAGTCCGCCGCTTAACGTCTCTCTCGACAAGCTCGAAGCCGCGCTGGCGCGGATCGAGCGCGGACAGGCCGACACACCCAATCTCTTCGCCGCCGAAAATCGTGCGGATGACGAAGCGCAGCGCAGCGAAGCGCTGCTTGCCGATCGCGACAGGACGATCGCGAAATTGCAAGCGGATCTCGCCGACATTACCCGGCTGAAGGATCAGGAGATCGCGGCTTTGCGCGCGAAACTGGCCGATCGCGCCGCCGCGCCTGCCGATACTGCGCCGATCGAGGCGAGATACGCGCAATTGCGCGCTGCCGCCGAAAAGACCGTGTCCGGCATCGACCGGATCCTGGCACAAGCGCCAGAAGGCGGCACTCATGGCTGATGTCACGCTGATCGTCGGCGGCCATAGCTATACCGTGTCCTGCCGGGACGGCGAGGAAGAGCGGCTCAAATCTCTGGCGCGGATGGTCGACGAAAAGGTCAGCAATGCGCGACAATCGGTCGGCGGAAAGCTGGGCGAGGCGCGCGATCTGCTCTTCGCTGCGCTGCTTCTGGCCGACGAAGTCGACGAAATGCGCGAAAATGCGGGGACAGACGGTCTCGCCGAACGCGCCGAAACCCTCGCCGAACGCGCCGAAACGCTCGCTGCGCGCCTTGCGCGCTAGGCAGACCGTGCCTAGATCGGTCGTGGCGGGAGCTGCCCGGTACGAGCCTTTGCGATAATCCCTGAGGCGATACAACATCCAAGGGAGCTGTCCCTGCCCGGGTTGCGGGATCTGAGATAGGGTCCGGGTCCGGTGCAAACGGCGCCCACCTGACGTTACTGGCGTCAGAGGATTTTCGGGCAAACGGCCATGGCGGCCCCGCCACCGCCTTTGCGCCTTCATAGTCAAGGTATGCGACCATGATGAAAACGCAGTTCCGCAAGCGCTATCGCGCGCTTCGCAAGGAACATGTGCGCTCTCTATCCGCCGACGCGCGGCAGCGTGCGGGCGAGGATATCGCCGACCAGATCGAGGAAAACCTCCCCGGCGGGCTTCCCGCGGTCATTTCGGGTTATGACGTCATGGGGTCCGAGCTTGATATCGCACCGGCGCTAAACCGCTGGAAATCCAACGAAATTCGAATAGCCTTCCCGACCTTCGACCCCAGCGGCGATGTCATGACCTTTGTTTGTGACGGGGAGCCGGTCGATGTCGAACTTATCCTCGCCCCGCTGATCGCCGCCGATCGCAGCGGACGCCGGCTGGGCCAGGGCGGCGGCCATTATGACAGGGCGATCGCGGCGATTCGCGCAAAACGGCCCGTTACCGTGGTCGGCATCGCCTGGCCGTGCCAGATCGCCGAAGCGCTTATGTCGGACAGGTGGGACGAACCGCTGGATTTCCTCGTCACACCCGAGGAGTGGATCGCATGCAGGTAGAAGAGCCGAGCTGGCGCAAACCGGCGGGAATATTGCTGATTCTGCTGCTGATCGCGATCTGGTGCGTGGCCATCGCCAGTGCATCGCCGTGGATCGGACAACTGCACGGCCTGTTGCAGCTCGTCATCTATGTGACGGCGGGAATCGTCTGGATCTGGATCTTGCCGCTGAAGCGGCTTCTGACCTGGATGGAAACAGGAAAATGGCGCGAGTGACGGGACTTGAACCCGCGGCCTCCGGCGTGACAGGCCGGCGCTCTAACCAACTGAGCTACACCCGCATGGTGTTGGGAGGCGCGGCAATTAGGCGAGGTGCCCGAAGCTGTCAAGCGGCGCATCGCCGCCCGAGAAGCATTCCGCAGGATAGAGTATCGGGTTAACTCTTTATTTACCAAGTTCGTGAATAGACGATTCACATCAACACAAGAAAACGCGTCAATTGAACGAAAGTTCCAGACAATTTGAGTTTTACGGGTAACAACAAGAGTAATATTTTACATCTTGTTAGCCGTATAGCGCCATATCCCTTTCCGACCGCACAAAACGCGGGGGGACACAGATATGGCTTTTTCGTGCAAGCGCGATTGTCGCGCACATCTTTACGTGGGTATTGCAGGAGCGCTGATGGCGTCGACCGCAATGCCGGCATATGCGGCGGGTACGCTCGCCGGAACGACGATCGAGAACACAGCCTCGGCCAGCTATGACGGGCCGGGCGGTGCGACCGTCTCGATCGATTCCAACAGCGTGGAACTCGTCGTCGATGAAATCCTCGACGTGGACGTCGTCTCCAACGATCCGGGCGATGTCGGTGTCGCGCCGAACGAAGACGATTCCGTCCTGACATTTACCGTGACCAACGGTGGCAACGGTCCGGAACCCATGGTTCTGGCCGCCAATGCCAGCCTGGGCGGCGACGATTTCGATCCCGACGCCACCAGCATCTTCATCGATGGCAACGGCAACGGTTCCTATGATGCCGGTGTCGACACCGCCTATAACGCCGCCAGCCCGCCCTCGCTCGACCCTGACGAATCGATCGTCGTGTTTATCCTTGGCGACATCCCGGGATCGGTAGGCGATGGCGATCGCAGCGAAGTCGGCCTCACGGCCACTGCGCAAACCGGCAGCGGCGTACCCGGAACGGTCTTTGCCGGCGCCGGCGAAGGCGGCAGCAATGCCGTGGTCGGCGCAACGGGCGCATCGGACGACGACAGCGGTTTCTATGCCGCCGCCGTGGCGCTGATCGCGCTCGTCAAATCGGCCGTTATCGCCGATCCGTTCGGCGGGGCGACGCAGGTGCCGGGATCGACGATCACCTACACACTGGTTTCCAGCGTCACGGGCTCGGGCTCGCTACCCAATGTCGTCATCAGCGACAGCATCCCGGCGGACACCAGCTACGTCGCGGGCAGCATCACGCTCGACGGCGGCGGACTGACCGACAGCGCCGGCGATGCCGATGCCGGATCCTATGACGGCAGCGCGATCGCCGTCGATCTCGGCACCGTCGCGGCCGGCACCAGCAACACCATCACTTTTCAGGTCGTGATCGACTGACGGAGAATAGCCATGAAAATTTTCCTTTCATTTCTTGCCCTTACTCTGCCGATGACGGGCGCAATCGCCAGCGATGTCGCGCTCGAAAGCACGGTCCTGGTCGAACGCAGCGAGCAGATGCCCGACGGCACCGTCTCGATGACGCTCGAGGAGCCGGCGCGCGTCGTGCCCGGGGACAATCTGCTGTTCGTGCTCGATTATCACAATGAGGGCGCCGAACCGGCCGAGAATTTCCGCGTGGTCAATCCGCTGCCCGACGCCGTCGCCTTTCGCGACACCAACGACGCGGGCGCCGAATTTTCGGTCGATGGCGGCGAGCATTGGGGCGCGCTGAGCGCGCTCACGATCACCGGCGAAGACGGCGCCGTTCGACCGGCCACCAACGAAGACGTGACCCATGTCCGCTGGATCCTGGATCGGGCGATCCCGGCCGGTGGCGAGGGTCGAATCACATTTCGCGGCACCGTTCGATAGCCGCATTTTGAGTACCGCTGACGTGCCCGCGGACCGGGGGGTGAAGGGCACGACCGACTGCCAGTATTAGGATTAAAGCAATGACTCATATGACGAAATTGCTCCTTTCTGCCAGTGGTCTTTCGATTGCGGTGCTGGGGGTTCAACCGGCATTCGCAGCGGGCACCACGGCGGGCTCGAGCATCACCAACACCGTCACTGTCGAATTTCAGGTCGGCGGCGTCGACCAGACCGACGTGACCGCGTCCGACACCTTCGTGGTCGATCGCAAGATCAACACAAGCGTTGCCGAACAGGGCAATGTGACGACAACCGTCGCGCCGAACCAGCAGGATGCGGTTACCGCGTTCAACGTCACCAACTCGTCGAACGATGTCGTCGACATCAACCTCGCCGCGACCAATTCGGCCGCGGCGCATGGCGGCACCGACAATTTCGACGTGTCGGGCTTCCAGATCTATCTCGATGATGGCGATGGCAGCTACGACAGCGGCGATACGCTGATCACCTATCTCGACGAGATGGCCGAGGACGAAACGCGCCTTGTCTTCGTGATTGCCGATATTCCCAATGGCCGTGCCACGGGCGATGTCGCCGGTATCCGGTTGACCGGCACCGTCCGCGAAGGCGGCGCAGTGTCCTCGCTCGGCGCCGCGATCACCGAATCCTCGAGCAACGACGCGGCTGTCGAAGATACGGTCTTCGCCGATGCCGACGGCACGTTCGACGGTATTTCGTTCGACAATGACGACTACACTGTTGCTGCGGCAGCGCTTTCGGCGGTCAAGATCAGCGAAGTGCTGGCCACGGGCTATCCGATCGCCGGGGCCACGGAATATTTCAATATTCCTGGCGCGACCGTGCAATATTGCATCGCCGTCACCAATGCGTCGGGCGGCGCTGACGCGACCGGCGTCACGATCACCGATACCGTTCCGGCCGACACGACGTTCGTCGGCGGTTCGATCCTGATCGGCGGCAGCTATGACGACAATGGCACGCCGGGCGATACGTCCGACGACAGCTGTTCGGGCGGCAGTGCCGGTGGCAGCTTCGACGGCACCGACGTGACCGCGCCTCTCGGCACCGTTTCGGCGGGCACGACCGAAGTCGTCACCTTCCGGGCCACCATCGACTAAACGGAATTGGGCCGCCGGATCGGGGGACCCGGCGGCCCAAACCCGTTGAAATCAATGGCCAAATCGATCATCCATCTGTGTGCGGCGCTGTTCGCACTGTTCGCCGCGCTATGGCTCGCGGGGACGCCTGCCGACGCGCAGCGGACGGTCAGCAATGTCGCGCATGTCGAATGGGGAGAGCCCGGCGCGACGCACAGGATGCCGTCCAACCGCGTCGACATTCTCGTGCAGGAACCGGATGAAACGCCGCCTGCCATAGCCCTATACCGCCTCGATGAGGGCGGTGACCGACGCTACCCGCTCGCATCGGCCAGCTGCACGCTCGCAGACGGCACGGTGCCGGACATCGGCGGTCCCTATGCGTCATTCGAGCGCAATCCGGCCACCCTCGCGCCGGCGACCGCGATCAATCCGGGCGAGCCGCTGGTCTTCGTAGTCGATTATGCGGCGGGCAATGCCGATCCTTCGGCTCGCGAACGGTTCGAGGTCGTTATCGAAACCGATACGGGCGACCGCGAGACGGTCGAATTCGTCGAAACGGCACCCGATAGCGGCATCTTCACCGCCTGGCTGCGGACGCGCGCCATGCCGCCCTCGCCGGTTCAGGACAATTGCGTGCTCTCGGTCCGGCCCGGATCGCCTCTTGGTCTCATGCTCACCGGCATCGGCAGCACGGCGACGTTCGAACTCGATGTCGATATTCTGATCGCTCTCGGTTCGATAGTCTTCGATGCGGAGACCGGCGAACCTGTGGATGGCGCGCGCGTGACGCTGATCGACGCGGCAACCGGCCAGGTGGCACAAGTCTTCGATGCCGACGGCGTTACCCCCCTTCCCGCAACAGTAACATCGGGGGGGCCGACCCAGTCGTCCTTCGCCACGGCCGGCATCCGCGGACAGGCCGCGCCTGGAGCGCTGGCACCCGGCGAATTCCTGTTCCCGCTGGTCGCGCCTGGCCGATACCGCCTGCTGATCGAACCGCCGCCCGAATATCTCGGCATTTCGCGCCGAAGTCCCGATGAACTGTCGGGCCTCGTTGCACCCGACGGACATCGCTACCGGCTGATCAGCGGGTCTTATGGTGACCCGTTCGTGCATTCGTCGCTGACCTCCGTCGCGCTCGACGTGCCGCTCGACCGGCCGCCGCCGCCCTTGCGAATCGAAAAGCTTGCATCCCGGCAGGTCGCCTCGCCCGGCGACCCGATCGCGTTCCGCATCGTCGTGGGAAGCCGCGATGCCACACGCGCGACCGAAGCTTTGACGATCACCGATATTCTCCCGTCTGCGCTGCGGCTGCGTCCGGACAGCCTGCGGATAGGCGGAGAACCGGCCGGTGCCGCCGCCACCATCGCGGCCGATGGCAGCCGGTTCGAGCTCGCCATACCGCGCCTTGCACCGGGCGAGACCGCGCTCGTCACCTATGTCACCGAAGTGCTGCCCCAGGCGCGCGACGGCGTGGCCGTCAACAGCGCCACCGTTACCGACGATATCGGCATGGAAAGCGCGACCGCCGATGCGTCCATCCGCATCGAACGCGATACGATCGCCACCCGGATGACGATCATCGGGCGCGTGATCGATGGCGGCTGTGGTATCGATCCGCGAACCGCACCGGGCGTTCCCGGAGTCCGTGTCATGCTCGAAGACGGCAGCTATGCCGTGACCGACGAAGATGGGCGCTATCATTTCGAAGGCGTCCGTACCGGGCTGCACGTCGTCCAGATCGACGAACATTCGCTGCCGCTCGACCGGGCGGCAGTCGATTGCGCGCGCAACACCCGGTCGGCAGGCCGCTCCTTCTCCCGCTTCGTCGAGGGTTTCGGCGGGTCGCTGCGCCGGGTCGATTTCCACGTCGCCGCCGTCGCGCCGCGCGAAGCGCCCGCCGGGTCGACACCCACCGCACCGCGCCCCGAGGTGGTTTCCGATGCTGAGGCCGCCGGCGCCGAGCGCGACTGGTTCACCGGGCGCGAGCCCGGGATCGCCTGGCTGTTCCCGGCCGAGGATCACAATCCGCGCAGCCGCGTGCTCCGCGTCGCGATCATGCATCTGCCGGGCCAGACGGTTCGGCTGAGCCTGAATGGCGAAGCCGTTGAGCCGGTGGCGTTTGACGGACTGCGCCAGAACGAGGCGCGGACAATGGCGGTGAGCCTGTGGCGCGGCATCGGAATCGATCCGCGCAGCAACACGCTCCGCGCCGAAATCCTGGCCGCCGACGGTACGGTCGTCGAAACGCTGACGCGAACCGTCAATTTCGCCAATGCGCCGATGCGCGCCGAGCTGGTGCGCGAACGCTCGGTCCTCGTGGCCGATGGCATCACGCGCCCGGTCATCGCCGTGCGGACGGGATCGAAGAAAGCCGATTCCACAAACACATCATTGGTAGCTTCAGTGCAGCCGGACGCTTCGCCGCCGATAACACCACCCAACGCCTCCGGTCCATTGTCGAGCCGCGCCAACACCACGAGCAGGAACACCAGAT
>NZ_CAKZNF010000046.1 GCF_937129435.1 uncultured Parasphingopyxis sp. | reverse complement strand
CCCGTCAATGGCGACGCGCATCTCGGCGAACCGAACGTCAACATGGTGACCTGCGGCGGCCAGGCGACGATCCCGATCGTCCATGCCGTCGCCCGTGTCGCCAAGGTGCATTATGGCGAGATCGTTGCCTCGATCGCATCCAAAAGCGCGGGTCCCGGCACGCGCGCCAATATCGACGAGTTCACCGAGACGACGAGCGAGGCGATCGTCGCGGTCGGCGGTGCGGGGCGCGGCAAGGCGATCATCATCCTCAACCCGGCCGAACCGCCGCTGATCATGCGCGACACCGTCTATTGCCTGTGCGAGGAGGCCGACCGCGAGGCAATCGAACAATCGATCGACGAGATGGTCGCCGAAGTGCAGACCTATGTCCCCGGCTATCGGCTCAAGCAGAAGGTGCAATTCGAGCATATCGGATCGAACCGGCCGCTGCGTATTCCGGAAATGGACGGCGAGTTCACCGGGCTCAAAGTCTCGGTCTTTCTCGAGGTCGAGGGCGCGGCGCATTACCTGCCCGCCTATGCCGGCAATCTCGACATCATGACCTCGGCGGCGCTGAAGACCGCGGAGAAAATCGCGCTGCGCGACAGCGAAAAGGTGGCCGCATGACCTTCGACCCGACCGAGACCAAGCTCTACATCCAGGACGTCACGCTGCGCGACGGCATGCACGCGATCCGCCATCAATATGGCCTCGACCATGTCCGCGCGATCGCCCGTGTCCTCGATGCGGCGAAGGTCGATGCGATCGAGGTCGCGCATGGCGACGGACTGCAGGGCAGCTCGTTCAACTACGGTTTCGGCGCGCATACCGACGAGGACTGGATCGCCGCCGTCGCCGAGGAGCTCGATCATGCGGTGCTCACCACGCTGCTGCTGCCCGGCATCGGCACGATCCGCGATCTCGAACGCGTCTATGATCTCGGCGTGCGTTCGGTGCGCGTCGCGACGCACTGCACCGAAGCCGATGTCTCCAAGCAGCATATCGAACATGCCCGCAAGCTCGGCATGGACGTCGCCGGCTTCCTGATGATGAGCCACATGTCCGAACCCGAACCGCTGGCCCAGCAGGCAAAGCTGATGGAAAGCTATGGCGCGCACTGCGTCTATGTGACCGACAGCGGCGGCGCGATGAACATGGAGGATTATGCGGCGCGGCTGCAGGCCTATGACCGCGTGCTGAAACCCGAAACGCAGCGCGGCGTCCATGCGCACCACAATCTCTCGCTCGGCGTCGCCAATTCGATCGTCGCGGTGCAGAACGGCGCGATCCGCGTCGACGCGAGCCTTGCCGGCATGGGAGCGGGCGCGGGCAATGCGCCGCTCGAAGTCTTCATCGCCGCGGCCGACCGGATGGGCTGGAACCACGGCACCGACCTCTTCGCGTTGATGGACGCCGCGGAGGAACTCGTCCGGCCGTTGCAGGACCGCCCGGTACGCGTCGACCGCGAAACGCTGACACTCGGCTATGCCGGCGTCTATTCGAGCTTCCTCAGGCATTCGGAAAAGGCGAGCGAAGAATATGGCATCGACACGCGCGACATCCTCGTCGAGCTGGGCCGTCGCAAGATGGTCGGCGGCCAGGAGGACATGATCGTCGATGTGGCGCTGGATTTGCAGCGGGACTGAGCCGGACGCGGCGGCCATCCCGCTTTCCTCGTCTGGCTCTAGCCGGGCAGCACGGCGATTGCCTGGATCTCGACCTTCGCCCGCTCTTCCACGAGGCGGCTCACCTCGACGACAGCCATGGCGGGAAAATGCTTACCGATGACGTCGCGATAGGCGCGGCCGATCTCCTTGAGCCGCGCGCCATAGTCTTCGAGATCGGTCATGAACCAGGTCATTGAGACGATATCGGACGGCGTGCCACCCGCCGCCTCGACCACGGCGACGACATTTTCGAACGACTGGCGGACCTGGTCGACCAGATCGTCGCTCTCGAATTGTTGCTCGGCGTTCCAGCCGATCTGGCCGCCGAGGAACAGCATGCGACCCGACCCGGCCATGCCGTTCGCATAGCCGATCGCCGGCGCCCAGCCTTCGGGGTGGATCGTCTCAGCCATCGCTCTTCTCCTCGCGCAGCCGGAAGCGCTGGATCTTGCCGGTGCTCGTCTTCGGCAGCGCATCGACGAAGACCACGGATCGGGGATATTTATAGGGAGCGATGCTGGCCTTCACATGGGCCTGGAGGCGTTCGACGGTTTCTCCGTTGGGAAGCGCGGCTTCGGCGAGAACGACATGCGCCTCTACGAGTTGTCCCCGCGCCTCGTCGGGCGCGCCGATGACCGCGCATTCGGCGACATCGGGATGGGCAAGCAGCGCCGATTCGACTTCCGGCCCGGCGATATTGTAGCCGGAGGAGACGATCATGTCGTCCGATCGCGCGGCGAAGTGGAAGCGGCCCTCCGCATCGCGCCGGAAGCTGTCGCCGGTGAGGTTCCAGCCATTAAGGACATAATCGCGTTGACGGTCATCGGCGAGATAGCGGCAGCCTGTGGGCCCGCGCACGGCAAGGCGGCCGATTTCGCCAACGGGTAGCTCCTCACCATCATCGCCGAGGATACGCGCTTCATAGCCCGTCACAGGCCGCCCGGTGCAGCCGGGGTGGCGGTCATCGGGCCGGTTGGTGATGAAGATGTGCAGCAGCTCGGTCGCGCCGATGCCGTCGAGGATCGGTTTGCCGGTCTTGCGCTCCCATTCCTCGAACACCGGCGCGGGCAGCGTTTCGCCCGCCGATACCGCCAGCCGCAGCGAGGACAGATCCGCGCCTTCATCCATCGCGGCGAGCATCGCGCGATAGGCGGTGGGGGCGGTGAAGCTGATCGTCGCGCGGTGCTGCTCGATCAGTTCGACCATGTTGGCCGGGCTCGCCTGTTCGAGCAACGCCGCCGCGGCGCCGAAACGCAGCGGGAAGATCGCAAGACCGCCGAGCCCGAAAGTGAAGGCCAGCGGTGGCGAGCCGACGAAGATATCGTCGGGCGTGACTTCCAGCACCTCCTTCGCATAGCCGTCGGCAATGATCAGCAGGTCGCGGTGGAAATGCATCGTCGCCTTGGGCTCGCCGGTGGTGCCCGAGGTGAAGCCGAGCAGCGCGACATCGTCCTGCGCGGTATCCGCCGCCTCGAACTGCACGGGCTTCGAGAGCGCGATCCGGTCGAGCTCGGCATCATGGTTGGCGGTGCCGTCGAAGCCCACGACCTTGTCGAGGAAGGCGCTGTCCTTGGCGCAGGCCACCATCTCGTCGAGGCTGCGCGTGTCGCAGAGCGCCAGCGAAATCTCCGCCTTGTCGACGATCTTGGCGAGTTCGCCCGCCCGCAGCATCGGCATGGTGTTGACCGCGACCGCCCCCGCCTTGGTCGCCGCGAGCCAGCAAGCGACGAGCGCCGGGTTGTTCGGCCCGCGGATCAACACGCGGTTGCCCGGAACAACGCCATAGTCCTCGACCAGCGCATGGGCGATCCGGTTCGACCAATCGGCCAGTTCCTTGTACGTCCTCGCCCGGCCATTGCCGATCAGCGCGATGCGGTCGCCATGGCCCTGCTCGACCAGCCGGTCGCACAGTTCGACACCGGCATTGAGCCGTTCGGGATAATCGAAACCGTCGAGCAGCAAGTCCGGCCATTGCTCCATCGGCGGCAGATTGTCGCGCGCAAAGCCGTCTTCATGGCCGGAGGGGAACAGTCCGCCCATCAATCGCCTTCGAACACCGGCGTCTTCTTGGCGGCAAAGGCTTCGAAGGCGCGGCGGAAGTCCTTGGTCGCCATGCAGATCGCCTGCGCCTGCGCCTCCATCTCGATCGCCGTGTCGATGCCGACATTCCATTCGTGCTGGAGCTGCGTCTTGGTGATGCCGTGCGCGAAGGTCGGTCCGTCGGCGAGCGAGCGGGCGAGAGCGGTCGCTTCGCCGAGCAATGCGTCCGCCTCCACCAGGTGATTGTGGAAGCCCCAGCGGTCACCCTCCTCGGCACTCATGACGCGACCGGTATATAGCAGTTCCGACGCCCGTCCCTGGCCAATGATCCGCGGCAGGACCGCGCAGGCCCCCATATCGCAGCCCGCCAATCCGACCCTTGTGAAAAGGAAGGCGGTCTTCGTCGCCGGCGTCGCGAGCCGGATATCGCTCGCCATCGCCATGATCGCGCCAGCACCGACGCAGATGCCATCGAGCGCGGCGACGATCGGCTGCGGACAGCCGCGCATCGCCTTGACGAGATCGCCCGTCATCCGCGTGAATTCGAGCAATTCGGGCATCGCCATCTCGGTCAGCGGCCCGATGATCTCGTGCACATCGCCGCCCGAGGAAAAATTGCCGCCAGCGCCCGTGACGACGACGGCCTTCACCTCATCGGCGTAGACGAGCGCGCGGAACATATCGCGCAGCTCGGTATAGCTTTCGAAGGTCAGCGGGTTCTTGCGGTCGGGCCGGTTGAGCGTGACGGTCGCGACGCCGTCCGCAAAGCTCCAGAGGAAATGTTCGGGCGCGAAAGTTTCGGGGTTCATGAAATCTCCAAGGCTTCACCGTTTCGTTCGGATTGTATCATTTCGACAACCGCATCGGCCACTTCTTCCGGCCGAATGAGCCGACCCGACGGGTTCATCCGGGCAAGTTCTCCCCTCGCCTCTTCCGCGTTCCGGCCGGTCTTCGCAACGATGTTGCGCACCGCATCGGCAACGATCTCGGTATCGACGAAGCCGGGGCAGACGGCATTGGCGGTGATGCCCTTGGCCCCATATTCCGCCGCCAGAGCACGCATCAGCCCGACCGCGCCGTGCTTCGCCGCGCAATAGGGCGCGGTATAGGCATAGCCTTCGAGCCCGGCGGTGGAAGCAATGGTGACGATCCGCCCATCGCCTGCATCGAGCATCGCGCCTATCGCCGCGCGGCAGCAATGAAACACACCGTCGAGATTGACCGCCATCGTAGCGCGCCATGTTTCCGCTTCGATGCGGGCAAAGGGTGCGCTCGATGCGGCCCCCGCATTGTTGACGAGGATAGCGACCGGGCCATGTCGGTCACACGCAGACTGCATGGCCTCCGCTACCGCTAACGGATCGGTCACGTCGCACGAAGCGGCATGGGCGCCGATCTCTCCGGCTGTCGCTTCCAGGGGTTCGGCACGGCGACCGAACAGGCTGACCTTCGAACCCTCTTTCGCGAGCGCACGCGCAATCGCCTTGCCGATGCCCGTTCCGCCCCCGGTCACGACAGCATGGCGACCCTCTATCCTCATGCCTTGAACTCCTCGGCCTCGGCCGCCAGCCGTTCCTTTTCGGCGAGGCGGTAGAGCTGGTCGCGCCCGGCCAGATAGGGATCGGGCCAGGCGACGCCCGTATCGCCGAGCTCGGCCGCAGCATGCAGCGTCCAATAGGGATCGCTGAGATGCGGCCGGGCGAGGCAGACGAGATCGGCGCGGCCCGCGAGCAGGATCGAATTAACGTGATCGGGCTCGTAGATATTGCCCACCGCCATCGTCGCCATGCCCGTCTCGTTGCGGATGCGGTCGGAGAATGGGGTCTGGAACATGCGGCCGTAAACGGGATTGGCGCGGGTCGAGGTCTGACCGGCGGAAACGTCGCAGATATCGACGCCGGCCTCATTCAGCATGCCCGCGATCCGCACCGCCTCTTCGGGCGTCACGCCGTCCTCGCCGACCCAGTCGTTCGCCGAAATACGTACCGATATCGGCTTGTCTTCGGGCCAGACGGCGCGGACGGAATGAAAGATTTCGAGCGGAAAGCGCATGCGGTTTTCCAGGCTCCCGCCATAATCGTCGTCGCGCCGGTTGGTCAGCGGCGTGATGAAGCTCGACAGCAGATAGCCATGTGCCATGTGCAGCTCGATCATGTCGAACCCGGCACGCTCGGCCATTTCGGCCGCCGCAACGAATTCATCGCGCACCCGGTCCATGACCGCCCGGTCCATCGCCTTGGGTACTTGATTGCGGTCCGACCACGTCACGGCTGAAGCGGCGATCAGCGGCCAGTTACCGTCGGTCAACGGCGCATCCATCTCCTCCCAGCCGAGCTGGGTCGAACCCTTGGGTCCCGAATGGCCGAGCTGCGCGCAGATCTTGGCACCCGTTTCGCGATGGACAAAATCGGTGAGCCGCTTCCACGCGGCCTCATGCTCGGGCGCGTAGAGGCCGGGACAGCCGGGTGTTATCCGGCCCTCAGGGCTGACGCAGGTCATCTCGGTATAGACGAGCCCCGCCCCGCCCTTGGCGCGCTCGGCATAATGGGCGAAATGCCAGTCGGTCGGACAGCCGTCGACGGCCTTGTACTGCGCCATGGGCGACACGACGACGCGATTGGCGAGCCGCATACCTCGCAGCTGGAACGGCGCGAACATCGGCGCGCGGGCATCATTCGCACCGGCGCGCGACTGGAACCAGCCTTCCGCCTCGCCCAGCCATGCCGCGTCGCGCAGCCGCAGATTTTCATGGCTGATGCGCTGCGACCGGGTCAGCAGGGAATAGGCGAACTGCATCGGTTCGAGCTTGAGGTAACGGTCGATATCCTCGAACCATTCGCACGAATTGCGTGCCGCCGATTGCAGCTTCAGCACCTCGACCCGGCGTTCCTCCTCGTATTCGGCGAAGGCGGCGGCGAGATCGTCATGCGCCTGCAGCTTGTCGGCGAGCGCTATGGCGCTTTCCATGGCAAGCTTGGTCCCTGAGCCGATGGAGAAATGCGCGGTCGCGGCGGCATCACCGAGCAGGACGAGATTTTCGTGGTGCCATTTTTTGCAGAGCACGCGCGGGAAGTTGATCCAGCCCGATCCGCGCAGGTGCCGCGCGTTGAAGATCAACGCATGCCCGGCGAGATGGTCCGCGAAGATCCGCTCGCAGGTGGCGACGGATTCCGCCGCATCCATCGCGCCGAAACCGAACTTCTCCCACGTCTCCTCGCTGCATTCGACGATGAAGGTCGCAGTGTCGGCATCGAACTGATAGGCGTGCGCCCAGACCCAACCATGTTCGGTCTCTTCGAAGATGAAGGTGAAGGCGTCGTCGAACTTCTGATGCGTGCCGAGCCAGACGAACTTGTTGGCGCGAACATCGATTTCCGGCTCGAACGTGCTGGCGAAGGCTGCGCGCGCGGCGGAATTCACGCCGTCGGCGGCGATGACGACATCGTGGTCGCGCATCAGCGACGCGATATCGCCGACCTCGGTTTCGAACCGCATGGTTACGCCCAGTTCACGCGCGCGTTTCTGAAGGAGCGTCAACAGCCGCTGCCGCCCGATACCGCAAAAACCGTGGCCGGTGGAGACAATCCGGTCCTCGCCCCGCACCACGGCGATATCGTCCCAATAGGCGAAGTCGGCGCGGATCGCGTCGGCGCTGGGCGGGTCGTTGGCGGCAAGGTTTTCGAGCGTTTCTTCGGACAGCACGACGCCCCAGCCGAAGGTGTCGTCGGGCCGGTTGCGCTCGATGACGGTGATGTCGCAATCGGGACGGCGCAATTTGAGGCTGATCGCGGCGTAGAGCCCTGCGGGCCCGCCGCCGGATATCGCGATGCGCTCGATCTGTCCGGTCCCGCTTTGCACGGCGGGGAGAGTGCGCCGGGTTGAAATGCTTTTCAACCGTCGAGCCATTTGCTGCGCAGCATGAGGCTACCCTTCGCGCCATTCTCCCGGCGCGACACCGTCCAGCGTCCACTCACCGATCCGCCAACGGACGAGCCGAAGGGTCGGATGGCCGACCGCCGCTGTCATCCGCCGCACCTGCCGGTTGCGCCCTTCGGTAATGGTCAGCGAGATCCAGCAATCGGGGATGGCCTTGCGGACGCGGATCGGCGGGTCGCGGGGCCAGAGATCAGGTGGGTCAATGCGTTCTGCTTCGGCCGTGCGCGTCGGTCCGTCATTTAGTGTCACGCCGCTACGCAGACTGGCAAGCGCCTCGTCCCCGATCTCGCCCTCGACCTGCGCCAGATAGGTTTTCGCGGTTTTGAATTTTGGGTCGGCAATGCGCGCCTGCAGCTTGCCGTCATCGGTCAGCAGAAGCAGGCCTTCGCTGTCGCGGTCGAGCCGACCGGCGGGATAGACGCCGGGGACATCGATATAGTCCGACAGCGTCGCACGTTTCGTCGGCGATCCGCGATCGGTGAATTGAGAGAGTACGCCAAAGGGTTTGTTGAAGAGGATCAGCCGCGCCATGGCGGCCCGGATAGCAGCTCAGCGCGGTTCGCGCATCGCATCCTGATGCGGCGGCCCCATATAATCGCGCCCGTCGGTGACGTAGCAATGGTCCTCGCCCTCGCACCAGTTGACAAGATTGCGGTTGAGCGAATCCGCGGTGCATGCGGCAAGCGGAAGCGCGGCGAGAAGAAGGATTGCGAAACGCATGGGTCGGACACCCCCCTAAATTGCTCGCGACCCCGGCCCGATTGCTGCGCCCATCATGCTGACCGGGCGATGAACGCGGCAACCGTTTCACTGCATCGATCCCGGTGCTAAGGCGCCTGCCATGACCACGCAATTCGAACTGACCGACGAACAGCTCGCGATCCAGGATATGGCGCGCAAGTTCACCGCCGACGAGATCACCCCCTTCGCCGCCGAATGGGACGAGACGCATCATTTCCCCCGCGACGTGATCCAGAAGACCGGCGAACTCGGCTTCGGCGCGATCTATGTGTCGGAGGAATCGGGCGGCATCGCGCTGGGGCGTCTCGAGGCGGCGCTGATCATGGAGGCGATGGCCTATGGCTGCCCGGCGACGAGCAGCTACATCTCGATCCACAATATGGCGAGCTGGATGATCGATCGGTTCGGCAGCGACGAGGTGAAGGCGAAGTTCCTGCCCAGGCTCGTCACGATGGAGCATATCGCGAGCTATGCGCTGACCGAGCCGGCTAGCGGGTCGGATGCCGCAGGGCTCAAAACGACCGCGAAACTCGACGGCGATCACTATGTCCTCAACGGCACCAAGCAGTTCATCTCGGGCTCGGGCTTCAACGACATCTATGTCGTCATGGTCCGCACCGGCGAGCACAAGTCCAAGGGCATTTCGTGCCTCGTCGTCGAAAAGGGCACGCCCGGCCTGTCGCACGGCGCGCCCGAGAAGAAGCTCGGCTGGAACGCCTCGCCGACCGCGCAGCTGATCTTCGAGGATTGCCGCGTGCCGGTCGAGAATCGGATCGGGCAAGAGGGCGAAGGCTTCAGCTTCGCGATGGCGGGGCTCGATGGCGGGCGGCTCAACATTGGCGCATGTTCGCTGGGCGGGGCGCAGCGCTGCCTCGACGAGGCGGTCGCCTATACCAAGGAACGCCAGCAGTTCGGCCAGCCGATCGCCGACTTCCAGAACACGCAATTCATGCTCGCCGACATGGCGACCGAGCTCGAGGCGGCGCGCGCACTGCTCTATCTCGCCGCCGCCAAGGTGACGGCCAACGCGCCGGACAAAACGCGCTTTTCCGCCATGGCCAAGCGCCTCGCCACCGATAGCGGCAGCAACGTCGTCAACAACGCGCTCCAGCTTTTCGGCGGTTACGGCTATCTCAAGGACTATCCGATCGAGCGCTTCTGGCGCGACCTGCGCGTTCATTCGATCCTCGAAGGCACCAACCAGGTGATGCGGATGATCGTCGGCCGCGACATGTTGCGGCAGTAATTTCTGGAAATGCAAGCGTACGCGATAGTTGTTTTCCGTCACCCTGAACTTGTTTCAGGGTCCACTCATCCACCGCAGCCGCAGGTGCAATTTTAGGAGTGGATGCTGAAACAAGTTCAGCATGACGAATGAAATTTTGGAGACCAGATGACCTACGAAACCATCCTCACCGAACAGCGCGGCGCCGTGACGCTCGTGACGCTGAACCGGCCCGATTCGCTCAACGCGCTCAACAGCCAGGTGCTCGACGAGCTAGTCGACGCGTTCGCCGCGTTCGAAGTCGATGCCGATCAGCGCTGCCTCGTCATCACCGGGTCGGGCGACAAGGCCTTCGCCGCCGGCGCCGACATCAAGGAGATGTACGACAAGGCCGCGGCCGATTTCTATCTCGAGGACTTTTTCGCCAAATGGTCGAGCCACCTCGTCAAGGCGACGCGCAAGCCGTGGATCGCCGCGGTCAACGGCTTCGCGCTCGGCGGCGGGTGCGAGCTGGCGATGATGGCCGATTTCGTTATCGCTTCGGACAGGGCGAAGTTCGGCCAGCCCGAGATCAACCTCGGCGTCGCGCCGGGCATGGGCGGTTCTCAGCGGCTGACCCGCGCGATCGGCAAGTCGAAGGCGATGGAAATGTGCCTGACCGGCCGGATGATGGATGCCGAGGAGGCCGAACGCTCGGGCCTCATCGCCCGCGTCGTGCCGCATGACGAACTGCTCGACGAAGCGCTGAAGACGGCCGAGACGATCGCCTCGAAACCGCCCATGGCCGCGATGATCAACAAGGAAATGGTCAACGCCGCGTTCGAGACGAACCTCGATCAGGGCATCCTCCACGAACGCCGCCTGTTCCAGATCCTGACCGCGAGCGAGGACAAGACCGAAGGCATGGGCGCCTTCATCGAAAAGCGCGACGGGAAGTGGAAGGGGCGTTGAAACAAGGCCGTCATCCTGAACTTGTTTCAGGATCCACTGCTAACCTTGGCTCAGGTTTATCGGCGAAAGAGACTGGATTTGCGGCGCCTGTCGGTGCGTAATTTGCATCAGCTCGCGGCAAGCGGTTGAGTGGATGCTGAAACAAGTTCAGCATGACGATTGAAACAAGGGAACGTCAATTATGACCACAATCGCCTTTATAGGGCTCGGAAACATGGGCGGCGGGATGGCCGCGAACCTGGCGAAGGCGGGCCATGACGTCGCCGCCTTCGACATTTCGGAAGAGGCGCTGGGGGCGGCGAAGGCAAAGGGTTGCCGCACGGCCGCATCAGGCGCCGAAGCGGTGAAGGGTGCCGAGGCCGTCGTCACGATGCTGCCCGCCGGCAAGCATGTCCGCGCCGTCTATACCGATGACGTGTTCGACCATGCCGAGCCGGGGACACTGCTGCTCGACTGCTCGACGATCGATGTCGATACGGCGCGGTCGGTGGCCGATCAGGCGGCCGCCAAAGGCTTTGCGATGGTCGATGCCCCGGTGTCGGGCGGGATCGCGGCGGCCGAAGGCGGAACGCTGACTTTCATGGTCGGCGGGACCGATGAAGCGTTCGAACGCGCCAGGCCAATCCTCGAAGCCATGGGCAAGGCCGTCATCCATGCGGGCGATGCGGGCAACGGCCAGGCGGCGAAGATCTGCAACAACATGCTGCTGGGCGCGACGATGATCGCCACCTGCGAGACGTTCAACCTTGCCGAAGCGCTCGGACTCGATCCGCAGGTCTTCTACGACATCTCAAGCCAGGCCTCCGGCCAGAGCTGGTCGATGACGAGCTATTGCCCCGTTCCCGGCGTCGGCCCGGAAACACCGGCGGACAAGGATTATGCCGGGGGTTTTCAGGCGCCGCTGATGCTGAAGGACCTGAAACTCGCCATGGAAGCGGCCGAAGCGAGCGACACGCGCACCCCGATGGGCGCCAAGGCGCGTGCGCTCTACGAGCATTTCGTCGGCGAAGGCGGAGAGCGGAAGGACTTTTCCGGCATCATCGAGTTCCTCGCCCGCCACGGCGGGGAATAGTCAGGCGTCGGTTTCGGGTGCGGGTTCTTCCCGCCCGCGCAATCGTCGGGGCAAGCCCAGCGCCTCGCGCGTGCTGCGCCGCGCCGCGCGGTCGGCGTGTCGTCGCCGCTTCTTCTCGAGCAGTTCGCGGCTCGCCGCGTCGAGCGCCTGGGTATCGGCCATCACCGCGCCACGTTCGCCGATCGGACGATCCGGGCCGACGGTCGAATCGCGCGCCGTCTGCCGCTCGGCCTCGGCATTGACGAGCGCTCCGATCAGCACGGCATAGGACGTCAGCCAGAGCCACATGAGCAACGCGACGACCGCGCCCAACGAGCCATAGGTCGCGTTATAGTTCGCGACATAGCTCGCATAGAGGCCGAACAGGAACGTCACGCCGACCCAAAGCAGCGTTGCGACGATCGATCCCAGGGTCAGCCAGCGCCACTTTGCCGCTCGCCGGTCCGGCGCGTAACGATACACCGCGCCGAAGGCGATGACGGCGAGCAATCCGGCCAGCAGCCATGTCAGGATTTGCGAGGCAACCCGCGCCTGCGGGCCCAGCAGATCCTCGGTCTGCGTCGACAACCAGACGAACATCGATCCGGCGGCGATGCCGACGATGGCGAGCAATATTGCGCCGGCGGTCAACATCGCCGAACGCCAGTAGAATGTCATGATCGAGCGCGAATCATGCTCCTGATAGATAATGTTGAGCGCTTGGATCATCGCCCCCGACGCCCGCATCGCACCGAACACCGCAAAGAAGATGGCGATGGCGAGAGCGATCCCGGTCACGCCGGCGCTCGCGTTGACGACCGCCAACAACTGGCCGCGTATCACATTCGCGACATCGCCGGGGACGATGGCGATGACCGTCCCCATCATGTCGGACACGATCGCCGGATTGGCGAACAGACCGAAGATCATGACGATGGCGGCGATCGCCGGCGCGATGGTCAGGAAGGCGTAAAAGGCGACCCCGGCCGCCAACAGGGGCAGGCTGTGAAAGCCGCTCATGACATAGATGCGCTTCAGCACCGCCTTCCATCCGCGCCAACCCAGATGGAGCGGTGTCCCCGCCGTCGCGCCCGGCACCGCGTCGACAGGCGCTTGCGGAGGCGCCTCGGCGTTCAGCGCGGTGATCTCCGCATCGTCGGCGGGTGGGGCATCGGCGGTGTCCATGGCGCATCAACGCGCGGGATGACGACGGGTTGCCGTCGCGGCGACGCTTGATTTGTCCCGATATGCGCCGCAAACGCCACGCCATGCGCTTCTTCTCCGACAATGCCGCCCCCGCCTGCCAGCCCGTGCTCGACGTGATCGCCGCCGCGAACCGGCTCGACACCGCCTATGATGGCGATGCGTGGAGCGCGAAGCTCGATGCAGCGATGGGCGAGGTGTTCGAGACCGATGTGTCGGCGCTCTGGGTGGCGACGGGAACGGCGGCGAATTCGCTGGCGCTAGCGGCGCTTTGCCCGCCCTATGGCGCGATCGTCTGCCATGAAGAGGCGCATATCCAGATCGACGAATGCGGCGCACCGGGCTTCTACACCGGCGGCGCGACGCTTCTGCTCGGCAGCGGGGACGGCGCGAAGCTGGCGCCGGACGAAGTCGAGCGGATGGCGGGGCGGATGCGCGGGGATGTCCACCAGACGCCGATCCACGCTCTCTCGATCACCCAGGCGAGCGAATATGGCATGGTCTATTCGCCCGACGAGGTCGCCGCGCTCGGCGATGTCGCAAAGGCGCATGGCTGGGGTTTCCATATGGACGGTGCGCGTTTTGCCAATGCGATCGCGCATCTGGGCTGTGCGCCTGCTGACGTGACCTGGCGCGCGGGCGTCGACGCGCTCTCCTTCGGTTTCGTCAAGAATGGCGGGATGTCGGCGGAAGCAATCGTCCTGTTCGGCGACGCGCGGGAGAAGGCGGCGGAGATCGGCTTCCGGCGCAAGCGTGGTGGGCACCTGCTTTCCAAAGGCCGCTATCTGGCGGCGCAGATTCTGGCGATGCTGGAAGACGACCTTTGGCTGGAAAACGGCCGGGCCGCGAATGCCGGCGCAACGGCGATTGCCGAGGCGGCGGGCGATCGGCTGGTCTATCCGGTACAGGCGAACGAAGTCTTCGTGAAACTGTCCGCGGACGAGGCGGCATCGCTGCGTGCGAGGGGATTTGATTTCTATGATTGGGCCGAGGGAGAGGCGCGGCTGGTGATCAGCTACGATCGCACGCCCGAGGATATCGACCCTCTGGCGCAGGCTATCGCCGCCTTATGAACGACGACACCATTCCTCCCCGGAACGGGGAGGGGGACCGTGCCCAGCACGGTGGAGGGGGTTCGCCGCAAGCGCATCCCAGAGAGGAGTACCCTCTCCGTCAGCCCTCCGGGCTGCCACCTCCCCGTACCGGGGAGGAACTATCGCTCTGGACGCCGCGTATTCTCGCCGCCTTCCTGCTCGTCTCGCTGATCTGGGGATCGACCTGGCTCGTCATCAAGGACCAGCTCGCCACCGTCCCGCCGACATGGTCGGTCACCTATCGGTTCATGGCGGGCAGCGCGGCGATGTTCGCGCTCGTCGCGATCCGCCGTCTGCCGCTGATGCTCGACAGGCGCGGGCAATTCTGGGCGATACTGCTCGGCATTTCGCAATTCGCCTGCAACTTCAATTTCGTCTACCGCGCGGAACTCTACATCACATCGGGCCTGGTCGCGGTCATGTTCGCGCTGCTGATGGTGCCCAACGCCATCCTCGGCCGGATCTTCCTGGGTCAGCGGATCACCCCGGCCTTCCTCGCCGGTTCGGCCATCGCTGCCGCAGGAATCGTGCTGCTGTTCGTGCAGGAATACCGGCAGGTCGAGGTGACGGGCGCGATGATCGGGATCGGGATCGTCTTCACCGTCGGCGGTATCCTCGCCGCGTCGATCGCCAATGTTCTGCAGGCGACGGACGGCCCGAAAGCCTATCCGATCCTCAGCCTGCTCGCCTGGGCGATGTTCTGGGGCATGTGCGCCAATGCGCTGTTCGCGAGCGCCACGGCCGGGCCACCGGTCTTCGATCCGAGGCCAAGCTATATCGCCGGCATCCTCTATCTCGGCGTCATCGGTTCGGCCGTCACCTTCCCGCTCTATTTCGGCATGATCCGCGAAATCGGCGCGGGGCAGGCGGCCTATAGCGGTGTCATCGTACCTGTGGTCGCCATGGCGCTGTCGACGGCGTTCGAAGGCTATCGCTGGTCGTTGCTGGCGGGCGGCGGGGCAGTGCTGGCACTGGCGGGGCTGCTCATTGCGACACAGGCGCGGCGGCCGAGAGGCCCGAGGTTACCGGCTACCTGATGAAACGCCTCACCCGGCTCGGATAGGGCTGAGCTTGTCGAAGCCCGCCTCTCCTTTTGCGAGACGCCCCTCGACAGGCTCAGGGCTAACGGCGCTTTAGATGGCGGTGTCTTTCTCCGCCTCCAGCACCGCCCGTAACCCCTGTCGATAGTCCGGATATCGCGGCGACCACCCCAGCACCCGCTTCGCCTTGCCGTTCGCAACGCGCCGGTTCTCGGCATAGAAGCCGCGCGCCATCTCGCTCAGCCCGGCCTCGTCCATCGTCTGCAGCGGCGGCGGGTCGATGCCGAGGAGCTTGCAGCCATATTCGGTGACTTCATTGTGCGATGCGGGCAGGTCGTCGGACAGATTGTAGACGCCGTGCCCTCCTTCCAATCCGGCCATGATCCCGGACACGATATCGTCGACATGGACGCGGCTGAACACCTGCCCCGGCAGGTCAATCCGGTGCGCCTTGCCCGCCCTGATCCGATCGAGCACCGATCGGCCCGGGCCGTAAATGCCGGGCAGGCGGAAGACGCTGATATCGTTGCGCAACTCCTGCCACGCCGCGTCGGCATCCGATCGCGCCTCGCGCCGTCCCGTCCCGATCGCCGCGCTCTCGTCGACCCATGCGCCGCCGGTGTCGCCATAGACGCCGGTCGAGGAGATATAGCCGATCCAGCGCGCGGGCGCGGTCGCCAAAGCCCGGCCATAGGCTTCGAGCACCGGGTCCGCGCCGCTTTCCCGGTCGGGCGGGACCGAGGAGAGAATGTGCGTCGCCTCCCCGATCGCCAGATTGACCGCCTCGGCATCGGCGAAATCGAGATCGCCCTTGCTCCCGGTCGCGGTCACGCTCCAGCCCTGCGCGCGCAGCCTGTCCGCAAGCCGCCCGGCCGTATAGCCCAGCCCGAATATCAGCATCTTCGTCATACTCGCCGCCTAGCGCATATTGCGGGGCAAGGGGAGCGGGCCTAGCTAGGCTGGATGGCCGATATCCAGAATGCACCGGGCGAGCCGCTCGCCAATCCCGCCATGGCCGACCAGGCCGTTTCGCCGGAACACCCGCCGACGATCTTCCGCAAGGACTATCGCGCGCCGGCATGGCAGATCCCGGAGATATCGCTCGATTTCAGCCTCGATCCCGACGTGACGTTGGTCCGGACACGTTTGCGGCTCGAACGGACCGGCGACCATGACGAACCGATCGCGCTCGATGGCGAGGAGCTGAAGCTGCGCGAGATCAAGCTCGACGGGCGGGACT
Source organism: uncultured Parasphingopyxis sp. (assembly GCF_937129435.1). Lineage (GTDB taxonomy): Bacteria > Pseudomonadota > Alphaproteobacteria > Sphingomonadales > Sphingomonadaceae > Parasphingopyxis. The sequence continues at coordinate 12,207 of NZ_CAKZNF010000046.1, read as the reverse complement.
TGGCTGCGGGCGATTACGAGCTGACCGAGGAAAAGCTGATCATTCCGGTCGCGGGCGATACGGCCGAGCTGGAAACGCTCGTCGAGATTTCGCCCAAGGCCAACACGCAGCTGATGGGGCTTTACGTTTCGGGCGGGATCTTCTGCACCCAATGCGAGGCCGAGGGCTTTCGCCGGATTACCTTCTTTCCCGACCGGCCCGATGTGCTGTCGCGCTATTCGGTGCGGCTGGAGGCGGAAAAGGCGACATTCCCGGTGCTGCTGTCGAACGGCGATTGCGTCGACAGCGGCACGGCCGAAGGCGGCCGCCATTGGGCGCGTTGGGAGGATCCGTGGCTAAAACCCTGTTACCTGTTCGCGCTCGTCGCCGGCGATCTCGCCGCCAACCGCGACAGCTTCACGACGGTGTCGGGCAAGCCCGTCGATCTCGCCATCTGGGTGCGCGAGGCGGACCTGCCCAAGACCGAACATGCGATGCAGGCGCTCAAGGATTCGATGGCCTGGGACGAGCAGACCTATGGCCGCGAATATGATCTGGGCCAGTTCAACATCGTCGCCGTCGCCGATTTCAATTTCGGCGCGATGGAGAACAAGTCGCTCAACATCTTCAACTCGCGCTACATCCTCGCCGATCCGGACACGGCGACCGATGCCGATTTCGACGCCATCGCCGGCGTCGTCGCGCACGAATATTTCCACAACTGGTCGGGCAACCGCGTCACCTGTCGCGACTGGTTCCAATTGTCGTTGAAGGAAGGCTTCACCGTCTTTCGCGACCAGAGCTTCTCTTCCGATCACGGCTCCGAAGCGGTCGCGCGGATCGGCGATGTGCGCGCGCTGCGCGCCGCCCAGTTCCCGGAAGATGCGGGGCCGCTTGCGCACCCGGTTCGCCCCGAAAGCTATATCGAGATTTCGAACTTCTACACCGCGACCGTCTACAACAAGGGCGCCGAACTCATCCGGATGATGAAGACGATCCTCGGCGAAGACGGCTTCCGCAAAGGCAGCGACCTCTATTTCGAGCGCCATGACGGCGAGGCCGCGACCTGCGAGGATTTCGTGACCGCGATGGAGGACGCGAATGACGCCGATCTCTCGCAATTCCGCCTCTGGTACAGCCAGGCCGGCACGCCGCGCGTGCGCGCCGCCCTCTCCCACGAACCCGCAACGTCGCGCGCGACGCTGACGCTCGAACAGAAACTGCCGCCGACACCGGGCCAGCCGCACAAGGATCCGATGGCGATCCCGCTCAAACTGGCTCTTTTCGGCGAAGAGAGCGGCGATGCGATCGCGCAGGAGCGGCTCGTCATGCTGACCGACCCGGCCGAGGAAATCGTCTTCGAGGGCGTGGGCGAACGACCGATCCTTTCGATCAACCGCGGCTTTTCGGCACCGGTCACGATCGAGGGCAACCGCGCGCCGGACGATCTCGCCTTTCTCTCCGCGCATGACGACGATCCCTTCGCGCGTTACGAGGCGATGCAGCAGCTGATGGTCGAGACGATCATCGATGTCGTTTCGGGCAAACGACCCGATCACAAGCCTGTGATCGAAGCCGTCCGCCGGACGCTCGGCGACGACGCGCTCGACCGCGCCTTCATCGCCGAGGCCGTTTTGCTGCCCAGCGAGAGTTTCATCGGCGACCAGATGCAAACCGTCGCGCCGGACGCGATCCATGCGGCGCGCGAGGCACTGCGCCGCGACATCGGCACATCGCTCGAGGCCGAATGGCGCGCCGCCTATGCCGCAACCAGCGCCAACGCCTTCGAGTTCACGCCGGCGGCCAAGGGCCTGCGCCGCCTGCGTACGGTGGCGCTCGGCTATATCGCGGCAAGAGGGGCCAAGGATGCGCCAAAACTGGCATTCGACCAGTTCGAGGGCGCGGACAACATGACCGATCGCTACGGCGCGCTCGGCGTGCTGGCCAATGGCGATGCGCCCGAACGGGTGGCGGCGCTCGACATCTTCTACAATCGCTATCGTTCCGACGCGCTCGTCCTCGACAAATGGTTCTCCGTCCAGGCGCTTTCGACGCGCGACGACACCGCGCAGGCGGTGGCGGAGCTGATCCAGCACGCCGACTTCACCTTCGAGAACCCGAACCGGCTGCGCGCCGTGGCGAGCGCCTTCGGCGCCAACCAGCGCGCCTTCCATGTCGCGACGGGCGCGGGCTATCGCTTCATGGCGGACATCATACTGAAGACCGACAAGATCAATCCGCAGACGGCCGCGCGTCTCCTCCCCCCGCTCGGGCGTTGGCGCCGGTTCGACGAGGACCGCGCCGCGATGATGCGCGCCGAGCTCGAACGCATCCTCGAAGCGCCAAATTTGTCGAAGGACGTCTACGAACAGGCGTCGAAAAGCCTTGGCGGCTGACTTGCGGATCGAGTGCCGCGACGCGGCATCGGCCTATCCCGAGGTCGCGCGGCTCGAGCCGGTCGTCTACACGCCGGAAAAGATGGCGCATGTCGCATGGCATGAGGTGGAATGGGCGCATGCCGAACGATGGGTGCTGGGATGGCTAGACGAACGCTTCGTTTCCTGCGCGGGAATCCACCGGCGCAAGATCGCGCTGGATGGCGCGCCCAAGGCGATTGCGGGGATTGGCGGCGTGATGACGCATCCCGATCATCAATGTCGGGGTTATTCGACGCAGGTGCTGGACGAAGCCAATGCCGCGATCGCCGCCGATATCGCGCCGGCCTTCAGCCTGATTTTCGTCGAGCCGCATAATGTGGACTTCTACGCCCATCGCGGTTGGGGCGTTTTCGAAGGCGAGACGATCGTCGAGGAACGCGGGCGCCGCCGCCCCTTCCCCTATATGGGCGTCATGCTGCGCGACGGCACCGAAGTGGCGCCCGAACGCGGGACGATCGATATGCTGGGCAAGCCCTGGTAGCCTGGACGTTCCTCACGCGATCCAGTCGGAAAATTCGATCGCGAGCCGGTTTGCCGCGCGGTTGAGCGCGTTGGCCACGGAACCTGCGTCTTCTGCGGCCACGGGTTCGCGCTGCTCGAAGCGCCGGGTTCGGACACCGCCTTCACCGTTGAGCTGCGCATCGTAAACGATCACCACCTGCCGCGTCCGCGCGTCGAGGCCGAAGCGCTGGAGCTGACCGGTCACGACCGTGCCGGGGTCGGCATGATATTGCGACGGATCGAGCACCACGCGTCCGGTTCGCGCCGCCGTCACCTCGGCCAGCAATGCGCGCAGCAATTCGTTCGGGGTATCGACCCAGAGCGCGTTCTGCAGATAGGCGATCGAGGTGTCGCTCGTCGTCACCGGCAACCGGTTGGTGACGAGCGCCTGCGGGACGTCGGGCTTTTCGATCGTGATCGCCTGGCCGATCCCTGCACTGCGCGTGGCGCCGGCCTCGACCTGCGTATCGGCGGTCAGGGTCATCAGGAAGGGCGGCGGGTCCTCGCCGAAGCTGAGACAGCCGGAAAGCGCGACCAGCGCGGCGACGGGAAAAAGCATGCGTTTCATCATCGGCCCCTTATTGCGGCTCATAATCGGGAAGGCTCGGCGAACCGACCAGCGAGCTTGCACCCTCGCGGTTCAACCGGTCGGAAAGTTCGCGCATTGACGAGGATGTTTCGCGCAGGTCGCGCACAAGCGCACCGATTTCGGGCACAGTTCGCTCCGAGAACGTATTGAGACCCGGCTCGGCCGCGGCAACGGTGCGCTCCAGCGCCGCCATGCTCGATTCCGCCGAGGCAACGGTACGCTGCAGGTCGCGCAGCACGGCGCGGCCCTCGTCGTTGAGCAGGCCGTCGGTCGTGTTGGCGAGCTGCCCGATTTCCTCGGTCGCATTGCCGACCTGCCGGATCGCGATGCGGGTATCGGCGAGTGTCGCCGAGATATCCTCGCCGCGCGCGGCCAGCTCCGCCGTCAGCCGCTCGGTATTGTCGAGGATCGCGGCGATCGAATTCTGGTTCCTGTCGGAGAGCAATTCGGTCAGCCGCTCGGTCAGCGTCGATAACCGTTCGAGCAATCGCGGCGCGCTGTTCAGAATCTCGCCGAACGCACCGGGCCGCGTCGGGATCACCGGGGCGCCGGCCGGTCCGATATCGTCGATCGCCGCCGCACCCTGCACGCCGCCGTCGAGCGTAATCTGCGAAACGCCGGTAAAGCCGATGCCCTCGATCGACGCCCTTGTGCCTTCGAGAATGGGCGTGTTCTCCCGCACCCGGATGCGGACGCGGACGAATTCGGGATTGTCCGGCATCAGCGAGATCTCTTCGATCTGACCGACGGGCACGCCCGAATAGGTGACGCCCGAGCCGCGCGCGAGCCCTTCGACGCTTTGCGAGAAGAAGATGTCATAGGGCTTGTCGTCGCTGCCGCCGAGGTTCGACAGCCAGACGGTGAACAGCACGAGCGCGGTGATGAGCACGAGCACGACGCTGCCGACGAGGATCTGGTTGGAACGGTTTTCCATAAGGCTTTCCTAGTTGCGCTCCTTCGCGTGAAGCGCGGCACGGGCGCGCGGGCCGTCAAAATATTCCTGTATCCAGGGGTGATCGGTGGCAAGCAGTTCGTCGATCGTGCCGTCGGCGATCACCTTTTTGTCGGCCAGCACCGCGACACGGTCGCAAATCGCATAGAGCGTGTCGAGGTCGTGGGTGATCAGGAAGACGGTGAGATCGAGCGATTCCTTCAAATCGAGGATCAGCTGGTCGAAGGCGGCGGCGCCGATCGGATCGAGCCCGGCCGTCGGTTCGTCGAGGAACAGAAGCGGCGGATCGAGCGCCAGCGCCCGGGCGATCCCCGCGCGCTTGCGCATGCCGCCCGACAGTTCGGACGGGAATTTCGGCGCCGCCTCCACGGGAAGCCCCGACATGACGATCTTGTAGGACGCGATCTCGTCGAGCAGTTCCTCGTCGAGATCCTTGTAAAATTCGCGCAGCGGGACCTGCACATTTTCGGCAACCGTCAGCGTCGAGAACAGCGCGCCGTTCTGGAACAACACGCCCCATCGGCGGCGCAGGTCGAGATATTCGCTCTCATTCGCTTCGGCGACATTCTGGCCGAGAATTTCGATCTCGCCCTCTTCGGGCTGTTGCAGGCCGATGATCGATCGCATCAGCACCGACTTGCCGGTGCCCGAGCCGCCGACCACGCCGAGAATCTCGCCCCGATACAGATCGAGATCGAGACTTTCGTGCACGACCTGCTCGCCGAACGCATTGCGCAGGCCGCGCACCGTGATGACCGTCTCGTCGCTCATACCCAGCCGATCGAAGAGAAGAAGACGGCGAAAAAGGCATCGAGCACGATGACGAGGAAGATCGCCTGGACAACGGCGGCGGTCGTCTTGAGACCGACTTCCTCGTTGTTGCCCTCGACCTGCATGCCCTGGAAACAGCCGGTCAGCCCGATGATGAACCCGAAGACCGGGGCCTTGATCAGGCCGACATAAAGATCGGTCATCGGCACGACTTCGCGGATGCGCTGGATGAAGGTGTCGGGCGGGATGCCGAGGCTGACCCAGCAAAGCAGTCCGCCGCCCATGATCATCACCAGCGCGGCATAAAAACCGAGCAACGGCATCAGCAGCGTCGTCGCCAGCACGCGCGGCAGCACCAGCGATTCCATCGGTGGTACGCCGATCGTCCGCATCGCATCGACTTCCTCGGCGAGTTTCATCGAACCCAGCTGCGCGGCGAACGCGCTGCCCGAACGCCCGGCGACCATGATCGCGGTCATCAGAACGCCGAGTTCGCGCATCGTGATCCGGCCGACCAGGTTGATCGTGAACACCTCGGCGCCGAACTGGCGCAGCTGGACCGCGCCCTGTTGCGCAATCACGATGCCGATCAGGAAGCTCATCAGCCCGATAATACCGAGCGAGGACACGCCGACGGTTTCGAAGCGCTGTACGACCGCATTGAACCGGAACCGCCGGGGATTGGCGAAGACATTGCCGATGGCGATGCACAGCCCGCCGAAAAAGGCGAGCAGGCCGCGCAGGCTGCCGAACCCTTCCATCGTGCCGGCGCCGATCCGCGCCAGCGTGCGCGAAAAGGCGCTGCCTTCGTCGGGCCGCACCTGGACGATCTCGTCCGCGCTGGCGACCTGATCGATCAGCCGCTCGGCATTGTTCGAGGCGCCGACGATTTTCGTGCCGTAGTCGCGTTTCAGCTTGTGCAGGATCCAGGCGCCGACGGTGTCGACACGCTCGACCTCGGAAATGTCGGCTTTGGCCGGCCGGATGGCCATGTCGGTCAGCCGATCGTCGAGATCACCGATCCGCGCCACGGTGAGCCGCCCCGTGAAATGCAGGACGGTCTCGCCGTTCGTCTCGCGCTCGGTGAAATCCGCCTGTCCTTCCATTGCGCGCCTTTTGCGGGGAAATTCGGTGCTCGGCAAGCGGTTAGACGATGCTATGGTCGCCGGAATGACCCGAATCGCGCTCTACGATCTCGATCGCACGATCACCCGGCGGCCCACTTATCTGCCGTTCCTGCTGCATGCGGCGTGGAGACTCGACAAGAAGCGGCTGCTCTTTCTGCCCGTCCTTGTCATCGTATCGATCGGCTATGTCTTCGGCCTCGTCTCGCGTGCGCGGCTCAAGGAAGTCAACCAGCATCTGCTGCTGGGGCACGCCATCCCCGCCGCCCGGTTGGTCGAGATCGGTGAGAGTTTCGCCGACAAGACGCTGCACGAAAATATCCATGCCCAGGCCTTCGCGACAATCGCCGCCGACAAGGCGGAAGGGCGCCGGCTCGCCATGGCCTCGGCCTCCTATTCCTTTTATGTCGTACCGCTGGCCCGGCGGCTGGGGTTCGACGACGTCATCGCGACCGGCAGCATGCGGGGCGAGGACGGCGAAATCCTTGCGCGGATCGACGGCGAGAACTGCTATTCCACCGGCAAGCTCGGGCTCATCCGCGCCTGGATGGAGCAGCAGCAGATCGACCCCGAACAGGACGATATCCGCTTCTATTCCGACAGCGAAAGCGACATGCCGGTGTTCGAAATCGCGCATGAGCCGGTGGCGACCAATCCGACGTCGAAGCTGCGGAAGATCGCGGAAAAGGCGGGATGGAGGGTGATTGCCTGGGGGTGAGGAAGAGGTGGTTTATGGTCAGACCAATTCCCCCTGCTGCATCGCAAAATTTGAGTGCAACGCGCCCCTCCCCTAGTTACAGTTGCGAATCCGAACGGAAAGACACGAATTCATGGCGACGATCCCCAATACCCAGCCCGACAGCCGCACCGACACGGTGATGGATGCGCCCGACAAGATGGTGAAGGTCCGCGAGATGTTCGGCATCGATTCGGACATGGAAGTGCCCGCCTTCAGCGAGGCCGACGAGCGCGTGCCCGATCGCGACGAATCATACGTTTTCGATCCCGATACGACGCTGGCCATCGCGGCGGGCTTCGCGTTCAACCGGCGCGTCATGATCCAGGGCTATCACGGCACCGGCAAGTCGACGCATATCGAACAGGTGGCGGCGCGGCTGAACTGGCCGTGCGTGCGGATCAACCTCGATTCGCATATCAGCCGCATCGATCTTGTCGGCCGCGACGCGATCGTGCTGCGCGACGGTCAGCAGGTCACCGAATTCCGCGAGGGGCTGCTCCCTTGGGCGCTGCAGACGCCGACCGCGCTCGTCTTCGACGAATATGATGCGGGCCGCCCCGATGTGATGTTCGTGATCCAGCGCGTGCTCGAGGTCGAGGGCAAGCTGACGCTGCTCGACCAGAACCGCGTCATCCGCCCCAACAAATATTTCCGGCTGTTCGCGACCTCGAACACCGTCGGGCTCGGCGACACGACGGGCCTTTATCACGGCACGCAGCAGATCAACCAGGGCCAGATGGACCGCTGGAACATCGTCGTCACGCTCAACTATCTCCCCGCCGCGACCGAAGCGAAGATCGTCCTCGCGAAGAACGAGACGTTCGATAGCGCCGACGGCCACAAGACGGTCGAGGACATGGTCAAGGTTGCCGATCTGACGCGCCAAGGCTTTATGGCCGGCGATATCTCAACCGTGATGTCGCCCCGCACCGTGATCACCTGGGCGCAGAACACGACGATCTTCGGCGATATCGGCTTCGCCTTCCGCCTGTCCTTCCTCAACAAATGCGACGAGATGGAACGCCCGCTGGTGGCAGAGTACTATCAGCGCGTATTCGGGAAGGATTTGCCGGAGAGCGTGGTGGGAAGCGTCGAATAGGGCGAAGTGGCCGACGAAAATCCTCTCGATGTCCTGAAGGCCGCCCTGGCCGGTGCGGCGCGGGCGATGTCGCGCGAGCCGGAGGTAGAACTCGCCTTTACCGCCGATGCGCCGAATTCGAACGGCCGGCACATCAAGGTACCGATGCCGTCGCGCAACATGCCCGCCGATCAGGTGGCAGAGGCGCGGGGCTTTGCCGATGCGGCGGCGCTGATGCTGCGCTATCACGACGATGCGCTTCACGCTTCGGGGCGGCCGAACGAGGCGGTGGCGCGCTCGGTCTTCGACGCGATCGAAAAGGCGCGGGTCGAGGCGCTGGGGTCGCGCAACTATACGGGCGTCCGGGGCAATCTCGCCGAGGCGCTCTCGATGCGGCTCAAGTCCGACCCGATTTCGAAGGCTCGCACGCGAGACGAGGTTCCGCTCGCCTCGGCGCTGTCGCTGATGGTGCGCGAACGGCTGACGGGCGAAGCGGTCCCCGCGAACGCGCAGCTTGGCGTCGAGCTCGTCCGCGAATGGATCGAGGAGAAGGGCGGTGCCGATCTAGACGCGCTCGAAATGCTCGTCGACGACCAGAAGGGTTTCGCCGAACTCGCGACGCGGCTGCTTGAGGACCTCGAACTCACCGAAGGCGATATCGACCCCGATGACGGGGAAGATACCGGCGATGAGGACGAGGGCGAGGATCCCGGCGAGGGCGACGAAGACGAGGGCGAGGACGGCGATGCCGGCGCCGACAGCCAGGTCGATGCACGCGCCGAGCAATCCGACGAGGAAAGCGAAGACGGCGAAGGCGAACAGTCCGACGATTTCGACGAGATGGATGGCGATGCCGGCGAGGATGGCGAGGAAGGCATGCTGCCCGTCCGCCCCAACCGCCCGTTCAGCGACCTGCCGCCGCAATTCGAATACAAGGCCTATACGACCAAATATGACGAGGTGATCGAAGCCACCGAACTGTGCGACGATGACGAGCTCATGCGGCTGCGCGCCTATCTCGACCAGCAGCTCGTCCATCTGCAGGGCGCGGTCACCAAGCTCGCCAACCGGCTGCAGCGCAAATTGATGGCGCAGCAATCGCGCAGCTGGGATTTCGACCAGGAGGAGGGGCTGCTCGATGCCGCGCGCCTCTCACGCGTCGTCGTCAACCCGACGCATTCGCTGTCCTACAAGATCGAGCGCGATACCGAGTTCCGCGACACGGTGGTGACTCTGCTGATCGACAATTCGGGTTCGATGCGCGGGCGGCCGATCTCGATCGCCGCGATCAGCGCCGACATCATGGCCCGCACGCTGGAACGCGTGGGCGTCAAGACCGAGATATTGGGTTTCACGACGCGGGCGTGGAAGGGCGGGCAGGCGCGCGAGCAATGGCTGGCCGACGAGCGCCCCGCGCATCCCGGCCGGCTCAACGACCTGCGCCACATCATCTACAAGAAAGCCGACGAACCTTGGCGCCGCGCGCGCAAGTCGCTCGGCCTGATGATGCGCGAGGGGTTGCTGAAAGAAAATATCGACGGCGAGGCGCTGCTCTGGGCGCATAACCGGATCATCGCGCGGCCCGAAGAGCGCCGGGTGATGATGGTGATTTCCGATGGCGCGCCGGTCGACGATTCGACGCTGTCGGTGAACAGCGGCGCGTATCTGGAGCGGCATCTGCGGCAGGTGATCGACTGGATCGAGAACCGTTCGCCCGTCGAACTCGTCGCCATCGGCATCGGGCACGATGTGACGCGTTACTATCAGAAGGCGGTCACGATCATGGACGCCGAACAGCTGGGCGGCACGATGGTGGACCAGCTGGCGGATCTGTTCGACGCGGAGGTGTAATTCCTCCCCTGCAAGGGGAGGGGGACCGGCAAAGCCGGTGGAGGGGCACTCCCAGCGTCAGTGGTCCGCCCAAGGGGCTGGTGCCCCTCCACCATGCTGCGCATGGTCCCCCTCCCCGTTCCGGGGAGGATAAATTTCGGGGGCCGGCGCAGATACGCGCGCCGGCCCCCTCGCTCCCGGTACGCAACACGGGAGCTAGTTCATGTTTTCGGTTTTGCCTGAGCGGCTTAGCAGTCGCGGTCGATCGCTCGGCCTGCGATGGCGCCGGCTACGCCGCCGATGATCGCACCGGCCGTTCCGTCACCGCGGCCATAGCGTCCGCTGTCGCGGCCGATCTCGCGGCCGAGCAGACCGCCGGCGATGGCGCCGATGATCGTGCCGCCATTGCCTTCGTCACGGCAGCGCCCGCGATAATAGCGGTCGTCATAGCCGCGCCGCGCATAGCCGCGATTGCCCTCGTAATAGTCTCCGCGCTGATAGCGGCGGCGATCATATCGACGATCGTGCCGGCGATCGTAGCGCCGGTCATAGCGGTCGCGATACTGGACCTGCTGATAGCCATTGTCGTAGCCGTCATAATAGCCGTCGCCATAATAGCCCTGAGCGCTGGCGGCGCTCGGCATAAGCATTGCGCCGGCAAGGGCAGCGGCGGCGGTGAGGGTGAATTTCTTCAAAGCCATTTCAATTTCTCCAAGCCTCTGGTCGGCGCCGCCCGTCTGGTCCGCCCCATGCGAACGCCGGTTCTCGTCGACATGACGGCCTTATGGCGGACCGATGTCGAACCGTAACTGAACGCCCTTGTTGCCCGCCGTTCAGCTTGGCGCGTTTTCGCACTGTCGAGCATCAGGAGCGGCTGCTAGAGGCCCGCCATGTCCCGCATCGTCATGCTCCTGGCGCTCATGCTGCTGGCCGCGTCGCCGCTGATCCTGTCGCGTGGCGATGCGCCGGATATCGACGCGTCGTTTGCGATTCGCGCCGAACCGGTTCCGCTCGATGCGCGAAACGCCTCGCGAGACAGAGTCGGTCGCTTGCGTTTTCTGGGCGGCTGGGAGCTGACGAGCGACGATCCCGATTTCGGCGGCATTTCCGGGCTCGCCTTTATCGATGCCACCCCCTTCGTCATGGTCACCGATCAGGGACACTTCCTCTCGGGCACTCTCGATCTTGCCGATGGCGCCCCAGCCGGCCTGTCCGGCGCCCAGATCGACATCATCCGCAAGGAGGGCCGTCCTATGCCGGAGGCGCTCAAGGCGGAAGCGGAAGAGACCGAGCCCGATGCGGGTCAGGTTCTTGCGTTGGAGCAGGAAACCGATGTGCTGCGCGATGCGCTCGACCGGCTGAACCCTGACCAGCGCGACATGATCGAGAAGGCTTACCTTGGTGAGCTGACTCATAGTGATATCGCCGAGGCGACAGGCCTGCCTCTCGGGACGATCAAATCCCGGATACGGCTGGGTCTGGAACGGCTGAGGCATGAATTGAAGGATTTGAGGTAGAGAGATGAGCGAACAAATCTCGCACCATATCCCGGATGCAATCATGGCGGCTTATGTCGCCGGAAACCTGCCGCGCCCCTTCGCGCTGGTGGTGGCGAGCCATGTTTCCATGTGTGACGAATGCCGGGCCAATCTGCTGGCGCATCAGGCGGCAGGAGGCGCGGTGCTCGAAGGCATGGCAGAAGAAAAGCTGTCCGGTGGTATGCGCGACCGCGTGATGGGTGCGTTGGATGATGCGATCGACGTGGAACCCGAGCCGGCGTCGCGACAGGGCATCTACCCCGGCCCGGTGGTCGATGCGCTTTCCGGCAAACCCCCGAAGTGGAAGAAGCTCGGTGGAGGTGTGCGTCAGTGCATTCTGGACATGGGCAACGAAGGGTCTGCGCGGTTGCTCTATATCCCCGCTGGCCGGCCGGTGCCTGAGCACAGCCATGGCGGGCTGGAGCTGACAATGGTGCTGCAGGGCGGGTTCTCTGACTCGACAGGCCATTTCGATGTCGGCGATGTCGAGGTCGCGACCGACGATCTTGAACATGTACCCATGGCGGACGAAGGCGAAGATTGCATCTGCCTTGCCGCCACGGACGCGCCGCTTCGGTTCAGTGCGTTTGTTCCGCGAATCCTGCAGACTTTCTTTGCGATCTGAAATCTCGCTAACCACAGAAACCTCCGGCACTACATAAAGAACC
>NZ_CAKZNF010000045.1 GCF_937129435.1 uncultured Parasphingopyxis sp. | reverse complement strand
CTGTAGAACGGGTATTTGGAGTTGGACGCCCAGCCCGAAATCACGACGCCGTAGACGCCGAGCGAACTGGCCGCGAGGATGTAGAGCAGGCCGACATTGATATTCGCCAGCACCATATTGGGCCCGAACGGGATGACCGCCCAGGCGATCAACGCCACGGTAAAGGTGATGATCGGCGCAATCAGGAACAGACCCCGGTTCGCCGAAGACGGGATAATCGTTTCCTGCAGGAACACCTTCAAACCGTCGGCAAAGCTCTGCAGCAAACCCCATGGCCCGACGACGTTGGGCCCGCGGCGCAGTGCGATGGCGGCCCAAATCTTGCGATCGGCATAGATGATCATCGCGACGGCCAGCATCAGCGGCAGAGCGATCATCAGGATGAGGATGGTCGTCGCGACGAACCAGCCGAGGCCGGTGCCGAGCAGACCCTGGAACCATTCGGTCATTCGGCCGCCTCCGCGAATTCCTCGCCATGGATCAGTTCGGCCGAGCAGCGCTGCATCGTGTTGCTGGCGCGGGCGATGCTGTTGGTCAGGTAGAAATCGGCGATCGGATAGGCGATCTCGCCCGACGGCGAACCGGCATCGAGCTTCGGCATGTCCCAGCCATAATCGGCCAGTTCGCCCTCATTGGCGAAGGCCGGCACTTCTGTCGCCATTGCATCGCGCAGCGCATCCAGGCTGTCGAAGGGCAGCGTGTTGCCGAGCACGTCGGAGAGCGCACGGATGATCGTCCAGTCCTCCCGCGCATCGCCGGGCGGGTAGACGGCGCGTTCGCCGGTCTGCACACGGCCTTCCAGGTTCACGTACGTGCCGCTCTTTTCGGCATAGGCGGCGCCGGGCAGGATGACATCCGCCGTCTTCGCGCCAGTCTCGCCATGATGGCCGATATAAACGGTGAAGGTTTTTTCGAGATCGACGCCGCGCGCCTCTTCCGCGCCGAGCAAAAAAAGCAATTCCGGCTTGGCCGCGGCGACGTCCGCCGTGCCGCCCGGCTGCGCCCAGCCCAGCATCAGCGAGGCCATGCGCGCCGCCGAGATGTGCAGCACGTTGAACCCGTTCCAACCGTCTTTCACCAGGCCAAGCGTATCGACCAGCGCAAGACTCGCCGCATGGAGCCCCGGTACAGCGAGCCCGCCGCCGCCGAGAATTACGGCCGGACGCTCGGCATCGGCAAAGGCCTTCGTCACGGCCTCGGGCAGGTTCGCCGCCAGCGCTGCATCATCGCCCAGCCATTCCCCCGGATAGGTCAAATCGACTTCCGGACCGATGGCGAAGACCTTCGCGCCCTTCTTCGCCGCCTTGCGGATGCGCGTATTGACCAGCGGGGCTTCCCAGCGCGGGTTGGTCCCGATGAGCAGAATTACATCGGCGGTCTCGATCCCGGCGATGGTGGAGTTGAAGTTCACCGCCGACAGGCTCGAGGCGTCGTAATCCATGCCGTTCTCGCGGCCTTCGAGCAGGGTCGAACCCATATTTTCGAGCAGTTTCTTCACCGCGAACAGCGATTCCGCCTCGACCAGCGGCCCGGCCACGGCGGCAACCTTGTCGCCCGCCTTTTTCGCCTGCGCGGCGATCGCCTCGAACGCCTCGGCCCAGCTTGCCGGCTGCAGCGCGCCGTCGCGCCGCACCCAGGGCTTGTCGAGACGGCCGCGATACAGGCCGTCGACCGCGTGGCGCGTCTTGTTCGAGGCCCATTCCTCGTTGACGTCCTCGTTCAGCAGCGGGAGCGCGCGGAGCACCTCCCTGCCCCGGCTGTCGAGCCGGATATTGGTGCCGACCGCATCCATGACGTCGATGCTCGGCGTCTTGCGCAACTCCCATGGCCGCGCCTCGAAGGCATAGGGCCGCGCCGTCAGCGCACCGACCGGGCAAAGATCGACGACATTGCCCGAAAGCTCGGACTGGGCCGCATGCTCCAGATAGGTCGTGATCTCCATATTCTCGCCGCGCCCGACCGCGCCGATTTCCTCGACCCCGGCCACTTCCTCTGCAAAGCGGACGCAGCGCGTACAGTGGATGCAGCGCGTCATGATCGTCTTGATCACGGGCCCCATATATTTTTCGGTAACCGCGCGCTTGTTCATCTCGTAGCGCGTATGGCCCTTGCCATAGGCCATCGCCTGGTCCTGCAGGTCGCATTCGCCGCCCTGATCGCAAATCGGGCAATCGAGCGGGTGGTTGATGAGCAGAAACTCCATCACCCCTTCGCGCGCCCGCTTGACCATCTCGGTATTGGTCGAGATTTCCTGCCCGTCGGCCGCCGGCAGCGCGCAGCTCGCCTGCGGCTTGGGCGGCCCCGGCTTCACCTCGACAAGGCACATGCGGCAATTGCCAGCTATGCTGAGGCGTTCATGGTAACAGAAACGCGGGATTTCCTTGCCCGCGATCTCACACGCCTGGAGCACGGTGGCGCCGTCGGGAACCTCGATCTCGCTACCGTCTACGGTGACTTTAGGCATTAGCGCATTCCTCCGGTCAAGGTATCGCCGGACTCGGTTAAACCCTGCGCCTTCCTATAAAGTGCGTCCGCCAGTGCGGCGCGCAGCATCTCCTGACCAAATTGCAGCGTCTGCCCTTCCCATACACAGGGACCGAAAGCATCGCTCAGATCGCCCAACACGGCGCGTTCTTCGGCCGAGGATCGATCCGTACGAAGAAGGGTATCGACATCCAATGGCCGCGCAAACACAACGCAATCACTGAACACGCGAACCATCTCCGCAGAGCGATCTTCGGAACGTGCCAGTCGATTGATCAGCACCTGTTGACCGATTTCAGAACCGGTGCTGTCAGCAACTACCGATGGTGGGCCGTCCGGATAAAGCGACAAATATCGTGTTTGCGCCAGATAGCCGCGCAGGAGCGGTATCGGAACGGTCAGTTGAGCTCGCCCGGGGGCGTCGCCGATCGTAAGCTGGACACAGCGGTGATTGTCCCGGGGCAAGAGTTCGGCATAGGCCGCATTCTCATCGGCCGTACCGGGTTCCGTCCGGAGCAACTCATCGGTTGCATTGGCATTGAATCTGGCGAGGCATTCGCCAAAACGAAATCCTTCCTGCGAGGCTTCGACATTGGACGCGCGCTTTGAAACGCTGGTCGATCCGGCGCCGGCCGCTATCGCTGCCGACGAGAGCACGGACAGTATCAACATGAAGGGCATGCGCAACGTCATTCCGCGGCCTCCTCCGGTTGCCCATGATCGGCCGCAAAAGCGGTCGCGCGATACAAACCGGCGGCCAGGGTCGAACGCAGCATCGGTATGGAAAATTGCAGCGTCGTTCCCTGCACGACGCACGGGCCGATTTCGCTCGACAGCGCTTGCGCAGCGGCAAGCTCTTCTTCCGTACCGACTTCGGTCGTGACAAAGGCACGAACGCTCTCGGGAGCGCGTCGTGCGACGCACAATCCCAGCGATTCGAATGCGTTGCGCGGTGCAATCTCTTCCGAAACAAGCTGATCATCGGTCAGTAGACCAACGGCGGCGACATCGTCATCCGAATATACCGCGCGCAGGAAATGTTCTGCCATACCGCCGACAATGCGCGCATTGTCCGCCCGCAGCTGGAAGCCGATATTGTTCATGCACTCTTCGCCGCCCGAAACGAGCCTTTGCATCCGTTCGCCCTGCTCCTCGCTGCCATAGGCAAGCGCGAGTACGCTGCGCGCTGCGCCGCCACGTCGGTCTGCGACGCATCTGGCGAAAGCATTCGAGGCGCGCTCGACACTCGCCGGATCGTTAGTTCGCAGATCGCGCGGGGCATCCGAACTGCGCCGGATATGCGATCCGACCGATTGCGCCTGAGTAACGATCGGCATGGCGATCGCTCCAATGGCGATAGCGGCAACTAAAATCCTCACTCCGCCGCCTCCAGCACATCGCCGTCATCGTTCGCGCCCGCTTGCTCACGGATGCGGCGTTCGAGTTCGGGGCGGAAATGGCGGATCAGGCCCTGGATCGGCCACGCGGCGGCGTCGCCGAGGGCGCAGATGGTGTGGCCTTCGACTTGCTTGGTGACTTCGTGGAGCATGTCGATATCGGCGATGTCGGCCTTGCCCTCTCGCAACCGCTCCATCATCCGCCACATCCAGCCGGTGCCCTCGCGGCACGGCGTGCACTGGCCGCAGCTTTCATGCTTGTAGAAATAGGAGATGCGGCTGATCGCGCGGACGATGTCGGTCGACTTGTCCATGACGATGACCGCCGCCGTGCCGAGGCCCGAGCCCAGATCCTTGAGCCCGTCGAAATCCATCGGCGCGTCCATGATCTGGTCGGCCGGGACGAGCGGGACCGAAGAGCCGCCGGGGATGACGGCGAGGAGGTTGTCCCAGCCGCCGGTGATGCCGCCGGCGTGCCGTTCGATCAGCTCGCGGAACGGAATGCCCATCGCTTCTTCGACGACGCAGGGCTTTTCGACATGGCCGGAGATCTGGAAGAGCTTGGTGCCCTCGTTCTTCTCGCGCCCGATGCCCGCGAACCACGCCGCGCCGCGCCGCAGGATCGTCGGGACGACGGCGATGCTCTCGACATTGTTGACGGTGGTCGGACAGCCATAAAGGCCCGCACCCGCCGGAAATGGCGGTTTCAGGCGCGGCTGGCCCTTCTTGCCCTCGAGGCTCTCCAGCAAGGCCGTTTCCTCGCCGCAAATATAGGCGCCGGCGCCGCGATGGACGAAGACGTCGAAATCATAGCCCGATCCGCAGGCGTTCTTGCCGAGGAAACCCTTGTCATAGGCTTCGGCGACGGCGGCGAAGAGCGTTTCGGCCTCGCGGATGAACTCGCCGCGGATGTAGATATAGGCCGCGCGCGCACGCATCGCATAGCCGGCGATCAGCGCGCCCTCGATCAGCTTGTGCGGATCGTGGCGGATAATCTCGCGGTCCTTGCACGAACCGGGCTCGGATTCGTCGGCGTTGATGACGAGGAAGCTCGGCCGCCCGTCCTTCGATTCCTTGGGCATGAACGACCATTTGAGGCCGGTCGGGAAGCCCGCGCCGCCGCGCCCCCGCAGCCCGCTCGCCTTGATCTGCTCGACAATATCGTCCTGGCCGATGGCCATCAGGTCCTTGGTCTTGTCCCAGTCGCCGCGTTTGATGGCAGCGTCGATGCCCCAAGGCTGGAACCCGTAGACGTTGGTGAAGATGCGATCCTTGTCGTCAAGCACGGCGCGACCTCATCCATTTGACGAAGAAATACCAGATCGGCGCGGCGATCAGCGAAAAGGCGATGTGCCGCGCCCAGTAAATGTCGTTGCCAAGCATCACGTCGATCACGACGTTCACCGCGATGAAGGCGATGACGAAGGTGATCGTCGCCTGCACGAGAGACATCGGGCGTTTGGGGCCGAGGCGGGCCATTATGCGACACCCCGCATAAAATCGTCACCCTGAACTTGTTTCAGGGTCCATAGGCCGACCGTTTCCTGCTGCGGCGCGACGTTCGGGCATATGGATGCTGAAACAAGTTCAGCATGACGGCTATTGGAAGGTCCGCGCATCACTCCGCCTCCGCCATATGCTTGAGCGTGGTCGGCCCGCCCTCGGGGCAACTCGCCTGCCGGCCCGTCTGCGGGCCCGGCGTGACCGGCTCGTCATTGGCGAGCTTTTCGAGGATATCGGTCATGATGTCGTAGTCGAGATCCTCGAAATTGTCGTCGTTGATCTGGACCATCGGGGCGTTGGCGCAGACGCCGAGGCACTCGACCTCGGTCAGCGTGAACAGGCCGTCGGGCGTCGTCTTGCCCTTGATCATGCCCTTGTTTTTGCACGCGGCGAGCACATCGTCCGACCCGCGCAGCATGCACGGCGTCGTGCCGCAGACCTGCACATGATAGCGGCCGACGGGGACGAGGTTGTACATGGTGTAGAAGGTCGCGACCTCATAGGCCCGCATGTACGGCATGCCAAGTTCGGCGGCGACGAACTCGATCACCGGCACCGGGAGCCAGCCCTGCGTGTTCGTATCGGCGCCGACCTGCCGTTGGGCGAGATCGAGCAGCGGCATCACGGCCGATTGCTGCCGCCCCGGCGGATAGCGCGTGACAATGTCCTTCGCCTTGGCCGCATTCTCTTCGGTCCAGGCGAAATCGCCCCACTTCTCGCGGATCGCTTCGTTTTCGAGCGCCGTGTCGGTGGTCGACTGGGAGAGCTTGTCGTCAGGGAGGATAGTCATTCGTCATCTCCCTCAAAGTGAGCAACAGCACCAACTATTTCGGTTCCTTCGACCACATAGGTGAGTTCCATCAGCTGGTTCTGCACAGCTTCGGACAACGAGCAGTTGTATGTCACATCGACATATTCAACCTGCCTCCCACCTTCGGTTTCGGGGCCGTTTCCAATAGCAGCCTCTTCAAGTTCACAATCCTGATGCAGGGGGAGCGTTACCCATTCGCTCATGTGGCCTCCCACATGACCCATCAGAACCACCGCATCTTCGCTCAACATTTCCAAAGCAGCCGACTGATCACTATCGAGCGCATTATCAAACGCACGAACGATCGAAACGGCGTCGTTCAACTGTGCAGCGCCCTCTTCAACTGATGCAAGGACAACGGGCGCGTTGAGCGCGCTGGCGGCAAAGAATAAGATCACCGGTCGCACTCCCCGAACACCACGTCGATCGCGCCGAGGATGGCGGTCGCGTCGGCGAGCATGTGGCCCTTGCACATGAAGTCCATGGCCTGGAGGTGCGAAAAGGCGGTCGGGCGGATCTTGCAGCGATAGGGTTTGTTGCTGCCGTCGCTGACAAGATAGACGCCGAATTCGCCCTTGGGGCTCTCGGTCGCGACATAGACTTCGCCGGCGGGGACGTGGAAGCCTTCCGTATACAATTTGAAATGGTGGATCAGCGCTTCCATCGATTGCTTCATCTCGGCGCGCTTGGGCGGGACTACCTTGCGATCGAGGCTGGCGATCGGGCCTTCGGGCATTTCGGCGATGCACTGCTTGATGATGCGCGCCGACTGGCGGACCTCCTCGACGCGGACCATGAAGCGGTCGTAGCAGTCGCCCTTGGTACCCACCGGCACTTCGAAATCCATCCGGTCGTACACGTCATAGGGCTGCGACTTGCGCAGGTCCCAGGGAAGCCCCGAGCCGCGGATCATCGGGCCCGAAAAACCCCAGCGGATCGCGTCGTCCTTGCTGACCACGGCGATATCGACGTTGCGCTGCTTGAAGATGCGGTTGTCGACGACGAGGCTCATCGCGTCCTCAAACAGTTCGGGCAGCCGCCCATCGACCCAGTCGCCGATATCGTTGATCAGCTTCAGCGGCGCGTCCTGATGGACGCCGCCCGGGCGGAACCAGGCGCTGTGCATCCGCGCGCCCGACACGCGCTCGAAGAAGTTCATGCAATCTTCGCGCAACTCGAACATCCACAAGTTCGGCGTCATCGCGCCGACATCCATTACATGGCTGCCGAGGTTGAGCAGGTGGTTCGAAATCCGCGTCAGCTCGGCGAACATCACGCGCAGATATTGCGCGCGCAGCGGCACTTCGAGGTTGAGCAACTTCTCGATCGCCAGGACGAAACTGTGTTCCTGGCAGAGCGGCGAAGCGTAATCGAGGCGGTCGAAATAGGGGAGCGCCTGCATGTACGTCTTGTA
>NZ_CAKZNF010000044.1 GCF_937129435.1 uncultured Parasphingopyxis sp. | reverse complement strand
ATAATCGTCCGCGCCCATTTCGAGACCGACGATGCGGTCGGTCTCTTCGGCCCGCGCGGTGAGCAGGATGACCGGGATTTCGCTGGTTTCGCGGATATGGCGCGTCAGGCTCAACCCGTCCTCGCCCGGCATCATGATGTCGCAGACGACGCAGTCGATCGCCCCCGCCTCGATCGCCTTGCGCGCCGACACCGCCTCCGACACCGCCGTGACGCGATAGCCGTTGCGGCCGATGAACTCGGCCAGCGGCTCGCGGATCGCGCGCTCGTCCTCGACGAGCAGGATATGAGGCTGGGCGGTCATGGCTGGCAGAGCATTAGCGTCCGGGCTGTGATTGTCGAAGTGTGTGGAGTTTGTTTGTCAGAATTTCCCTATTGGGAAATCGCCGCACCGGCCCTCACCCCCTCCCGACCTCCCACGAGCGTATTCTGAATGGGAGGTCGGGAGGGGGTGAGGGCTGGTGCGGCGCCGAGCCGAAGGCAAGGTCTGACAAACCAATCAGCGGCCGACCGGTCACGCGCGGTCGGCCGCCTTTGGTCCAGGGAGCCGGGAGGGGGCGTTAGCTTCCCTGGTTTTGCATCTGGCTGCGGCGCTGCTGGCGGCGTTCCCGCCGTTCTTCGCGCATCGCCTGCCATGCAGCCTGTCTTTCGGCCTGGGTCACGGTTCCGTTACCATCGGCGTCCATGCGCTGGAAACGCGATTCGGCCCGGGCACCCATTTCGGCGCGGCTGATGCTGCCATCGCCATCGGTATCGATCTGGGCCATCCGGTTGCCGCGGCGCTCGGCGCGGCGTTCGCCCCAGCGCTCGCGCATCGCCGTCCGTGCGGCCTGACGCTCGGCCTCGGTCAGCATGCCGTCATTGTCGGTGTCCATCTGGTCGAACGGGGCGAGGAATTCCTCGCGCGAAATCTGGCCGTCGCTGTTCGCGTCCATCCGCGCCATGCGATCGCCATGACCGCCGCCGCGTCCGCCACGACGCCCATGATGGCCACGGCCGCGCCGGCCCTCGCGCATCGCCTGACGCTCGCTTTCGTCAATCGCGCCGTCGCCATTGACGTCCATGCGGGCGAAGCGTTCATCGATCTGGGCGTTGATTTCGGCCATGGTGAGGTTGCCGTCGCCATCGGCATCGGCGCGCATACCGCGGTCGCCGGGCTGCGCGACGGCAATCGCCGCGCCCGTCAGCAATATACCGGCAAAGGCGGCGGTTCCGGTCGTTTTGTTCAAGAGTTTCATATCCTGTCCCTTGTGCTCGTCATTCGATGGGAGAACGACGATCGTTCCCCGCTACCTGCCCTTAATGAAGGCCGATTGTCGCGAAACGATCCCAGTCGCGGCGAAATTTGTCGCAAATTGTCGCAAGTTCGGCGGCATCGCGGCGCTTGACCCCTGCCCCCCGCTCGGCAAAGGCAGCCGCCATGTTGAGGGAGTTCGAGGAACAGGAGCCGATCGGCCCGGCGGCGCACGAAAGCGGCGAACGCGCGCGCTCGCGCAAGCGGTCCGCATGGGAGTGGATTCGATTCCTGCTGACGCTCGCAATCCTCGGCCTGTTGCTGCGCAGCCTCGTCATTGCGCCGTACAACATACCCTCGCGATCGATGACGCCGACGATGCGGGTCGGCGACTATCTGTTCGCCGCGAAATGGCCCTATGGCTATTCGCGATACAGCTTCCCCTTCTCGCCCTCCTTTATCGACGGACGCATCGGCAGCGGCCGGCCCGAACGCGGCGATATCGTCGTCTTTCGATCCCCCGCCGACACCGACAGCGACTATGTGAAACGCGTCATCGGCCTGCCGGGCGATACGGTGCAGCTGATCGACGGCGCGCTCTTCATCAACGGCGAGGAAGCGATGCAGGTCCGTATCGCCGACTACCGCGAGCCGGTGGGCGACACGTCGGAATGCCCGCAAAGCCTCGACACGCAGCTCGAGCGGGAGAATGGCGAGCTGTTCTGCCGCACGCCGCGCTACCGCGAAACGCTGCCCGGCGGCCGTTCGTACGAAATCCTCGATGCCGGCAATACGACGGCCGATTCGACGCAGGCGGTCACCGTGCCCGAAGGCCATTATTTCATGCTCGGCGACGATCGCGACCGCAGCGCCGACAGCCGCTTCCCGCCCGAACGCGGCGGCGGTGTCGGCCTGGTGCCCGAAGAGAATATCGTCGGCCGCGCCATGGTCATCTTCTGGTCGACCGACGGATCGGCAAGCTGGTTCAACCCGGTCAGCTGGTTCAGCGCCGCCCGGTGGCACCGGTTCGGGACGCGGTTCTGATGACCGGTATCGCCAAATGGGTGCGCGAAACGCTCGGCCATGATCCCGTCGAACCGGCGCATTTCGCGCGTGCGCTTACCCATCCCAGCACGGCCGATCCCGATTACCAACGGCTCGAATTTCTCGGCGACCGCGTCCTCGGCCTGATCGTCGCCGACTGGCTCTATGCGCGCTACGACGCCGACGCCGAGGGCAAGCTCAACAACCGGCTCTCGCAGCTGGTGTCCGGCACGACCTGCGCCGCGATCGGACGCGATATCGGCGTAGCCCCGCATATTCGCCTGGGCAAGCAGGCGCGCGACGATGGCGCGGCCGATAGCGACAATGTGCTCGGCGATGTCGTCGAGGCGCTGATCGGCGCGCTGTATCTCGACGGCGGGCTGGAGGCGGCGAAACGCTTCGTGCTCGGCGCCTGGGACGGGCGCGTGACCGGCATGGAAAAAGCACCCCTCCATCCGAAAAGCGCGCTCCAGGAATGGGCTGCGGCCAACGGCTTCGAACCGCCCGTCTATGCCATCGTCCGCGAAAGCGGCCCTCCCCACGACCCGCGCTTCACAGTAAGCGCAAGCCTGCCGCGCGGCGAAACGGCGGAGGCCGAAGCCGGCTCTAAACGCGAGGCGGAAACCGAGGCGGCGAAGGCACTGCTGGAAAAGGTCGCAAAATAAGGCCGATTGCCCTGAGCTTGTCGAAGGGCTGCTTTTACTTCAAGCACCCCTGCATGACGTTCTGGACTTACCTACTCCACTGCCGTGGCGGCTTCCTCTATGCGGGGCATACCGACGATCTCGAACGGCGCGTTGCACAGCATGAGAGCGGTGCGATCCCCGGTTACTCGCGTGATCATCTACCCGTTTCGCTTGTCTGGTCGGAGGCCTTTCCGACACGCGATGAGGCAAAGTCGATGGAACAACGGATCAAGGGGTGGAGCAAGGCCAAGAAGCTTGCGTTGATCCGAGGTGATTGGGGTGAAATATCACGGCTGTCCAAGAAAAAGGAAAGCAGCCCTTCGACAAGCTCAGGGCAATCGGTAGGGGATGATGCATGACCCAGCGATGCGGTTTCGTGGCGGTGGTCGGCGCGCCGAATGCGGGCAAGTCGACGCTCGTCAATGCGCTGGTCGGGCAAAAGGTCGCGATCACCAGCCCCAAAGCCCAGACCACGCGTACGCGGCTGATGGGCATTGCGATCGACGGCGAGACGCAGATCGTGCTCATCGACACGCCGGGCATCTTCGCGCCCAAGCGGCGGCTCGATCGGGCGATGGTCGCGGCGGCCTGGGGCGGCGCGGAAGGCGCGGACGTGATCGCGCTGATCGTCGATGCCAGGGCGGGCCTGAAGGCAAATATCGAGACGATGGTCGACAATCTGCGCGAACGCCCCGAGCCGAAAATCCTGATCCTCAACAAGGTCGATATCGCGAAGAAGGACGAGTTGCTGCGCCTCGCCGCCGGGCTCAATGCGCTGCTCGAACCGCGCGACACCTTCATGATCTCCGCGACCAGCGGCGACGGTGTTGCTGATCTCAAGGCCGCGCTCGCGGAGGCAATGCCCGAGGGGCCGTGGCACTTCCCCGAAGACCAGGTCAGCGATGCCAGCCAGCGCCTGCTCGCCGCCGAAGTAACGCGAGAACAGCTCTACCACCAGCTGCGCGAGGAACTCCCTTATGCGAGCGCCGTCGACACCGAGAGCTACACCGAGCGCAAGGACGGCAGCGTCGAGATCCGCCAGCAGATCCTCGTCGCCCGGCCGACGCAAAAGGCGATCGTTCTCGGGAAGGGCGGCGCCCGGATCAAGGAGATCGGCCAGAAGGCGCGCGAGGAGCTCGGCGAGTTGCTCGGCCGCAAGGTCCACCTCTTCCTCCATGTGAAGGTGAAGGAGAATTGGGACGAGGACCGCGGCCTTTACCGCGACATCGGGCTCGACTGGGTGGAGTGAGCGCTACTCCGACATATTTGCACCTCCCTCACGGTGCAGCCCTTCCTGATATTCAAGGATATGCTCCCTTCCGTGCGGTATTGATCGCGGAGCAGAAATGTTCAGAAACTTGGCGGAGAGAGGTTTCTGCCTGGCTCGTCAGCCAAGGCTGTCTCAACGCAATGGTCTGGGGCGAAAACTGCCTCACTTGGCATGATGAGATCGACGGCGAAAACATGCGTAAATGGCAGCCCGGGCCTGTACCCGACAATCATCACATCATGACGACATGGCATGAGCACGAGGAGTTGGACGAAGTGTTCGAGTTCGCCCAGTGCTGTGCACAGCACCCGATCGCCGAAGTGGTTTCAACACTCATCATCCACATTGCTGATAATGATGACAGAGCAGCAATGTTGGCGCGGTTCGATAAAGCGGGCGCATCCCAAGAATAGGCGGCTTACTCCCAGAGATGCTGGACCAGGATCTTCACGCCGAGCCCGATCAGCACCAGCCCGCCCAGCATCTCAGCCCTGCCCTCCAGCCGCTTTCCCGCATGGCCGCCGCCGAGCGCGCCGACGAAGCACAGCACCGCCGTTACGCTGCCGATCGTGAGACACGCGACGAGCGGCGGGACCGACAGCAGCGGTAGCGTGATCCCTGCCACGGCGGCATCGATGCTCGTCGCGATCGCGGCGGCGAAGAGGTGCCAGCCGGTCAGTGACGGATCGGCCTCGGTATCCTCGCGCGAGGCGCGGAGCATGTTGAGACCGAGGATCGTCAGCAACCCGAAGGCGATCCAGTGGTCGACCGCTTCGAACCAGCCGGAGAACGCCGTTCCCAATGCCCAGCCGATCAGCGGCATCACGCCCTGCGCGACGCCGAAGGCCAGTGCGAGCGTCAGCGCCTGCGGCACCCGCACCCGCCCGGCCGCGCCCTGCGCCAGCGACACGGCGAAGGCATCCATGGCCAGCGCAAGGGCGAGGATCAGGACGGCGATCATGAGTGTTAGCCGAGCATCTCGTCCACCCAGGCTGGCACCAGTTCGCCCGCCCTCCCCATCCGGCTTTCGTGGAAGAAGATGCTCCCCTCGCTCGGTTCGAGATTGAGTTCGAGCGTCCGGGCGCCGTGATGGCGTGCGCCCTGGACGAAGCCGGCGGCGGGATAGACCGCACCCGACGTTCCGATCGACACGAACAGGTCGCACGCGGCCAGCGCATCGTCGATCCGGTCCATCTCGTAGGGCATTTCGCCGAACCAGACGATGTCGGGGCGAATCTGACCGGCCGTGCCGCAGGAGGCGCAGGCCGGGCGATCGGCCATCGTGCCGTCGAACGGCGCGCGTGCGTCGCAGGCCAGGCACCATCCCTTTTTCAGTTCGCCATGCATGTGGAGCAGCCGCGTCGCTCCGCCGCGTTCGTGCAGATCGTCGACATTCTGCGTCACGATCAGCAGCTCGCCCGGCCATTCGGCGTCGAGACGCCCCAATGCCTCATGCGCCTCATTGGGCGTGACCCTGTCGAGATTGGCCCGCCGCTGGTCGTAAAAATCGAGCACGAGATCGGGATCGCGCGCATAGGCATCGGGCGTTGCCACATCCTCGACCCGGTGCCCCTCCCACAGCCCGTCCGGCCCGCGAAAGGTCGGTACGCCGCTTTCGGCCGAAATGCCCGCGCCGGTCAGTACCACGATGCTCTGAATATCGGTCATAGGGAGGGCTATAGCCGCCCGCCGTCGCCCTACGGAAGGCTGTCATTATTGGAAAATGTCTGTCATCACACCCGGCGATGACTCGTCCCATATCCGCCATTCCGCCGTCCGCGCTGCGATGCCTGTTTCACGAGCTGGCCGCGCTCGCGCACGTAACAGGCGTGAACTGTGCGACTTCTCGAGGCGGGGCGCGATGACCGAGATCGGCATTTTCGGCAGCGAAGGGCGGATGGGACAGGCGATCGCCGCGATGCTCGATGGCATGGGCGCGGGCCATGCAGGCGGCGTCGACAAGGGCGGCGATGCGCTGTCGCTGGCGAAGGACGCCGACGTTCTTGTCGATTTCTCGACGCCGGAGGCGCTTGCCGCCCATCTCGACGCGGCGCGCGGTGCGGGCACCCCGATCCTGATCGGCACCACGGGTCTCGAACAGGCGCACCATGACGCCATCGACGCGGCGGCGAAGGACATTCCGGTGCTGCTGGCGGCGAACACCTCGCTCGGCGTCAACCTGCTCGCCCATCTCGTCCGCGACGCGGCGCGGCGTCTCGGCAGCGACTGGGACATCGAGATCGTCGAGATGCACCATCGGCACAAGGTGGACGCGCCCTCCGGCACGGCCTTGCTCCTCGGCGAAGCGGCGGCGAAGGGGCGGGACGTCTCGCTGGGCGACGTCGCCGAACGCGGCCGCGACGGCACCGATTGCAAGCGAGCGGAAGGCGCGATCGGCTTTGCGAGCCTGCGCGGCGGTTCGGTCGCCGGCGAGCATCTGGCGATCTTCGCGACCGATGGCGAACGCATCGAACTCGGCCACCGCGCCGAGAATCGCGATATCTTTGCGCGGGGAGCAATCAAGGCCGCGCTGTGGCTCGATGGAATGCCGGCCGGGCGATATGTGATGACGGATGTGCTGGGGCTGTGATGGTTTTGGTTTGTCAGACTTTGGCTTTCGCCAAAGCGCCGCACCAGCCCTCTCCCCCACCCGGCCTCCCACGTGAGTATCCTGAATGGGAGGCCGGGTGGGGGAGAGGGCTGGTGCGGCGCCGAGCCGTAGGCGAGGTCTGACAAA
>NZ_CAKZNF010000043.1 GCF_937129435.1 uncultured Parasphingopyxis sp. | reverse complement strand
GGCTGGACCGGCCTCGCGCGAAAGCGACCGGATCATCGTCGTCGAGGGCTATATGGATGCGATCGCGCTGCATCAGGCGGGCATCCCCGAAGCCGTCGCCCCGCTCGGCACGGCGCTGACCGAGAACCAGATGGCGCTGCTCTGGCGGATCGTCGAGGCGCCGATCCTGTGCTTCGATGGCGACAGCGCCGGCCAGAAGGCGGCGATGCGGGCCGTCGATCGCGCCCTCCCCGCCATCCGCCCCGACCGCACGCTTGCCTTCGTGACCTTGCCAGCGGGGCAGGATCCCGACGATGTGATCCGCGCCGGAGGTCTACCAGACCTGCAACGGTCGTTCGCCGATCCGCAAAGTCTCGACGGTTTCCTGTGGAACTATATCCGTGCCGAAATCGCGCCGAAGACCGCCACCGCGCGCGCGAAGCTGAAATCGCGGCTGAACGACATCGCCCAGTCGATCGGCGATCCGGCGATGCGCGACGAGTTCGGGCGCGAATTTCGCGACCGGTTCTGGAACGCGTTCGGCTGGAAAAAGCGCGAGGTCGACCTCGTCCGCGAGGCGATCGTTGCCACGTCGGGCAGCGCGCGTCTGCAGGGGCTGGACCTGTACATCCGCGCCATTTTGCTCGGCCTGTCCCGCTACCCGCAGATCGTCACGGCCAAGGCCGAACAGGTCCAGTCGCTCAAGCCGAAGGACGAAACGCTGCAGCGCTGGCGCGACCTGCTGATTTCTGCGGCTTTCGAACGGCCGGGACTTGATGACGACATGATCGAGACCATATTGGCCGATGCGGAGATGGACAGTATCGAAAGGCGGCATATCTGGCGGGATCTCGGCTTTTCCTTCTTCTACCGGAAGTCGGACAGCGAGACGGCCAAACGCGATCTCGAAGCGGCCATCGATACCATCGCCCGTTCGCAGGAGCTTGAACATAGTCTCGAGCGCGTCGGCACTGCTTTGGCGCAGGCCGCTGAGACGGAAGAATTCGAGAGCGTGTGGAATCGCGAATCGGAACGGCGCAGGCAGTTGATGG
The DNA here is from genome assembly GCF_937129435.1 of uncultured Parasphingopyxis sp. GTDB lineage: Bacteria > Pseudomonadota > Alphaproteobacteria > Sphingomonadales > Sphingomonadaceae > Parasphingopyxis. The sequence continues at coordinate 4,927 of NZ_CAKZNF010000043.1, read as the reverse complement.
CGGAACGACAGCGCTTGCATGACGAGTTGGAAACATTAGGGGAAGCCGCTGCCTAAGCGGAAAAGCACGGGAATATTCATGGCGAAATCAAATGCTGCAACCAAGGACGAGGCCGACGCACCGGTGATCGACCTGAATCAGGCTTCGGTGAAGAAGCTCGTTACCAAGGCGAAGAAGCGCGGCTATCTGACGATCGACGAGCTCAACGAGGCGTTGCCGCAGGACAAGATGGATTCCGACCAGATCGAGGACGTCATGTCGGCGCTCTCCGAAATGGGCGTCAACGTCGTCGAGAACGAGGATGCGGGCGAAGAGGAAGCCGCCGAGGCGAAGAACACGCCCAAGGCCGTCGACGGCGCGGAAAAGAAGGTCGTCGAAGCACCGAAAAAGACGACCGGCGACCGCACCGACGATCCCGTCCGCATGTATCTGCGCGAAATGGGCGCGGTCGAGCTGCTGAGCCGCGAGGGCGAGATCGCCATCGCCAAGCGGATCGAGGCGGGTCGCGACATGATGATCATGGGACTGTGCGAAAGCCCGATCACCTTCAATGCCATCATCGAATGGTCCGAAGCGCTCAACGACGAGGAAATGCAGCTGCGCGAGATCCTCGATCTCGAAGCGATGCTGACCAAGGGCCCGAGCGCCGAAGAGGTTGAAAACAGCGAAGAGGATGACGGCGGCGAGATCTCCGAAAAGACCGCCGGCCCCTCGATCAAGGAAGACGACGACGAGGAAGAGTTCGAAGACGAGGAAGACGGCGACGATGAGGATGACCAGGACGAAGGCGCCTCGGCCAAGTCGCGCGACGACGATGACGACGACGATAACCAGCTGAGCCTTGCCCAGATGGAAGAGGCGCTGAAGCCCGAAGCGCTCGAACGCTTCAGCCGCATTACCAAGCTCTACAAATCCTTCTCGGCCGCGCAGCAGAAGCGGCTCGCCGCACTGGGCGCGGGGCAGGAATTCCCCAAGGCGCAGGAGACGCGCTACCAGAAGCTGCGCGAGGAGCTGACGGCGGAGGTCGAGAGCGTCCAGTTCCACCAGACGAAGATCGAATATCTCGTCGACCAGCTCTATTCGTTCAACCGCCGGCTGACGGCGCTGGGCGGGCAGATGCTGCGCCTCGCCGAACGGCACAAGGTGCCGCGCCGCGATTTCCTCGAACATTATATGGACCGCGAGCTCGAAGAGGATTGGCTCGACCAGGTCGCGAAGATCGACAAGAAATGGGCCAAGTTCGCCGAGAGCGAGGCTGAGGCGGTCGACCGGATTCGCACCGAAATCGCCGAGATCAGCCAAGCGACCGGCATGGCGCTCACCGAGTTCCGCCGCATCGTCAACATGGTTCAGAAGGCCGAGCGCGAAGCGCGGATCGCCAAGAAGGAGATGGTCGAGGCGAATCTGCGCCTCGTGATCTCGATCGCGAAGAAATACACGAACCGCGGGCTGCAGTTTCTCGACCTCATTCAGGAAGGCAATATCGGCCTGATGAAGGCGGTCGACAAATTCGAGTATCGCCGCGGCTACAAGTTCAGCACCTATGCGACCTGGTGGATCCGGCAAGCGATCACGCGCAGCATCGCCGATCAGGCGCGCACGATCCGTATCCCGGTGCACATGATCGAGACGATCAACAAGCTCGTCCGCACATCGCGCCAGTTCCTCCACGAGCAGGGCCGCGAGGCAACGCCTGAGGAAATGGCCGAACGGCTTTCGATGCCGCTCGAAAAGGTCCGCAAGGTGATGAAGATCGCCAAGGAACCGATCAGTCTCGAAACGCCGATCGGCGACGAGGAAGATTCGCACCTCGGCGATTTCATCGAGGACAAGAACGCCATCATCCCGGTCGATGCCGCGATCCAGGCGAACCTCAAGGAAACGGTGACGCGCGTCCTCGCCAGTCTCACTCCGCGTGAGGAGCGCGTCCTCCGTATGCGCTTCGGCATCGGCATGAACACCGATCACACGCTCGAAGAGGTCGGCCAGCAATTCTCGGTCACCCGCGAACGTATCCGCCAGATCGAAGCTAAGGCGCTCCGCAAGCTCAAGCATCCGAGCCGCAGTCGCAAGATGCGCAGCTTCCTCGACCAGTAGGACAGATGCGGGGGGCCGGGCGAGCGTCGAACACAATCGGCGACCTCCCGCCTGGCCGCCCCGTTCCCGCCGACCCGCTTTTCGCGCTGAAGACGCGCATCCTTGCCGCGCGTCATTGGCTGCTCACGCCGTTGCGCGAGGACCGTCCGGCGAGGCCTCGATACGGCCGGCACGATGACGTCGCGCCGTGCGTTCTCGGCAGCGACAGCAGCGCGCTGTTCACTGCGACGGATCCGCGCGAGTTCGATCTCGAACTGGGCAAGATCGAGAATCTGCGCGTCGCGGCGCGCCGCCTCAACGGGCTCGAACTGAATGAGGGCGAGGTTTTCGGCTTCTGGCGTTGCATCGGCCGTCCGACGCGGCGCAAGGGCTATGTGGTAGGACGCGAACTGCGTCAGGGCTGTCTCGTGCCAACCATCGCCGGCGGCATCTGCCAGCTCACCAACGCAATCTCGCGCACGGCAATTCACGCCGGCATGGAAATGATCGAGCGCCACCGGCACAGTGCTGCCGTTGCCGACCTCGTCATCGATCCGGACACCGATGCCACGGTATTCTGGAACTATATCGACCTGCGGTTCCGCACGCCACGGCCCATCAGGATCGCCGTCTTTCTTACCGCCGAGACACTCGAAGTTCGGATCGAAGGACGGCCATGAACGCACCACGCAGTTGCGCGAGCTGCGATCAGACGGGCTGCGCGATGAACGCCCGGCACGGCGTGACCGAACTTCCCGCCGAGCGGGCGGCGTTCATCCTCGACGATATCTGGCCGGAATATGCAAGCATGGTCGCCGGGATACGGCGTCCCGCGGACCAGCTGATTGCACCGGGCCTGGTCGGCCGACCAGGGCTTGCCCGCTATGCCTGGCCGGGTGCGGTCGAACATCGCGCCACGGTGGAGACGGCGCGGCGGCACCTGACCATGCGGCGCGTCGCAAAGGCACCGGGGGGTGTCCGGCAGCGCGCCTATCTCGATCGTGACGCGAAGCTCGGTGCGGCACTCGCCGGACGCATAGACTATCGCGCGCGTCATCTGGTCATTGCACAGAATTGGCTCGTTCCGCTTGATCGCGCAGGCGTGTTGGGCGGCCGCAGTTACGACGTGCTGATGAACCGATATCCGTTTGCCGAGATCCACCGGCTGCTCGATCGGGCTGCCTGTGAAGTCGGGCCCAGCGACACCATCAGCGATTTCCGTGCCCCGGACGTGCTTGTCGAACGCGAGACCCGGCTGCTGGCCAGCGCCCGGTATATCGTGACACCGCATTACGGGATCGGGTCACTCTTTCCGGGCCAATGGACGCAGCTCGCCTGGCATCGCCCTCCTCACGGCGCAGCGAACCGCGGCGAGCGCACCGCCTATCTCGGCCCCTCACTTTCCCGCAATCGCCCCGATATTGCGCGGCGGATCGCGTTGAACCTCGATCAGCCGTTGATCGTCATCGGCGATTCTCCAGGTGCATCGGCATGGGAAGGTGTCATGGTCGAACACCGCTCGCGTGGGCCCGGCATGTTCGACGATGTCGGCAGGCTGATCCATCCGGCAACGATGACAACACAACCCCGCGCCCTGCTCACGGCGCTGGCCAGAGGTATTGTCGTCTGCGCGACACCGCCCTGCGGACTTGCGCCCGAAGATTATAAGCCGCTGAGCGGTTTTCCGGCCGCTCCACACCCCTCCCAGTAAATGGTGAATTGCGCCATATAGTGGTGAATGCTGCACTGCAAAATTTCGGTTGCATTTCGCAATCATTCGACTAAATTGGCGCAATACTGCCGTTCTACGGAACTGGCACGGCTCGTGCTTAGTCTGGTGCAACGACCCATCCGAGACGAGAAATACCCAAGGAGTTTGAAATGACGCACAACGCAGAAACCACCGCCCGCCCCTCGCTGTTCATGCGCGACGACACGTTTTTCGGCGTCTGCGAAGGCCTTGGCGAGGATCTCGGGATCAGCGGCAACTGGTTCCGCGTTGCGTTCGCACTGGCGCTGTTCTTCAATCCGGTGCTCACCGTGGCGGCATATTTCGGCTTGGGATTGCTCGTCTTTGCGACTCGGATGCTCGTCCGCGCGCCGCGCCGGAAGGCTGTCGACGCCGTCGAGGTAGACGTCGCCGAGGCTGCCGTAGCGCGCGACGAGGACGAAGACAGGCTCCCGCTCGCCGCCTGAAAATGCCTGCCGCCCCCCTGCAGCAGGGGCGGCACGAACTTAACTTCCGTCAACCCGCTCCTAACGCCCCATAAACCCCCTCTTTACCGCAGCGCGCTATAGCGGCTGTTCACGGAGAAACAGGGTCGGAGTAAATGGCGATGAGGCAGGGCGCGATGGAAGCGGTCGAGGCGCGCGGGATCGGCGATGCGCTGCGCGCAATGGCCGAACGCGACGGATCGAACGCCCATCGTTACGTCCATGGCGAGGAACTCAACAGCGGCCCCTTTGCGGCGCGCAACCTGGCCGATGCCGCCCATTATCTCTGCCTCCTCCACGGCCGCCATCCCGGCGTCGTCGATTTCGCCGCCGAAAAAACGGCTGAACCCGAAGCCCGCAAATGGCTCGAACAGGCGATCGACGGCTTCAGCCGCGAACGCATCTTCATCGGCAACCTGACCGTTGCCGCCGGCCCGCAGCCGAGCACCGTCGGCCATACCGAAAGCGAACAGGCCGTGCTGGCGCAGCGCCACGCGATCGAAACGCTCGCCCAGTCCGAACGCAAGGGCTGCGCGCTCGGCGCGGCAGCGGCGCTCGTCATCGACTGGCGGGAAATCCGTTCGGTGCTGAACGCGGCGGCGGACAAGCTGTCCGTCGAGGCCCCTGGCTGCCAGCT
>NZ_CAKZNF010000042.1 GCF_937129435.1 uncultured Parasphingopyxis sp. | reverse complement strand
TGTCGCCGAGGGTGTTGAGCTGCAGCGTCACGCCATCCGCCACGCCGAGTTCGTGCAGCAGCTGGTCCGCCATCACGAGCAGTTCGACATCGGCAGCAGGTTCAGCGGCGCCGATAATCTCGGCATCGAGCTGGTGGAACTGGCGGAAGCGACCCTTTTGCGGACGTTCGTAGCGGAAGAGCGGCCCATGCGTCGCCAGCTTCATCGGCGCGTGCTGCTGCCATCCATTGGTGAGATAGGCGCGCGCGATGCCGGCGGTGAATTCGGGACGCAGCGTCAGCGAATCGCCGCCGCGATCCTCGAAGGTATACATCTCCTTCGACACGACATCGGTCGTCTCGCCGAGCGAGCGGGCGAATACCGACGTCGCCTCGAACACCGGCACCTCGACCCGGCCGAAGCCGTAGAGCCGCCGCACGCGATCGAACGTGTCGACGACATGCGCGAACTTCTCCGCCTGTTCGCCCATCATGTCCTGCGTGCCGCGGATCGCCTGCGGTGTGTTCTTGCCCATGGGCGGGGCGTCTAGGCGGTTTGGCGAAAGAGTGGAAGGGTTTGGCTCCCTCCCTTGAAAGGGAGGGGGATTTTGTGGCCATCGCTCGCCGGTGCGCTTACAAGATCCACCCCATGGACATCACCAAAATCAGCACGGGCGACAATCCGCCCGAAGAGATCAACGTCATCATCGAAGTGCCCGTCGGCGGCGAGCCGGTGAAATACGAGTTCGACAAGGAGAGCGGCGCGCTGTTCGTCGACCGAATCCTCCACACGCCGATGCGCTATCCGACCAATTACGGCTTTATCCCGCATACGCTGTCGCCCGATGGCGACGCGCTCGATGCGATGGTCGTTGCGCGCTCGCCCTTCGTCCCCGGTTGCGTGGTCCGCGCCCGGCCGATCGCCGTGCTGATGATCGAGGACGAGGCCGGCGGCGACGAGAAGATCCTCGCCGTGCCGGTCGATACGACCTTCCCCTATTACAATCGCGTCGGCGAACGATCCGACCTGCCGCATATCGTGATGGAGCAGATCGAGCATTTCTTCACCCACTATAAGGACCTGGAAAAGGAAAAATGGGTGCGGATCGGCAAATGGGGCGACAAGGACGAGGCCTTCCGCATCGTCCGCGAGAGCATCGAGCGGGCGATGCAATCGAAATGAGCCGGACGGCGGCCTGGTGGGCGACATGCCTCGGCGCCGGGATCGCCACGCTGATCGTCGCGATCGGTTTCGGGTTCATCCCGGATATCGGCGGCTGCGGGCCTGTCGGCGATGCCGGCGCAATCATCGCCTTCGAGATCGTTCGCACACCCGCCGATGTCGCAGTGCTTTTCGGCGCTGAACCGTGCCGCACGCCGTTCGTCGAAGCGATGCGGCTGTCGCTGTGGATCGACGCGTTGGTCTTCATACCGGCCTATACGCTGTTCCTCTGCGCGGGGTTGATGGCGCTGCGTCAGCATGGACCGAAGCTCGCTTTGGGCGGGGTGATCTGCGCGCTGCTCGCGGCGGCTTTCGACGAGCTGGAGGGCGTCCAGCTCTTCACCATCCTCGCCAACCTGCCCGGCGAACAGGCGACGATCGACTGGCTGATCCCCTATGTGCGCGGCAAGTTCGCGCTGCTGGCGCTAGTATCGCTGTTCATAGGCTGGCTCATGGCGCGGCGCGGCGGCTGGATGCGCTGGGCGGGACTGCTCGTCACGGTCGGCGGTGCAGTGACGATGTTCGGTCTTTCGGACGACAGCCGCGCCGGGCTGCTGGGCCTTGGCGGCGCGCTTTCATGGATTCCGCTGCTTATAGCGGCGGAGATCATCGTCTGGCGCGGGCGACGCGCGGCGCTCGATAGTGGCGCCACCGGACCCTAGCCACCCGACTGGCGTTTCCGCTTCTTCGTTTTTTCTTGGGCGCCCTTGCACCCGCTTCGATCCCGAGGCGCGCCCATTGCCGCATCGCATCGGGATCGTCATGCACATCGAGCGGCGCGCGGCGATAGTTCATCGAACCGGTCTTGCCCTTCATCTCGAAGGTGAAGCGCTCGCGCCCCGCCTCGTCCCAAATGGCGTCGGTTTCCGGGTCCGCCTTGAACCAAAGGTCGTCACCGGCGACGATCGCGAAGATCGTGCCGTCGCAATAGAGCGTCGCGCCGCCCATCATGTTCCGCATCGTGACCGGCCCCAGCGGCTCGAGGCATTCGCGGACCCATTCGATCATGCCTTCATCGACGCTCATCCCTGCCTCCTATAGCGGCGCGCCCTCGATCAGCTCGGCCTTTTTCGGCCGCCGCCACGCGACGAGCAGGCATCCCGACACGATCAGGATCGTTCCGGCAAGGGTGGCGAAAGTCAAAGACTCGGCGAAGAAATACCAGCCGAACAGCGCCGCCCAGAGAAAGGCGCTATATTCGAGGCTGACGAGATGCTGCGCCTCGGCCCGCGCATAGCCCCAGCTAATGAGGAGCAGCGCAGCAATGGCGAACAGCGTCGACAGCGCGATCTCCGGCCACAGATCGGCGGGCGGCGGCGCGGCCAGGAAAGGCGCGAAACACGCGAAGATCGCAAAGACGATGATGTTCTGGAAAAAGAGGATGGCCACAGGTCCGGCGACGAGCGCCTGCTGGCGCTGCAGAATCAGGTTCCACGCGTAGAGCACGGCCGAGAACAGGATCGCCGCGACGCCGAACATCGCATCGCGATCGAAACGGCCATCCCCCATCTTGCCGGCGAGGATCACGGCCACGCCCGCAAGCCCCAGCATCGACGCGATGATCGCGACCTTGCCGATCCGTTCGCCGAGCAGCACGGCGGCCAGATAGAGCGCGATCAGCGGCGCGATGAAGGAGAGTGCGATCCCCTCGGCCAGCGGCGTGCGCGCCAGGCCCCAGAAAAAGGCGAAGGCCATGATCGCGGTCACAACGCCGCGGATCAGGAAGAGGCGGCGCACCTGTTTCGCCGGCCAGGGCGTTCGGCGCGGCAGATAGAGCAGGCTCGCGATGATCACGCCGCCCGCATAGCGCCAGAAAAGAGCATTATAGGCGCCGAGCGCGATCGACAGCCCCTTCATCACCGCGTCCATCGCCGAATAGGCGGCGAGGCCCGCGAGCACCATCGCCACCGGAATCACGATCGTCGTCGCGGTATCGCCCTGCTCGCCGTTCATGGCCGGTTGCTATAGGGTCGGGCATCAGGGTGCGCGACGGGAAAATGGGAGACGGCATGATGAGAGTCGCAATGATCGCGGCACTGGCCATGGGAGGCGCGTTCGCCGCCAACGCCTATGCGCAGCCGGACGGCACGGCAGAGGCCGCGGCGCCGGTCGCGCAGACCATCGTGCATGACCGGGCGGCGCTTGCCCGGCTGCGCGGCAATAGCGGGATCACGCTGCAATGGATCAGCTTCGAAGACCCGCCCAACACGGTCCGGCGCGGTCATGTCACCGTCACCGATCGGGGCGACACCATCCATATCAACGGCGTCCATCGCTCGCGCGACGGCGGGGCCTATGTCGAGGTCGACGGCGATATCGCCGAGATCGGCACCGACTATTTCATCCTCGACGGGACGATCACCATCCACGACACGCCCGATGCCGGCCGCCACTGCGTCAAGACCGGCCCCTCGCGCTTTGGCGTGACGCAGAACCGGCGCTACTGGCGGCTGCGAGAGTTCGAATGGTGCGATGGCCTGACCGACTATATCGACATCTACTTCTAGCTCGCGGTCAAACCTCCAGCCGCGTCGCTGAACAGGCCTTGGTCAGGCCGAGACCGCGTTTCATGGCCGGATAGGCGCGCACCATCGCGGCGCTCATCGCCAGTTCCAGCCTGACGGTGCGGCCGAATTTGTCCTCAAGGGCGTCGCCAAGCGATTCGGCATCGGCGGACTGGGTCGCAATTGCTTCACCGAAACGGAAGGCCAGCTGTTCGTCGGGCTCAAGCGCCGCCCCGCCCGCCAACGCGCGGTTGATCGTCTCGCGCGGCACCTTGTCGACCAGTGCCCAGCGCGCCTCGGTCATTGCGCAGGGTCCACAATCTTCAGCCATCGTCGCGCCGAAGCGGGCGGCATGGAACAACGAAACCGGCGCCGCGTACCGGTGCATCGAGGCCGGCATGAAATGGGTGAACTTTTCGAACGCCCCGCCCGGCGCGGCGGCGATCTCGCGCAGATATTGCGCCTCGCTCGGCTCGACCTTGGACGTCGCGGCCTTGAGAAAGATCGATTTGGGCACGCCGAACGGCACGATCCGCTGCCGCGCCATCAGGATACCGACTGCCAAGAAGACCAGTAACGGCGGACCGAGCACACCGGACACGTCCTGCCAGAAGCGGCCGGGCGAGCAGATGCCGACGATCAATTCATAGATGTGCAGAGCACCATGCGCGGCCAGCCACAGGGCGCCTGCCAAAGCCGCCATCCAACGCATGTTGAGGCTCGTCACGGCATAGGCGAGGATAACCCCGCAGCTCAGATAGGCGATGCCGATATCGGCGATGAAATGCGTGTTGGCCGGGCCGGTCGCGGGGACAGTGAGAACGTAATAATACCAGTCGAGCGGCGCCAGCAGCATAAACCCGCCGTTCGCCAATGCAAAGGCCATCGCCACCGCAACGAGCAACTGCGCCACGCGGTCGAATGCATCATAGGGTCCCGACATCGTCGCACTCCTTATTCGGATACTGCGTGTCTGATTTAAAATCGCTTGTGATGGCAATTTCGGGCACAGTCAATATATTCGGACAAGAAATGTCGTTTGATACCGGGAGCCGTTTCGCATGCAGATTGCCAAGGG
>NZ_CAKZNF010000041.1 GCF_937129435.1 uncultured Parasphingopyxis sp. | reverse complement strand
CATCAAATCACGCCCGCTTTTGCAAATTCCGCGCGCGCCGCTAGAAGCCCGGCGATGGACTCGATTAAAGTCCGCGGTGGAAACCGCCTCTCCGGCACAATCGAAATTTCGGGCGCGAAGAACGCCGTTCTGACGCTGCTGCCCTGCGCGCTGCTGACCGACGAACCGGTCTGTTTCGAGAACCTGCCGCGGCTCGCCGATGTCGACAGTTTCATGCATCTGCTCAACCAGCATGGCGCGTCGACCATGCTCGAAGGCGGTCACAATGGCGGTTTCGGCCGCAAGATGACGATCAAGGCCGAACGGATCGCATCGACCGTCGCCCCGTATGATTTCGTGCGGAAGATGCGGGCTTCGGTTCTGGTGCTGGGGCCGCTGGTGGCCAGGGCAGGGGAGGCGACGGTGTCGATGCCCGGCGGCTGCGCGATCGGCAACCGGCCCGTCGACCTGCACCTGAAGGCGCTTGAGGCACTTGGTGCGGAAATCGAGCTCGCCGCCGGCTATGTGAAGGCGCATGCTCCCGATGGCGGTCTGCGCGGCGGGACGATCGCCTTTCCGTTCGTGTCGGTCGGCGCGACGGAAAACGCGCTGATGGCGGCCGTCCTCGCGCGCGGCGAAACGGTGATCGAGAACGCGGCGAAGGAACCCGAGATCGTCGACCTGTGCAACTGCCTCGTCGCGATGGGCGCGGAGATCGAGAATATCGGCCGGGCGACGCTCGTCGTGCACGGCAAGGAACGGCTCGGCGGCACGACCTATCGCGTCATGCCCGACCGGATCGAAGCCGGAAGCTATGCCTGCGCGGCGGCGATCACGGGCGGGGATCTGATGCTGGCCGGTGCACGCGGTGACGATATGCGCGCCGTGCTCGCCGAGTTGCGCGATGCGGGCGCCGAAGTCGAGGAAACGGGTGAAGGCATCCGTGTCGCCGCCGATGGCGCGTTGAAGCCGGTCAACATCTCGACCGCACCCTTTCCGGGTTTCCCCACCGATATGCAGGCGCAATTCATGTCGATGCTGGCTCTCGCAAAGGGCACAAGCCTGCTCACCGAAACGATTTTCGAGAACCGCTATATGCACGTCCCCGAACTGGGCCGTATGGGCGCCGATATCGAGGTCAGCGGGCGCTCGGCGGTCGTCAAGGGCGTCGACGAACTGGTCGGCGCGCAAGTGATGGCGACCGATCTGCGCGCTTCGATGAGCCTGATCCTGGCGGGCCTCGCCGCCAAGGGCGAAACGCATGTGCTGCGCGTCTATCACCTCGATCGCGGCTATGAGCGGCTCGAGGACAAGCTCGGCGCCGTCGGTGCCGATATCGAGCGGGTGAGCGAGGGTTAGACCGCCTCCCAGGCGAATCGGACGACCTTGCTGTCCTTGTATATTGCTTGGCCGATGTCGCCAAAGCCCATCTTTTCGGCCAGGCGGATCGAAGGCAGGTTATCGGGATCGATAATCGCGACGACGCGCCGAACGCCATGCTCGCGACGCACCCAGTCCAGGATCGCGACCATCGCTTCGCCGGCATAGCCCTTGCCGTGATAGTCTGCCGCGATCACCCATCCGGCCTCGGGAAAGGGGTCGAAGTCCTCGCCCAATCCCCGCCTTCCGTGAAACAGGCCGCACTGACCGGCAAAGGCGCCGCCGGCTTTCTCGCGAACGATGAGCGGGCCGTAACCGTAGAAGGACCAGCATCCCTCGTTACGGAGGACGCGGTTGAACGCGTCTTCGGGACTGTTTGACGGGAGGTAGCGGCCTACACCTTCGCTATTGATCATCGCCTCGATCATGGAGGCGTCGTCTAGTGTCGGCCGCGTCATGACCAGCCGGTCGGTCTCGATCGCCACGCTCATGTGAAGGTAATGATCGTGTGAATGGTCAGCCCGACCAGTCCGCCGACCAGCGTGCCGTTGACACGGATATATTGCAGGTCGCGGCCGACGGCGTTTTCCACCCGGCCGGTCACTGTTTCGGCATCCCAGCCGCGGACCGTGTCCGAGACCAGCTTGACCATGCCGTCGCCATAGTCGGCGACGGCACCCACGGTCGCGCGGCGGGCGAAGGTGTTGACCGTGCGATTGAGATCCTTGTCGTCCTGTAGCGTCCTGCCGAGATCGCGCAGGGCATCGCCGAGTCGCCCCTGCATGATGCGGTCGGGATCGCGGGCGGCGCGGAGCATGGCGCCGCGGGCATTTTCCCAGAGCCCGTCGATCCATTCGGTCACCGCCGGATTGGCGAGGATGTCGTCCTTGATGCGGTTCACACGCTCCTGCATTTTCGGATCGTGCTGCATGTCGAAGGCGAGGCGGACAAAGCCCTCATTCGCCTTGTCGCGCAACGGATGATGCGGATCGCTCTCCATCTGGATAAGCAGCTTTCTCAGGCCGTTAATGATGGCATCGGAAAGCCGGTCGTCGATCGCGAGCCAGCGCATGATGTTGTTCGCGCGCTCATAGACCATCTGCCGCACGACGGCCTCGTTCGAATCGAGGATATTGGCGGCCCAGCGCACCATGCCGTCGATGATGGGAACGTGGCGATTATCCTCCACCGCTGCCTCGAGCGCCTGGCCGAGCAGGGGAGACACGTCGATCTTGCGCATCCGGTCCGACACCATCGCCTTTGCCTGCTGGCCAAGCCGTTCGTCGTCGAGCGATTCGAGGATCATCACGACGAGCCGCGAGGCGCCCTGGCGGATCCTGCCATAATCTCCGTCCGGCTGGTTGAGAAAGCGCCCGATGGCACTGGCAATGTCGAACCGTTTCATGCGCCGGGCGACGACCGAAGCGGTGAGGAAATTCTCCTTGAGAAAGCTCGCCAGCGTATCGCCGATCCGATCCTTGTTGTTCGGAATGATGGCGGTGTGGGGAATCGGCAAGCCGAGCGGATGGCGGAACAACGCCGTCACCGCGAACCAGTCCGCCAGCCCGCCGACCATCGCGGCCTCGGCGAAGGCGGCGACGAAGCCCCAGGCCATGTGCCGGTCTTCCATACTGTGCGCCAGGATGAACACGCCCGCCATGAAGACCAGCATCCCCGTGGCGGTGCGCCGCATGGTGCGCGCACGGTCCTCGGAAAAGGCCGCGTCGGTTCCGCTGCGGAAAATCGGTGTCATTCGGCGGGCTGGACGGCGCCCTCGTCGCTGGCCGGCTTGGGGGTGACGAACCGGCCGAGCTTGCCGCGTATCCACCGTTCGAAGCTGTCGGCGATGCTGAAGCTTGCGGGAACGATCACCAGCGTGAGCACGGTCGACAGGATAAGGCCGCCGATCACCGTCCAGCCCATGGGCGAACGGAACGCGCCGTCACCGGTGAGCGCGAGTGCGGTCGGCACCATGCCCGCGACCATCGCCACCGTCGTCATCACGATCGGCTGGGCGCGCTTGTGCCCGGCATCGATGATCGCGGCATTCTTCTCGACGCCCTTGTCCATCTCCTCAATCGCGAAATCGACGAGCAGGATCGAGTTCTTGGCGACGATGCCGAGCAGCATCAGCAGGCCGATGAACACCGGCATCGACACAGCCTCGCCGACGAGCAGCAGCGCGATGCCGCTGCCAAGCGGAGCCAGCAGTAGCGACCCCATGTTGACGAGCGGCGCCATGATGCGCCGGTAGAGCAGCACGAGCACGGCGAAAACGAGTAGCACGCCGGAGATTACGGCGATCAGGAAGCTGTTGAGCATCTCGGCCTGCCATTCCTCGGGACCGGCGATCACGCGTTCGACGCCCGTGGGCAGGTTGTCCCAGATCGGCAGGGCATCGATCTCCGCCGACGCCGTGACGACGCCCGGTGCGAGATCCGCACCGATCACGATACGTCGCTGCTGATTGTAACGCTGGATTTCCGTCGGGCCGGAACCGAAACCGATATCGGCGACGAGACTCAGCGGCACCGAGCCTCCGCTGGAGGTCGGCACGGCGAGGTTTTCGATCGTCGAAAGGTCGCGGCGCGATTCCTCGGACAGGGCAACGCGAATCGGAATCTGCCGGTTGTTGAGCGAGAAGCGGGCGGCGCTCTGATCGATCTCGCCGATCGTCGCGACACGAATCGCCCGGCTCAGGTCGGACGTCGTAACACCCAGATCGGCGGCGAAATCGAGCCGCGGCGTGATCGTGATTTCGGGGCGCTGCAGGCCGCCATCGACACGCGGCGCAAGCACGCTGTCCAATTCGCTCATCTGGGCGATGATCTCATCGGCCGCCTGGTCGAGCAGATCGGGATCGCTCCCGCCGATAATGATCGAGATGTCGCGGCCGCTGAAACCACCCTGTTGCGACTGGAACGTCACACGAGCATCGGCAATTTCGCGCAGCTGCGGCGCGACGTCGCGCTCGAATTCGACACTGGTTCGCTCGCGATCATGGCTAAGCGTGATGAAGATACGACCGTCGCCGGTGTTGATGCGCTGGAACGCCGTTACAACCTCAGGCTGCTCGCGAATAATACGCGCGGCTTCATCGGACACCCGGGTCGTCTGCTCCAACGTCGTACCCGGCACCATTTCGATGCTGACGCGGCTGAAGTCATTGTCCTCGGTCGGCTGGAAAACGAGCGGTAGCTGCGCGAACACGAAAACCGTCAGCAGCATGGCGCCGCCCCCGCCGAGAATCGCGGTTTTCCAACGATGCACGAGCGACCATCTCAGAAGCGCCATGTAGCGATCCATCGCCCAGCCGCCGCCATGCTGGCGCACGCCTTCGGCCTTGAGGAAATAGGCGGAGAGCAAGGGTGTCAAAAGCCTGGCCACAGCAAGGCTCATCAGCACCGCGATCACGACGGTTACGCCGAACTGGATAAAGAACTGACCCGGAATGCCCGGCATGAAGCCGACGGGCAGAAAGACGGCGACGATGGCACTAGTCGTCGCAAGCACGGCCAGGCTGATCTCCTCGGCGGCGTCGATCGATGCCTGATAGGAGGATTTGCCCATCCGCATATGGCGAACGATATTCTCGATCTCGACGATGGCGTCATCGACAAGGACACCTGCCACCAGACTCAGCGCCAGCAGGCTGATGAAGTTGAGGGTGAAGCCCATCATGTCCATGAACCAGAAGGTCGGGATGGCGGACAGCGGGATGGCAATCGCCGCGATCAGCGTGGCCCGCCAATCGCGCAGGAACAGGAAGACGACGATGACCGCGAGGATCGCGCCCTCGATCAGGGCCTCCATGGCGGCGTCGTAATTCTCGATCGTGTAGTTCACCGACGTGAAGAGCCGGGTAAATTTGACGCCGGGATTCTCTTCCTCGATCTCTTCGAGGACGCGTAGGGCTTCCTCATAAACGACAACATCGGAGGCGCCCTTCGCGCGCTCAATACCGAAGCTGAGCACCTGACGGCCGTTGAGCCGGCCGATCGAACGCTGCTCGCCATATAGGTCCCGCACCTCTGCGATATCGGCCAGTTTCACGGTTCGCCCGCCGCCAAGCGCGATCTGCGTCTGGCCTAGCTCGTAGGCCGTTTCGGCGTTGCCGAGCACGCGGAGCGCCTGTTCCGAGCCAGCGACCTCGGCCCGGCCGCCCGTCGCATCGACATTTGTCTGGCGCAGCTGTGCGTTGATCTGGTTGGCGGTCACGCCGAGCGCTTCCAACTGCGCCGGATCGAGAATGACGCGGATTTCACGATCGACACCTCCGCCCCGGCCGACCGAAGCCATGCCTTCAACGCTTAGCAGCCGCCGCGAAACCGTATCGTCGACGAACCAGCTCAGCTCCTCGAGCGTCATGTCGACATTCTCGACGGCGAAGAACGCAATCGTCCCGCCGCCGTTGATCTCCACGCGGGTCACCTGCGGTTCAAGGATCCCGTCGGGCAAGTCGCCCCGAATCTGCGATACGGCATTGCGGACGTCGTTGACGGAACGGTCGACCGGCGTGCCGATATCGAACTGAATAAAGGTTTCCGAACTGCCCTCGCGCACCGTCGACTGAATCTCGTCGACGCCGTTGATGTTGCGGACGGCCGCCTCGACCCTTTGCGTCACCTGCGTTTCAAGTTCGCTCGGTGCGGCGCCCGGCTGCGCGACCTGCACGATGACGGCGGGGAAATCGATTTCGGGGCTGTCCGTGACGTCGAGCCGCGAAAACGCCACGATGCCGGCGAGCATCAGCGCCACGAAGAGAACCAGCGGCGGCGTCGGATTCTTGATCGCCCAGGTCGATATGGTGCGGAAGGACATCGGGCCGGCCTAGTTCGCGTCTTCGCTCGACACGCGCCGCGGGATGACTTCGTCGCCGACATTGATAAAGGCACCGGCCGACTGCACGACCTGCTCGTTACCGCGCAGTCCGCGGCGGATCGTGATACCCTCGTTCGACACCTCGCCGATCGTGACCGGACGGCGGACCACCTTGTTGTCCTCGTCGATGATGTAGACGTAATTGCCGTCGTCATCGCTCATCACCGCCGATTCCGGCAGCATCGGCGCATCGACCGCACCGCTGACGATTCGGGCGCTGGCGAACCCGCCGGGGCGCAGCGCGCGGTCATAGTTCAGGGCAATGCTCGCCGTTCCCTGTCGGCTTTGCGGGTCGATCGTCGGCGAGAGTTGCCAGATCTGCCCTTCGAAGCTCTGCGACGTACCGACGGGAATGACGGTCGCGCGCTGGCCGACCGACAGGCGGGCCAATGCGGCTTCGGAAACGCGCGCATTCATCTCCATCTCGCCGCCCTCGGCGATACGGAAAAGCGCACCGGAACCGGCGCTGACGACCTGCCCGGCCTCGACATTGCGTTCGAGGATCAGGCCGGCGCTCGGCGCACGGATGGCGAGGCGCGCGCTGCGCGCGTTGAGTTCGTTGCGCTGCGCCGTCGCGACATTGACACGCGCCCGGGCGGCATCGCGCGTCGCCGTCAGGCGATCGACATCGGCGCGGCTGATAAAGCCGCGATCGATGAGCTGGAGCGCGCGATCGAGGTTCGACTGGGCGAGCGCGAGATCGGCGCGGGCGACCTCGATATTGGCGTTGGCCGACTGGACTTGCTGCGCCTGAACCGACTGGTCGATGACCGCGAGCACCTGGCCCTGGCCGACCCAGTCGCCCGCGTCGACGAGAACGCGAGAGATCTGGCCGCCTTCGCCGGCCACGCCGACCGGAAGGTCGCGCCGGGCGGAAAGGCTGCCCGTCGCGGAAATGACATTGGACACGGTGTCGGACCCCGGGACGATCACGGTCACGGTCGGCAGGTCGCGCGGCCCCCCTTCGGCCCCGGCGACGCCTGCGCTTTCACCCGCGCCTTCCTCGCCTCCGCCCATGAACATCATGGCGAGCAGGATCGCGCCAACGATCGCCACGACGGCGATGATGATCGCCCGCCGCCGCTTGCGCCGCTTTTCCTCGGCCTCGAATTCGCCGATCGGTTCTACCCTGTCTTGGCCGAAACTCGGTTCGACGTTCATATCTGCCACCTTGAACATGCCTCCGGTGCTATCATTCGCACTGCTGTATTACCCTAATAAGACACAGGGAACAAGCCGGAGATGAAATCCGTTGCCCTTTGCGACGAATACCGGCCCAAAGCAAGGCAATCGGGCGGATTGAGTGGGTCGTTCATCGAAGCGTCACGGCGTGTCTGCTTGTCTGATCGTGAGCCGAATTAGCGGCATTTTCCGCAGTTGCGAAGGAGTTTCCACCATGCGAGTCATTACCCTGTCCCTGTTCGCCGCCACGTCCGCCGTCGCGGCGGCGCCGGTTGCGGCGCAAATCCAGGATGCCGTTTCGATCGAGGGAACGCGCCTCGAGATCATGGCGACCGGCGAATCGACGCAGGTGCCCGATCTGGTGATCATCAACGCAGGCGTCGTGACCGAGGCGCCGACCGCGCAGGCGGCGCTGGCGCAGAACGCATCGCAGATGCGCTCGGTTCTTGCGGCGCTTCGCCAGGCGGGAATCGCCGAACGCGATATCCAGACCGCGTCGATCAACCTCAATCCGCGCTACGATTACGGCAATGACCGGGCGCCGCAATTGGTCGGCTATAATGCCTCCAACCAGCTGACGATCCGGTTCCGGGAGATCGAACAGTCCGGCCCGATCATCGATGCGCTGGTTGCGCAGGGCGTCAACCAGATCAACGGTCCCTCGCTCCAGATCGAGGACCCCGATGACGCGCTCGATGCGGCCCGGCGGGATGCGTTGACCCAGGCGCGCGAACGCGCCGACATTTACGCATCCGCGCTTGGCATGCAGGTGACGCGGATCGTGGCGGTCAGCGAGAGCGGGAATAGCCGTCCGCCGATGCCGATGGCCATGCGCGCGCAGGCCGAATCGGACGCCTCGACCCAGATCGTGCCGGGCGAACAGTCGCTCAACGTGACGCTGTCGGTGGTTTTCGAGCTGCAATAGCAAAGAAAAGGGCCGGCGGATCGCTCCGCCGGCCCTTTCACGTGCCAAATGGATCTTTCGCTTTATCGAACGCGCCCGCGCTGGATCAGGTTCATGATCAACAGCAACACTACGGCGCCGCCAAAGGCGACGAGCAGGGTTTCGATATTGAACGGATTGTCGCGCATCCGGGCGGAAGCGCCGTCCATGATCAGGCCGTAGAGAAAGCGGCCCAGGATCGAGCCCACACAACCCACGATCACATTCCAGAAGATGCCCATCGAGGCATCGCGGTTCATCACGATACTGGCGAGCCAGCCGATGATGCCGCCAATGACGAGGGCGATTATCCAGTCCAACATGCTTCTTCTCCTCCTGTTGCGCCGCCCGACGGCGACCCCTTCAACGCTCACTCTACGCGCGGCCGAATGTTTTCGTTCCGCATCGGAAGGGTAGGACGACAGAGGGAGGAATCGAAGCGAAAAGTTGGCGGTCCCGAATCAAACGAAATTCCCCGGCCGCCAGACGGAGAGAGGCGACCGGGGAACCGTTTGCACGCTGGCGGCCGCTGCTCGGCCGTGCGGCGAAACCCTAATATTTCTGCTGGCGCTCGTAGAGGGCCTTGTATTGCTGGATACGCGTGACGCGCAGTCCCGGCATGCCGGAGCGGTCGATCGCGCGCTGCCAGCTCGCGAATTCCTCGACCGTCAGGTCATAACGCTCGCACGCCTCGTCGACGGTCAGCAGTCCGCCATTGACGGCAGCCACGACCTCGGCCTTGCGGCGCACGACCCAGCGGCGCGTCGAGGGCGGCGGCAGGCTGTCCAGCGTCAGCGGTTCGCCGAGCGGGCCGACGACTTGTGCCGGACGTATTTTCTGGTTCTCGATCATGCGTTTCCTCAAACGGGCTGAGCCGGTCCTTTGTGATCTTGTGCTGAACAGCTTCTAATCAAAGTCCGTTGAAAGAAGCCTAAAATGCGAGGGTTAACGGCCATGCTACCAAAGCTTCCCAATAGTTGATGCGCTGTCCGAAAGCGGGACGGCGGGGTTGAACCGGCCCGCCAGCGCGCTTCCCGAAACGGCGTTCGCCGCCGGGTGCGTGGCGGTGAGCAGCGCGATCAGCGCCCCCATGGCCGGCCGGGTATCGTCGGCTGCCTCGATTGCGCGGGCGACGCGCGCCGTCGGCTGGCTGCGCTGGTGCGCGCCCAGCAAGGTGACGAGCGCCGGATAGTCGAGCACCGTATCGGCGAGCGACCCCGAACGGGTATCGAAAGAGGCGAGGGCCATGTCCATGCGCCCATCGTTAGGGAAGAAGGTTGAAAACCCCGTAAAAATCGCCGCAAGGCTTTGGTCATGATCGTTAGCCGGGCGTTTAGAACCGGCGAGGGATGCGATGCGCCCCTTTCATGCGCGCGCATCCGCCATTAAATAGCCCGCCATCATGCATACCGATTTCCAGCTCGACCGGCCCGCCAGCGAGGCCCGGATCGTCGTCGCCATGTCGGGCGGCGTCGATTCCTCGGTTGTCGCCGCGCTCGCCGCGAAGACGGGGGCCGAGGTGATCGGCATCACGCTGCAGCTCTACGATCATGGTGAGGCGACCAGGCGGACCGGAAGCTGCTGCGCCGGTCAGGACATCCGCGACGCGCGCGCCGTCGCCGAAAGGCTCGGCATCGCGCATTATGTCTTCGATTATGAAAGCCGCTTCCGCGAATCGGTGATCGACGAGTTCGCCGACGAATATATGGCCGGGCGGACACCGATTCCCTGCATCCGCTGCAATCAGGGCGTGAAGTTTACCGATCTGTTGACGATGGCGCGCGATCTGGGCGCCGACTGCCTCGCCACCGGCCATTATGTCCGCCGCGTTGTTGGCGAGCAGGGCGCCGAACTCCACCGCGCCGCCGATCCCGCGCGCGACCAGAGCTATTTCCTGTTCGCCACGACGCAGGAGCAGCTCGACTATCTTCGCTTCCCGCTGGGCGGGATGCCGAAGTCGGACGTGCGCGAGATTGCCAAGGATTTGGGCCTCATCGTCGCGGCGAAGCCCGACAGCCAGGACATCTGTTTCGTCCCCGATGGCGACTATGCCAAGATCGTGAAGAAGGTTCGGCCCGAAGCGGGTGAGGGTGGCGAGATCGTGACACGCGAAGGCGAGGTGCTCGGCGAGCATAAGGGCCTGATCCACTTCACCGTCGGCCAGCGCCGCGGCCTCGAAATCGGCGGCCAGCCCGAACCGCTCTATGTCGTCAAGCTGGAGCCCGAGACGCGCCGCGTGATCGTCGGCCCCAAGCGCGCGCTGGCGGTGGGTGCCGCGCGGATCGTGGACGTGAACTGGCTCGGCGAGGACTATGTCGGCGAGATGACCGCCAAGGTCCGCTCGCTCGCCAAGCCCGTCCCGGCGCGCTTCGACGGCGAAACGCTGACCTTCGACGCCCCCGAATACGGCGTCGCCCCGGGGCAGGCGGCGGTGCTCTACAAGGGCGACCGCGTCATGGGCGGCGGCTGGATCGCCGAAACGATGGCGGCGGAAGCGGCTTTGGCAGCTTAGGCTGAGCGCCGCTCTTCATAGACGTTTATCCCGAGTGCGATTCCGAGATCAGTGAGTCCGTTGAGTAGTTCGCAGTCGAACATTTCTCCGGTATCGCCATTCGGATACCAGAAAACGTAAACGTAGGCAGAGCCCCCGGAACGGCGAAACTCTGAAAAAACTCGCGAGAATGCGTTAGCTCGGAAACGGCGTTTTGAAGTTCGTCGGCCAGTTTACCATCGGTACCCACGCAAATATCGAAGCAGCAATAGCTTTCATCGCGCACTCCACCAAGCGCTGTGCCTTTCGGGGTCATTCGAGGCTCGCCAACCGTCCAACCTGCCTTCGGTCGGTGATTCAGCGCGCTCGAAAGTTGTTCGGCGGTCAGTGTTGGATGATGCACGCGCAAAGATATGGCGTATTCGAAGGGATTGCTCACAGGTCGCTCACTCTTCCCCCGGCAACGGCTCCAGCACGCAGCCCAGCCCTTCGCGGAACTGCGCCGAACGGCTGGCGAGGATCGGGACATAGGCGGTGACACGCTTTTCTTCCTCGTCGTCGTCGATCATGATCGGCTCCATGCCGGGCTCATAGTCGTTGTAGCAGCTCTCCATGTCGCGCCCGCCGATATAGCGGCACGAGCAAATGACATGGGCGCCATAGCCGACGCCGAGCTGCAGCGTCGGCCGCATGCGGATCGCATAGACGACCGCCGCGATCAGAAGGACGAGCAGCACGACGATGCTGCCGACGAGCCAGGGGCGCTTCACTTTCATGGGAGGCGTGCTTAGGCTGTCCGTTCGAAAAAGGAAAACCGTCAACTTGAACGCGATTCAGCGTGACGGTGATGGGTGGGGGTCTCGTCATGCGGGTCAGGACATTTGCCGTGTTGCTTGCGCTGCCGCTCTTCGGGGCGGCCATCGCGCCCCCGCCGGTCAGCGAAGCAGACGAGGCTACGACCGCCGAAACCGCCATATCCAACCCCGGCCGCTTCGACCCGCTCGTCGACGCGCTGTTCGAGGATGAGGGGGTGGGCGAGACGCGCGCGGTGCTCGTGGTGGAGAACGGCCGGCTCGTCGCCGAGCGGTATGCGCCGGGTTACACGGCCGACATGCGCTATATCTCCTGGTCGATGGCGAAATCGATCACGGGGATCCTGATCGGCTTTCTCGTCGAAGACGGGCGGCTCGATCTGGATGCGCCGGCACCGATCCCCGAATGGCAGGGCGAGGGCGATCCGAGGGCCGCGATCACGCTGCGCCACCTTCTGCAAATGCGTTCGGGGCTGGAACACACAGAGGTCAACGATCCGATCTGGGATTCGGACACCAACCGGATGCTGTTCACCAGCGGCACCGACGACATGGCCGGCTATGCGATCGGCCAGCCGCTCGAAGCGACGCCCGGCGAGATGTACGAGTACAGCTCGGCCACAACCGTCATTCTCTCGCGCATCATCGCCGATACGCTAACCGACAGCGACGATCCGGGCGAGCGCGCCGCCGCCTATCGCCGCTTCGCGCAAGCGCGGCTGCTCGGCCCTGCGCGCACGCCGAGCGTCTATTTCGAATTCGACGCGCAGGGGACGCAGGTCGGCGGCAGTCTGATCCATGCGACGGCGCGGGACTGGGCCCGGCTGGGCGAAGTCATGCGGACGGGCAACGCGGTGGACGGGACGCCGATCATCTCGCCCGAATGGCGCGAGTTCATGCTGACGCCGGCACCGAACAACCCGGAATATGGCGGGCAGATCTGGCTCAACCGGGCGGGCGGAGCCTATGATCGCCCGACGCTGTTTCCGGGCAGCGGGCCGGAAACGGTGTTCTCCTTTGTCGGCCATCTCGGCCAATATGTGGTTGTGTCGCCCGATCAGCGCCTGACCGTGGTGCGGCTTGGCAACACGCCCGATGCCGATCGTCGCGCCGTCGTCGATCGGCTCGGCCGCTTCTTCGCCGCCGGATAGGATTGTGCGCTAGATCATAGAATGAGCGATGATTTTACGCGAAAAGGGGCATCGGGGCGCAACGGTTCATCGCTGTTAAGCCTCGCTTCATCGCATGACCCGCATAGGCGAAGCGGGTCGTCGGAAATACGGGGTTGAATGATGACGAAGAAATTCTGGATCGGAATGACGGCAGCGCTCATGGCGAGCACGGCGATCGCGCCGGTCGCGGTACAGGCGCAAGACGGCACGATGACCGCGGGCCGCAGCTATCAGGGCGAACTCGGCTCGGGCGACGCCAGCGATGGCGACAAGCAATATTATGACGAATGGAGCGTCCGCGGGTCGGCAGGCGAACGGCTGTCGATCACCATGGCTTCCGACGCCTTCGACACGCAGCTTCGCGCGACGCTGCCCGACGGAACGGTGCTCAGCAACGATGACGACCCCTGGACGGCCGAAGATACCGACAGCCGGATCGACTTCACCATGCCGAGCGACGGCGAGGTGCGCGTGCGCGCGTCCTCCTATCGTGCGCAGGGGACGGGCGACTATACGATCCGCGTCGTGCCCAGCGAACAGCTGCAGGTGGCGCAGGGTGGCGAAGCGCCGAGCCGCGCTATCGAGGTCGGCCAGCAGCTGACGGCAAATTTCGAGGGCGAAGCCACGCTGGGCCGCAACGGCCATCACGCGCAACGCTATGTCTTCAGCGGCCGGGCCGGCCAGCGGGTCGATATCCGCGCCGGTTCGACCGATTTCGACACGCGCATCGCCCTATCGAACGGCGAGGATTTCTCCGTCGCCAATGACGACGATGCGACCGCGAGCGATGCCACGCTCAACAGCCGTATCCTCGCGACGCTTCCGGCGGACGGCGAATATTCGCTGCTCGTGACCAGCTACTCGCCCGGCGAAACCGGCGCCTATGAGGTGAGCGTGCTGCCCAATCGCAGCGGCACTGCCGATACCGAGGTGCAGGGGGCCGGCGCCACCCGCATCGCGCTGGGCAATGCCTTCAACGAGGCGCTCGGCAAGAATGACGACGCGCTGGCCAGCGGCGAGTTCGTCGATCGCTACACCTTTCAGGGAAGGCGCGGGCAGCCGGTGACGATCGACTATTCGTCGGAAGATTTCGACACCTATCTGATCGTGCGGGCTCCCTCGGGCGCACAGGTCGATATCGACGACACCGGCGACTCGCTGAACAGCCGCTATGAATCGGTGCTCGAAGAGGATGGGCTCTATACCGTGCTCGCCACTTCCTATGCGCCGGGCGCGGGCGGCTATTACCGCCTTTCGGTCGAAGAGGGCACGAGCCGTATCCCTGCCAACGCGCAGCAGCGCCGCGTCTTTGCCATCTCGGTCGGCGTGGCCGATTATGGCGGCAACACGTCCGACCTGACGGACACCGACACCGACGCATCTAAGCTGTTCACGCGGCTGGAGGAACTCGGCGTGCTCCATCCGGCGAGCATCCTGCTGACCAACCAAGAGGCGACGCTCCCCGAATTTCGCCGTGCCTTTGCCGAGGTTGCGCGCCAGGCCGGACCGGATGATGTCTTCCTGTTCTTCTTCTCCGGCCACGGCACGCAAGAGGATGACCCCACCGATACCGCCGAACTCGACGGCCGCGACGAGCAGCTCGTCTTCGGCGATGGCGAGGAATTGCTCGACGACGAACTGGCGCAGATGTTCGGCCAGGTTCGTGCAGGCACCTCTATGGTCGTGCTCGACGCCTGTTTTTCGGGCGGTTTCGAACGCGATGTCATCACCCGCCCGAACATGATGGGCCTGTTCAGCTCCGAAGAGGATCTGACCAGCCTCGTGGCATCCGAATTCAGTGCCGGGGGCTATCTCGCCCGCTTCTTCTCCGACGGGATCGGAGGCCGTGCGGACGACAATGACGACGGGAATGTCACGGCCGGCGAACTGGTTTCGTACCTGCGCTATCGCTTCCGCGAACAGTGCGAAGGCCGCAACTGCATCGAGGCGGAAACCGGCGATGCACAGCGCAACCACCAGGAACTCGTCGTCCAGCGCGGCAGCATCGAGGTTGACGACATCGTCATGACCCTGCCGCGGCAATACGGCCTGCTCCGCACGTCACGCTAGGGCAGGTAGAACAGCCCTTCGATGACGGTCGCGCATGATCCGCCAAGGACAGCGCGATCGCCGTCGAGCCGGCACTCCACTCTCCCGCCGCGCTCGCTGGCCTGAAAGGCCGAGAAGCTGTCGCGGCCCAGCCGCTCGGCCCAGAAGGGCGTCAGCGCCGCATGGGCGGAACCGGTCACCGGGTCCTCGTCGATTCCCCAGGCGGGCACGAAAACACGGCTGATCACATCCTGATCGCTGCCATCTGCCGCGGTGACGATCGCCATCAGATGGATGCCCGCCAGCGCCTTCATGTCGGGCGCGCAGCAATGGACGGCATCGGCGTCCGGGAGCAGGACGATCGCCGTATCCTCTGCGCTGTCTGCGACCGACAGGAATATTTGTGCGTCAGGCGTGCCCAGTGCGTCGAGAAGATCGGGCCGTTCGGCCGGTTCGGCCGGCGTGATCGGCAGGTCGAGCAAATAGCGGTCTCCATCGCGCCGGACCTCCAGCACGCCGGCCTTGCGCGTCGCGAAGCGCACATTTCCGGCACTTTCGTCTTCGCCCAGGATCAGGTGCCCGGTGGCCAGTGTTGCATGGCCGCACATCGCGACCTCGGCCGTCGGCGTGAACCAGCGCAGGTCGAAATCGGCATCATCGCCGTCATGCGGCAGGAAGAAAGCCGTTTCGCTCAGATTGTTCTCAGCGGCGATCGCCTGCAGCACGTCGTCGTCGAGCCATTCGCGCAGCGGCATGACGGCGGCCGGGTTGCCGCTAAAGGCGCGGTCGGTAAAGGCGTCGATCTGGATGATCGGGATTTCGGTCATGATGTTTCCTGTTCGTGTCTTTTCGGTGAGCGTTCGGCTCAGGGGTAGAGCAGCCCCATCTCCCACCCCGTATCGGTTCGGGTGAAGAGACGGCGGTGGTGCAGCCGGTGTTCGCCGTCTTCCCAGAATTCGATGCGCTGCGGACTCAGGCGAAAGCCCGACCAGTGCGGCGGACGGGGAACGTCCTGATCGGCGAAGCGGACCTTCGCTTCCTCATAGCGCTCCTCGAAGATTTCGCGCGAGGGCAGGGGTTGCGACTGGTCCGACGCCCAGGCGCCGAGTTGCGAATCCCGGCTGCGGGTGGCGAAATAGGCATCGGCTTCGGCGTCATCGACGCGTTCGACGGGCCCTTCGGCGCGGATTTGCCGGCGCAACGACTTCCAGTGGAAGAGAATCGCCGCCTTGTGCGTGGAGAGCAGCTCATAGGCCTTGCGGCTCTCGAAATTGGTGTACCAGACAAAGCCGCGTTCATCATGGCCCTTGAGCAGCACCATGCGAACCGAAGGCTGGTGCTCGGGCGTCGTCGTGGCAAGCGCCATGGCGTTCGAATCATTGGGCTCGCTGTCGCGCGCTTCGGCATACCAGCGGTCGAAAATGGCGAGTGGGTCGTCGGTCATGCGCCCTTCTAAAGCCAAGCCCGCTGTTCTAGCAATCGTTGCAGGCTGCTTTGACCGGGGAGGATGGGCATGGACTGGGAAACGATCTTCAGCTTGGCCAATGGTTTTGCGATGATCGCATGGATCGTGCTGCTGCTCGCGCCGCGCCGCGAATGGCTGTTCACGCTGCTGCGCGACGGCGCCGTCGGCCTGTTGTGCCTCGCCTATGCAGCGATACTGATTTACCTGATGTTTTTCGCGACCGGCGGAGGCGATGAGGGCGGCCCGGATTTCACGACGTTGCAGGGCGTGATGGCGCTGTTCGCGACCGAAGGCGGGACGACGGTCGGCTGGATCCACTATCTCGCCTTCGACCTTTTCGCCGGGCTCTGGGTCGCGCGCAATGCCGACGAGATCGCATTGTCGCGCATCGTCCAGGTACCGATCCTGCTTGCGACGTTCCTTTTCGGCCCGGTCGGCCTGCTGATTTTCCTGATCGTCCGGCGTATCCATATGGCCCGGTCACCGGCTTGAAATCACAGGAACTTCGTCCCATTTCTACTGTTGTAATTGTGCAACAGTTGGCTAACCGGCGATGATATACGAAAGCGACCTCATGGCAGCGGATCCCTATGCGACTCTCGGCGTATCGAAAGGTGCGAGCGAGGCCGAAATCAAGAGCGCCTATCGCAAGCTCGCCAAGGAGCTGCACCCGGACAGAAACAAGGACAATCCGCAAGCCGCGGACAAATTCTCGGCTGCGACCATGGCCTATGACCTGTTGTCCGACAAGGACAAGCGCGCCCAGTTCGACCGCGGCGAGATCGATGCCGAGGGCAATCCGACGCATCCGTTCGGCGGCATGGGCGGGCAGGGCGGAGGCTTTCGCCGGGGTTCGGGCGGCGGATTCGAATTTTCCAGCGATTCGGCGGATCTGGGCGATATTTTCGAAGGATTGTTCGGTGGGGGCGGGCGGCGCCAGCAGAGCGGAGGCGGCGGGCCGTTCGGCGGCTTTGGCAGACGTCCTCCGCCGCCGCAAAAGGGCGCCGATGTCGCTTACAAGCTCGCGGTCGATTTCGAGGATGCGGCACGGCTCGACACGCAGCGCATCACCCTCGCCAGCGGCAAGACGATCGACCTCAAGCTGACGGCAGCGGCGGTCAACGGCTCGCAGATGAAGCTGACGGGCCAGGGCGAGCAGGGACCGGGTGGCGCGGGTGATGCACTGGTTTCGATCACCGTGAAATCGCATCGTTTCTACGAACGCGATGGCGACGACATCCGGCTCGACGTGCCGATCGGTCTCGACGAGGCCGTGCTCGGCGCGAAAATCAAGGTGCCGACGGTGGACGGGCCGGTCATGCTGACGGTCCCGAAGAACGCCGCGTCGGGCAAGACGCTGCGTCTGAAGGGCAAGGGTTTCCCCAAGACCAAGGGCGGCCGAGGCGATCAGCTTGTGAGGCTGGAAATCGATCTTCCCGAAAATGACGAAGCGCTGACGGCTTTCGTCAAGGACTGGACACCGGGCACGCCCCAGAACCCGCGGTCGAAGCTCGGCGTCTAATCCTTGACCCAGGAGGCTCCCCGGTCACCCGAAGCGCGGCGGCGGCTTGCCACGACGCGCGCGCGGCTGGGGCGTAGCCTCGAGCAGTTCAACGCCCACACTTCGGCTTGGGAAGTTCTGAAGCGCGTCGTGTCCGGCGTGTTCGCCGAAGGCTTCACGCATGCCGGCAATCTCGCCTTCATGGCGCTGCTGACGCTGTTTCCCTTCTTCATCGTGATGGCGGCGCTGGCGCAGCTTTTCGGCCAGACCGAAAGCGGGCTCGAAGCGGTGCGGCTGTTCCTTGAAAACGTGCCGCCCAGCGTATCGAATACGCTCGAGGATCCGATCGCGAGCGTGCTGTCGGCGCGCACAGGCAGCCTTCTCTGGATCGGTGCGCTGATCGGTCTGTGGACGACGGCGAGTTTCATCGAGACGGTGCGCGAGGTGCTTCGCAGCGCTTACGGCACGCCCTATGGCCGTCCGTTTTATGAATACAGGCTGTTCTCGATCGGTCTCATCATCGCCGCCGTCGCCATCGCGCTGCTCGGCTTCGCGCTGCAATTCGTGCTGACCGGCATCGAGCAATTCATCTACGATATCCTGCCGTTTCTCGAAGATTACCGGCTGCTGCTCGCCCTTTCGCGGATCGTGCCGGCGCTGGCCATTTTCGGGGCGCTTTACATGGTCTTCTACACCCTGACGCCGCGCCGCTATCGCAGCCGCCGCTTCCCGAAATGGCCCGGCGCGCTGCTGGTGACGATATGGTGGCTCGGCACGACGGCGCTCATGCCTCTGATCCTCGCCAACATGATCAGCTACGACCTGACCTATGGCAGTCTCGCCGGGGTGATGCTGGCGCTGATGTTTTTCTGGGTCATCGGGTTCGGGGTCGTCGTCGGCGCGCATCTGAACGCGGCACTGGCGGAAGTGCCTGAAAGCGAGCTAAAGGACGCCGCAACCGAAGACGTACAGGCCGAGGAGCAGGAATGACTGGATTGATGAAGGGCAAGCGGGGGCTGATCATGGGCCTCGCCAACGACAAGTCGCTTGCCTGGGGAATTGCGAAATCTCTGGCCGAACAGGGTGCGGAGATGGCCTTCAGCTATCAGGGAGAGGCGCTGGCGAAGCGCGTCCGGCCGCTGGCGGACAGTCTCGGCTCCGATTTCATCTTCGAATGCGACGTTTCCGACATGGATACGCTCGATGCGGCCTTCGCGAAGCTGAAAGAGCGTTGGGAGACGATCGATTTCGTCGTCCATGCCATCGGCTTTTCTGACAAGACCGAGCTGCGCGGCAAATTTGTCGACACCAGTCTCGACAACTTCCTGATGACGATGAACATTTCGGTCTATTCGATGGTCGCCGTGACCAAGCGCGCGAGCGAGATGATGCCTGACGGGGGGTCGATCCTGACGCTGACCTATTACGGCGCGGAAAAGGTGGTCCCGCATTATAATGTGATGGGCGCGGCGAAGTCGGCGCTCGAGACCAGCGTCCAGTATCTCGCCATGGACCTCGGCCCCGACAATATCCGGGTCAATGCCATCTCCGCCGGACCGATCAAGACCCTCGCGGCCTCCGGCATCGGCGATTTTCGCTACATCCTCAAATGGAACGAGCTGAATTCGCCGCTGCGGCGCAATGTGACGATCGAGGATGTCGGCGGGGCAGGGCTCTATCTGCTGAGCGACCTTTCGTCGGGCGTGACCGGCGAGATCCATCATGTCGATGCCGGCTACAATGTCATCGGCATGAAGGCCGAGGACGCGCCGGACATCGCGCTGGAGAAGTGACCCGCTATCGCGCCGCGGGCGATGAAGACGCGGAGGTGATCGCCAGCCTCCATCGCGAAGCCTTCTCCGCGTCCGATCGCGGTTACGGCGGCGAAGCGGAGCTCGTGGCCATGCTGTCGGCCGATAGTGACCTCGTTTTTTCACATGTCGCAGAGGAAGATGGTGCGATCGTCGGCCATGTCGCCCTCAGCCCGATGCGAGCGGAGGGGGACGGCAATAGGATTCGGGCGCTGGGCCTCGGCCCGGTGGGCGTCTCGCCAAATCGGCAGGGCCGCGGGATCGGCAGCGCGCTGATCGAAGCGGCACATGGCTGGGCGCGGGAGCAGGGCTGGCAGATGATCTTTCTGCTCGGCGACCCGGCCTATTATGCGCGTTTCGGCTATTTGGCGGAAACCGCCGCACCCTTCGCATCGCCCTATGCCGGTCCCTATTGGCAGGCGCTGATCCTCGATGAACGATTTGCTCTGCCCAAATCGGGCCGCGCCGACTATGCTCGTGCTTTCGCTGCCCTAGAGGACGAATGAGTTACAACAGTTTCGGCCGCGTCCTGCGGTTCACGACATGGGGGGAAAGCCACGGACCCGGCCTCGGCGTAGTGCTCGATGGCTGTCCGCCCGGAATCGAACTCGGCGAAGGCGATATCCAGCCCTGGATGGAAAAGCGCCGTCCCGGCACTTCGCGCCACACGACGCAGCGGCGCGAGCCCGATGCCGTGCGGATCATGTCCGGCGTGTTCGAAGGGCGCACGACCGGAACGCCCATTCATCTGATGATCGAAAATGTCGACCAGCGATCGAAGGATTATTCCGAGATCGCGGGCAAATACCGTCCGGGCCATGCCGATTACACCTATGACGCCAAATATGGCTTTCGCGACTATCGCGGCGGCGGCCGGTCCTCGGCACGCGAAACGGCGGCGCGCGTGGCGGCAGGGGCGGTGGCGCGTAAGATTTTGGGTGAAGGTGTGGCGATCACCGGTTATCTGACCGAGCTGGGTGGCGATATGATCGACCGCGCCAAGGTCGGTCTCGAACAGATTGACCGGAATGACTTTTTCTCGCCCGATGCCGAGGCGGCGGTGCGATGGGAAGAAGCCGTCGACACGGCGCGCAAAGCAGGTTCATCGCTCGGCGCGGTCGCCGAATGTGTTGCGGACGGCGTACCCGCCGGCTGGGGCGCGCCGGTCTATGCCAAGCTCGATGCCGATCTCGCTGCGGCGATGATGTCGATCAACGCGACCAAGGGCGTCGAGATCGGCAACGGTTTCGAGGCGGCGCGGATCGGCGGCGAAGACAATGCCGATGAAATGCGTGTCGGCAATGATGGCCCGCGCTTTCTGAGCAACAATGCGGGCGGCGTGCTGGGCGGGATTTCGACGGGCGCACCGGTCGTCTGTCGTGTGGCCTTCAAGCCGACCAGTTCGATCCTGACACCGCTGAAGACGGTGACGCGGGAGGGAGAAGACACCGAGATCCGGACCAAGGGGCGCCACGACCCCTGTGTCGGCATTCGCGGTGTGCCTGTGGTGGAAGCGATGATGGCGCTGGTCCTCGCGGATCACATGCTCCTACATCGCGCCCAGTGCGGATAGGGTTCGCGGCATGATCGAGCAAAGCATCGATGTTGCGCGCGCCTTTATCGGCGAGCATCAGGCCGTGATCGGCCTTGTGATCCTCGGCATCATGTTTGTCGCGTTCATCTTCGAACGCTTCCCGGCGGCGGTGATCGCGCTGTTCGGCGCCTGCACCTTCCTCTTCCTCGGCATCCTCGATTCGGACGGATTGCTCTCGGTTTTCTCGAACCCGGCCCCGATTACCATCGGCGCGATGTTCGTGCTGTCGGGTGCCCTGTTGCGAACGGGCACGATCGATGCGATCGCCAGCACCATCGTCGCGCGTGCAACACGGCGCCCGAAGCTCGCGATCGTCGAACTGATGCTTGGCGCCTTCATCGCTTCGGCATTCATGAACAACACGCCGGTCGTCCTCGTCATGATCCCGATCATCGCGCGGCTGGCCGAAGCGACCAACATGTCGGTGAAGCGGTTGCTGATCCCGCTTTCCTATGTCTGCATCATGGGCGGTATGATGACGCTGATCGGTACCTCGACGAACCTCATCGTCGATGCCGTGGCCCGCGATTCGGGCATGGAGCCGTTCGATATCTTCGAAATCACGCCCTATGCGATCATGGCCGCGCTGGCGGGGGCGGGCGCGCTGGCCATATTGGGGCCTTTGTTGCTGCCCGAGGGCAAGCTGCCCTCGCTCTATCGCTCCAACGAAGGCACGGACTTTCTCACCGAGTTGATCGTCCTTGAGGACAGCGATGCGATCGGCCGGCCCTATGGCGAGCTTGCCGCGTTGCGACCGAGCCGGCTCAAGGTGCAGTCGATCAAGCGCGACGGCAGCTTCATCAAGACGAACCTGCGCGAAGAAGTCGCGATGGCCGGCGATCATGTCGTCATCAGTGCGAACATGACCGAGCTGCTGTCGCTCCGGCGGACGCGCCAGTTCGAGATGGGGATCGCCGGGCGCAACGGGCCGAGCGCCAATGCCGAAGCACTGGTCGAGGCGACGATCGCGCCGACGCATCCCAGTCTCGGGCGCCGGCTTGCCGATATTCCCTTTCTCAGTCGCCTGCGCGTGCGCATCATCGGCATCACGCGGCATCGCCAGCTGCCGGGGCCGGACCTTCCCAATGCGCGCATGCGGGCTGCGGACCGCGTGCTGGTCACGGGATCGCAGGACGCGATCCGGCGTATGTACGAAAACCCGAACCTGCTGGGTGTCGGCCAGACGCGGACACGCGAATTCCGGCGCGACCGGGCGCCCATCGCGATCCTTGCGCTAGCGGCGGTGGTCGCCTTGGCCGCGCTGAACATCGTATCGATCGCGGTTGCCGCCATCCTTGCCATGGGCATCATTCTTGCGACACGCTGCATCGATGCCGAGGAAGCATGGGGATCGATCGACGGCAATGTGCTGATCCTGATCTTCGCGATGCTCGCCGTCGGCGTCGGCCTGGAACGCGCGGGCAGCGTAGACCTCGTTGTCGCGCAGATGGTCCCGTTTCTCGAAAACGCGCCGCCCTGGGCGCTGATTTTCGTGGTGTATCTGCTCTCGGTGTTGATGACGGAGATCATCACGAACAATGCGGTGGCCGTTATCGTCACGCCGATCGTCATCGGCCTCGCGGCGCAACTGGGTACCGATCCAAGACCGTTGGTGATCGCGGTGATGTTCGCCGCCTCGGCCAGCTTTGCGACGCCGATCGGCTATCAGACCAACACGCTCGTCTACGCCGCCGGCAACTATCGCTTCACCGACTTCATCAAGATCGGCCTGCCGCTGACGCTGATTGTCGGCCTCACGACCTGTTGCACCATCGCCTTCCTGTTTGCGGAATAGTTGCCGCCGGGAGGGTGCGGCGATAGCAAGGAGCGGCTGAAAGCCGGGGAGGTGTCGCGTGCTCAGGAAATGGTTTGCTATCCCGCTCTGGATGCGCGTCATCGGCGCGCTGATCCTCGGCATCGTCGCCGGCTATTTCTGGGGCGAGGGCGCCGAAGCCATCAAGTGGATCGGCGATTTCTTCATCGCCTCGATCAAGATGCTCGTCGTACCGCTCATCTTCTTCTCGCTTGTGGCGGGCGTCGCGGCGATCGGCGATCTGCGTAAACTGGGTGCGGTTGGCGGCCGGGCGCTGCTGCTGTTCGTCATCACCGGCCAGATCGCGGTGTGGTTGGGCCTGGGAATGGGAACGCTGTTCCAGCCGGGTGCAGGGATTGACGCAACCGATCAGGTCGCGTCCGAATATTCCCGGGGCGACCTTGTGCGCACGGAATCGGGGATCGTCGGCGAAGTGGTAACTGCCTCAGCCGACACCGTCGTCCTGTCGAGCGGCGGCGGAGCCGTGGCAGTCGAGACGGGCAGTGTGGCCGACGTTCTGCGCGATGGACCCGAACCCGTCAATCCGACGGACATGATCCTGTCGATGGTGCCGGAAAGCCCGGTTCAGGTGATGGCGGACGTCAACGTGCTGCCGCTGATTGTCTTCGCTTTGCTGATCGGTATCGGCATCTTGATGGCAAAGGAAGAAGGGCAACCTGTCGCCAATGTCTTCGATTCCGGTGCGATCATCATGCAGAAGGTGACGATGGTCGTCATGGAGCTGACGCCCTTCGGCGTCTTTGCTCTTATGGCTTGGGTGACGGGGACCTTCGGTTGGGATGCGCTGCTTGGGCTGGGGCAGGTCGTCATACTCAACTATGTCGGGTGCCTGCTCATCATCTTCGTCATGTATTCGGCGATGATCAAGTTCCTTGCCAAGACATCGGTCATCGGCTTTTTCCGCGGGATCATCGATGCGATGGCGGTCAGCTATTCGACCGCCTCGTCGAACGCGACGCTGCCGGTCACGCTCCGCTGCACCCAGCGCAATCTAGGCGTATCGCCGAGCGTTTCGAGTTTCGTTGTCTCGTTGGGAGCGACGATCAACATGAACGGCACGGCGATGTATCTCGGCCTTGCCACGCTTTTCGGCGCGCAGATCTTCGGCGTCGATCTGACGATAGGTCAGTATTTCCTGATCTCGATCCTCGCGACGCTTGGTGCGATCGGGGCGGCCGGTATTCCAGGGGCTGGCCTTATCATGATGAGCCTTGTCTTCACCGCTGTCGGCGTGCCGCTCGAAACGATCGCCTTCGTTGCGGGGATCGACCGGATCATGGATATGATGCGGACCACCACGAACGTCTCGGGCGACGCAGCCGTCGCGACGACGGTCGCGAGCATGACCGGCGAGCTCGATCGCGCCGAACTGGTATCGGCGGACGACGTATAGAGTTGAAGCTGGGACCGCGAATGCCATCTGGAGCGTTGCAATAGGCGGTAACGCCTTGTTGCATGGTTCTTTGGGAGACTTTTCGATGAAAAAGTTCGTTTATGCCGCGGCGCTTGCGTCGGTGTTCACCGTTCCTGCCATCGCGCAGGACCAGGCGACGTCGGGCGAGGAAATGACTGCCGAGGAGCAGGCTGCGTTCGATGCGGCGAAAGAGGCCGAACTCGCAGAAGCGGCGGCCATGCCCGCGGACGTGAATGCGGCCGGCAGCGAGGGCAAGAGCGATGCGGCCGGTGACGAGGCCGCGAAGCCCGAAGCCTAAGGCTCTGTTCGATTTGACCTGAAACAGGCGGCGCGAGGCTATCGTGCCGCCTTTTCTATGCGCGCCGCGTGCCGACCACCGTGCCCTTGGTGCCTTCGCTGACGAGGCGGAAATCGAATTCGGGAAAGTGCTTCTGCCATTTGCGGCGCACCAGCCGCTCGCCCGGTCGCGCGCCGTCGTCGAGCATCACCATGCCTCCCGGTGCGATCCGGTCGAACACCGTCGCTGCGCCGCCGCGCGTAAAAGGATGGATCGTCCAGCACGGCCCATCGATCAGCATCAGGTCGATCCCGTCCGGCAGGCTGCCGAAATCATACCAGAGCCCGTCCCACGGCTCGGGCGCGGGTTTCAGCGGAACGCAGCGCATATCGGCGGTAAGGCCGTGATCGGCGAGCCATTGGCGGGTCGCGTCGACAAAGCCTTCATGCTGGTCGAAGCTGATCAGTGTGCCCGTCCCGTTGAGCTGCAGCGCCCGCGCCGCGATGAGGCTCGATGCGCCGGCGCCGAATTCGACGACGAGCTTGGGCTTCGCTTCCAATATCCGGTCGACGATCCGGTGCAGCAGGCTGGTATCGGCCTTCCAGCTGCCGAGATTGGGAAGCGCATCGTAGGGCAAGTCCAACCGTGCCAGCAACCGCGCCTTTTCCGCCTTGCTGCCGCCCCGCAGCGAGCGCAGCAGCCAGGGCCACTGGATCGCGCCGATACCGAGTTGCACCGCCCAATCGCCCAGACTGCGATCGAACTGATCTTCGTCGTCATGCGCCAGCGGCAGGAAGCGGGTCGATTCGCGGGAGGTCATCCTTGCCCGTCATTAGCGGCTGGCATCGCATCGATATAGCGCCGAATCAGCTCGATGCCCTCCCGATGCAGCAACTCACGTCCCAATTCGGGCATCTGGACGCCCGGATCGTCCGATTCCATCCGGTGGACGAGAATCGACCGGTCGGCATGGCCGGGCGCGATGTTGAAATCATGGCCTCCGCTGCCGCGCCCCGCCGCCACCGGGCGTTTCAGAATACCGCGCGCGACGGAGTCGGGCTCTTCATAGGTCAGGAACAGCCCTGAATTGCTCGCGCTGCCATTGCGGCGGTGGCAGTGGGCGCAATTAACATCGAGATAGGCGCGGGCGCGTTCGTCGAGCGTGCCGGTCGCCGGATCGTCCCACACGGCGATCCGCGGGGCATCGGCGGGTGAGCGGCCGAGAATGCCCCAATCGACCCATTGCGCCAGCCGCGTGCCGTTGTTGAGGTTGCGCGCGCTCGGCCCGATCGGCTGGATTTCATCGTCGCGCTGGTGGCAGCCCTTGCACTGATTCTGGTTGGGGACGCGGTAGCTGAATTCGCGGGTTTCGCCATCCGCGTCGATGAAAGAGGCCGGCATCCGCCGCCCGGCGCGTGCCAGCACCGCCTCGGTGCCGTCCGCGTTCCACACATAGGGCAGCGCGACCCAGCCATCCGGCCGCCGGAGCATCACGCGCGTTTCGAGCAGCCGTACGGGGCTGTCGGGATCGCGGAAATCGGCGGGATAGCCGAAACTCTTGATGAGGGCGCTGCCGACCGGGAATTCAAACGTGCCGTCCGGCGCATAGGCGATTCGCTGCCCGGGCGGCACGTAAACCCAGCGCTGTTTGACCGCGTAATCGGTGAAGAGCGGCGTGTTGAGTTCATAGGCATGGACACGCGCATTGGGCTCCTGCGCGTGATCGTCGAAAAAGAAGGCGAAGTCCGACAATTGCCGCGGATAGCCATCATCCATGATCGCCGCGTCGTTGACGGCCGGGACGTCGTTCAGTCCGGCAAGCGTCAGCCAGGCAAGGAGGACGGCGATCAGGCGGATCACTCGTTTGCGAACGCCATGCTATCGGGCAGCACCACTGCCTCTGGTTCCGTCGGCACGCTGTCGGAGCGAAGATCGGCGGGCGCGGGCCGGGCCTCGGTCACCGGCTGGCCGGGCCGGGTCAGGCCAAGCGAGAGCACCGGGGTGTTCTCGTTGACGACGATCCCGCTTCCGTTGCCGTCCCAGAATATCGGCGGGATGCGGCCGCCCATCGCGGCCGCCAGCTCCGCGCCGCCAGCGAAATCGGGAGCATATCCTGCATTGTTCTGGACATTGTCGCGCACCACCACGTCGCGGGGGAGGGGATTGTAATTCTCGTCCTCGAAGGGCTGGCGATAGGCCACGATCATCACGCTTGCCGATCCGTTGTCGGTCAGCGCGTTCTCGAAGATGTGGACGTTGCGGTTGGCCATCACCATGATGCCCGTGCCCGCCGGAACGCCGGCGACGATATTGCCCTCCGGCGCGAAATTGTCGGTATTGTTGTCGGCGATGGCGTTGCGGAACACGCGCACCGAATGGCCGCCCATTTGCGGCAGATTGGGCAGGTCGAAGACGAGGATGCCACCGGTATTCTGGCTGACCGCATTCTCGTAGACATCGGCGTTGTAGCTGTTCTCGATCTCGATCCCGGCGACATTCTGTTCGACGACATTGTGGCGGACGACGATCTGATCCGACTGGCCGACATAGATGCCGGCGTCCGACGCGCCGCGCACGATCGAATTCTGGACGAGCACATGCGTCGATTCGACCGGATAGATACCATAGGCGCCGTTGTCGGGGCTGGGCCCGCCTGTCCATTCGACGCGCAGGCCGGTATAGGTGATGCGATCTGCGTCCTTCGACTTGATCCCGTCGCCCGTCGTGTTCTCGATTGCGAAATCGCGCAAGACCACATCGTCGGACGTGACATAGAGCCCTTCGCCGGCTCCCTGCTGGTTGGTGAAATCGAGGATGGTCGCATCGGCGCCTGCGCCCGCTACAGTGACCCTGTCGACATCGAGTGACAGGCCGTCGGTGAGTTCGAACCGGCCTTCGCCGATCTGCACCGTATCGCCCGGCTCGGCCTCGATCAGCGCGGTCTGGAGCCGCTCCTGCGCATCGGGCCCCGCCTCGACATTATGGATAGCGGCAAAGGCGCTCGTCGTGACGAGCAGCGACAGCGTTGCAGCAGCAAGCAGTTTCATCGGCATGTTCCTCTCTCGGCGGAGAGATTTAGCCCATCTACATGGGTGTAAGCAACGGCTGGCCGCACGCAATGCGCGGACGGTCGAGCGCCTACATCAACAGGCCGGCTTCTGCCTCTTCCTCGGTCTCCGCGTCGCCCGTTCCGGCGGTTCTTGCGGGTGCGGTGTCCTCGCTGCGAGCTTCGCCTTCGGCCGCACTATCCGGCGCAGCCCTTGAAGCGGTTTCAGCTTCGGCCTCGTCGCCGCCGGCCGCGCGAATTCGCGCCGCAATTTCCGCGCCCTGTTCGCCGCGGCCGATCTCGCTCAGTTCCCGTTCGACGATATCGGCGGCCTCTTCGGTGTCGCCCACTTCGACCGTGATGCCATGACCCTCGCCATCGCCGAACCAGCCGTCCCAGTTCCAGGCCAAAGCCGCCACCAGGACAACGCCGCCCAGGATGAAGGCGCGCTTGCGGCGGGGATCTTCTTCGGTTTCGGTGGGCGGGGCGTCCATTGCTGCGAGTCCTTTTGGTGAACGCGCCTTTTACGCCTCGGCGCGGCCCTGCGCTACCCGAATCGCGCGCCGGACGAGCGGCAGTTCGTCATTGCCGAAATAGAGATCGTCGCCGCCCACGAAGATGCTCGGCGAGCCGAATCCGCCGCGCTCTATCACTTCGTCGGTGTTGGCGCGCAGCCGGGCCTTGGCGGCATCGGATTGCGATTGCGCGATTAGCGCGGCCCCGTGGAACCCCGCTTCGTCGGCGATGGCGCGGAGCACCTCGGGATCGTCGAGATTACGCTGGTCGCCGAAATAGGCGGCGAAGGCGGCCTCGGCGAAGCGTTCAAGGGCGGGCTGATCGTCTTCCAGCACGCAGCACAGCCGCATCGCATGGACGCTCCGCACGGGATGATGCGGCGAGGGGAAATTCATCGGCACGCCCGACCAGGCCGCCCAGTCCTTGAGGCTCTTGCCGAAATGCCGCGCCTTGGGCCCTGTTGCGTCTTCGCGAGACGCATAGACGCTCTGGTTCACGGCGTTGAAGACACCGCCGACGAGGATCGGCCGCCATGTGATGCTTGCGCCCTCTTCGGCAGCAAGGGGGCGAATATTGTGGAAGGCGAGGCAGGTCCACGGACTGGACAGGTCGAAGAAGAATTCGATGGGGGTGGTCATTGCCTTCTACCTGTCTCGCTGGCGTCTGATAAAATCTATCATCCCTTTGATCGCGAGGAACACCCCGATGGCAATGATCGGACTGAGATAGATAATTCTCCGGCTCTCGCTCATACCAGCGAGGCATTTTTCATCGCCGAAACAATCTCCCAGCAAGCCTAAGGCCGCATACGCGATCAAGATACCAACAACCGGAAGCGAAAGGACAAATGCCCAGCCTGTTGAACTTTCAGTCTTGGATTGTGGATCGCTGAACTTCAATATTACCTCGCAGATGCTCGGATTAAGGGCTCGGCTAACCGCCCGCGCTGTTCGAGCGATACCCCTCGAGATATTTCTTCACCCCACGTGCCGCTTGCCTGATCCGCTGTTCGTTCTCGACCAGTGCGATGCGGACATAGCCTTCGCCTTCCTCGCCGAAGCCGACGCCGGGCGACACGGCGACTCCTGCATGGCGGAGCAGGTCCTTCGAGAACTCCATCGCGCCCATATACTTGCACTGTTCGGGGATCGGCGCCCAGGCGAACATGCTGGCGGGTGGTGGGGGCACGTCCCAACCCGCGCGGCCGAAGCTTTCGACCATCGCGTCGCGGCGCGATTTGTAGAGTTTGCGGTTGTGCTCGATGATATCCTGCGGACCGTTCAATGCGGCGGTCGCGGCGACCTGGATCGGGGTGAAGGCGCCATAGTCGAGATAGCTTTTTACCCGCGTCAGCGCGGCGATGAGCTGCTGGTTGCCGACCGCGAAGCCCATACGCCAGCCGGCCATGCTGTACGTCTTCGACATGCTGGTGAATTCGACCGCCACGTCCTTGGCGCCGGGCACCTGCAGCAGCGACGGCGTCGGTTCGTCGCCGAAATAGATTTCCGCATAGGCGAGGTCGCTGATGACCCAGAGCTTGTGCTCGCGCGCGAAATCCACGACCTTCCTGTAGAAATCGAGATCGGCGACATAGGCCGTGGGGTTGCTCGGATAGCCCATGACGAGGACCGAAGGCTTGGGCACACTGTAGCTCAGCGAATATTCAAGCCGCGTGAAGAAGTCGGGGCCGGGCGCGGCAGGGATCGACCGGATCGCGGCGCCGGCGATGATGAAACCGAAGGTGTGGATCGGATAGCTCGGGTTGGGCGCGAGCACGACATCGCCGGGCGCGGTGATCGCCTGGGCGAGGTTGGCGAGCCCTTCCTTCGAACCGAGCGTGACGACGATTTCGCTTTCGGGATCGAGATCGACGTCGAAGCGGCGCTTGTAATAGGCGGCCTGCGCCTTGCGGAGGCCCTTGATGCCCTTCGACGCGCTGTAGCGATGGGCGGTCGGGTCGTTCGCGACCTCGGCGAGCTTGTCGATGACATGCTGCGCCGGCGCGCCGTCCGGATTGCCCATGCCGAGATCGATGATATCCTCGCCGCGCGCTCGCGCTTCGGCCTTCATCGCGTTCACTTCGGCGAAGACATAGGGCGGCAGGCGCTTGATGCGGTAGAAATCGTCGGTCATGGCGGAAGGCGGCATAGCGCGACATTGCGGGGCCGTCATCCGCGATGTTGCTATTGACAGCCATGTCAGTAAAACGGCAGCGCCCAGGAGTTCAGGACAGGAAGTACCATGGTCGCAATCCCCGATATCTGGCGCGAGGACTATCGCCACCCGACAAGCTGGGACCGCAATTTCGCGCCGCTCACCGTGCCGCAGATGTTCGCCGAAAGCGCGGCCAAGCATCCCGACGCCTATCTCGCCGATTTCATGGGGCGGAAGTTCAGTTACGCCGATGTCCGGCTCGGCGTGAACCGCGTCGCGCGCGGGCTGCAGCAGGCCGGGATCAAGAAGGGCGACCGCGTCGGTATCTTCCTGCCCAACGTCCCGCATTATCTCGCCGCCTATTATGGCGCGATGAAGATGGGCGCGACGATCGTCAATTTCTCGCCGCTCTATTCGGTCGACGAGCTGCGTCATCAGGTCGAGGATTCGGGGACGAAGCTGCTCTTCACTCTCTCGGCCAAGGCGCTGCTGCCGACGGCGCTCGAAGTTCTCGATAACAGCTCGCTCGAAAAGCTCGTCGTCGGCACGGTCGTCGAGGCGCTGCCGCTGGCCAAATCGCTGCTGTTCCGGATGTTCCAGCGCGGCGAGGTGGCGGACATCCCGACCCGCCGCGACGTCATCCCCTTTGCCGAACTCGTCGACAATGACGGGCAGGTCAGCCGCGTGCCGATCGATCCGCGCAAGGATATCGCCCTGATCCAGTATACCGGCGGCACGACAGGCACGCCCAAGGGCGCGATGCTGACCCACCAGAACATCACCGTGAACGCGCGGCAGATCTGCGCCGTCGATCCCGAGCCCGAGGCCGAGGACCGGATCCTCGGCGTGCTGCCCTTCTTCCACGTCTTCGCCAATGCCACCGTGCTCAACCGCACCGTGTATCGCGGCGGCGAGATCATCATGCTGCCGCGCTGGAACGCGGCCCAGGCGCTCAAGGCAATCGAGCGCACAAGGGCGACAGGGCTGCCGGGCGTGCCGACCATGTACACCGCGCTGCTCGACCATCCGCGCACGGCGAAGACCGACTTCTCCTCATTGCGCGTCTGCGTATCGGGCGGCGCGCCGCTGCCGATCGAGACCAAGCACAAGTTCGAGGCGCTGACCGGCGCGAAGCTTGTCGAGGGCTATGGCCTCACCGAAAGTTCGGGCGTCGTTTCCACCAATCCATATGACGGCGAGAATCGCGAAGGCTCGATCGGCCAGCCCATCCCCTCGACCATCGTAAAGCTCGTCGACAAGGAGGATCCGTCGGAACCCGCGCCCGAGGGCGAACCCGGCGAGATCTGCATCGCCGGGCCGCAGGTGATGTACGGCTATTGGAACCGTCCCGATGCCGACGACCAGATCCTGCACGACGGTTTCCTTCGTACCGGCGATGTCGGGACGATCGACGAAGAGGGCTACATCTATATCGTCGACCGGCTGAAGGACATGATCGCCGTGTCCGGCTTCAAGGTTTTTCCGAGCCAGATCGAGGACATCCTCTATCGCCACAATGCGATCAAGGAGGCGCTCGTGATCGGTGTGCCCGACGATTATACTGGCGAGAAGCCCAAGGCGTTCGTGGCGCTGGAGAAGGGCCAGACGGTGTCCGGCGCGGACCTGCTCGCCTGGCTCAACCCCCAGCTCGGCAAGCATGAGCGCGTGGCCGAAGTCGTCGTGCGTGACGAGCTCCCGAAAACCATGATCGGCAAGCTCGACCGCAAGGCGCTGCGGGCGGAAGAGGGGATCGGCTGAGACTCGCGATGCGTCAGGCAGGGGTGCCGGGCGACAGGAGTTTCGCACGCCGTCTCTCGCGCCACCACAGCCACAGCCCTGCGCCGATGATCAGCATCGCGCCGGCCAGCGCCAGCGGGTCGGGCCAGTCGCCGAAAAAGACAATGCCGATGATCGCCGCGGTCAGCAGCTGGACATAGACCATGGGCGCGGTGATCGCGGCCGAGGCCTTGGTTGTCGCGACATAGATCAACAAATGGCTGAGCGTGGCGGTGACGGCGACGAAGGCGCAGCGCCCGACGACCGACCAGCCGGGTGTGTCGACACGGAGCGCCTCGAAACCGCTGAAATGGCCGATTATCGCTGCGAGCACGATCACCGGCGCGGCGATTGCGCTGATCAGCAATTGCATCAGCAGCACCGACCCGCTGCCCGCGACCATGC
Organism: uncultured Parasphingopyxis sp.; assembly: GCF_937129435.1. Lineage (GTDB taxonomy): Bacteria > Pseudomonadota > Alphaproteobacteria > Sphingomonadales > Sphingomonadaceae > Parasphingopyxis. The sequence continues at coordinate 30,280 of NZ_CAKZNF010000041.1, read as the reverse complement.
GGTTGAAAACCATCATCGCGGAGATACCCAAAGCCGCCACGACGGGTAGCAAAGCCGCCCAGCCGAGATCCGCGACATTCGGCCGAAGGATCAGCAACATGCCGGCAAAGGCGATCAGCGTGGCGGGCCAGGCGGCGCGGGGCAGGCGTTCGCCCAAAATGAGCGCCGATAACAGCGCCGTCAGCATCGGCGAGGTGAACTGGATCGCGACCGCATCGGCGAGTGGCATCAGGAAGATCGCGCTGAAAAAGGCGATGGTCGCGACCCCGACCGAAACGCCGCGCCCGATCTGCGCCCAAGGCATCGGAAAGCGCAAACCCTTGCGCCCTTCGACGGCAAGAAGGATGATTAAAAGCCCAACTGTTCCAATGAGATAGCGCATGCCCGCTACGGCCGTGCCGGGCCATTCGCCCGCGATCGACTTGATGACGCCGTCGCCGATCGTCAGGCACCCGAAGCCCAGCAAGGCGATCATCATACCCTGTGCATCGTTGTCGCCGGCTTTGGCGGGAGGCGCAGGGTCGGGCGGCGTCATCGCCTCGCATTGCCAGCCATTAGGAAATAATCAAAGTTTTGAACTTATTCACCATGTCCCTGATCGGCCCGCTTGTCGCGGGAGCCAAGGAATTGAGGGACGGATGAGCGCATTTGGACGCAAGGGCGGCGCGGGGCAGAAGCCGAGCTTCGGCGTTGCGCGCCCGATGAAAAGCAACCCGACTCAGGAATCGCTTTCCGATTCGCGAGACGAACCGGAAGAGGAAGAGGCCCAGGGCGGGGAACAGTTTCCGCCGATCGATTCGCTCGACATCGAATCGTATGACGATGACGGCACCGCGATTCCGTCTTCGCCGAACGCGATGGACAAGCTCAATGAGCGGTCCAATTCGATTGCCGAGGCGCTCGAGGAAGCGACGGGTTTCGAGGCGTCGGTCCACAAGATCAAGGAACAGGTGCTGCCGCGCCTGCTCGAACGCGTCGATCCGGAAGCGGCTTCCACGCTGACCAAGGATGAGCTGGCCGAGGAATTCCGGCCGATCATTTCCGAGGTGCTCGCCGAGCTGAAGATCACGCTCAACCGGCGCGAACAGTTCGCGCTCGAAAAGGTGCTTGTCGACGAGCTGCTCGGCCTCGGCCCGCTCGAGGAGTTGCTCCACGATCCCGAAGTGTCCGACATCATGGTCAATGGCCCCGACCAGACCTACATCGAAAAGAAGGGCAAGCTCGAGCTTGCCTCGATCAAGTTCCGCGATGAGGCACACCTGCTTCAGATCGCACAGCGCATATGTAACTCGGTCGGGCGCCGCGTTGACCAGACTACGCCGCTCGCCGACGCCCGTCTCGCCGACGGGTCGCGTGTGAACGTGATCGTGCCGCCGCTCTCGCTTCGCGGCACCGCGATCTCGATTCGTAAATTCTCCGACAAGCCGATCACCATCGATATGATGCAGGGCTTCGGCTCGATGTCCGAAAAGATGGCGACCTTCCTGAAGGTCGCTGGCGCCAGCCGCTTCAACATCGTCATCTCGGGCGGTACCGGCTCGGGTAAGACGACGATGCTCAACGCGCTGTCGAAGATGATCGATCCGGGCGAACGCGTGCTGACGATCGAGGACGCCGCCGAATTGCGGCTGCAGCAGCCGCACTGGCTGCCCCTCGAAACGCGCCCGGCGAACCTCGAAGGCAAGGGCGAGATCACCATCGCCGACCTTGTGAAGAACGCGCTGCGTATGCGTCCCGACCGCATCATCCTCGGCGAAATTCGCGGCAAGGAGTGTTTCGACCTCCTTGCGGCCATGAACACCGGCCATGACGGCTCTATGTGTACGCTCCACTCCAACAGCCCGCGCGAATGCCTCGGCCGTATGGAGAACATGGTGCTGATGGGCGACATCAAGATTCCGAAGGAAGCGATCTCGAAGCAGATCGCCGACTCGGTCGACCTGATCGTACAGGTGAAGCGCCTGCGCGACGGCTCGCGCCGCACCACGAACATTACCGAGGTGATCGGCATGGAAGGCGACGTGATCGTCACCCAGGAACTCTTCAAGTTCGAATATATCGACGAGGACGAGAACGGGAAAATCGTCGGCGAATACCGCTCTATGGGCCTGCGCCCCTATACGCTGGACAAGGCCAAGGCGTTCGGTTTCGAACAGCCGTGCCTGGAGTCGTGTTTGTAGAAATTGAGCAGGGTTTCCGCGCGCTACTCTACCGCCAATCCGTCATTGCGAGCGACGCGAAGCAATCCAGGGAGGCGAAGTGCCGCGCTTCCCGCTCTGGATTGCCGCGTCGCCTTTGGCTCCTCGCAATGACGATCGCTAGACCTGCCTAAGCTCGTATCGCCAAGAGCGCCATGATCGCCGCTCCCGTCAGGGCAAGCACCAGAATCAGCGGCCAGCTGACGATGCCGACGCGATCGGGGTTGGCGCGATTCTGACGCCGCCTGTCCATCCATGAGGCCCAGGCGGCGGCGAGCAGAAAGCCGATGCCGAGCGCGATGAACAGCGTGCGCGGATGAAGATGCGGCATGATTTCCGCGCCCCTGCCGAAGCAATGCGGCCTAGTCGCTCAGCTTGTCGATCTTGTCCTGCATCTCGGCGAGCTGCGCCTTGAGCGCGGCCACTTCGTCGTCCCGGCTTGCGGCGGGAGCGGAGGTTCCGGGCCGGGCGGTCGTGCCCGGGCGGCCGCCGAAAGCGCTCGTTGCGGCCTCGAACATCTCCATGTTGCGCCGCGCGATCTCGCCGAAGGGGCCAGATCCGATCGCGCCTTCCATCGTCTCGCGGAATTTTTCCTGGTTGCGCTGGAAGGCCTGCATCGAGGCTTCGAGATATTGCGGCATCATCGCCGACATCGAATTGCCGTACATGCCGATCAGGTCGCGCAGGAAGCTGACCGGGAGCATGTTCTGTCCCCCGCCTTCCTGCTCCATGATGATCTGCGTCAGGACGCCGCGGGTAATATCTTCGCCGCTCTTGGCGTCGACGACTTTGAAATCCTGCTTGTCGCGGATCATCTGTGCGAGATGATCGAGCGTGATATAGCTCGAACTTCCGGTGTTATAGAGCCGCCGGTTGGCATATTTCTTGATGATGATCGTATCGGAATCGGAGGCGTTCTTGGCCATTGGCGAATCTCCCAATATTCCCGCTGCCTTAGCACCTGCGGAAAGTGCGGTGCAACATAAACCGCGCCCACTCCCGCTTTTCCTTGAGTTGCTGCGCAGCGAAACCGCACAATCACCGGAGCGGATGAAGCGGGCGTTGGCGGGGTTGCGAGTCTATCAGGCGGCGCCGCGGCGCCCGCGCATCAACCCGCCACCGGTGCGCGTTTCGCATGGCCGCGCGCGGCTGCTCGATTATGGCGGGGAGGGCGCGTCGGTCGTTTTTGTCCCGTCGCTGATCAATCCACCGACGGTACTCGACCTCGCGGAAGGCAATTCGCTGCTGCGCTGGCTGGCGGGACAGGGCTTCAATCCGTTGCTGATGGACTGGGGCGCTCCGCTTGCGGAGGAGGCGAAGCTCACCGTTGCGGGACATGTCGAACGGTTGCTGCTGCCGCTGCTCGATGCGCTCGACCGGCCCTGTCATCTCGTCGGCTACTGTCTCGGCGGGACGATGGCGGCCGGCGCCGCGACGGCTCGCGCGCCGCTCTCGCTGACGATGATCGCGTCGCCATGGCGGTTCGATGGCTTTCCGGAGGACGCACATGAGGGCCTGTCTGCCTTGTGGGACCAGGCCCATCCCGCCGCGCAGGCGCTCGGCGCGCTGCCGATGGAAGTCTTGCAAACGGCCTTCTGGAAGCTCGACCCCAGCCGGACGGTCCGCAAGTTCGAAAAATTCGCGACGCTCGAACCGGAAAGCGATGCCGCGGCCGCTTTCGTCGCACTGGAGGATTGGGCGAATGGCGGCCCTCCGCTCACCTTCGGCGCCGGACAGGAACTGATCGAGGAACTGTTCGGCCTGAACGTCACTGGCAAGGGGGAGTGGAAAATCTGCGGCGAGACCGTCGATCTTTCGGCGCTGGATTGCCCCGTTCTCGACATCGTATCTTCCACCGATCGCATCGTTCCCGAGGCGAGCGCGGCGCGCGCCGGCGAAGTCTGGACGCTGGCGCAGGGCCATGTCGGCATGATCGTCGGCGGGAGAGCGCGTCAGTCGCTATGGGAGCCGCTTGCGACATGGCTTTCGCAGGTGCAGCAAGGGTGATATCGACGCCGGAAAACAAACAACAATCGTTTCCCAAGGAGTCGTCCCATGTCCGATATCGTCATCACCGCCGCCAAGCGCACGCCCGTCGGCAGCTTTCTCGGCGCGTTTGCCAGTACACCCGCCCATGAACTCGGCCGTGCCGCGATCGAAGCCGCGCTGGCCCAGTCGGGCGTGGAGCCGGGCGAGGTCTCCGAAGTCATTCTGGGCCAGGTGCTGACGGCGGGGCAGGGGCAGAACCCCGCGCGACAGGCGTCGATGGCGGCGGGCGTTCCGAAGGAAATCCCGGCCTGGGGCGTCAATCAGGTCTGCGGTTCGGGGCTGCGCGCCGTCGCACTGGCGAGCCAGGCGATCGCCAATGGCGACAGCGATATCGTCGTTGCCGGTGGGCAGGAATCGATGTCGCTTTCGACCCATGCGCAGAATTTGCGCGGCGGCCAGAAAATGGGTTCGCTCGAGCTTGTCGACACGATGATCAAGGACGGGCTGACCGACGTCTTCAACGGCTACCATATGGGCATCACGGCGGAGAACCTCGCCGAGCAATATCAGGTGACGCGCGAGGACCAGGACGCCTTCGCCGCGCGCTCGCAGAACCTCGCCGAAGCGGCGCGTGCCGCCGGCCGTTTCAAGGACGAGATCACTCCGGTGACTGTGAAGTCGCGCAAGAGCGAGACGGTCGTCGAGGCCGACGAATATATCCGCGAGGGGGTGACGGCGGAAAGCCTTTCCGGCCTGCGCCCGGCCTTCAAGCCCGACGGCACGGTGACCGCCGCCAATGCCAGCGGCATCAACGATGGCGCCGCCGCGCTCGTCGTGATGTGCGCCGAAGAGGCCGAGCGGCGCGGCGCCCCTGTCATGGCGCGGATCGCCAGCTGGGCCTCGGCCGGTGTCGATCCCTCCATCATGGGCATTGGCCCGGTCCCGGCGACGAAGCGCGCGCTGGAAAAGGCGGGCTGGAGCATCGCCGATCTCGACCTGATCGAAGCGAACGAGGCCTTTGCGAGCCAGGCGTTGTCAGTGGGCAAGGAACTCGGCTGGGACGCCGACAAGGTCAACGTCAATGGCGGCGCCATCGCCATCGGCCATCCGATCGGCGCATCGGGTGCGCGCGTGCTGACGACGTTGCTCTACGAAATGCAGAAGCGCGACGTGTCCAAGGGCTTGGCGACGCTGTGCATCGGCGGCGGCATGGGCATCGCGATGTGCGTCGAGCGGTAGGAAGGTGATACCGGAAGGCTGGCAGTTGGCTTTCCCGTCATTGCGAGCGAAGCGAAGCAACCCAGAGCGGCAAGCAGGGTTCTTTGCGGCTCTGGATTGCCGCGTCGCCTTCGGCTCCTCGCAATGACGACAAAGCGGCATCGGGGCCAGCCTATCCGCTGACTTCCTCGTCGCCGCGATATTTGAGTTCGAGATATTTGCCCTGCGTCGCCAGCGCGTCGAGGTCGCCCGAGGCGAGCTGGCGCGTCATGCGGCCGATTTCTTCCTCGACGATGCCGAGGCCCTCTACTAGCTGCTTTTCGGGGCTGCGCCCGCGCCCATCGTCGCGGCGCAGATGTTCGGGAACGCGCTTATAGCCCTCGACGAGTTCGGGAAGTTCGACGCCGACGAGGCGCCGGACCTCCACCGCCGCAGGTTCGCGCGGGTCGAGATTTTCCAGCTGCGGCCGAAGTTCTTCCAGCCGCGTCGCGATACCGTCCAGTTGCCGCGCGGCCGGGGCGGGCAGGGCGAGCCGCTGGCTGGCCAGCCAGCTCTCGGTCTTCGCCGGAAGCGCGGGCAGTTCGCTCTCCATCAGCTTTTCCGCCGTCGTCTCTTCCTCGCCCGGCGCGACAAGGATGAAGAAGGCGATGATCGCGCAGATGATCAGTCCGCCGACGATCCATGCGAGGTTGAGCGCGCTGAGCACCATGCTGACGCCGATAATCGCCGCCATGATCACCGCACCCCAGATGACCGCCGTGCGAAGCCGCCGCATCATCCGTTGCTGACGCCGCTGGCGCTGGCGACGGGCAAGGTCGCGCGCCGCCGGCGATACGCGGCGGAGCAGCTGATCTGCCTGTTGCAGGATACGGTCGGATTCGGACGTCATTTCCATCGTTTCTCACATGCGGGGAAGGGGGGTTGGATCAATCGAGGGCCTCCAGCATCGGCGCTGCCTTGGCCTGGCCGCGTTCGGCCCCCTCGGCGCGGGCAATATAGCCCTTGGATTTCTCGATCTCGCCTTCTAGCGAAGTCACGGTCTGCTTCATCGAACCCAGTGCTTCGAGTTTGAAACGGTCGATCTCGTCCATCGTGTCGTAGATGTTCTGGAAGGCGCGCTGGAGCGTTTCGAGCGGGATCGTCGATTCGGCCGCCTGTTTGTGGATCGCGCCGGTCTGCGTCTTCAGCATCTCGCCGGTCGAATCGATCATGTTCGCGGTCGTCGTATTGAGCGCCGTGATCTGGTCGAGCACCAGCTTCTGGTTTGTCATCGCCTGTGCCACGGTAACGGCCGTTCGCAGGGCGCCGACGGTGGTCGTCGAGGCCCGGTCGACGCCCTTGATCAGCTCGACATTGTTCTTCTTGACCAGATCGAGCGCGAGATACCCTTGCACGCTGACGGCCATCTGGGTCAGCAGGTCCTGCGTCCGCTGGCGGACGTAAAAGAGCGCGGTTTCGCGGACGGCCTTGGCCTTTTCCGGGTCGGTCGCGTCGAGTTCGTTCGCCTTGGCTTCGAGCTTCGCGTCGAGCGCCTTGGCGACGTGGATCATCTGCTCGAGCTTGCCCATCGCATCCCAGAGATTCTGCCGTTCGACGGCGATCGCCGCATTGTCCTTGGTCAGCTCGTCCTTACCTGAGGACAGGCGCTTCAGGATTTCGGAGATATGGCTCTGCGCGCTCTTGTAGCTGTCGAAATAGTTTCTGAGCTTGTTGCCCCAGGGGATGATTCCGAACAGCTTGCGCGACCCGGTCAGGCTGCCGCGCGTCGCGGGGTCGAGATCCTCGACCGTGCGGCGCAGTTCGGCGAGATCGGTGCCGATGGCGCTGTTCTCGTCCATCGAGCGGACGGGGCGGTCGAGGAAGCGATTCGACTGGCCCGATGCCGCGGCGATTTCCTTGCGGCCCATATGGGTGATCTGGTCGACCTTCTCGCCGAATTCGGGGCTGTTCGCGTCCTGCGCGATCAGCTCGTCGACAAACTTGTCGACCTTCTCGTTGAGTTTGGCCTGTTTTTCGGGATCGACCGGCACAAGGCCTGCCGCCTTTTCGGCCGTCACTGTCGGCACCGGATCGGGCGCGTCGAGGCTGAGTGTCGTCTCTTCCTTCGTCGCGGTGGGCGCGCCTTCGGATGTCGGGCCTTCTGGGGTCGGGGTGGTGGCCATGTCGTTCCTTCCTGCCGTTTCCCGCTAGATGCCGCCGATCCGCGACAGTTTCAAGTGCTGTATTATCGATATAATACACTATCGGATCGAGTTCAAATCGTGCGATTGGCGCTATTTCCCGCTTCCACCCCGATATGCCGCTGCGCTAGGCCCGTGGCATGAACATCGAAGATATCGTCGGCGAAGTCGCCACAGCCGTCGAACCGCATCGCGGCGAGGGGAAGGTGGCGGATTATATCCCCGCGCTCGCCTGTATCGATCCGATGAAATTCGGAATTGCGGTCGCGACGCCCGATGGCGGCTGTCACGCGGCCGGAGATGCCCATGAGGGATTCTCCGTCCAGAGCATCTCCAAGGTATTCACGCTGAGCCTTGCGCTTGAAAATGTCGGCGACGCGCTGTGGCAGCGCGTCGGCCGCGAACCCTCCGGCACTTCGTTCAATTCGATCGTCCAGCTCGAAAAGGAAAACGGCATTCCGCGCAATCCGCTGATCAATGCCGGCGCGATCGTCGTCACCGACCATCTGATCGACGGCAACGATGCCGACGCGGCGATCGACTGGCTGCTCCGGGTGTTGCGCGATCATGCGGAGGATGCGTCGATCGATTTCGACGCGGAGGTCGCCCGCTCCGAAAGCGAAACCGGCGCGCGCAACCGCAGCCTCGCCTGGTTCATGAAGAGCTTCGGCAATTTGGAAAACGACGTCGAAACGGTGCTTTCAGCCTATTTCCGCCACTGCGCGCTCCGGCTTTCGTGTGCGCAACTGGCGCGCGCCGCGTTGTTCCTGGCGTTCGACGGCAAGGATCCGGTGACCGGCGAGCGCATCCTGACGCCGCAACGCTGCCGCCGCATCAACGCGATCATGATGAGCTGCGGCCATTACGACAATTCGGGCGATTTCGCCTTTCGTATCGGATTGCCGGGGAAAAGCGGCGTGGGCGGCGGGATTCTCGTCGTCGCGCCTGGCGAGGGAACGGTGGCGGTCTGGTCGCCGGGTCTCAACGAGGCGGGGACATCGAAGGTCGGCGCTCTCGCGCTGGAGGCATTGGTCGAGCGAACCGGCTGGTCGGTCTTCGGCTGAGTGAGGAAAGGCCGCCCGAAGCGCGTGTCCGGGCGGCACATCCGGTCGTATCGTTGCTAGTTGCGCGGCGGGAAAATGCCCTGCAGCACGACACAATAGCGCAATGAGAGAAACGGGTTGCGATTGTTATATGACTGTCCGGTGCCCGTGTTGGCCACCTGCACCTCGTCATTAGCCATTGTCACATTGTCCGCGGCGGTCGTGTACTGATTGGTCCCCGCCGGGAAGGTCGCGAAGGTGTTGCCCGACGGATCGTTGGTATTCGGCGCTCCACCGGAGGCACGCACGCGGGCATCGTGCCGGTGTGTTGGCATCTGATCGGTCGTCAATGTGATCGTTTCGACACCGCCCCGCGCGCCCTGCGGATAGTTGGTCAGCCCCGGCCCTGGCCCCTGGCCGACAGGGCTGCGGCTGCGAAAGTCGGGTAGCTGGAAGGTCGTTCGTCCGTCACCGCCATAGGTGGTGCCGTAGAGCGAGAAGAGCGCCGTGTTCGACGATATTGCGAGCAACTGCCCCTCCGCCGATGTCGTATTGCGCGGGCAAAAGCCGTAACCGGCGATGAAGACGTCGCCGAGATAGCGGTCCTGTGCCTGGGCTGGCGCGGTTGCCGATGCGATGGCGACGGCCGCGACGCTGATGAACAGTTTCTTGGTCATGTCATTTCCCCTGAAATCTTGAATCGATAGTCGCGTCTTTCATCAATTCCGCGACGGGAAAATGCCCTCAAGAACCACGCAGTAGCGCATCGAAAGGAAGGGGTTTCGATTGTTGAATGGCTGGCCGTTCCCGGTGTTGGCCACCTGCACCTCGTCATTGGCCATCGTCACATTGTCCGCAGCGGTCGTGTATTGATTCGTGCCCGGCGGAAAGGTGGCAAAGGTGTTGCCGTTCGGATCGTTGGTGTTCGGCGCTCCGCCGGAGGCACGCACACGCGCGTCATGGCGGTGAGTCGGCAGCTGGTTGTTGGTTAGCGTGATGCTCTCGACACCGCCTGTCGCACCTTGCGGATAGTTGGTCAGGCCCGGCCCCGGTCCCTGGCCGACCGGGCTCCGGCTACGCAGGTCGGGCAGCTGGAAATTGGTCGTTCCGTTACCGCCATAGGTGGTGCCGTACAACGAGAACAATGCAGAATATTGCGATATCGCAAGCAGTTGCCCTTCGGCCGAGGTGGTGCCGCGCGGGCAGAAGGTGTAGCCGGCAATGAAGATGTCGCCGAGATAGCGTTCCTGCGCCTGAGCCGGGACGGCCGACGTGGCAAGCAACGCGGCGCATGCCGCGGCTGTGTATTTCCTGTGCATCCTGATTTCCCCCTGGTTGATCGTTTCACGATACCAGCCCGCTAGTGCCGCTGGTGTTTCATCGCGCGATCCCGAAGCCTTATTGACAGAAAATTGCGTGATTGAACAGCAATAGATTGATGTGTTTCACCGTTTCGACCGATATTGACAGCTCCTGCTGGCCGAATGGCCCGCGGCCTCATAGGATTGGATGATGAGCAAGCCAGACCATCCCGAGTTGCAGGAGCGCCAGCCGCTTGACGAGGCCGACGGGCTGATCTTTGCCTGTCTGCTCGATGGCGAGGGCGGGGCGCAAAGGGTTGGATGGGAGGCTGTCGAGAGCTGGTCGCCGTCGCGCCCTCCGATCTGGCTGCACGTCAATGGATCATCGGAGCGCGTCAGGACCTGGTTGCCGACCGAGGGCGGGCTGACCGAACCGACAGCCGGCGCGATGCTCTCACCGGAATCGCGGCCGCGCGTGTTTCATGGTTCGAAGGGATTCGTCGCGATCCTGCGCGGCGTGAACCTCAATCCGGGGAGCGAAGTCGAGGACATGGTCGCGCTGCGCGTCTGGTGCGACGGCCGTCGGCTGATCACGGTGCGCGAGGAAAAGTTGCGCACGGTGCGTGATCTCTTCGAACATCTGGTCGGCGTCGGCGATGGACCGAAAACCGCGAGCGACCTGTTCGTCGCCCTGATCGAGCAACTCACGGATCGCATTGGTGCCGTGGTCGTCGAATATGACGACCAGCTCGACGCGATCGAGGAACGCGCCGAAACCGACGACCCGGCGGATCTGCGTCGCGAACTTGGCGACTTGCGGCAGGAGCTTGTCGGGCTGCGCCGCTTTCTTGCGCCGCAGCGCGAGGCGCTCAACCGGCTGGGGATGGAGCCGCCCGAATGGCTCGATGAAACGCACCGGCTTTCCCTGCGCGAAGTGATCGACCGGTCGCAGCGCTTTCTGGAGGAAATCGATACGGCGAGGGAGCGCGGCCTGGTGCTCAAGGACGACGTCGCCAACCGCCTCAACGAGACGCTCAACAACAATATGTACATCCTCTCGATCGTCGCGGCGATCTTCCTGCCGCTATCGTTCCTGACCGGCCTGCTGGGTATTAATGTCGGCGGAATGCCGGGCGTCGACGATGCCGACGCCTTCTGGATCACCTGCGCCGTGCTAGCGGTTCTGCTCGTGGTCGAGCTGATCATCTTCCGCAAATTGAAGTGGCTCTGACGGCGGTTCGCCGGGTGCGGTCACGCCCATCCGCGCGGCGATGATCGCCGAAATGGTCTGCATCGGGATGTAGTAGACGAGCAGGGGCATGATGATCAGCCCGGCCTCGGCGCCCGGGAACAGGATGCGCGCCATCGGGGTCCCCGAAATCACGCTCTTCTGCATCGCCGCGAACAGCAGGGCTGTGCGGTCGCCATAGTCGAAGCCCAGCAAGCGGCCGGCAAGCATCGCCGCGCCGATGACGAGGGCGAGCAGCGTCAGCATCGCGGCGAGCAGCAGCGCGAATTGCGCGACACCAATGTCGTCGAACAGGCCGCTGCCGACGGCCGCGGACAGCGCGGTGTAGACGGCGAGCAGGATCGTTACCCGGTCGAGCGTGCGGCTGAGCCCGGGGCGGCTCTCGACCCATGTGCCGACGGCAGGCCGGAAAAGCTGACCGATGGCGAAGGGGAGGGCGAGCATCAGGATCACCTTGCCGATCCCGCCGAGCCCCATCGGCGCGCCCGAGGTCGAGAGCATCAGCGCGAACATCAGCGGCGTCATTACGACGCCGAGCATGTTCGACACCGCCGCCGCGACCACCGACGCGGCGACATTGCCGCGCGCGATCGACACCATGGCGATCGACGAGGCGACCGTGGTCGGCAGAGCGCAGAGGAACAGCGCGCCGGGCGTGAATTCGGGGCCGATGAACGGAGCCGCAATTTCCGTGAGCCCCAATCCGATCAACGGAAAGGCGAGAAAGGTGAAGGCAATGATGACGAGGTGCAGCCGGAACTGCAGGAAGCTGCGCCGCACCGCCTGCCGACTCAGCCGCGCGCCATGAACGAAGAACAGCGCCACGATGGCGACGATCGAAACATAGCCGATAACTTCCAGCGCCCGTCCGCTGAGCGGAAACAATATGGCGAGCACCACCGTCGCCAGCAGCACCGGAATGAACCGGTCGGGTAGAATGATCGCAAAGGCCCCGCGCATAGGCACGCCCTAGCCACTCCGCATCGCTTTGCGAAGCCGCCTTGTTGCGCCGCACCATTGCGGGTATAGGCGCCGCCGAACATTCCCTTAGGATTTTGTCATGACCTCTTCCCCACGCGCGCTGCGTAACGTGGCCATCATCGCGCATGTCGATCACGGCAAGACGACGCTCGTCGACCAGCTTTTTCGCCAGTCGGGCACGTTTCGCGAGAACGAACGGATCGACGAGCGGGCGATGGATTCGAACGAGCTCGAAAAGGAGCGGGGGATCACGATCCTTGCCAAATGCACGAGCGTCGAGTGGAACGGCACGCGGATCAACATCGTCGACACGCCGGGCCACGCCGATTTCGGCGCCGAAGTCGAGCGCATCTTGTCGATGGTCGACGGCGTCATCCTGCTCGTCGATTCGGCGGAAGGGCCGATGCCGCAGACCAAGTTCGTCACCGGCAAGGCGCTGGCGCTAGGGCTGAAGCCGATCGTTGTCGTCAACAAGATCGACCGTCCCGATGCCCGCCCGGCCGAAGTGCTCGACGAGTGTTTCGAACTGTTCCTCGCGCTGGAGGCGAATGACGAGCAGCTCGACTTCCCGACGCTCTATGCCAGCGGCCGATCGGGCTATGCGGGCCGTGATGATAGCGTCCGCGACGGCGACCTGACGCCGTTGTTCGAAACGATCGTCGAACATGTGCCGACGCCCGACGCCGATCCCGATGGAGAGTTCACAATGCTCGCCACTCTACTCGATCGCGACAATTTCATGGGCCGTGTGCTGACGGGGCGGATCGCCTCGGGTCGTCTCGAAATGAACATGCCGATCAAGGCGATCGACGCCACGGGCAAGGTGGTTGAAAGCGGCCGCGCGACGAAAATTCTCTCGTTTGAAGGCCTCGACCGCGTTCCGGTCGAGAGCGCCGAGGCCGGCGATATCGTTGCCATTGCCGGCCTGACCGATGCGACGGTCGCCAACACCATCTGCTCGCCCGAGGTGAGCGAGGCGATTCCGGCGCAGCCGATCGACCCGCCGACGCTCGCCATGACCTTTTCGGTCAACGACAGCCCGATGGCCGGGCGCGAGGGCGACAAGGTGCAGAGCCGCGTCATCCGCGACCGGCTGGAGCGCGAGGCCGAGGGCAATGTCGCCATCCGCATCTCCGAAAGCGCCGAGAAGGACGCGTTCGAGGTCGCCGGCCGCGGCGAACTCCAGCTGGGCGTGCTCATCGAAACGATGCGGCGCGAGGGTTTCGAACTGTCGATCTCACGTCCCCGCGTGCTCTTCCGCGACGGCCCCGATGGCCGCGAGGAGCCGTACGAACAGGTCGTCGTCGATGTGGACGATGAATTCTCCGGCACGGTCGTCGAGAAGATGGCGCTGCGCAAGGCGGAGATGACCGACATGTCGCCCTCTGGCGGTGGCAAGACGCGGATCACTTTCTCCGCACCCTCGCGCGGCCTGATCGGCTATCATGGCGAATTTCTGTCGGACACCCGCGGTACCGGCATCATGAACCGGCTGTTCGAGAAATACGGCCCCTACAAGGGCAGGATCGAAGGGCGGCAGAACGGCGTGCTGATCTCGATGGAGCAGGGCGAGGCGATCGCCTATTCACTCAACACACTCGAAGATCGCGGCATATTGTTCGTCGGCCCCGGCGAGAAGCTCTACCAGGGCATGGTGATCGGCGAAAACGCCAAGCCGCAGGATCTCGAGGTCAACCCGACCAAGACCAAGCAGCTCACCAATATCCGTTCATCCGGCAAGGACGACGCCATTCGCCTTACGCCGCCGCGCGTGATGACGCTGGAACAGGCCATCGCCTATATCGCCGATGACGAACTGGTCGAAGTGACGCCGAAAGCCATCCGCATCCGCAAACGCTTCCTCGACCCGCATGAGCGCAAGAAGGAAGCAAGGAAGACGGAGGCGGCCTGACGGGCGATTGACCCGCCCGGACAATGCCCTATCCAAGGTGCATGGTTCGCAACATCACTCTCTCATTTGCGCTTTTCGCGCTCGCCGCCTGCAATCCGAATGTCGAGCAGACGAGCGGGACGGGGACGCAACCGCTGAATCGTGGCGAGGTGAATGTCGACAATGATCTCGTCCAGCCGATCGTGATCGGCGAGGCGGGGCCGCGTTTCGATGCATGCCAGGCCACGGGCGTCGTTCAGTCGGTTTCGGGGGACGGGCAGCTTCCGGTGCGCGCAGCGCCGTTCGAGGAGGCTCGGCAGACGGGGACGCTGACCAATGGCGATGCCGTCTATATCTGCAACCGCACGCACGATCAGCGCGGGTTTGGCATTGTCTATGCGGAGAGCGGCGAACTGTCTGCCGCGTGCGGCGTTTCGGCCCCGGTCGCCTCCCGGCGGCGTTACGAGGGGCCGTGCGAAAGCGGCTGGGTTTCCTCCGCCTTTATCCGCGTGCGCGCTGTTCGCTGATTTTTCCCTTCCGCTAGCGGGAGGGGAACTCGCCTATTCGGCGTTCGCCATGGCGCCCTGGAGCAGGTCGCGCGGGTTGCCGCCGCCTGCACGGGACCGGGCGGCCGTGTTGCGATCGAGCGTGGCGTTGCCGAGGACGACGCGTGCTTCTTCGGGCGTCGGCAGCGCGGCGGGCGCCTGCGCCATCACCGGCCGTGCCTGCCGTTCGGCCGGCGTTTCGGGATAGATGAAGCCGTAGACCGGATAGTTGGTGCGGCCGAGCGCATTGATCGGTCCGTACCACACCTTGACCACGCTCCAGTCGTTATTGGCCGATACGTCCTGCGCCAGCACATTGGCGTCGACGACACCGCGGCCCGACCAGTTGGCGTGGTTCAGGCGGATGTTGCGGCTGTCGACGACGTCGCGGACCACCGCGACATGGCCGAGCCGCATCCGGCCATGCGGGCGCAGCACCATGACAGCGCCGGCTTCGGGCGTCGAACCGCGGGCATAGCGGCCCTCGGCCGAAGCCCACCAGGTATGGGCGTTGCCGCGAATTTCGAAATCCGAAACGTGACGGGCATAGGTGACGCACTGCCAGGCGGTTGCCTGGGCGGGCATGCCGATGCCGAATGCGATTGTCAGGAACAAAAGGAAGCGCGCGCAAAAGCGCGGAAAACTGGACATTATTTGCGACCCCCCGAAGGATATGCATCAACTGCGATGCGTTCGGTGTTGGACGCAGATTCCCCAGATACAGGTTAACGCAAACCCCCGTTGCGGCGAATGGTGAGGAGTCAGGGACGAGCCGAGGAACCCCGTTCAGCCGCGCTCAATCGGACGCCGTGGCGGCTCTATTCGTCGCCGGCGCCGTTCCAGCTCAAAGTCTCGTCGACCGTGCCCGTCGTCACCGAATGATAGCCGGAGCGCGCCTCGCGATAGATTCGCCGGGCCTGCTCGCGGCCCCAATCGCCTTCGGCCCAAAGCGCTTCGAACAATGGCGCGACGAACTTGCGGCGGCCCATCGACGTCAGGAACTCGCGCACTGAGGCACGGGCGGGTTCGTAACGATTCTCGATCGCCAGCATCAGCCAGGCGAAGCGGATCTCGCTATTGCCTGCATCGCTGAGATCATAGGCGTCGTCCAGCGTGCGAAGCTTCTCCTCGTCCAGATCGCGCGGCAGGCCGTTGAGGAAACGCAGCCGTTCCTGCGTCGTCCATTCGCGCCAGCCGACATTCACCAGCTGTCCGCCGCGCACGAAGCTCTCGATCGCCCGGTCGACGACGGTGAAGCGCGTCGATTCGATATGGACGGCGTTCTCGGGCAGGCCGGGTTCGTAGATCCATGCTTCGAGCCCGAGTTCGTCGGCCTCGTTGCCTTCGAACAGATTGGCGCGCATGTCGCGGATCAGGCCGGCGCTGGTCTGCGGCTGGAAGGCGAAGCGGTCGAAATAGGAGCGCAACCACGCATCGAGCCTTTCGCGGCCGACCATGGCCTCCACGGTGCGCAGGAACACCGCGCCCTTTTCATAGGCGATCTGGGTCATCCCGTCGTCGGGATCGCGCCCGGCGAGATTGAGATGCAACTGCGTGTCGGCACTGTTGAGGCCGCCGACTTCCTCGATCGAATCCATCATGTCCGACCAGCCGAGATCGGCGAGCATCGCGGCGCGCTCCTCGCCATAGACCTCTTCCATGATCCGGTTCTCGAAATAGACGGTGAAGCCCTCGTTGAGCCAGAAATCGTCCCAGCTCGCATTGGTGACGAGATTTCCCGACCAGCTATGCGCCAGTTCGTGCGCGATCAGGCTGACGAGCGATCTGTCGCCCGCGATTACGGTCGGCGTGACGAAGGTCAGTCGCGGATTCTCCATGCCGCCAAAGGGGAAGGAGGCGGGGAGAACGAGCAGGTCGTAGCGGCCCCAGCGATATTCGCCGTAAAGCCGCTCGGCCGCGTCGATCATCTCTTCCAGATCGGCGAATTCCTCGGCGGCCTCGCCGACGACCGACGGTTCGGCATAGACGCCCGAACGCGGCCCGATTTCCCGGAATTCGAGATCGCCGATCCCAATCGCGATCAGATAGGGCGCGACCTCATGCTCCATACGGAAGCGATAGGCGGTCAGATCGGGCTCGCCTTCGACGGCCTCGCCTTGGGGCGTCAGGTCTTCGGCGCTCATCACGACGCGCAGCTCGGAGGGTACGACGATGCGCGCGTCCCAGCTCTGGCGAATGCCCGGGCTGTCCTGCGTCGGAATCCAGCTGCGGTTGAGGATGGCCTGGCCCTGGCTGAAGAGGAAGGGGTGCTCGCCGCCCGTCGTCTGTTCGGGCGACAGCCATTGCAGCGCCGCGGCGTCGGGCGCCGAGGCGTAGGTGATCTTGATCTGCTCGGCACCGTCGAGTTGCACGGTCAGCGGCGCGCCGTGGATGTCATCGGTCGCCTCTCCCATTTCCCATTCGAGCTGCCGGCCGTCGCCGCTGACGACCTCGCGGATTTCGAGGCCGCGCGCGTCGAGGACGATTTCTTCCGCATCGTCGGCGGCGGTTATGTCGAGCGTTGCCGAGCCGACCATGCGCTGCGCCTCGAAATCGGCGCGCAGGTCGAGCGAGACATGAGTCACACGCGCTTCGGTCGGATTGGCGAAACTGTGCGTGTCCTGGCCTTCTTCCGAGGCGTAGAGTTCGTCGAGCGTCATCGGCTCGCTGTCCTGCGAAGAGCCGCAGGCGGCGACGAGGCCGAACAGGATTATTGCGAGAAAAGCGGGCAGGCGGGGGAACATACACATCTCCGAAACAACTTCTGAAGGCGGTGATAATCGGAAATTGTGCTCGCGTCATCCTTGCCCGGCTTGACCGGGGCGCGGCGTTGGCGGACAATTGACGCAAACGTAAAGCTGGAGAGACCCGCCATGGCCGATGCCGAACCGATCGAACAGTTTCGCGAAGAAGCGCGCAGCTGGCTCGAAGAGAACTGGATTCCCTCGCTCAAAGGACGCCACAATCCGATGGGCATGGTCGACGGGCCGACGGACATGTCCGAGGATATGGTCGAATGGCGCAGGCGGCTTGGCGAGCGCGGATTCGGCACGCCGACATGGCCGAAACCCTATGGCGGCGCCGGGCTGTCGTCCGAAGAAGCGGCGGTGCTCGACGAGGAAATGCGCAAGATCGGTGCCTATAACCCGATCGGCGGGCTTGCCGTAGGCATGTTCGCGCCGACGCTGATGGAATTCGGCACCGAGGAGCAGAAGCTGAAATGGCTGCCGCCGCTTTCCGATGGTTCGACGCGCGGCTGCCAGGGCTATTCGGAGCCGGGCGCCGGATCGGACCTCGCCAGCCTGCAGAGCTTTGCCGAGGACAAGGGCGATCATTATCTCGTCAACGGGCAGAAGACATGGCAATCGGGCGGGCAATGGGCCGATTTCTGCTTCGGTCTGTTCCGCACCGACAAGTCGGTGAAGCATGACGGCATCACCTTCCTGATCATCGACATGGATTCGCCGGGCGTCGAAACGCGGCCGATCCAGTTGATTTCCGGCAAGTCGCCCTTTTGCGAAACCTTCTTCACCGATGTGAAGGTGCCCAAGGAGAACCGCGTCGGCGAGGAAGGGAAGGGCTGGACGATCGGCAAGCGGCTGCTCCAGTTCGAACGCTCCGGCATCGGCGGCGGCGGGGCGCGCAGCCTGCTGCGCTCGCTCTCCGATCATGCGAAAAATTATGTTGAACTCGATGACAAGGGCGAGATCGCCGACAAGGCGCTGCGCCGGGAGATCATCGAATACGATATGCGCGCCCGCAATTTCTTCACCACCGTCGCCCGCGCGCAGGCCGAAGCGAAGGCGCAGGGCGGCCCGTCGGCTTCCAGCTCCGCGCTCAAGAATATCGGCGCCGGTCTCGTTCAGAAGCGGTCCGAGCTCATGGTCGAGATCATGGGCATGAACGGATATGGCTGGGAAGGCGAGGGCTTTACCGAGGAAGAACTGGCGCAGACTCGCGACTGGCTATGGCACCGCGCCGTGACGATCTATGGCGGATCGGACGAGGTACAGAACAACATCCTCGCCAAGCGCGTGCTGGGGATGCGGGATCATCAATAGGACTATACGGCTGGTGACCTAGAGCGCCGTCATTCCCGCGAAGGCGGGAATCCAACTCCCACAGTTCCAATGAGTGGCACAGTCAGGTGATGGATTCCCGCCTTCGCGGGAATGACGAATTGGGGTAGGGCGAAAACCGAGAGGATACCCGATACATGACGACAGCCGCTGAATTGCTTGCCCAGGATTTCGGATCGTTCGCCGAACTGATCCATGCGCATGCGAGTGAGCGCCCCGATGCCGAAGCGGTGATCGCCGGCGATGTGCGGCTGACCTATGCCGATCTCGACCGGCTCGGCGATCGCATCGCGGCACAGTTGCAGGCGAAGGGGCTGAAAAGCGGGGAATCGGTTGCGGTCTGCGGGCTCAACGGTTGGGCCTATGCGGCGCTCTGGGTCGGCATACTGCGCGCCGGCGGCTGCGTGGCCCCGTTCGCGCAAAGCTCGACGCCCGACGCGCTGCGGCTGATGCTCGACGACAGCGGTGCGCGGATCTTCTTTGCCGATGCCGATATCCGCGCGGCGATGGATGTTCCGGAGGGCGTCGAGACCGTCACCCTCGACGACGACGACACGTTCAATGCCTGGTTGCCGGCCGAGGGCAGCAAGCCCGAGCCCGTCGCGCTCGACCCCAAACAGGGCTTCAACATCATCTATTCCAGCGGCACGACGGGGACGCCCAAGGGTATCGTCATGCCGCAGGAGATGCGCTGGCGGCAGGTGCGTGCGCTCTTCACTTCGCCGGATACCGTCTCGATCCTCTCGACGCCGCTCTATTCGAACACCACGCTCGTGGTCTTCCTGCCCACTCTCGCTTCGGGCGGGAAGGTCGTGCTGATGAAGAAGTTCAACACGGTCGAATTCCTCACCCTCAGCGAGCGCGAGAAGGTGACGGCCACTATGCTGGTGCCGGTCCAGTATAAGCGCCTGATGGCCGAACCGCGCTTCGATGAGTTCGATCTTTCTGCCTATCAGATGAAATTCTGCACGAGCGCGCCCTTCGCCGCCGAGTTGAAGGCCGAGGTGCTAAAACGGTGGCCCGGCGGGCTTGTCGAATTTTACGGCATGACGGAAGGCGGTGGCTCATGCGTCCTGCGCGCACACGAATTTCCCGACAAGCTCCACACCGTCGGCCAGCCAATGCCCGATCACGACATCCGCCTGATTGACGAGGAGGGGAACGAGGTGCCGACCGGCGAAATCGGCGAGATCGTCGGTCGCTCGGGAACGATGATGAAGGGCTACAAGAACCAGCCCGAAAAGACGCGCGAGGGCGAATGGTATGACAGCGAGGGCAATCGCTTCATCCGCACCGGCGATGTCGGCCGGTTCGACGAGGACGGCTTCCTGACGCTGATGGACAGACGCAAGGACATGATCATCTCGGGCGGGTTCAACATCTACCCCAGCGATCTGGAAGCCGTCGTAAAGGAACATCCCGATGTCGACGAGGTTGCGGTGATCGGCGTCGCCAGCGAGGACTGGGGCGAGACCCCGGTCGGCGTCGTCGTCGGGCCGCGGGATGCCGAAGTGGTGCGCAGCTGGGCGAACGAGCGCCTCGGCAAGACGCAGCGCCTTTCCGCCGTCTACATCGTCGATGAACTGCCGCGCAGTGCGATCGGAAAGGTTCTCAAGCGCGAGCTTCGCGAGAAGCTCGCGCTCTGACGATCAGACGTTGCAGTTCCAGTCGTAGGTCGAACCCTCGGCTGGGACAGCGGTGCAGGTGAGTTCGGTCTCCTGACCGGTGCCCGGATCGATGACCGTCGCCGTGCCCGAATAGCCATCGCCATCCTCGTCCGGCGCCATTTCGACGCCCGTCACTTCGATGCCGTCTTCGGCATATTGGCTTTCGATCGCTTCCTCGATCGCATCGCTATTGTCGATGCTGCAAGCAGAGCCGAGGCCCAGCGCGGCGATGGCCACGACCAGCCCGATTCGCGTTGATGAATTCATTGTCATTCTCCCCCAAAGGCTGTGCCAGCCGAACCTTGCTGTAACTGATCGCGAAACCGGACCGAGTAAAGCGCTATTTTATCGCGGCGTGGGGCATGGGCGGCGGAGCGGCTCGGAAGTGTTTGGTCGGGCCGGGCCTAGCCGCCATCGATCACACGGACCTGCTGGCTGTCGATATATCCCTCGGCGCCGTCCTCGGTCATCACCGGCCACCAGCGATCGTTGGTGCGCGATACGTTGAAGATGTCGTTCGCCATCACCCGGCCGACTACGGCGGAGTTCCCGGAGGGTGCGATGCGGATATAGGCGAAGCCGGTTGGATCCTGCACGACCGCGTCGAGAGGATAGGACTGCACGACCGCGCTTTCCTCTTCGGCCGGTTCGAGCGGCTCGCGGTCCGCATAATTGTTCCACACGCGAAACGCGATGATCGCGATCAGCGCGATGACGGAGACGGCGATCAATCGGATCGCCGGGCCTCGCCTCTTGGTCCGCAGTTCTTCGCGAATATCCTCCGCGCTTGGCGGCACATCCGTCGGTGCCGGAGCAGCGGCAGGGCGAGGGACGGCAGGATCGTCCCCGGTCCGCCCGCACAGTTCGGCAAGGCTGCCCTGCACCTTGGTCCAGCCGCGATGATCGGGCTCGCCATTCCAGTCGCCAAGCTTTACGAACTGGATCTGGTTGAACGGCATTGGCGGCTGGGCGTCGTCCAGCGTGACCTGGATCAGCTTCTTCTGGTTGCGCGCGACATCGGCCTCTGCCCGCACCCATTCGGATTGGACCGCGGTTTCGGACCAGACGACGATCCCCGCCTTGGCCTGACCGATTTTCTCGGTGATCACATCGCCATAGCTTTTGTGCGGCGGCAGTTCTTCGTCCCACCACAGCACATAGCCGAGTTTGCGCACCTTCTCAGCGAGCAGCCGCACGCGATCCTCATTGTCGCGCGAATAGGAGATGAAGACATCGACCATCGCCGTCCGGCTACGCGCTAGAGATCAGGCTGACAATCGTCATCCCGCCGGTACGGGCCTCAACGTGCCGTCGTCGCAGTTGATGTTGAATTGCGTGCCTTCCTGTTCGCCGGCGCATGTGATCAATGCACGCGCGCCATTCGCCGTGTTCTGGATCGTCGCATCCCCGCCAAAGGCCATATCTTCGCCCGTGCGCTCAAATTCATAGTCGAGCAGATCGATCCCGCGCTCGGTATAGGTCCCGCGCAGCAACTCGGCAGCCTGATCGATCACCGACGGCGTCATCGTTTGGCAGGAATAGCTCGATGACATGCTGGTCATCGAAACATCGCAGTTTTTCGTGCTTGTTTCCTCGCCATCGACGACATCGATCCAGACGTTATAATCGTTTCCTTCTTCGCCTTCTTCCACCGAAATCCAGGTGACTTCGGCACCGTCTTCGGAGAAATCCTCGGTCATCTTCGCCTCGACCTCTTCGATCGAAACCGGCTCGCCCATTCCGCATCCGGCGAGTAGCAAGGCGATCGGCGCGGCGGCGGCGATGGATTTGATGGATAGCATGGGAACCCCTTTCGCGTGGTCGCGACCCCAATTTCGTCATTATCCCCTATCGCAGCGGCATTGCCAAGCCTGACCGGTGCTATGCCAGTGCGGAATAGATCAGCGTCTTCAACTCGCGCCGGATGGGATAGACGTTCGAGGGCTGGAGCTGCGTCATGAAAACCATCGTGATCTCCTCGACCGGGTCCACGAAGAAGGCGGTCGAATACATACCGCCCCAGTAAAACTCGCCCGGCGAACCCGGCATCATCGATTTCGCCACATGCTGCGTCACCGCAAAGCCGAGGCCGAAACCGGTGCCCGCAAGCTGTGCTTCGCTGAACAGCGAGGTCGACATGTCGGCGAGCGACTGGCCGCCCGGCAGGTGGTTCATCGTCATCAGGTCGATCGTCTTGCGCGATACGATCCGTGCGTCGCCGAGCGTGCCGCGATTGAGGAGCATCGTGCAGAAGCGGTGATAGTCCGCCGCAGTGGAAACAAGCCCCCCGCCGCCCGAGAGCAGCTTAGGCTTGCTGTGCCACAGGCTGTTTTCGGCGCTATCGTACAGCACCGGCTTTTTCGGGGTCCAGGTCCAGCAGTCGCCGAACCGGTCACGCTTCTTCTTGGGGACGGTGAAGCCGGTATCGACCATGCCGAGCGGCTTGAAGATATGGTCGCGGAAATAGGCATCGAGTTTCTCGCCCGAGGCGCGCTGGACGATGGCGCCGAGGACATCGGTCGAGACCGAATAATTCCACGCGTCTCCGGGCGAGAATTCGAGCGGCAGTTCGCCGAGCGCGGCGACGAAGCTGTCGAGATCGTGGTTGCCGTGCCAGTTTTCGAGCTTGCCGGTGCGATAGGCGAGATCGACGTTCGAGCGGTTCTGGAAACCATAGGTGAGGCCGGAAGTGTGCCGCATCAAATCGACGAGCCGCATCGGTCCGTTTGTCGGCCTGGTCGCGAACGGAACGCTACCGCCGCCGGCATCGTAAACCCCTATGCCCTTGAACTCGGGCAGGACGCGGTGGACCGGTTCGTCGAGCGCCAGCTTGCCCTGCTCGACGAGCTGCATGATCGCGATCGAAGTGATCGGCTTGGTCATCGACGCGATGCGGAAGATCTGATCTTCGCGCAGCGCGTCGTTCCTCTCGGCATAGGACTTGCCCTGCGTCGAGATCAGCGCGACCTCGCCCCTTCGCGCGACGAGCAGCTGCAGCCCGCGCAGCTTTCCGGTATCGAGATAGCGTTCCTTGAGAAAAGCCGGGATGGCGTCGAGCCGCTCGGGAACGAAGCCGAGGCTAGCTGGATCGGCAGTTTGCATGTCTTTCTCCCAATGTCTCCCCATGGCGGGGAGGAACAATCAGTCGAACATGATCACCGAGCGCGTGCTTTCGCCCGATTTCAGCTTGTCGAAGCCTTCATTGATCTGGTCGAGTGAAATGCGTTCGGCGATCACCGAATCGAGGTCGAGCCGACCGCCCAGATAATGTGCAACGAGCCGGGGCATGTCCTGCATGAAGTGGCCCGCCCCCATGAGCGCGCCCTTGACCGACTTGCCCTGCAGGAATTCCGGACCGTGGATTTCGACCATCTCGCCGGGCGCGATCATGCCGACGATCACAGCCGCGCCGCCGCGGCGCAGGACTTTCCAGGCAAGCTGGGCCGTCACCGCCTTGCCGACGCATTCGATGGCATGGTCTACGCCGCCGCCGGTCGCTTCAATCACCTGGCTGACGACGTTCTCGTCGATCGCGTCGAAGGTCATCGTCGCGCCCATCTTTTCCGCCATGGTGCGCTTTGATTCGACCGGATCGATAGCGACGATCTCGCCCGCGCCGGCGATCTTCGCCGCGTTGATTGCGGACAGGCCGATACCGCCGGCGCCGATGATCGCAATGCTCTCGCCCGCCTTGATCCGCGCCGCGTTGAACACCGAACCGGCGCCGGTGACGACCGAACAGCCGATCAGCGCAGCGCGGTCCATCGGCATTTCCTTGTCGATGGCGACGCAGGCATTTTCGTGGACGAGCATTTCCTCGGCAAAGCCCGACAGGTTCAGAAACTGCGCCATCGGCTCGCCGTCGATCGTCAGGCGCGGCGTGGTGCCGGGCGTGCGCTGCATCGAGGGATCCTGGCACAGCGTGAATTGCCCGTTCTGGCACAGTTTGCACGAGCCGCATGACGGAGCGAGGAATGTGACGACATGGTCGCCCGGCTGAACATGGGTGACCTCGCTGCCCACCGCCGTGACCACACCCGCCGCCTCATGGCCGAGCACGGTGGGAAGCGGATAGGGGTAGACGCCGTCGAGGAAGTGGAGGTCGGACCGGCACAGCCCGCAGGCCTTCGTCTTGATCTTGACCTCGCGTGGGCCGGGCTCGTCGATCTCGACTTCGCCGATTTCAAGCGGCTTGCCCGGTTCGCGCAGAATGGCTGCTTTCATGAAAAAATTCTCCTACCTTTGTCCTTCCCGCCTTCGCGGGAATGACGGTGTATTTCTACCGGCTCACCCCGATATCGCCGCTCGAAATCTCGCCCCCGGAGGAGCGAGGGTCTTGATCTCTATCGCGTTACCGCCAGGTCGCCGCTTGAAATCTCGTCCGCGTCCGGCGCATGGTTGCCGAACTCCCAGCGCGCGATGGCGCGGGCATGGACCTCGTCCGGACCATCGGCGAGCCGCAACGTACGCTGATGCGCATAGGCGCTGGCGAGACCCGGATCGGTCGTCACACCGGCGCCGCCGAAGGCCTGGATCGC
Organism: uncultured Parasphingopyxis sp.; assembly: GCF_937129435.1. Classification (GTDB taxonomy): domain Bacteria; phylum Pseudomonadota; class Alphaproteobacteria; order Sphingomonadales; family Sphingomonadaceae; genus Parasphingopyxis. The sequence continues at coordinate 5,401 of NZ_CAKZNF010000041.1, read as the reverse complement.
GTCGTCGATGATGTCGAGCGCCATTTGCGGCGCCGAAACCTTGATCATCGCGATCTCGTTGCGCGCCGATTTGTTGCCGGCCCGGTCCATCATGTCGGCGGCCTTCAGGCACAGCAGGCGGTTCATCTCGATGTTGATCCGCGCCTGCGCGACACGCCATTCCCAGATCGAATGATCGGCGATCGTCTTGCCGAAGGCGACGCGCGACTGCAGCCGCCTGCACATCTTTTCGAGGGCTTCTTCCGCTACGCCGATGGTGCGCATGCAGTGATGGATCCGGCCCGGCCCGAGGCGGCCCTGCGCGATCTCGAAACCGCGCCCTTCGCCGAGCAACAGGTTGGAGGCCGGGACGCGAACGTCCTTGAGCTCGACCTCCATATGGCCATGCGGCGCATCGTCATAACCGAAAACGGGCAGGTGGCGGATGATGTTTACCCCCTCGGCATCGATGGGCACCAGGATCTGCGATTGCTGACTGTGTCGCGCGGCATCGGGGTTGGTCTTGCCCATGACGATCGCGACCTTGCAGCGCGGATCGCCGAGGCCCGACGACCACCATTTGCGGCCGTTGATGACATATTCGTCGCCGTCGCGCTCCATCTTGGTCTCGATATTCGTGGCATCGGACGAGGCCACGGCCGGCTCGGTCATCAGGAAGGCCGAACGGATTTCGCCGTTCATCAGCGGGCGCAGCCACTGCTCCTTCTGCTCGAGCGTGCCGTAGCGATGGAGGACCTCCATGTTGCCGGTGTCGGGCGCCGAGCAGTTGAACACTTCGGACGACAGGCCGACGCGGCCCATCTCCTCGGCGCAGAGCGCATATTCGAGGTTGGTGAGCTGTTCGCCCTCGAACTCGAACGTATCGTCGACATGCTCCTGCCCCGAATGCGGCGGCATGAAGAAATTCCACAGGCCCGCGGCCTTGGCCTTTTCCTTCAGCTCCTCGAGCGTCTGGCTGGTGCCCCAGCGATTTTCGGGCGGGAATTCCGCGGCATAATCGTCGATGCGAGGACGGACCTCCTTGTCGATAAAGGCTTTGACGCGGTCCCGGAAATGCGTTTCGCGGTCGGTGAGGGTGAAATCCATGCTGTTCTCCTGTGGCTTTTCGATGGATGGGTTTACAAGGTTGTTTCTTGTGCCGTGCCGCGCATTCGCGCGATCCGGTCTTCGTGGTCTTTCTGATCGATCGGGAAGCGCGACACAATGGCGGCGGCGAAAAGGCCGAAGCCGATGATGACCACGGCAAAGCAGATCGCCAGGCTTTGCAACACATCGGCGGAAACCGTACCCGGCTCCGCCTCGCTCGGAAACGCCGCAATGGCCAGCACGGTGGCGGTCAGGGCGATGCCGAGGCCCGATACGCATTTCTGCACGAAAAACTGTCCGGCGAAGAAAATGCCTTCGGATCGCCGTCCGGTCCTTTCCGCATCGTCCTCGATCACATCGGTCAGCATCGATACTTTCAGGATCAGCGCCGAAACGAGCATCGAGGAACCGAGCCCGGCAAGAATGACAAGCAGCGGCAGAAGCATCGGATCGCCATTGTCCGGAAAATAGCCGGCAATGCGCGCCAGATAGGGCAGGGGAACCGCCACGATGGCAAGCAACAGGAAGCGCACGGCGGCGCGGCGCTTGCCGACCCGTCTCGATAGCCAGGAAGAGGCGAACACGGCGAAGCCGATGCCGACCACCTGCGCGATCATGAACCAGGCAAGCGCCTGGCTGCCCAGCTCCCAGAAATGGGTGATGAAATAGATGAGCAGGCCGAAATTGAGGCCCTGCGCGGCATTGGCGAACAGCGTGCACAGCATCAGGATGAGAAAGGCCCGGTTGCTCAGCGATCCGAAGACATTGCCGAAGCTCTGCCCGAGAGTCAGCTCTTCGCGCTCGACTGTGGGCAGATATTTGATCTCGCTATGCGTGCCGAGTGCCGACAAGGCGATGGCCAATGCCATAACGATGGCGGCGATGATCGCGAAATCGTGATAGCCGCGCGGATCGAGCTGATTTCCAGGATAGGCGGGGAGCAGCACGGCAAAAGCGAGCAGCAGCATCGAGGCGCCGCCGAGCCAGGCGAAGAAAAAGCGCAGGCCGAAAAGCCGCGTGCGCTCGTGATAGTCGCTCGTCAGTTCCGGGCCGAGCGAAGCCATCGGCACTTCGAAACAGGACATGGTCGCCCTCACCAGAAAGGCGACGCCGAAGATGAAGAGGAACATGTTGGCTCCGTCGGGATCGGGCGGGAACCAGAGAAGCAGATAGGCGAGCGCCGCCGGAACGGCCGAGGCGTAGAGAAAGGGATGCCTGCGTCCCCAGCGCGTCCGCAGATTGTCCGACAGATGGCCGATCAGCGGGTCGATGAACGCATCGAGGACGAGCGCGCAGAAGAGCGCGGTTCCGACAATCGCCTCGTCGACGCCGATCACCTGGTTGAAATAAAAGGTCAGGATCAGCGCGAAGCTGAGATCCTTCACGCCAAAGGCGATCGCGCCGAACCCGAAGAAAAATTTGACGCGGCCGGGCAGGCGCCGGTCGAGCGGGATGGCGAAAGCGCGTCCGCCTGCATTGGTATTGCCGATTGTCATTCGGTGTCAGCCTTCTCAATTGCCTGCCGCTTCAGCAAGACCCCGCCCCGCCAATAATGGAACAGGGCCCAGGGCGTCATCAGCGCAACGGTCAGCAGGGCGTAGCGAAGCGACTCATCGCCGAAGCGAGGGACGTAGAGATCGGACAGGATGCCGATCGCCGTCGGGCCGAGGCCAAGGCCGATCAGGTTGATGACCAGCAGAGTGATCGCCGCCCACACGGCGCGCATCTTGAGCGGCGCGAGCCCCTGGATCAGCGCGAAAGTCGGGCCGAGATAGCAGCTCTGCAGGACCTGGGCGAAGAAATAGGCGCCGACCGCCCAGTAAATATTCTCGAACAGATAAAAGCCGAGAAGGAACGGCAGGGCGACCAGCTTCAGCGCCATGATCATATAGCTTTGGGCATGGACACCGTAGCGATCGGCCAGCCAGTCGGCGAGCTTGCCGCTGCCGACGGCGCCTGCGACGCCCGCCACGGCAAGGACGGGTGCGACGAAATTGGCGACCTCCATCGTGTTCAGCCCGAAGCTGCGGATCAGATAGGCGGGTGTCCAGCCGGTCAGCGCATAGCCGATCATCGAGGTGATCGTGACGCCCATGACGAGGTGCACGGCCGCGCGGTTCGCCCACATCTTGCGGAAGCCTTCGGCGATGCTGGGCGAGTCTTGGGCCGCCGTCTGCATCGCATCGGACATGCCGCGGGGCGGCTCGACTGCCAGGAAGCGGACGACAACGGCGAGAACGATTCCGGGAAGGCCGACAACGAAAAAGGCGGTACGCCAATCGAAATAATAGGTGACGTTGCCGCCAAGGATCTGCCCGGCGGCGGCGCCGAGCGTTACGCCAAGCGAATAGATGGCGAGAGCGCCGGCACGTTTGTTGACGGGGTAAAGGTCGGCGATGATCGAGTGCGACGGCGGCGAGGAGCCGGCTTCGCCGATGCCCACACCGATTCTTGCAAGCAGCAGCTGGGTGAAATTCTGCGCCAACCCGCACACCGCCGTCATCGCGCTCCACAGCGAGAGCGCGATGCAGATGATGTTCCGCCGGTTCGCGCGGTCGGCGAGCCACGCCACGGGAATGCCGAGCGTCGCGTAGAAAAGCGCGAAGGCGAGCCCGGAAAGCAAGCCGAGCTGGGTATCGGAGAGCAGCAGGTCGGCCTTGATGTCCTCGAGCAGGATCGCGAGGATCTGGCGGTCCATATAGCTGAAGAAATAAACGGCGGTCAGCAGCCCGAGGGTGAGCGTCCGGCCCTTCATCGCGCGCGCGCGCTCGGCATCCTCTTCGGGCAGAATCACGTCCGCTGCGCTTGGCACTGAAACTCTCTCCAACTCGCGCCGGTCTTGATGCCGCCTGCTTGCTACAGGCTGCCCTTGTATTGACGCGCACGTCAAGCGTAAGGTGAAAAGAAAAAGACGACTCCGAAGGAGACACACAGCAATGAGTGACCTGGACGCTTTCCGCGCCGAAACGCGCGAATGGCTCGAAGCCAACTGTCCGCCCGAAATGCGTGAGCCCGTACGCGACGACGACGATGTCTGCTGGGGCGGACGCAACTGGACCTTCAAGAACGACGCGCAAAAATCATGGTTCGATGCCTGCGTCGCCAAGGGTTACACCGTGCCTGACTGGCCGAAGGAATATGGCGGGGCGGGGCTTTCGCCTCCCGAGGCCAAAATCCTCCGCGAGGAAATGGCGCGAATCAATGCGCGGCCACCGCTGTCGAGCTTCGGAATCTGGATGCTCGGGCCGGCGCTGCTGCATTTCGGCACCGAAGAGCAGAAGCAGAAATTTCTCAACGAGATCGCGCGCGGCGAAATCCGCTGGTGCCAGGGTTATTCGGAGCCGGGTTCGGGCTCGGACCTCGTGTCGCTCCAGACCTTCGGCGAGGACAAGGGCGATCACTGGGTCGTCAACGGCAGCAAGATCTGGACGAGCTATGCCGACAAGGCCGACTGGATCTTCTGCCTCGTCCGTACCGACAAGACCGACAAATATCGCGGCATCACCTTCATGCTGTTCGACATGGAATCGAAGGGCGTGTCGACCAAGCCGATCCTGCTGATCAGCGGCAACAGCCCGTTCTGCGAGACCTTTTTCGACGATGTCGAGGTGCCGAAATCCTACGGCGAGAACATCCCGGCGCAGGTCGGCGAGGTCAATCGCGGCTGGGACGTGGCGAAATATCTTCTCGGCCATGAGCGCGAGATGATCTCGAACACCGGCGGCAACGACCGCGCCGGCTCGTTCGGCAAGGCGGTGCTGCCGAGCTTCGGCGCCGATGCGATGGGCCGGCTCGACGATCCGCTCCTTCGCGCGAAGATTGCCGAACTCGATGTCGATGCGCTGGCCTTCAAGGCGATGGCCGAGCGGTTCATGGACACGCTGAAGGCCGGCACCGCGCATCCCGCGCAGCCGAATATGATGAAATATGCGGGCACCGAGCTGAACAAGCGCCGCAACGAGATCGTCATGTCGGCGGGCGGTTCGAACGCGCTCGAATGGGAGAGCGAGGCCTCGAACGGCGGCGCCAGGGCGCGCGGCTGGCTCCGCACCAAGGCGAACAGCATCGAGGGCGGAACGAGCGAGGTGATGCTCAACGTCATCTCGAAGCGCATCCTCGAACTGCCGGACGGCTAGAAAAGCCCTCTCCCCTTCTGGGGAGAGGGTTGGGAGAGGGGCAGTCCCTCTCGGTATTCAGAACAACTAAGGGCCGGTTGCGAGATTTTCCCCTCTCCCCGGCCCCCTCCCCCGCAGGGGGGGGGGGGGATAAAATGCCACTCTGTCGGAAGGACGACGAGGGGATGGCGCAGGATACG
>NZ_CAKZNF010000040.1 GCF_937129435.1 uncultured Parasphingopyxis sp. | reverse complement strand
CCCGCGTCGGAGACAATGAGACCGATATCGCCGATCTGGACATTCGGGTCGGAACGAACACCGACGATATCGCGAGCCTCAACGAAACGGCCGTCCGCTACGACGATGCCACGCAATCGCGCATCACGCTGGGCGGCGCCGATGGCACCGTGATCGCCAATGTGGCGGCTGGCGAGCTTTCGGAAACGTCCAATGAAGCCGTGAACGGCGCGCAACTCTTCGCGACGAACCAGCAGGTCGCGACGAACAGCACGCGTATCTCCGTCGTCGAGGGCGATATCGGCGATATCGGCGATCGCATCACGACCGTGGAGGGGGACGTCGTCGCGATCGACAATCGTGTGACGACCAACACCCAGTCGATCGCCGAACTGCAGTCCCGCCAGTCGCCGGTGCGTTATCTAGACGCGGACGGGAACGCGACCACAACGCCGACAGATAGCGCCGCTCTTGCGGGATCGAGCGGCGGCGCCGTGACACTGACCAATGTCGCCGAGGGCGAACTTTCGGCCACATCCACCGATGCGGTCAACGGAACGCAGCTCAACGCGACCAACCAGCAGGTCGCGATCAACACGCAGAATATCCACAACAATAGCGACGAGATCACCAATATCCGCAACACCTTCACCGGCAGCGAGGTCTCGCCGATCCAATATTCGAACGCCGATACACCCACCGATCCAAATGGCGGCACGATCACCAATGATGTGACGCTGGTCGGTGCGGATGCTTCGGCGCCGGTTGCCGTCCACAATGTGGCGGCGGGCCAAGTCAGCGCGGGATCGACCGACGCGGTGAACGGGGGTCAGCTCCACGCGACCGACCAGCGCGCGCAGACGGCCCTCGCCACCGCGCAAGATGCGCAGACCGTTGCAGCGAACTCGGTGCAATATGATCAGGGCGGCAGTGCCGTAACGCTGCGCCCGGACGGCGATGCGGTAGCGCTACGCAATGTGGCGGCGGGCACGTCTGCAACCGACGCCGTCAACCTGCAGCAATTGCAGAGCGGCATGGCGGGCAGCGTCGCGATGGCGAATGCCTATACCGACGAAATGTTCAGCCGGGTCGGCGGCGCCATCAACAATGTCGACAACGATGCCGAGGGCGGGATCGCCGGCGCGATGGCGCTCGCGGCCTTGCCGCAGGCCAATCGTCCCGGCGCCTCGATGTTCTCCATCGGCGTCGGTCAGTTCGGCAGCGAGGCAGGCTTCGCCATGGGCCTGTCAACCACGTTCGACGACGGCAATGGCGTCTTTCGCCTGGGCGGCACGGTCGATTCGCGCGGCCATGGCGGCGCGAATGCCGGTGTCGGCTTCCAGTTCTGACGCAGTCCTTCACGAGCCGCCCGGACATGGCCTCTGCGTTCGGGCGGCTCCCCTGCAAAGCTGCGTAATTCCCCGTCCTGCCGGCCTTGTCCCCCGTTCGTCCGGCCGCACCGGAGAACGCCCGGAAGCCACCCTGACGGCTTCCGGGCGATACCGGTGGCAGGGCTTAGATCAGGTGCCCTCGAAGAGTCCGTTTGCGAAGAATTCCATGAATTGGGACATCCGCCGCGCTTTCAGCGAAAGCGGTTGCCGCCGTGCGTCGGACCGGCCCTTCCGTTGCTCGATCCACTCATCCTCGATCAGCGCCTGCTTGTACCGATAGGCGGTGGTGTGCGGGATCCCGCACCGCTTTTCGAGCTCTGAAATCGTCAGTTCCTCGCCCCGGACATTGGCCAGGAAGAGATGCAGCACCAGATCCCAGGCCGGTTCATCGAACATCGACGCCATATCGGGAAACGCCTTGCGCCTCTGATCGCGAAAATCGAGAATATATCCGGCCAGCCGGATCGAACGCCCGATGCGATCTTCGGCATCATTGGCGGCGGGCGTGTCCGCCGGAGCGGCGGCCGAGACCGAAACCAAGGCTTCGAGTTGACTCACAATCGCTTCCAGCCGGGCGGCCGTTTCGCCGGCGGTGGCTGTGCCCTTGCGGCCGGCTCCACCCTCGCGGGTCTCCTCGGCACCCGGCGTTTCATCCGGTATCCGATCTTACATATCAACCCTTGATTGAGCCCCTTTAAATACGCGCTGGGTGATTTCTCATTCTAATCCCGCGCGCGAACAATAATTCCCGGCTATGTGCAATAAGCGATATGTACGGAGATAACAAAGACATGTCTATATAGGTCTCCTGTCGGAATTATGTTCTGCCCCCGACATTATTGAGTTCAAAAAGGGCGTATTCGATTGCGCTATTGCAACCGGCCAGTAGCTCCATCCCGGTCACTTTCAGCCTGGCTGGCGACCGGGGCGACAAGCCGCTAGACGCATGGCATGGCTAACCGCGACATGACCTATGGGCGTTATCTGGCGCTCGATCCGCTGCTCTCCGCCCAGCATCCGATTTCTGACCGGCATGACGAGATGCTGTTCATCATCATTCACCAGACCAAGGAACTCTGGCTGAAGCAGATGATCTTCGAACTCGACGATGCGCTCGGTCTCGTTCGAACGGACAGGCTGGTGCCGGCCTACAAGTCGTTGGCGAGGGTCAGCCGGATACAGGCGGTGATGACGCTGAGCTGGGACGTGCTCGCAACGATGACGCCGGCCGATTACACGCAATTCCGGCATGTGCTCGGCACGAGTTCGGGCTTCCAGTCGGCGCAGTTCCGGCAGGTCGAATTCATGTTCGGCCTGAAGGATGCCGCGCATCTCGATTTTCAGGACGACGGCAGCGAGCCGCACGCGGCGCTCAAGGCGGCGCTCTCCGCGCCGAGCCTGTGGGACGAGGCGAACCGCGCGGCGGCCCGTGCAGGCCTGCCGATCCCCGATAACGTTATCGAGCGGGACTGGTCGAAGCCCTACCAGCCGAGCGAAACCGTCGAGGCGGCCTGGGCCGAGGTCTATCGCGATACCGGGAAATGGTGGGAACTCTACCAGCTCGCCGAAAAGCTTGTCGATATAGACGATGCGCTCGCCGCCTGGCGGCACAAGCATGTGCTGACCGTTTCGCGGATCATCGGCGGCAAGCGCGGCACCGGCGGCACGGCAGGCGTGCCTTATCTGGAAAGCACGCTGTCGAAACGCGCCTTTCCGGAGCTGTGGAGCCTCAGAACTCTCTTATAGTCTGCCGATTGCTGCGCAGGGGAGCGCAGCAGGCCATGCCGACTTCCCTGAGCCTGTCGAAGGGCTGCCTTTCTTCCCCATGGTGCGGTAAAAGACAGGCAGGGCTTCGACAGGCTCGGCCCGGACGGGGAGGGGATTCGCGATGACATTGAAGATCGACCGCCGGCAGTTGCTGCAGACCGGCCTGCTGGGCCTTGGTGCGCTGGCAACGCCGGGCGCGGCGCAATTGATGACTGCGCGCGGTTTTACCCATGACGTTGCCTCGGGCGAGCCTTCCGCCGATTCGGTACTGCTCTGGACTCGATATGCGGGGAACGATGCCGCGACCCGGCTCGGCGTCGAGATCGCCGAGGATGCCGAGTTCGGCCGTGTCGTCTCGCGGGGCGAGGCGATCGCGCGGGCCGCGCGCGATCATTGCGCCAAGGTTACGCTCGACGGGCTCGATCCGGGCCGCCGCTATTTTTACCGTTTCCGCGCTCCCGACGGCAGCTTCTCGCCTGTCGGCCGGACGAAGACATTGCCCGAAGGCGAAGTCGACCGCTTCGCCATGGCGGTCTTCTCCTGCTCGAACATGCCCTTCGGCTGGTTCAACGGCTACGCCCATGCCGCCGCACGCGACGATATCGACCTCGTCGTCCACACCGGCGACTATCTCTACGAATATCCGGTCGGCAACTATCCCGGCCCCGAACAGGCGGTCGCGGGGCGGGACATCGCGCCCGATCACGAAATCGTCGCGCTCGCCGATTACTGGCTGCGCTATTCCAGCTACCGCGCCGATCCCGATCTGCAGGCGGTCCATCGCAATTTCCCCATGATCGCGCGGTGGGACGATCACGAGATCGCCAACAATCCCTGGCGCGACGGGGCGCAGAACCATCAGGAGGATGAGGGGCTCTGGGAAGCGCGCAAGCGCGCCGCGATGCGCGCCTATCATGACTGGATGCCGGTTTCCGATGCGCCGTGGGATAATTACCAGATCGGCAATCTCGCGACGATCTTCGTGCCCGAGACGCGGCTGCTGGGCCGCGACCGGGAGCTCGACTATGCCGTCGCGCAGCTGACCGGAAGCATGCAAGCCGGGCTGGAAAACTTCCGGGACGGTGCATGGTCGGACCCGAGCCGCACCATCCTCGGCGGGCCGCAGGAAGCCTGGTTGTTCGACGGGCTTGCCGATTCGACGGCACGCGGCACGCGTTGGCAGGTGCTTGCGCAGCAGGTGATCATGGGGCGCAGTTATTTTCCGACTACAATTGCCGAACAGCTTGCCGCCGCCGCACCCGATTCAATCCGCCAACGCCTGCAGCTCGTGCAGGCGGCCTCGCAGGCCGGGCTGCCGATCAACCTCGATGCGTGGGACGGCTATCCCGCCGCGCGCGACCGGCTGCTCGCCGCCGTTCTGGAAGCCGATGCGAATCTCGTCGTGCTGAGCGGCGACAGCCATAATGGCTGGGCCTTCGACCTGCACCATGGCGACGATGTCGCGGCGGGCGTCGAATTTGCGGGGCACAGCGTCACTTCACCCGGCTATGAAAGCTTCCTCGGCCAGGTGCCGCCCGACGCGATGGCTGCCGGGCTCGTCGCCGCAAGCCCGGACATGCGCTGGTGCGACACGTCGGGCCGCGGTTACATGACCGTGACGCTGACGCCCGACGAGGCGCGCGGCGAATGGCTGTTCGTCGATACGATCAGGGAGCGGAGCACCACCATCGCCCGGCGGCACAGCATGACGGCGGCGCATGGCGCGCGGATGTTTGGGGGATAGTATTGTCAGACTCGACCTTACGGTCGAGCGCCGCAGATTCTTTGTCAGACCTCGCCTTCGGCTCGGCGCCGTACCAG
>NZ_CAKZNF010000039.1 GCF_937129435.1 uncultured Parasphingopyxis sp. | reverse complement strand
CGTAGGAGTCTGGGCCGTGTCTCAGTCCCAGTGTGGCTGATCATCCTCTCAGACCAGCTAAAGATCGTCGCCTTGGTGAGCCTTTACCTCACCAACAAGCTAATCCTACGCGGGCTTATCCTTGGGCGATAAATCTTTGGACCGGAGTCATTATGCGGTATTAGCACTCCTTTCGGAGAGTTATTCCGCACCCAAGGGCAAATTCCCACGCGTTACGCACCCGTGCGCCACTAGACCCGAAGGTCTCGTTCGACTTGCATGTGTTAGGCCTGCCGCCAGCGTTCGTTCTGAGCCAGGATCAAACTCTCAAGTTGATGTCCGATCAAGTACGCCACGTGACGTGAGTCCGCGCACGTTCAAGACCGTCTCTCGGGAGCCGTTCCTGCACAAATCTTAATTACGTAATGGATACGTGAATGAGACAAGTAGGAACGGCTAATTGAAACCGGTTACCGGGGCCTTGAGTTCCCCGGACCGGGCGCCGCCGCCCACATGTCCCTTCATTCAAACTAACAATGTCAAAGAGCCGACAACAAAAGACGGACAACCAATCTCCCCGATTCTTAATCGTTCCGGGGGACTTGCTGTCCTGGCTTTGTTGGCGACCGAGGCGTCAGTGGGCTCGCAAGAGCGCGTCGCCGCGTCGGTGAGAGGGCATATATGCGGGGCGTAGGATTCGGTCAACACCCAAACGAAATTTTGTTTCAATTTTTTTGCGGTCGTTTCGGCGGCCCGGGTTTACGCCTCCTACACCATAGTTGCGCTAGGTGCTGACACAACGATGATCGAACCCGAAACCCCACCGGCCGCGGGACAATCGCGCGGCACCGAAGGCTCGCTGCGCGCCCGCGTGCGCTCGGCCGTGTTCTGGCGTTCGGGAAGCCAGATCGTCGCGCAAATGATTGCCTGGGCGGCAACCTTCCTCGTCATCCGCATGCTCGACCCGGCCGACTACGGCCTGTTTGCGATGGCGACGATGGTCGTCGTCTTCCTCGGCCTGTTCGAGGGATTCGGATTCGCCAGCTCGCTGATCCAACGCGAAGAGATCACGCGGGAAGACATCCGGCAGGTGTTCGGCGTGCTGATCTTGCTGAGCCTCGGCCTGGCGGCGGCGCAGTTGATGCTGGCGCCTTTGGCGGCCGCCTATTTCCGCGAGCCGGAAGTCGCCACGCTGCTGCGCGTCCAGGTGCTGTTGCATCTGACGACGCCATTCATCGCGCTCCCCTTCGCGCTGCTGAGTCGCGAGCTCGAATATCGCAAACAGGCCTTTGCGAATCTTGCCGCCTCGATCGCCGGTGCGGCGACGGCGTTGACGCTGGCGCTGCTCGGCTTCGGCGTATGGACGCTCGTCTATGCGCCGATCGTGCTGTTCGCGGTGAAGGCGGCGGGGCTGACCTACGCCGCGCGCTCGCTGATCTGGCCCAGCTTCCGGTTCAAGGGCGCGGGCGCGATGATCGGCTTCGGCGGCGCGCTGACCGTGACGCAGATCTTCTGGTTCCTGCAAAGCCAGTCCGATGTGTTCATCGCCGGACGCGCTTTCGATGTGCATCTGCTCGGTCTCTACACCACCTCATTGTTCCTCGTGCAGATCCTGGTGTCGAAATTCGTGCCGCCGCTCAACGACGTCGCGTTCGCCGCCTATTCGCGGATGCACCGCGAGGAGAAGCCGATCGCGCCGGCCTTCGCCAATGCCGCGCGGCTGATCATGACGATCGCGCTGCCTTTCTACTTCGGCCTGGCGATTACCGCCGAGCCACTGATCGCGACGATACTCGGCGAACAATGGCTCGAAACCATCCCGATCGTTCATCTGCTGGCGATGGCGATGCCGTTCATGACATTGCAGATTCTCTTTGCGCCGGCGACCAATTCGAGTGGCAAGCCTTGGATCGCGACTCGCGTCAACATGGCGGGCGCCGCGATCATGGCGACCGGTTTCGTCATCGGCGCGCAGTTCGGGATCATCGGCATGGCCTGGGCCTGGATCTTCGCCTTCCCGATCCTGACTGCGGTCACGATGATCTTTTCGATGCCGGCGTTCGAACTGAAGCTGACGGACCTGCTGCTCGCCATCCTGCCCAGCCTTGCGGCATCGCTGGCCATGGCGGGGATCGTCATCGGGGTCGATTCGCAACTGCCGGTGATGACGCCGGCCAGCCGCCTGGGCTGGCTGGTGGCAACGGGCATCGTCAGCTACGGCGCCCTGCTCTGGCTGTTCGCGCGCGATCTGGTCGCCGAGCTCTGGCAGCTCGTCCGGCATCGGGAGCCGGCCTTCGGCTGAGAGCGATTATTGCGCGATATAATCGCGCATCGCCTGCGCGTCGGCTTCGATGCGGTCGATCCGGTGCTTCACCAGATCGCCGATCGACACGAAACCGACCAGCTTGTCGCGCTCGACAACGGGCAGATGGCGGACGCGGCGGCGGGTCATCAGGCCGAGCGCACCCAGGATGCTCTGCGTCGGCTCGACCGTAATCGGCGGCGCCGTCATCGCGTCCGCCACGGTCAGCGACAGCGCCTCGCCGCCATGCTTGTTCAGGCAATAGATCACGTCGCGTTCGGACATGATGCCGACGACCTTCAAACCCTCGACCACAGGCACCGCGCCGATCCGGCGATCGGACAGCAGCGTGATGACCTCCGCCACCGTCATGTCCGGCTTCGCCGTGACCGTGTCATGGCCCTTGTTTTCGAGAATGATGCTGACGGTCATGGCGCGACTCCCCGTCCCGGTTGGCGTGGCGCGATCATGACGCTTTTTGCCCGCAAACGCAAAGCCGTGTCAGTCACGAGGCGTGCGGCCGATATCGATAGACCATCGTGTCGCCAACGCCCTTCAGCGTGATCGCCTCGCCCTCGTCGAACGCCAGCGGCTCTTCGCATTCATAATAGGTCGCCGCCGACACGGCGATTCCATTGGGTTCGGCCACGCCCTCGATCCGGCTCGCGATGTTCATCGTGTCGCCCCAATAGTCGTAGGCGAGCCGGCTTGTGCCCACCACGCCGCCCACCACCGGGCCGGTATGAATACCGACGCGGACCTGCACATCGATCCCCGTCTCACCGGCCGTCTCGCGCATCTCGACAATCAGCTCACGCGCAAAGGCGAGAGCGGCCTTGGCGCCCTGATCGGTGGAAGCCGTGCCGCCCGAGACCGCGAGATACGCGTCGCCGATCGTTTTCACCTTCTCGACCCCGTGCCGGGTCGCGCAGGCATCGGCGATCATGAAGAAGCGGTTGAGCGTCTTGACCAGCCGGCCCGGCGACAGCGTCTGCGCGAGCACCGAAAAACCGACGATATCGACGAAGATCACGGTAACGTCGGTGAAGGAATCGGCGACCACCTCGCCCTGGCGCAACCGCTGCGCGACCTTTTGCGGCAGGACGTTGTAGAGGAGTTCCTCGGTTTTCTCCTGCTCGGCCTCCAGCGCCCGGGCGCCGGTGAAAATCAACCTTGCCCGGCGATCCCCCTCCCAGTTCACGAAGATCGCGAATACGAAGAAGAACATCGCGTTGGTGATCAGATAGACCTTCGGGAAGACGGGGATCGGCGCGGCGATCACATAGACGATATAGGCGGTCATCAGCGACCCTGCCCAGAGGAGAAAGAGCCTGACATTGGCGACGAAAGCGATGCTGCCATAGACGAGGATGACGCCGATATAGATGACGGCGGTGCCGAGAAAGGTCGTGCCGGTCGTCTCCTCGGTCGAGGCCAGCCCCTGCATGATCAGGATGGAACCGATCGAATTGGCGACGAACATCAGCAGGTCGAGCCAGGGCCAGCGCAGATAATAATCGGTCCCGATGAAATAATAGGCGATGCCGAGCGCGACGATCATCGTCATCGAGATGAAATTGTGCGCGACAAGCGCTTCGGCCGGAAAGAAGATCGGATTGAGCGCGGCCATGACCATGAAGCCGCCGATCCCGATCAGCACGAGCATACGCGTCGCGAAGCGCCGCCGCGCCCGCTCGGACCGCACATAGGCCCTTTCTTCGCTTTCGGTTTCGAACCGCGCCAGCACAGCCAATCGCCACCCCCTTGCCGGGGCTACATGAGCCGGCCCGGACAGAGCGTCAATCGCGCCGCCCTTCGCATCGATCAGCCGGGCGTATAGCTACCCTTGGTCCAGTCGGAATTGCCGGGATCGTTGCACCATTCGGTCGTCGTATATTCCTCGGTGCTGCTGTCGATCGCCGAACAATAGACGCGCATATGGACGCCCACATTTTCCTGCCACCAGCACGTCGCCGAAACGGCGCTGCCCGGTGCACTGAAAGATCCGGTCGTCCAGCCATTGCCGTCCGCACACCGTTCGGTCACCGTCTCGCCGTCGCTCGAATAGACGCGGATATGCAACTGGCCGTTATTGTCGAACCAGCTGATCGATGCCGTCGAAGTCGATTGTGTTGCCATGATCTATTTTCCTCCCCGAGTCGCAATACGGTTGTTGGTCTGCCAAATACTGGCAGAAGTAAATGGAATTTACTGCCGGCTGGGATATGCGGGTCGCAGGCGTGGCGCAGGGCTTGATCGCCCTCCCGACCTTGGCCAAATGGAAATGATGAACGACCAGCCCTCCGGCCTCGACGATCCCGACTATGCGCGCTTCGCATGGAGGCGGTATCGCCGCATCCTGGCATGGATGATCCTGCCATCGATCGGCGCGGCGGGAATCGCGCTTGGATGGATGCACTGGTTCGGCAACGGCCTGACCCTGCCGCTTGCGCTCGCGCTGGCCTTCGGCGTCGGGCTGACCATCTTCACCTCGGCCGCACTGATGGGGCTGATTTTCCTAAGCTCGGGCACCGGCCATGACGAGGATGCCGACCGGGCGAGCCGGGAAATTTTCGAATCGCGCGGCGATTGAGGCGGCTCAGAAAGGGCCGACCTCCAGCTTCCGCTCGCCATTGGCGGGCACGCTGACAAACCAGATGCGCCGTCCCTCACGGACCCGGACGCGGCCCGGTCCGCTGGTCCGGATATCGGCTTCGCCCGGCCCCAGATCGAGTTCGATTTCGGCCGCACGTGGATTGGCGTTGGTGACGGTGAGTTCCCATCCGTCGGTCTCGCCATCGCCTGTATAGCGGGTCGCGAGCATCACCTGGCTGCTCGGCGCCACGGAGATCTCGACATCCTGCCCCACCGCCCGGTCCGCGATCTCGCTTTCCGAAACGGGGAGCCTGCGACCGGCGGCTTCGGTAAAGATCGTGACGGTGCCAGACGGGAGGGGGACACCCAGCCCCTCGGCCTCCTCATTTTCGGTCCGGAAGGTGATGTAGAGTGGCACCGGCTCGACCTCGCCCGGGGATCGCACGAATTGGCCGGAATAGAATTGTTCGAACTGCACGGCAGGCTGGACCAGCAGCGCCACCTGCTTCTGCGCATTGGCAGCGACAGTAACGGTTTCGGGGATACGATAGAGTTTGAGATCGCCCAGTTCCTCCTGAACCGCGACGAGTCCCGCGACGCTTTGCAGTTCGTCGGCGCGGCCGCGCGCTCCCGTGACGACGATAGCCCCGCTATCGGCCATCCTGGCCAGCGGCGCTGGCGGCGGATAGGCCGAACGATCGACGTTCCAGCCCGGATATGTCGCCGTCGTATCCATCGGCCAGCATGTCAGCCGCAGCTGCAATTGCTGATACGCATCGGCGATATCGCTGTCGGCCTCGCGGTTGAGCGTGCCCGCCACGGCCTGCACATTCGCATCGGCGAAGCTTTGCGGGTTGCTGTTGGCCAGCGTCAGCCAGGCAAACAGGCGCAATTCTTCCCCATCCTCCGTCAGATCGGCAACATAATGCGCGGTCCAGTCGAAGCCCGAGGCGAGATAGGAGAGCGTCACCGTCGCCGTGCCTGCCTGCGGGCTGACCGTTTCGACCGACAGCGTCGGCCGCGCGGACAGGCCCTCCGGTACGCCGTCGAACACCAGTGTCTCGGGCAGCCCCGAACAGCGCAGTGCCTCGATGCCCTCGGCGGTCTCGAAGATCACGCCGTTATTCGGGCCGACGCGGATGATCGCGTCCTGTTCGCGCATCGCACCGGTTTCCGAATCGGCGCGGCGGATGGTGACGCGGTTGCCGAGCGATCCGTCGACGAGCGAGGCGGGCGAGAGCAGCCGGGCGTCGCGATTGCGCTGGATCGTGCCGCCGGGGAGCCCGGTGACGATCGCGCTGACGGGGACGATGCCCTCCGCCACGCCCTCGAAGCGGATCGTCGCCGGGCCTTGCGGCAGGCTGATCGTCCGCGTCTCGGTGATCAGGGCGAAGCCGCGCAGATTGTTGAGGTTGATCGCCCCGCCCGCCCCGCGACCGGGATCGCGGTAAAGTGTCACCGACACATCGTCCGGCCCGTCCGACACGATCACCTGCGCGCCCGCCGGCGCGGCAGCGAATGCCGCGAGGACCAGAAGGATCAGCAGGCGCATCGCCGGTTCGCCGCTTCGATCAGTAGCGCGTTTCGAAGGTTGCCGTGACGGCAGTTTCGCCATTGGCGGGCACATCGACCAGCCAGCGCACACCCTCGGCAGCGATCCGTTCGCTCGCCTGGCTTTCCTGGATGATTCGGGTGTCCGGCCACCACCAGGGAATCTGCATCTGATCGAGCTGCACGCGTACCGCTTCGTCGCGCGCATTGGTGAGCGTGTAACGCATCCGCGTCCGCCAGATGCGCGGACCGGAGGGCCTCACGAGCGTGCGTTCCTCGACCGTCGTCGCGACATTCACGTCGAACGCCTGGCCTGTCACGATGGCAAGTTCGGACCCCATCGGCGTGTGCGGGATCGCATTCTCGCCGATGAACTGCGGATCCCCGCGCGCGTCGCGCATATAGACACGGACCGTTCCCGCGGGCAGCGCATCGCCGAGCCCGCCTTCGCTGCTCGAAGAAAAGCGCAATACGCTGTTGGCGTTGGCGGCATCGGCGCTCCGGAACGAATCGACGCGGAAGGCATAATCGTTCGACGCTCGCGCGCCCTGCACGTCGAGGAAATTGACCTGCTTGGTCTGCCGGTCGGCGATCGTCGTGCGCTGCGCCAGCGGATAGAGGTAGAAATCGCCGAGCTGTTCGCGGTCCGCCGTCTGCGTGCCGGGGCGCGTTATCGGCGAGGTGCCGGGCCCGCCGCGATAGGCGCGGCCCGAATTGCCGCCCTGGTTGACCGATCCGGCAACGAGCAGCGTTTCGGCATTGTCGAAGGTCGTGCCCGTCGTGTTGCGCAGCGTGACCCAGCCCTGCACATCGATCGTCCCGCTCGCCTGGTCGTAGAGCGCGACATAATCGGCATTCCAGCCAAGCCCCGGCGTCAGATAGCTGAGCGTCAGCGGGCGGCGTCCGGCCTGGTTGCTGTCCAGCGTCACCGACAGCGTCGGCCGGGCGCGCAAATTGGAGGGGATGGTATCGAAAACGACGCGTGCCGGACGGCCGTCGTCGCGCAGCACCTCGATCCGGCCGTTGATCTCCAGCACCACCCCGCCGTTCACCGCGAGCACGCGGGCGCGTTCGCGGCTTTCGGTGCCGGTAGCGGGATTGAAGCGGACGATCGTGATCATCTCGCCGACCGCATTTTCCATCAGCGCATCGGGCGAGAGCAGGTCGTAATCGAAATTCTGTTCGACGATCGCGATGCCGCTGCCGCCCAGCGTCACCGTCTCCGGCCTGATCTGTGCCGAGACGTCGGGAAACTCCTGCCGCGTGCGTCCGGCCGGGAGCGTGATCGTCCGCTGGTCCTGCACCAGCGCCAGATTGTTGTTATAGATGGTGACCGAGACGTCGCCCTGTGCCGACCCGCCCGTCTGCGCCGACGCGCCGGTCTGTGCCGATGCCGCCAGCAGTGCGCAGGCCGCCCCGAACATCATCCGCCGCCCGATAAATACCATCGCTCGCCTCCGCTCCCGTCGATCAGGAACAAAGGTCTAACAGCCGCGCCGCAAAGCGCAATTTAAAGGGTGCCGTCCCGGCTTACGCCGCCGCGGCGTCGTCGTCACCGGATTTGGCTGGGCGCGAACGCGAGGGAGACTTGCGCTTCGGCTTGTCTTCGCCGGCATCGTCTCCGCCGATCGAGATCGCACCGGGGAGCCGGTCGGCCTCGATCGTTTCGGCACCATTGGAATGCCCGTCATCGGCCGCGCCGTTCGCCTGCTCCTTCTTGGGCGGGCGGCCGCGCCGCTTGGGCTTGTCTTCCGCTTCCGCCGTGTCGTCATTCTTCGGCGAACCGCGGCTGCTGCGCTTGCGGCCATCGTCCTGACTCTCGTCGGCGCGTTCGTCGGCGCCGTCATCCTTTTCGGCCCTGGGCTTTTTCGTTTCTTCGCGCTCGCGCTGCTGCTCTTCCTTGCGGTTGTTCGCTTCGGCGAGGATGCGGAAATAGTGATCCGCGAACTGCAGATAATATTCATTCATCACCCGGTCGCCCTGCTGGTGCGCGTCGCGGGCCATATTCTTGTATTTTTCGCAAAGCTGGTGGGCGTTGCCGGGATTGCGCGAATTCTGGCGGTTGCCGTCGTTCGGCCCCCGATTGGGCGTACGGCTGCTGCGGCCGCGACGGCGGCCCGAACTACGATTGTTCATCAAGGCTAATATTCCTCAGTCCCAAATCCCGAATTGACGCGCCCCGCGCGCGGTTTCCGACCGGTTCTCGCCAGTCGCCCGGATAGAGCTTCCCATTTGCGGACCGGCAAAGCCGGTTCCTGACAGCGCCGCCGGACATCAGCGGCACGACAAAGGAGCTTGCTTCGGAAGAGGGGGTCAACGCTGTTGGGCTGTCGGAACCCTCGTTCCGTCCCTAGCCATATGCGGAGCGCATGGGCGAATGCAAGCCCAAATGTGGCAAGAGGGAGGCATTAGCTGTGGACAAGCAGGCAACGGTCTCGCCCCGCCAAATCCCGGAAAAGGCGCGTTCTCAGCCCTTGCGCGGACAAGAGCCGTGCCACCCGATCGGCCTGGGAGGCGCCGATTTCGATGCAGGCGATGCCGTTTTGCGACAATAGCGGGCCAAGAGCGCGCGCGATCCGGCGATATTCGTCCAGCCCGTCTTCTCCAGCGAAAAGCGCCTCGGCGGGTTCGTGATCACGCACGTCGCGCGGCAGATCGGCCCCGGTCTCGACATAGGGCGGATTGCACAGGACAAGATCGAACGGGCCTTCAAGACCGTCCGCCCAGTCGCCGAGGCGAAACGTGGCTCTGGTCGCAAAGCCCAGCACGTCGGCATTGCGCTTCGCCCAGACCAGCGCTGTGTCGGACCGGTCGATGCCGATGCCGCGCGCATCGGGCCATTCCCACAACGCCGCCAGAAGCAGGGCGCCGGACCCCGTGCCCAGATCGAGAACCGATTCCGGGCCCGCTTTCCCCGCAAAATGGGCGCGCGCCGTTTCGATCAGTGTCTCGCTGTCGGGCCGCGGGACGAGTACGCCCGGCCCGACGGCAAGATCGAGGCTCCAGAATTCGCGATGTCCGAGGATGTAGGCCATCGGCTCACCGCCCGCGCGCCGGGCGACAAGGGCGTCGAATTCCGTCTTGCCGATCATATCATCGAGCCGCCCCAGCAGCATCGCCTCACGCCCGATGCCGAGGAGGTGCGCTGCCAGCAATTCGGCATCGAGACGGGGCGTTTCGCTGGTGGCGTTCAGGCGGGTCGTCGCGGCGGCGATCGCCTCACGAACGGTTCTCCCCTCCCGCTTGCGGGAGGGGTCGGGGGTGGGCACAGCCTCTGCCGACAGGGGCGGGCCCACCCCTAGCCCCTCCCGCAAGCGGGAGGGGGACTATTGCTCATCCAGATGCGCGAGCCGTTCGGCCTCGTCCTCCGAAATCAGCGCGCCGACAAGATCGTCGAGCTGGCCTTCGAGGATCTGCGGCAGTGCGTGCAGCGTCAGGTTGATCCGGTGATCGGTCACGCGCCCCTGCGGGAAATTATAGGTGCGGATGCGCTCGGAACGATCGCCCGAGCCGACCATCGACTTTCGCACACCGGCATATTCGGCCTCTGCGATCGCGCGTTCATGCTCGTAGAGCCGCGCGCGAAGCACCTTCATCGCCTTTTCGCGGTTCTTGTGCTGCGACTTTTCGTCCTGCTGGGTGACGACGATGCCGGTGGGGATATGGGTGATCCGGACCGCGCTGTCGGTCGTGTTGACCGACTGGCCACCTGGGCCGGAAGAGCGATAGACATCGATGCGCAGGTCGTTGTCGGCGATCTGAATATCGACCTCTTCGGGTTCGGGCAGCACGGCGACCGTCGCCGCGGAGGTATGGATCCGGCCGCCGCTTTCGGTGACCGGCACGCGCTGGACACGGTGCACCCCGCCCTCGAATTTCAGCTTGGCGAACACGCCGCGCCCCGTGACGTTGG
This sequence comes from uncultured Parasphingopyxis sp., assembly GCF_937129435.1. Classification (GTDB taxonomy): domain Bacteria; phylum Pseudomonadota; class Alphaproteobacteria; order Sphingomonadales; family Sphingomonadaceae; genus Parasphingopyxis. The sequence continues at coordinate 1,372 of NZ_CAKZNF010000039.1, read as the reverse complement.
CAACGGCCTCCTTGTAGCCGCCCGCGTCCGAGCTGTTGGCCGAGATCAGCTCGAACCCCCAGCCCTGTTCCTCGGCATAGCGCTGGTACATGCGCAGCAAATCGCCCGCGAACAGCGCCGCCTCGTCGCCGCCCGTTCCGGCGCGGACCTCAAGCATCGCCGGGCGTTCGTCGGCACTGTCCTTGGGCAGCAGCTTCACCGCCAGCGCGCGTTCGGCCTCGGGAATCGCGGCCTTCAGCTCATCCGCCTCAGCCTCCGCCATTTCGCGCATCTCGGGATCGGCGAGCATTTCGTCGAGCGCGGCGAGCTCGGTCCGCAACCGCCGCAATTCCTTCGCCGCCTCGGCCACGGGCTCGAGTTCGGCATATTCCTTGGACAGCTCGACGAACTTGTCGGGCGCAAGATCGCCAGCGGCCATCTGCCCCTGCAGGTCTTGCTGCCGGGCGAGGATGGCATCGATGCGGTCGGGGGAGATGGTGGTCATTCGTCGAATATCGCTGCGATGGGATTGCCGTTATCGTCCTGGCGCGTCGGCTTTCGATAGTCGTACATATCTGCCGCGCGCTGCGCTTCGATCCGATCCGCCAGATGGGACATCGGCAACGCCTTCTGATCGCCCGTCCGCATGGACTTCATCGAGGCAACCCTCTTTTGCAGCTCGTCGCTGCCGATGATAATGGCATAGCGCGCGCCCGATGCGTCCGCCTTGGCCATGCGCTTCTTCATGTTGCCCTTGAACTCCATCGCAGCCGCGATGCCGGCTCGGCGGATTTCACCGAGCATTTTCGTCGCCGCCTCTTCCGCCTCCTCGCCCAGGGGAACGAGCGCGACGAAGGGCGATACATCCGGAGCCTTTTCGCACAGCATCGCCAACCGTTCGATCCCGGCCGCCCAGCCGACCGCCGGTGTCTCAGGCCCACCAAGCGTTTCGATCAGGCCGTCATAGCGCCCTCCGCCGAGCACCGTGCCCTGCGCGCCGAGACGGTCGGTGACGAACTCGAACGCCGTGTGGCGATAATAGTCGAGGCCGCGAACGAGCCGCGCATTGCGCTCCCATCTCACGCCGGCCGCATCGAGGCCTGCCGTCACCTTTTCGAAGAACGCCCCGGCTTCGTCGCTCATCACATCGTCGATCGACGGCGCGGCGTCGGCGATGGGCCGGTCGCGCAGATCCTTGCTGTCGAGGATCCGGAGCGGGTTGCGCTCCAGCCGGTCCTGGCTGTCCTCCGAAAGCTCTCCGCGATGCGCCTCGAAATGCGCGACCAGCGCGTGCCGCCATGCCTCACGAGTTTCGCTGTCGCCGAGGGTGTTGAGCTGCAGCGTCACGCCATCCGCCACGCCGAGTTCGTGCAGCAGCTGGTCCGCCATCACG
>NZ_CAKZNF010000038.1 GCF_937129435.1 uncultured Parasphingopyxis sp. | reverse complement strand
CCCGTCGTCTTCATCCTCTGGGGCAGCTACGCGCAGAAGAAGGCGGCCTTCGTCCAGAGCGCCGAACAGGGCGGAAGGCACCTCGTCCTCAAATCCCCGCACCCCAGCCCGCTTTCGGCGCATAACGGCTTCTTCGGCTGCCGGCATTTTTCGAAGGCCAACGCGTTTCTCGAAGCGCAGGGGCTCGAGCCTGTCGACTGGGCGCTACCGGCGGAGGGTTAGAAACGCACTTGCCCTAAAGCCGTTTGCCCTGAGCCTGTCGACGGGCTGCCTTTCTTCTGTCTCCGTCAAAAGTGAAGTACAGGGCTTCGAAAGGCTCAGCCCGAGCGGATTATTGAAACGGAGACCCGCCATCCGAAATCTATTACCAGCCGCAATTTGCGCCCTTGCCATCGCCGCTTGCGCCCCCGCTGCAGAATCGGCCGACACTGCAACAGAGGCCCAAGGGTCCGCACAGCCCACCCCGCAGCAGGACTTCATGGCCCGTATCGCCGAGCATTGCGGCCGCGCCTATGAAGGCGAGCTCGTCTCCTCGGACGACGCCGATGCCGATATGGCACGCGAACGGCTCGTCATGCATGTCGCCGAATGCGGCGAGGGCGAGATCCGCATCCCCTTCCATGTCGGCGACGATCGCTCCCGCACCTGGGTGCTGACGATCAACGGCGCGGACAGCCTCACGCTGAAGCACGATCACCGCCACGAAGACGGCAGCGAAGACGCCGTCACCCAATATGGCGGCACGACCGCCGAGGTCGGCACCGCCACCCGCCAGGAATTCCCGGCTGACGATTTCAGCAAGGCGCTGTTCGAACGTGAAGGACTGAATGTGTCGGTGGCGAACACATGGGCGATGGAGATCCACGACGAAACCTTCGCCTACGAACTCCGCCGCCCGGAGAGCGCCGATGGACGGTTTTTCAGGGTGGAGTTCGATTTGAGCGAAGAGGTGGAAACGCCACCGCCGGTTTGGGGGAGCGACGGCGCAAATTGAGTACTCCGTAATCCCCCTCCCCTTGATGGGGAGGGGTTAGGGGTGGGGTGACCCCTCGGCAAGGTATTGCGCTATCCGCTCCGCGACACCTTCCGGATTTCCCAGAATTTCATTGTTCCAGAACCGCAGCACCTGATATCCGTCAGCCTCGATCACAGCATCTCGCCTGCGATCATCCTCGCCGCCATGCTGCCCGCCATCCGCCTCGATGACGAGCCAATACCTATGACTCGCAAAGTCGCAAATGTACTGCCGGATCGGTACCTGCCGCCGAAACCGCGCTTCAGGAAATTTCTCGCGCAACAGCCGCCACAGCTTCTTCTCGGCCTCTGTCGGCTCGCCGCGCAGCCGCCGCGCGCGCAGTGTCGCACCGGGAGGGGGATGCCGTTTCATGATTGTCAGAGCTTATCCGCGAAGTTGGCGCACTTAAACCTTCCCCTCGATGGGGAAGGAGCGAGACTTGGCAGCTTGCTGCCTTGTCGCAGAGGTAGGGGTGATCCGACCACGAACACCAACGCCCGCTGAGAGGTCACCCCCACCCAACCCTCCCCCATCAAGGGGGAGGGCTTGCCGTTTGTTGTGGGCGGCGGCGACCCCGCTCGACTTCCTTCGCCAAATCCCGAACGTACGTGTTGAAATCGACCTGAATCGTATGCCGCTTTGACGCGTAGAAATGGCCGAGGTGGATCGCCTCGTCGGCCTTGATCACCCGCTCCATCTCCTCGCGGCCCGGGAACGCGTAGTCGCCACGTAGCGCCGCCGCGACCAGCTTGCTCTGTTGTTCGGCGAAGTTGACGAGGGTCGGGAGAGGCTGGGCCAGCCCCAGGAAGAACAGGTTCTCATAGCCCGGTTTCACCATGCGCTTGTACAGCGGGAACGCGTTGTTCTCGTCGGCCTGGAGCGCGGGATCGGTGAAGAAGGGGAAGCTGATATTGTAGCCGGTGGCCCAGATGATCGCGTCCACCTGCTCGCGTGAACCGTCCGCGAAGATCACGCCGTCGCCGTCGAGCCGATCGATCGCGCCCTTCGGCGTGATGTCGCCGCAGCCGACGCGCGTCAGGAATTCGCCCGACACGCTGGGATGGCCTTCGAGCGGTTCGTGATCGGGCTTGGGCAGGCCGTAATCCTCCATCCGGCCGAGCTGCTTCTTGATCATCCGCTGGGCGAGCTTGCGGCCGAGTTTCGACGGCATCCAGCTCGGCAGCACTGCCTTGTCCGCCGGCTGGCCGTTGGCGTATTTGCCCAGCACCCAGACGCCGCGCCGCATCGAGATGAAGAGCTTCGCCGCCAGCGGCCGCTGCGACAGCTCGCTCGAAATATCCATCGCCGAATTGCCGCCGCCGACGACCATCACGCGCTTGCCGCGATAGTCATAGGGCTCGAACGGGTCGGAATAGGCGTGGCTGTGCGTCTGGTGCCCATCGAAATGGCCGGGATATTCGGGCGTGCGCGGGTCCCAGTGATGGCCGTTGGCGACGATCAGCGCGTCATATTCACGCGTCTCGCCCGTCGATAGCGTCACCGCCCAGCGGCCGTCGTCCAGCCGTTCGGCGCGCTCCACCCTGGTTTCGAACTCGATCCCGTCACGCAGGCCGAAATGATCGACATAGTCGTGGAAATATTGGAGCAGCTCGCTGTGATGCGGGAAATCGGGCCAGTCGTCGGGCACCGGGAAGTCCTCGTACGCCAGCCGGTATTTCGACGTGTCGATATGCAGGCTCTGATAGCAGGCCGACATGCCGTTGGGGTTCTTGTAATACCAGTTGCCGCCGATATCGTCCGACGCCTCGAACTGGTCGTAGGGCAGGCCGAAATCCTTGAGCCGCTTGGCCATCGAAATGCCCGAAGGGCCGGCGCCGATGATGCAGGATACGGGTGCGGTCCCACTCTCTCTCATGGGCGCAGCATAGCCACACCCGCCCCGGCGATGCCAGCATCTTTTACGTTAGCGTCAACCGGGAGCCGGCGGAGGGCCTCGCCCCCTTAGCGCAGGCTTCGCTCCATATTCTGCGCCCGGCTGCGCGACTGCGCCATCGCCCGTTGCACGGACTGGTTCAGTTCCATCTGCGCGGCGCTGAGCCGGGCGGCATGCCCGTTGAACTCCGCCAGATCGGCATCATTTGTGAAGGCCGGCTGGCCGCCCTCGAGCTGCCAGCGGCCACGCGCCAGGACGCGGCACATATCGGCTGCGGCAGCGGCGATGTCGGCGTTCAGCTCCCAGTTGCGGCGATAATTGCGCGCTCCATCGGCCTGCCCGCCGCGAAAACCGGTGAGAAAGTCCTGATAGTCGCGCGGATTGTCGATGACGCGCCGCGCCATCGCCTCGATCTGTTCGATACGTTCGGGGAAGTGCGTTGCATTTTCGTCCGCCTCGGCCTCCAGCGCGGCGATCGCATCGCAACGCCGCAGCACGGGGCTCGACGGCGTAACGTTCCGGAATTCCAGCAACTCGATCATCCCGGCCTGTGTGGCCTGCCGCAGGAAGCGGCGATCGTCGCTGGTGATGATGTTGTAGCTTTCGGCGGTGACGCGTTCGGCAGGGCCTGCATTCTCGTCGACCTCCATCATCCCGACGCCATCGCCCGATTCGAGCTGGTCGTTGATGTCGTTGACGGTATCGAGTGCGGCGCGCGCATCGTCTTCGTCCATCGAAGAACTGCCCGAACAGGCCGAAACGGCGAGCGCCGCAGCAATACCCCATGCGACAATTCCGAACTGTTTCATGATCTTGTTCCCTCGTTGCGATCGGCGATGCTAATCCGGCACTGCGCGTGCGACAAGCCGGATCGTCGCGGGGCTTCCATCGAGCACCATTGCTGGCCTTGCCCGATGTGCAGGGCTATCATCGCGGTTCGCAACAGGGGAGACATGGCATGCCGGACGGAGACAAAACACTATCGGGTCACTGCCTGTGCGGCGCGGTGACGGTGGAGGCGACACCGACGCGACCGCATGTCGAGGCCTGTCATTGCGACATGTGCCGCCGCTGGGGCGGCATCGCCTTTCTCGGCATCCAGTGCGGCGACACGGTCTCGTTCGAAGGCGAGGATCATATCGTCCGCTACGCCTCTTCGGACTGGGCCGAGCGCGGCTTTTGCGGGAAATGCGGCACGAACCTGTTCTACCATTTCAAGCCGGCCGGTTTCTATTCGCTGACGGCAGGCCTGTTCGACGATCTCGGATCGATGACGATGAGCGAGGAGATCTTCATCGACGAGAAGCCGGGATATTACAGCTTTGCCGAAGACACGGTGAAAAAGACCGGCGCCGAGGTGATCGAGGAGGCCAAGGCCGCCGGGTTCAGCTTCGACTAGGCCGCAACCGCCCTACTGATAGTCGACGGTGACGGTGTAGGTTCCGGAATAACTGCCGGCCGGCGTGCCCGGCTGCGCCCAGAGCGAGCCGGTGATCCTGAATTCCAGCGCGCCCGATGCGTCGAGCACGGCGTTCGAGTGGAAATAGGATTGCATCGTGACGCCGCTGCCGGTGAAGACGACATTGCCGATCTCGACGCTGTTGCCGCCCGAATGCAGGAAGAAGTTGCCGGGCATCGAGATGTGAACGCTGTGATTGGGTTCGCCGCTCACATCGAACGTGCCGGGCTGCGGGCTGCCGCCGCACCACTGAAAACCGACGCAGTTGGTCGATCCGTTCGTTGCCATGTCGATGATGCCGCCCCCGGCCGCTTCGGAAAAACTGCCGAAACTCAGAACGTCTCCGGCGCTGACGCTGAGCAGACCGAGAATCCGGGCATCGGCATGGGCCGATTCCATGCCCGCCTGCGCCGCCGTTGCCCCGCCGGCCGTCAGGCCGATCATACCCAGCAGGCGCGCCGCGCCCTTCGCATATTCCATTGCCTGCCCCCCGACATACCGATTTTCTGCACTCGCCCTACCCCCGCAAGGGTGAGTATCGGCCTGACGGGGATGCTTAAAGTCGCGTCAAGGAAACCGGCACAGCGTCGCTATGACACGCGCATGCGCCAGAGAAACACCAGGAATGCGACCGTAAAGAGCGCATCGCCGATCAGCAGCGGGCCCGTGATTTCGGGAACCGTCCCGGCCTTCACCGCCGGATAGAGCAGGATGATCACGCCGGTCTTTCCTGTAACGCCCGCCCATATCGCGGGCGCAAGCCGTCTCGGCGCCCAGGCCACCAGAGCGTAAAGAATACCGAAACAGGCGACAAGCAGGCCGACAACACGGTCCGCAGGCGCCGCGGCGGGGTCAAGCATCCCGCCGATACCGATAACGAGATTGTAGAGGGCGGCGAAGGCGAAAAATACAACCCAGCCTGCCGCCACCGGCCTTTCCACCGTGGAACCATTCATCCCCTCACCCTCCCCTTGTGCGATATTCTATTCCAACCAGCGAAGCGCGACGATCGCCGGATAGTCGGTGCTCATTACATTGCCATCGCCATCATATTGCGTGCCCGCGCCCATGCGGATTTCGGCAAGGCGGCCGCGCGCAGCTTCGGGCAGGCGCTGCATCTCGACCCATGGGCGGCAAATATCTGCCTCGCATAAAGCCGATCCTCCCGACCCATAAGCCTCGGTCAGGTAGTCGACATAGCAGTTGTCGCCGCACGTGATGCCGGTGATGCGTACCGCGGTCCAAGCCTCACCGTCGGCCGGCTCGGTCGACGCCTCGTCGTCCGCCGAAGCGGCTTCGCCGCCGGAATATGGCTTCGCATCGGTCCATGCGCAGCCCTCACGATCTTCCTCGCCCAGATCGAGCATCGCGAAATAGGGATAGGTGCGATCCGACATCCCGTCGCTGCACTGGCCCGGCGTGACGGCGAGCGTAAATTCCCTGCCGTCCATCGTTCCGGTCCAGGAAACACCATTGCGCCCGGGAAAGCGCTGCACTTCGAACGCGTGGCCATCCGGGGTTTCGGGCGTCGAATAGATCAGCGTCCCGCCCGTCACCTCGCCGCCCCAGAAGGGCTCCGTCCCGGTGAATTGCAGCCTGTCATTCGGTCCGATCTCCGCAAAGGGAGCCGGGTCCTCGGTATCGCCCGGGATATTACCGGGGTCGCCGCCACCGGTACACGCGGCCAGCATCGCCATTGCGGCAAAAGCCATCGTCCGTCTCATTTCATCGCTCCTCAACCCGGCCAGCCGTGCGACAGCAGCTTTACCGTCACGCGCCCCGTCGCGACATGCATACCATCGGCATCGGTCGCCGGGAATTCGGCGGTGCAACCGGCCGAACCCTTGCGTTCGAGATCGGAGAGCAGGCCATCAGCGATTCTCCCATGATGCCATGGCGACGGCCGAGGCCCTCACCTCCAGTTCGATGACGCTCACCGCGGTGACGCCCGCATTCTCGTCGGTCACCGCCACGCGGACTCGATACACACCAGCCGCATCGCCGGGTTCGAACTCGATCGCGATCCCGTTGGGCGATAACGACAACAGGCCCGCGCCATCCGGCGGACTTTGATCCCAGACCGTATGGGAGAACGGCTCCTCATATACGCCGCCACCGGGGTCGGCGATGCTGGTCACCGCGGTGAGGTGGCAATTGCCCGATGCGTCGGGCGTACAGCCGCCGAAGATGATGAACTGGTAGAGGGGGATGCCGATCGTCGCGCGTGTCGTGGTGGTCAGTGTCGGCGGCGTCGGCTGATTCCATTCGCGCAGGAAGCGATCATCGTCATCGCTCCAGAGCTGAAGGATGCGGAGATCGCCGGCCTGTGCGGAGCCATGCGGTGTGGATTGCGCGGCAGCAGGAATTGAGGACAGCAACCACGCGATTACCGCCGCCAGCATGCCGCCCCTCATATTGCGGTACCCGCAGAAGCAGAAGCGCCGCCGGTATTGGCCATCCTTCCCTCCCCTCTCGTGCAAAGTCCTATCGTCTCGAATGCCTCTTGTCTCGTTGCATCGCGCCCTTTGTCACGCGCGAGACACCAATCCGGCGCCAAAGCGGACCGGGTTTCGCTCGCAATGTCCGTTTGGCTGCGCTTTCCATTGTCCGGTGCAAAAGGGGGGTAACATGCGGCAGAACAGGCGTGGTCGGCTCACGGCGTTCGCGATGGCAACGACGATCCTTGCGATGCCGGGCGCAGTATTCGCACAGGCGGAAACGCTCGATCAGGAAATCGCGAGACTCGAAGCCGAGCAGCAAGCCATCGCCGAACGGCTTGCCGCCGCCCGCATGGCGCGACAGACGCGGATCGCGGAGCTTCGCGCCGAACTGGCAATGCTGGAACAGGCCGAGGCTTCGCGCTCCGTTCCCGCCCCCGCGACGCAGCCGAACCCGGAGGAGAGCGAGCCTCCTGCACCGGAAGACGATCAGGCAGCGGCCGGCCAAGGCCAGCAGACGCTCACCGACCGCGAACGCCGGCGGCGGGAAGAAACAGAAAATTTCTTCGACACCAATTTCGGCCTCGGCCTCTCGCTGACCCGCGATCTTGGCGACAACGATCGCATCGCCGCCGCCGAACTCGATCCCAATGGGATCGTCCGCATTACCGACGAAGAGAACGATCTGGCGCGGCTGATGCTTGAGGCGCATCACTTCTTCACCCCGTCGATCTTCGGCGGCGATTCCGAAGGGCTGTGGGGCTGGGGGCCGTTCGTCGCCGTTCAGCCCGGAGAAGGAGAGATCATCGATGCCGTCGCCGCCGGATTGATGGTGGGATTTCGCTACAGCCGGGAATCGAGCAACAGCTTCAACATCGGCATCGGATACATAGTCGATCCCAATACCCAGATACTGGGCGAAGGCATCGTGGCCAATCAGCCGCTCCCGGAGGGCGAAACCGAAATCCGGTTCCGCGAGACGTCGCAGCATGGTCTGTTGATCATGACGTCCTTCAGTTTCTGAACAGCGGGACAGGCTGTTCCAGCCCCCCTCGCACCGCTCCGACGATTTCCCGCTGCGGCGCAGGGGCCCCTCCGCCTGTTCGCCTCGCCGTCGCCCCCGCTACAGGAAATCGTCGACGAGTTCGAATATCGCAGCACCGGCGATCAGCGGCGCCGCCAGCCACAACATCACCTTGCGGACCTGCATATCGACACGGCCTGTGCGGATCCGTCGCATGCCGGCAACGATGCCCAGCACGCCGATCATCCCGATCAGGGCAAACAGCGCGAGGATGCCATAGGCCATCAGTCGCGTGCCGTTGAAGCTCTCTCCCGTCGGATCGAACATCAACGGCACAAGGAGCCAGGCCAGAAGCGCCATCCCCCCGGCCAGCAAGATGCCGACCACGACGCTGACCCAGCCGCCCGCCCGCGCGGACCGCATCGTCATCGTCCTGCCGCCGCAATAATCGCACGTCTCCGCCACCCCCGATAGGGGACCGCGCAATCCGGCGCCGCGCAAATCCTGTCCTCGCTCATAGTCTAGGCCTCCTGCCGGGCACTTCTAGCCTATCCGCACCGACTGCGCTGTGTCCGATCGCACAGCGCCTAGCGGATCAAGAAGTCGCACTGGTCCCGCCTCCACGCGCACGAGGCGAGCAGCCGGAAAGCGGCAGCGTGGCGTAGGGTACGGGTTGAAGCGAACTGGCACATTCCACGGAATGAAACAGATTTCGGTCGTGTAGGACAGGATACTCTGCCGACCGCTCACTCGATAACATCGTCGGCTACTTTCCATGCCCGCACGCCTTGACTGCCAAGCTGTATTGCTTCACTAATACAGTATGAAGCACAAGTTCATGACCGCCCTCGCGCTTTCAATTGGGTGGCTCGGCACCTCCGCTCACGCAACGCCTCCCGCCGCCGAACCGCCGGTATGCGCGGTGCCGGTCATCCCCCAAAGCGACATCGATATCCGCGTCCCGTTCGATATCGTTCATGGCCGTGTCTATCTGGAGGCACGGGTCAATGGCGAGGGGCCCTTCCGCTTCGCCGTCGATACCGGGGCGAGCGGCTGGGGCCGCGCCGATGCCAGCCTGACCGGGGCGCTCGGCCTGCCGGTGCAGGGAACGACCGAGACCAGCGACGGCGTCTCCGAGGCGACGGTCGAGACCGTGCGCTTCGATACGCTCGAACTCGGCGGCCTGGTGCGCCGCGATCTCGAGGTCATAACCCGCGATTACAGCAGCGGCGCGCCGCCCGAGGCCGCGTTTTCCGGCATCATCGCGAGGCAATTCTTCGAAGACGGGCTGCTCGTGATCGACTTTCCGGCCCGGACGCTGACCTTCAGCCGCTCCGCCCCGCCGCTCGGCGAAGCGGGGTCGCTCGGCTATGAACGGCCCTTCCGCATCCCCGTCCGAATCGGCGAGAGGCTGGTCCAGGGCCAGCTCGATACCGGCGCCGACGTCACCCTGGTCCTGCCACAGGCGCTTTATGACGACGTCGAGGCAAGCGCGGTGGCGAGCGCCGGCAACGCCACCCTGACCAACACCGTCATCGAAAGCGGGCGAGGCACCGTGCGCGGCCCGGTCGAGATCGGCGGGATTAGCCTCAGCGAGGTCGAGGTGCGCGTCTCCGGCCGCTATCCCGAACTGCTTATAGGCGGTCATGTGTTGGGCGACGCCGTCGTAGCGATCGACCAGCGCAGCCGGCGCGTGTCGGTGTGTCCCGCGGGAGAATAACCCATTGCGTACGCCGGCAATGACCGGGAACGATCGCACGCCATTCACTCGATGATATAGCCGGAGACCTTCCACGTGCCGCCTTCGGGCGACAGCGACAGCGTCTCCGTCACATCCGCACGGTTTTCGAAGCTGGTGCGGAAGCGGACGAGGCTCAGGCCGTTCGGGCCGCCGGGGATGAGTTCCTCGCTGACCGCCTCGCGCGACGTTACGGTGCCGAGCGGCACGCGGACATCCTCCGAGACCGAGGACCAGATTTCCAGCGTGTTGACCGATCGGAACGAGTCTGCCGTCTCCGCATAGCTCGCCTCCCAATTGCCCGCGTCGACGAGCTGCAGCCAGTCGCGCGCGATATCGGTCGCCGCGGCGGGTTGCGTCGCTTCGGTGGCCGGCGTCGTGGGCGGGCTGTCGGCGGGTGCGCTAAGCGCGAACAGGGCGATGGCGACGGCTATCATGGCAAGTCCTCCTGCGATCCAGAGCGCGGGGCGCCTGACAGGCGCGTTCCCGGCTTTCCGCGTGCCATCTGGCCCGGCGACCGGGGGCGGCGCATCCCCGAAACTCTTGTGGCCAAGAGAATGGGGTGCGGTGGAAGCGGGGCTTGCAGCGTCCGGACGGGGCGTATCGGCGGGCGGAGGCGCAGCAGGCGCGACCGCCTCCCCCTCCCAATCGTGGAGCAGCCGCGCCGCCACCTTGCTGCTCGGCACGGCCAGCTTGCGGCGGGCATGGCGCAGCCGGTCGTTGATCGTGTGCACCGACAGATCGAGCGCCCGCGCCATCGACTTGGCGTCATGCCCGACGAGCAGAAGGCGGAGGGTTTCCTTCTCCTTCTCCGTCAACGCCTCGATATCGTGTGTCATTGGTCCTGCCCGGTGATCGGATCGGCAGATGCTAAGGCGGAGGCGCGGCGATGTTTACCCTAAAATTCTTGTGGGCCCGATCCTGGCGCCATCCGACAAGAGGTAAGGCGGCAAATTCCGTTCATCGCGCCACTCGCGGACAAGCTGCGCATAATGTCCGACACGAAGGACATGAATGCGGCCGGCCTCCGCGCGCGACGACCATGCTGCGTTCATCAGGGCGAGTTGGTGATGACAGAAGAGTTCGTTCATATCCATGGTCGTTTGCTCCATCGCGCGCCGTCCCACAGTATCCAACAATGGCCGCCGGCGGGGTCGCGACGCCGGCGGCCACCGGGTCGGGCCGATGGCAGCGTTGCTGCATCGGCCTTTCCCAAAGCGCCCTTATGTGTGCCCTGCGGACCATCGAACGGTCCCGGGGGTATCGCCGACCGGCGCTATCGCATGGCGCAGTCGATACCCGCCCAAAGCGCGGTCACCCTAGCGTCGGGTGTGTCGGCATCCAGCAGGCCGGAAATGCCGCCGGAGACGAATTCATTGCCGAGCGTGCTTTCTTCGACGGTCACCGGCGCGCCGATCGCCGCTTCCAGCTCCTGCCGGGTCGAACCGATCGTGGCGCCGTTGGTCAGTCCCATGCCAGCGTCCTGCGCCCCGTCGCGCAATTCCCAGCCGACGAACTCTCCATTCTGGAAGGTCAGCATGATCGGTCCCCAATGGGCGAACTCCATCGGCCCTGCGCCGCATTCGTCGGACTCGTCCTGGTCATAAAGGTCGCCTGCGACAGCGGAGACGGCCTCGACCGTGTCGAGGCTGTTGGCGCCGAAGGCGATCAGGCTGTCGGGCGTGCCATCGGGCATGATCCCTTGCGAATTGACGGCGAATGCGGGGTCTTCGGCGGCCATGGCCTCCGCCTCGACCGATGCCCGTTCCTCGGCGTCGCCGGCAACAGCGCTATCGCCCTCGGCGGCGTTGCACGCGGCAAGCGTGCCCAGCACCATGCCGAGGCAAAAAATCCGGAATTTCATGGAATTATTCCCTTCCCATAGCGCGTGGAGGGTGACGGCACCCGCGTCAAGCAAATTGCACCGGCGATTGTGCGCGCATTCGCGGCGCAATGCGCCTAGCGTCGGGCCACGGGCATTCCGCCCGGCATGAAGGAACGCATCATGGCCAAGGGCCAGAAGAAATCGAACCGGGAAATCCGCAAGCCCAAGGCGGAAAAGCCGAAAAAGACCAATGCGTCCCAGCCGTCGCAGAAACCCGGCGTCGTCGCCGGGCTCGAGCACCTGAAAAGGTAACGCCGCGGCGCCGCGGTGCGCGCCTCGCCGTTCAGCCGCGCGAGAGCCGGCGGCGGTTGGCGCGTACCGGGCGGCCGTAATACGCCAGCGCGCGGCGCGTCATCTCCTCGCCCGACTGGCCGCACCCGCCCGCCATCATGGCCGGCCAGAACATCATGCCGGCCGTCATCTTTTCGCTCACCATCCGCTCCGCCTCGCGCTCGGCGATCGCGCCGCCCGTCATCATCCGCAGCGTCCGCAGCCAGATCACCATGCCCATCTCCGCGCC
>NZ_CAKZNF010000037.1 GCF_937129435.1 uncultured Parasphingopyxis sp. | reverse complement strand
TGTCAGGCCTCGCCTTCGGCTCGGCGCGGCACCAGCCCTCTCCCCCACCCGGCCTCCCACTGAGTGTATCCTGGATGGGAGGCCGGGTGGGGGAGAGGGCTGGTGCGGCGCTTTGGCGCTAGCCAAAGTCTGACAATGACAGCCTGACCAAAAAAAGGGCCGGCATCTTCACGATACCGGCCCTTTCTCGTTTAGGCTTCTTTCAGCTCGACCGCGGCCATCTTGCCGGGGCGGTCCTCGCGAAGCTCATATTCGATCCGCTGGCCTTCGGAGAGCGAGCGCATCCCCGCGGCCTGGACGGCGGTCTTGTGGACGAAGGCGTCCTTGCTGCCGTCTTCGGGCTGGATGAAACCGAAGCCCTTTTCGTCATTGAAGAATTTTACGGTGCCGATAGGCATAACATTTCCCTTTCGAAGGGTCGTCGCCCGCCAAATGCGAGCGTAGTTGCCGGACGCGATCATTCGCGGCCGGGCTGCGGTAGGAAGCGTGTAGAAAGGGAAAAGCGGGCCTTCACGGCCATAGTCCGTCGCCACGTGCGACTTGGGCAGTGCGCGCTATATAGGCCTGGTTGTGGCGGAGCGCAATTGCTCTAATCGGGGTAGATATATCGAAAGGTTAGGTTAATTCGAGGACCGCAAGGTTGAGATTGCTTGTTAATACCGTGGTTCCAATTTTTTTGAGTACAGCCTTTCATCAAAAGTAAACTTCCAGATTTTAATTCAAGATGATTAATTTTAAGATCTTTTTTCTTTTTATGTTTGAATATTAATGTGCGGGTCGCACCGTAGCTTAGTGATGCAATTGTAGGATCTGGGCCTAATGATTTTTCATTGTCGCTATGGAAGCCCATACTGTCACGATGATCTCTATATAAATTCAACAGAACGCTATTGAATCTTTCATCAATTAATTCCTCAAGCTTTTGGCGAATTGATAAAAGAAGGTCTGTCCAAGGCAACGGATGCATGATGGTGCTCGAATATGTATAACTTTTGCCGGGGTCGCCGTACCAAGCAGTCAGTCTAGGCTGTTTATGTTTTTTTCCCCAGACCATGACCTCCTCATGAAGCCATATGGTATCATCGTACAATTTCCTAAATATCTTTGCGTTTTCCATAGGATAGGGAAATTGCCTGATGTAAGAGACGTCAGAATCCGGCATCCGAACATGGCGGAACTGCAAATCTGACGCAAATAAATCGTCCATAGCTATTTCTTTTTCCAAATTTTCGTCGCGACTTCCCCTTTGAGCTTCGGCCATTGCCCGCCGAATCTAGCTTGGAATGGTATCTTCACGACATCTGCCCGCTCGCTGTAGCTCATAACCATGTGGCCATGTTCTTCATCCAGCAGCGTCACCAGATCATTTCTTTTGCACATTTCCGCATCGATCCGCGACGAAAAATTCGATCCCCCGTTATCGAGATAGCAAAATAGAGCCCCCGCCTTCGCGCCACTGATAACCTGATCCAAAAACCCCGACACAGAGCCTTGCGCGTTGAAGGACCAAACTTCGGACAAGCAAAATGAAAGAGTGAACAGATCAGCAGAGCAAAATTGCCAATCGTCTGTCCATGGCGAACCGGCAGATAGATCAAGGTCTTGGTGGGTATGCGTAATCGGTGGCTGATCATCGAAGGTCGATACAAGTTCATCACGGCATCGCCACCACTGCGGGTGATGATCTAAAATTGTAAACCGAAATGTTCGATCGCCTAGCCCCCATTGGCGAGCAAATTTGATGACTCCTAAAATGTCGCTACCTGGTCCTCCGCCAATGCATGCAACATGTGGCGAGGGTACATCCAACGTGCGTTTCACCGCGGACGTTTGCTGGCAAAGCATTTTGTGCAGCCAATCCCCATGGGCCGCCAGCGACCGGTATGCGTAAGCGATGTGGGTCGTCAATTTGCTGTAATCGATTGCTGGACGATCTGAATTAAGCATTCCGCCGCCGTAGGCGGATGAAAGCATCGCCAATCGCTGCTGGACGAACGTATCTACGTCGCCGCCGTTTTGTATGTTGTTCTGTGCTGCGGGCAGCAAAGCCTCAATGACCGAACGAACTCTTTCAAAATTAGTTGCCATTCGCCTCTCCGATGACAAACGACAACTTTAATCACGAGTTCAAATTCCGTCTAGAACCAGACTGCTTATGATGGCAGCTAGCTCGAACATCGCAAAATTTAGACCTCAATGCCGGAAATGCCGCATCCCGGTGAAGACCATCGCAATCCCCGCTTCGTCCGCCGCCGCGATGACTTCGTCGTCGCGGATCGATCCGCCAGGCTGGATGACGCAGGTGGCGCCGGCTTCGACGGCGGCGAGCATGCCGTCGGCGAAGGGGAAGAAGGCGTCGGAGGCGACGGCGCAGCCCTGGGTGCGAGGGGTCGGCCAGCCTGCTTTCTCCGCCGCATCCTTCGCCTTCCATGCGGCGATGCGGGCCGACTCCAAGCGATTCATCTGCCCCGCGCCGATGCCGACCGTGGTCCCGTCCTTCGCATAGACGATGGCGTTCGATTTGACGTGCTTGGCGACCTTCCACGCGAACAGGCTGTCGGCCAGTTCCTGCGCCGTGGGTTCGCGCTGGGTGACGACCTTCAGGTCCTTCTCGCCGATCAGGCCGTAATCGCGCGTCTGGAACAGGACGCCGCCGGCGATCGTCTTCATCGTCATCCCCGCGCGGCCCGGATTGGGCAGCTCGCCCGTCAGCAATAGCCGCAGGTTCTTCTTTTTCGCGAAGATCGTGCGCGCGTCGGCATCGGCATCGGGGGCGAGGACGACCTCGGTGAAGATTTCCGTGATCGCCTCGGCCAGTTCGCCGGTCAGCGGTGCGTTCAACGCGACGATGCCGCCAAAGGCCGACACGTTGTCGCAGGCGAGCGCCTCCTTGTACGCGGTCATCATGTCGTCCGCGACGGCAACGCCGCACGGATTGGCGTGCTTGACGATGACGCAGGCGGGGGTCGCATCCTCGAACTCGCTGACCAGCTCCAGCGCCGCATCGGCATCGTTGAGGTTGTTGTAGGATAGCTCCTTGCCCTGCACCTGTTCGGCCTGGCCCACACCCTGCGCGCCCGGGCCGACGGGGACGTAGAGCGCGCCCATCTGGTGCGGGTTTTCGCCATAGCGCAGCGTCGAGACGCGGCGGACGGGGACCTGGAAGATTTCGGGGAAGGCCTCGTTCTGGTCGCCGAAGGAGAACCAGGTCGAGATCATGGCATCGTAAGTCGCGGTGAGCGAGAAGGCCTTTTCCGCGCATTTGCGGCGGAAGGCGAGGGTGGTGGCGCCGTCCGTCTCGTCCATCTGGTTCGTCAGCGTGTCGTAATCGGCGGGGTCGGTGACGATGGCGACATGCGCGTGGTTCTTCGCCGCCGAACGGACCATCGAAGGCCCGCCGATATCGATATTCTCGATAATGTCCGCGCGCCCTGCTCCGCTCGCAACCGTCTCGGCAAAGGGGTAGAGGTTGACCACGACGAGATCGATCGCGCCGATATCGTGTGCCTCCATCGCGGCTTTGTGCTCTTCATTGTCGCGCATCGCGAGCAGGCCGCCATGGACCTTGGGGTGCAGCGTCTTGACCCGCCCGTCCATCATCTCGGGAAAGCCGGTGAGATCGGAGACGTCGCGCACCTCGAGCCCCGCCTCGCGCAGCGCCTTCGCCGTGCCGCCGGTCGAGACGAGCTCGACGCCATGCTTCGCAAGCGCGGTGCCAAGATCGGCGAGCCCGGTCTTGTCGGAGACCGAGAGAAGCGCGCGGGTGATTTTGACGGGGCTGTCGGTGGGGGTGGGCATGGGGTGGTCCTGTTGTGTCTGACGGTTGTGGTTCGGAATGGCTATCGAAGCCCTCCCCCTTGATGGGGGAGGGTTTGGGTGGGGGTGACTTCACTACAAGCGATAGCATTTGCGGATGGCTCACCCCACCCCCGGCCCCTCCCCATCGAGGGGAGAGGAGAAAAGACGCGTCCCATATCCACTACCCCGCCCGCTTGAAAGACCAGCCGAGCGTCGCGCCGCCGGGCGGAGCGACGCCGCCCAGCACGAGCTGTTTCGACGGGCAGGCGCGGACCTTTTCGTCGATCCACACGCTGGCGTCGATCTGGACGCTCGCGCCGCGGCAGCGGAAGTGCCAGGCCGGGCCGCCGGGGATGCGGAGCAGCGCGCCCGTCCCCTCGCCCGCCGGCGTCACCTCGATATCGGGCGAGAGGTGGAACCGGACGGCGAAGCCGGTGTCGTCGGCCTGTTTCTTGCCTTCGGGTTCGAGGATGTCCTCGCCCTGCAGCTCGTCGCCTTCGGCGCTCAGCGCGATGCGGCGGCGGTGGATGAAGCCGTAGCGGCGGACATAGCCGTCATGGCTCGCCGCGATCCGCGCGATGCCGTCCCGGTCGCTGCGCTCCATCTCGACCTCGACGACGCCCTTGCCCAGCGACCCGTCCGGGTTGAGCGCGGTCGAATTGCTGTCTCCAACGACCAGCGTCGAATGCGCGGCCGTTGTGCGCAGCCGCTGGGCGAAATCCTGCGGGATCGCACTCCCCACCGCCCCGCCGCAATTGACGACGATCCGGTGCGGTCCGTGCGACAGCTCGAACGCCAGCGTCGAGGCGCAGCCGCCCGATTCGAGCCGCTGCGCCGGGGGCGGGGCGGCGTCCATCAGCACGATGCTGTCCCCCGACTGCAGCCGTTGATAGCCCCAGTCGCGCGCGTTCTTCAGCGGCAGCGCGCGCTGCCCCGATGCCTCGATCGCGGCGGCGACGCGGCGCGGATAGGAAGGCCCGCCGCCCTGCCAGCTCGATAGCCCGCCATCGCCCAGCGTCGCCCCCATCAGCGCGGGCACGGCATAGGAGAGCGCCGAGGCGAAGGGCGCGGGAAACTCGACGCGGCGCACATCATAGGCGGAACGGAGCATCGCCAGCGTCTCGACCAGCGCCAGCTGCGCCGCCGGGCTGCGGCACACCATCCCGCCGTCCGCCGTCAGCGTCTGCGAGAGCGCGCGCGCCAGCCCCGCCTCGCCGCGCGCCGTCCGCGCGTCGCCGCCCTGGACGAGCAGACCGGCGGCCACCACGCCCGACCAGGCGCGGACCTGATGGATGCCGATGGGCGCCTTCATCGCGGCGCGATCGAGATGCCGCGCGCCGCGTGCCAGCGTGTTGAGCACGTCCGATCGGTAGACGAGATCGCCGGACGAGAGGATCAGCGGCGCATGGCTCGCCCAGAGCAGCACGCGCTGCCCCCACATATCCGCCCGCCAGCTGCTTTCGGACACCCGGTCCGCCCAGTTGGAAAGCCAGTTGCGCATCAGCCTTTCGGCGACCGGCGTCGCCTCTTCGCGCGTCCCGGCGGCGTCGAGATCGCGCAGCCATTCGAAACTTTGCAGATAGTCGGTGAACCCCGCCGAAGCCTCCAGCGCGCCGAAATCGAGATCGGCGAGCGCGATCTGCTCGTTGTGAAAGAGCGCGCGCCCTTCGAGCAGCGCCGTCCCGCGCACCGGATCGCCGGGGATCGGGTCCTCGGGCACGGCGACGAGCTTGAGCGGGAATTTGCCGCGCAGGCGGAGCCGATGGAGCGGCGTGCGCCAGACGAGATAGCGGAACCGGTCGGCAAGCTTCTCGCCGAGCGAGCGCCCGCCATCGTCGAGCCGGATCAGCCGCCGCCCGGGATCGATTCCGTCCGCGCTCTGGCCGTCACCCGCCATGGCGCTCATTCCCCTCGCAGGGTGCGGATATTGTCGGCATAGGCGGACGGCCCGCCCCGGAAGGTCGCGGTGCCGGCGACCAGCGCGTCGGCACCCGCGGCGATGGCGCGCGGCGCGGTGCTCGCATCGATGCCGCCATCGACTTCGAGATCGATGGGCTTGCCGGTCGCGTCGATCTTCGCGCGGATCGCCTCGATCTTGCGAAGCTGGCTGTCGATGAAGCTCTGCCCGCCGAACCCCGGATTGACGCTCATGACAAGGACGAGGTCGACATCGTCGATGACGTAATCGAGCACGTCCTCGCTCGTCGCCGGGTTGAGGACGACGCCCGCGCGCTTGCCGAGCGACGTGATGTGCTGGAGCGTGCGGTGCAGATGCGGCCCGGCCTCGGGATGGACGGTGATGGTGTCGGCACCGGATTCGGCAAAGGCGTCGAGATACTGGTCGATCGGCGAGATCATCAGATGGACGTCGAACGGCTTTTCGGTATGCGGGCGCAGCGCCTTCACGACCGCCGGGCCGATGGTGATGTTGGGCACGAAATGCCCGTCCATCACGTCGATATGGATCCAGTCGGCCCCGGCCTTGTCGATTGCGCGCACCTCCTCACCCAGCTTCGCGAAGTCGGCCGAGAGGATGGAGGGTGCAATGCGAACGGGCTGCGGCACAATGGCGACGGCTTAGGGTCGGAGCGGCACAGGGGCAAGCGGGAAGCGCGGCTTTGCGGGCGGGAATGGGGATAAAACACCTCCCCTCCCGCAAGCGGGAGGGGGACTATTCACGACGCAGCTTTGCCATGAAGAAGCCGTCGCACCCGCCGGGATCGTCGATCTGGCCCGGCAGGATGCGCAGCCAGCCTCGCTCGCCGGCGGCGAGACCATCGGGGAGCATGGCCCGATCGGGTGGAACGATGGAGAAGCCGTCGTGTTCGGTCAGGAAGGCGTCGATGATTTCCTCGCCCTCGGCGCGTTCGAGCGAGCAGACGGCGTAGACGAGATCGCCGCCAGGATTGAGCCAATCGGCGGCCCGGCGGAGCAGCTTTGCCTGCAGTTTCGCGCTCTCGACGATGACTTTGGGCCGGGCGCGATAAAGCACTTCGGGATGCCGACGAAAGACGCCGGTGGCCGAACAGGGTGCGTCGAGCAGGATGGCATCGAACGCGCGCTCCGGCTTCCAGGCAAGGGCGTCGGCGGCGATCGTTTCGGCCTGCAGCCCGGTGCGCGCCAGATTGTCGGCCAGCCGTTCAAGCCGGCTCTCCGACCGGTCGAGCGCGGTCACCTGCCAGCCCGCCGCCGCCATCTGCATCGTCTTGCCGCCCGGCGCCGCGCACAGGTCGAGCGCCGCCCGGCCGTCGCCGTTTCCGAGAAGCCGGGCGGGCCGCGAAGCGGCGATATCCTGCACCCACCAATTGCCGGCTTCGAAGCCTTCGAGCGTGTCGATCGGTTGGCGTGGCAGGCGGACATGGCCGGGAGCGAGCGCCTTGCCATTGTGCTCTGCGGCGAAATGCTCGGCCTCGGCAGGATCGGCGAAGCTCAGGTCGAGCGGCGGCGGGGTCGCGATGGCACGGGCGGCGGCCTCGGCCACGGTTTCACCCCATTGACCTCGCCAGCGTTCGGCGGATTCGTACGGTAGAGTGGGAACCTCCGGCAGCTTCGCCTCCTGCCGCATCAGCGTCCCGAATACGCCATGCGCCAGCCGCCGTGGCCCGCCGTCGAGCAGCGGCAGTGCCGTCGAGATCGCGGCATGCGGCGGCGTTTCGAGTACGAGCGCCTGGGCGAGCGCCATGCGCAGCACCGTGCGCGTCTTGGCATCGTCGGGCAGGCGCTTCTTCGTCGCGCTGTCGATCAGCGCGTCGTAATCTGGCATCCGGCGCAGCACCTCGCCCGCGATCGCCAGAGCCAGCCCGCGATCGTCGGCACGGTCGAGCGGTGCGAGGATTTTCGGCGCGGCGGTATCGAGCGGCAGCCCCTGTCGCAGCACGGCATCGAGCAGGCGCAGCGCCGCGCGGCGGGTCGCGGTGCCTTTGGCGGGTTTGGGTGGGCGGTTGTTCATGGCGTTGTTTATCGTCAGAATTTCGCTAGCGCGAAATCGCCGTACCGGCCCGCACCCCCTCCCGGCCTCCCACGAGCGTATCCTGAATGGGAGGCCGGGAGGGGGTGCGGGCCGGTACGGCGCCGAGCCGAAGGCGAGGCCTGACACGAAATTCCATATTCAGCGTTTGCGCCCGAACGGATCGAGCGCACTGCCACCACGCGCCGGTCTGGCGACGGCTTCATATCCGCCGCCCGGATCGAGCACGCTTGCCATCTTTTCCAGTTCGGCGATGCGGTTGCCGGTGTCGGGATGGGTCGAGAACAGGCTGTCGCCGCGGCCGAAAATTGCCGGGACGATGTAGAGCTGCGCGGCGGCCGGGTTGCGCTGCACGGTTTCGTTCGGAACCTGTTGCGCTCCCCGAGCGAGCTTTGCCAGTGCCGAGGCCAGCGCGCGCGGCTTGCCGCTGATCTCCGCCCCGCCCCGGTCGGCGCTATATTCGCGCGTCCGGCTGATCGCCATCTGCACGATCATCGCCGCGAAGGGCGCAATGATGATCGCGGCGAGCCCGGCCAGTCCCGCGCCGCGCCCGTCGCCCCGAAAGAAATAGCCGAAGGTCGCGAGCATCGAGATTGCGCCCGCGATCGTCGCCGTCATCGTCATGATCAGCGTGTCGCGATTCTTCACATGGGCGAGTTCGTGCGCCATCACCCCGGCGATCTCGTCGCGATCCAGAATCTGCAACAATCCCGCCGTCGCCGCGACGGCTGCGTTCTCCGGATTGCGGCCGGTCGCGAAGGCGTTCGGATGCGGCGTGTCGACAACATAGACTTTCGGCATCGGCATGCCGGCATTGTGGGCCAGTTCCTCGACGATCCGATAGAATTCGGGCGCGCTCCGCGCATCCACTTGCCGGGCATTGTGCATGCGCAGGACGATCTTGTCGGCGTTCCAATAGGTGAACAGGTTCATGCCGGCGGCGAACACCAGCGCCAGCAGCATGCCCGCACGCCCGCCGATGGCGAGGCCGACGGCCATGAAGATCGCCGTCATCGCGGCGAGCAGCATCGCGGTCTTCACATAGTTCATCTTGCCAACTCCCATACTCGTCCCGAAATGGGGATCGCGTCCGATTTTGGCAATCGAAGGAGCGCCGTCATGACCGCAAAACGCCCCGACTGGGTCAAGGCTCCCGATCATCTGAGCAAGAGCCCGCCGGTTCCGGAACCCGAAGAACCGAAACAGGCGGCCGAACATGGCGGCGGCGATGGGCCCGAACGCACGCGCTATGGCGACTGGGAACGCGAAGGAATCTGCTGGGACTTCTAGTTTGTCAGAATTTTCCTAGCGGAAAATCGCCGCACCAGCCCGCACCCCCTCCCGGCCTCCCATTCAGGGTACTCTCGTGGGAGGCCGGGAGGGGGTGCGGGCGGGTGCGGCGCCGAACCGAAGGCGAGGTCTGACAAAAAACTCTAGCCCAAACCTTCGCTCTTCAACGGCCGCGACAGCAGCGCCTCGATCGCCTGCTCGACGGTCGCAGTCCCGTCGAGCAGATCGCACACCGCTTCGGTAATCGGCATCTCGACCCCGGCGTCCTTCGCCGCCTCGCGCAGCACCGGGGCGGTATGCGCGCCCTCGGCGACCGTGGTGCGATCCGACATCAGCACCTTGGCGCTCTTGCCTTCGCCCAGGCCCCGCCCGAGCGAGAAATTGCGCGAACTGGTCGAGGAGCAGGTCAGTACGAGATCGCCCAGGCCCGACAGTCCGGCCAGCGTTTCCGCCCTCGCGCCGCGCGCCAGGCCGAAGCGCGTCATCTCCGCAAAGCCGCGCGAGATCAGCGCGGCGCGCGCATTCTGGCCCAGCCCCCGTCCGTCGACGACGCCGCAGGCGATGGCGAGCACGTTCTTCACAGCGCCGCCGATCTCAGCGCCGACCACGTCGTTCGAATAGTAGGGCCGGAAGGCGGGCCGGGCGAGGCGCCTGGCCAGTTCGGCGCCAAGCGTCTTGTCCTCGCATGCCAATGTCACGGCGGCGGGCAATCCTGCCGCCACTTCATGCGCGAAGGTCGGGCCGGAGAGCACAGCGATCGGCGCGCCCGGATAGGCCTCGGCCGCGACCTCGTTCATCAGTTTCTTGGTACCCGCTTCGATGCCCTTGGCGCAGAGCACCAGCGGGGCGAAGCCGATCGAGGCGGACGACAGCGTCTTGCGCAGATGCTGCGCGGGAGCCACGACAAGGATCGCGTCGCAATCGGCAAGATCGTCGATCCGGCTGGTTGCGCGGATCTTGTTGGAAAGCGCGATATTGGGGAGAAAGAGCGGGTTTTCGCTGCGGTCGTTGATCGCGTTGACGACATCGCCCTCGCGCGCCCAGAGCAGCACCGGTTCGCCGTCCGCGGCCGCCGCCTGTGCCAGCGCCGTTCCCCAGGCACCGCCGCCGATCACGCCGATCCTCTCCATCGTCATGCTGCGCTCCTCTTCTTTTCGGTCATGCCTTCACGCCTGCGCCGCGGACCTTTTCGCCGTCGGGATCGAGCGGCCAGCGGGCCCGCGCCGGTGTGTCGAGCGGGTCGGTGAGGCCGGCCGCGAAACGCTCGGCCCCGGCCCAGGCGATCATCGCCGCATTGTCGGTGCAAAGCCAGGGCGGCGGCGCAACGAGCCGGACGCCCGCTTGCTCGCCAAGGGCTGCCAGCCTTTCGCGCAGCGCGTTATTCGCCGCCACGCCGCCCGCAATGACGAGCGTTTCGATATCGGGATGCGCCTCGAGCTGCATTTCGAGCCGGTCGATCAGGCAGTCGATGACCGCCGCCTGCAGGCTTGCGGCGATGTCTTCGGCCGCATAGTCGCCGCTCTGCTGCGCGCGCAGGACCGCGGCCTTGAGGCCCGAGAAGGAGAAATGCGGCTCGCGCGAACCGGTCAGCGGGCGGGGGAGCGGGACGGCTTTCGGATCGCCGTCCTTGGCAGCGCGCTCGACCGCCGGGCCGCCGGGAAAACCCAGGCCCAGCGCCTTGGCCGTCTTGTCGAACGCCTCGCCCGCCGCATCGTCGATGGTTGTCGCGAGCCGGCGATAGGTGCCGACCCCCTCGACGCGCAGGATCTGGCAATGACCGCCCGAAACGAGCAGCAGCAGATAGGGAAACTCCAGATCCGGATCGGTCAGGCGCGGGGAGAGGGCATGGCCTTCGAGATGGTTGACCGCGATCAGCGGCTTGTCCGCCGCCAGCGCCAGCGCCTTGCCCGTCATCAGCCCGACCATGACCCCGCCGATCAGGCCGGGCCCGGCCGTGGCGGCGATCGCATCGACCCGATCGAGTTCGATCTTCGCCTCGTCGAGCGCGGCGGCGACGAGCGGCGTCATCACCTCGACATGCGCGCGCGCGGCGATTTCCGGCACCACGCCGCCATAGGGCCGGTGCGCCTCTTCCTGCCCGGCCAGCTTGTGCGACAGGATTTCGCGCTCGCCCGTGACAAGCGCCGCCGCGGTTTCGTCGCAGCTCGATTCAAGGCCGAGGATGATCGTCATGAAGGCCAATATAGGCGCAAGTGCCGGTTCGGCGATAGGTTTCGCCGGTGCGGCAAATCGGCTAGCAGGCGCACCATGCAGACTCCCATCCGCATCGGCACGCGCGGTTCGCCTTTGGCGCTCGTCCAGGCGAACATGGTCGCAGCGGCGCTGCGCGACGCGCACGGGCTGGCGAGAGACGATGTCGCGATCGTCCCGGTAAAGACCACCGGAGACAAGGTGCAGGACCGGCCGCTGGCCGAGATCGGCGGCAAGGCGCTCTGGACGAAGGAGCTCGATCGTGCACTTGCCGGGGACGAGGTCGATTGCTGCGTCCATTCGATGAAGGATGTCGAAACGATCCGCCCGGCCGCGATCCGGCTCGCCGCGCTGTTGCCGCGCGCCGATGTGCGCGACAGGCTGATCGGCGCGGAAAGCATCGAGGCGCTGCCGAGAGGCGCGCGCGTCGGGACCTCGTCGCCGCGACGCGCGGCGCAGCTTCTCAACCTGCGGCCCGATCTCGATATCGATACGCTGCGCGGCAATGTCGCGACACGGCTGGCGGCGGTGGAGGAGGGCCGCTTCGACGCGACGCTTCTGGCGGCGGCGGGGCTCGATCGGCTCGGCCATGGCGATGTCGGCCATGCGATCGAACTCGAAACGCTGCTGCCTGCCCCGCAACAGGGTGCCATCGGCATCGAGATTCTGGCCGAGCGCGCCGATCTCTTGCCGGTATTCGCGGCTATCGACGATATCGAGACCCATCGCTGCGTCGCCGCCGAGCGCGTCCTGCTCGATATGTTGGGCGCCGATTGTCACAGCCCGGTTGCGGCGTTGGCGCGGATCGACGGCGAGAGGATGACGATCGGGGCCCAGCTGCTCACCAACGAGGGGCGCGAGAGCGTTGCCGGATCGCGCGACTGCCCCGCCGATGCAGGCGAATGGACGGCGCGCGAACTGGCAAAGGCGTTGCTCGCCGATGCTTCCGCGCCGATCCGCGCGCTGTTCGCGGGAGCCGAAGCATGACTCGCCCGCCGCTCGTCATCCTGCGGCCGCAGCCCGGCGCCGAACAGACGCGCGAACGCGCGGAAAAGGCAGGATGGCAGACCGTTGTCGCGCCGCTGTTCGAGATCATTCCGCAAGCCTGGATTGCGCCCGATGCGGATGAATTCGACGCGGTGATGGCAACCAGCGCCAACGCGCTGATGTACAGCGGCAACGTGCTGACGCAGCTGACCCAGCTTCCCTGCTACGCCGTCGGGCGGCGGACGGCGCTCGAAGCGCGGGCAGCGGGATTTTTCGATATCGAGATCGGCGACGGCAATGCGCAGGCACTGGCCGATCGACTGCGCGAGGATGGCAAAAAGCGCGTCCTTCATCTCGCCGGAGAACGCGTTCGTGCCTTTGACGAGACCGGTCTGGAGATCACGCGCGTGACGACCTATCGCGCGCTCGAGATCGAACCCGAAGGACTGGCCGATGCGCTGCAATCCCCGGCGATCGTCATGCTGCACTCGCCACACGCGGCGGAAACTTTCGATGGCTGGTGCAGGAGCAGCGGCGTGGTTCGCGATCATGTCGCGCTTGTCGCGATCAGCGGCAATACCGCCGACGCGGCCGGATCGGGCTGGCGCGAGATTGCCATCGCCGAAAGCCCCGGCGATGCCCCGTTGCTCGATGCGGCGCTTCGGTGCTAGCCAAAGCCTCATAAAGCCAACCCCCAACCCTTGCACTAACGCAACCAGCGGCTATGCGCTTCGCCATGACCGAAGCCGCGATCGCCATCGACCATGTGACCAAGATCTACGCCGGCGGGGTGAAGGCGCTCGATGATGTCAGCCTCGATGTGCCTGCGGGTTCGATCTTCGGATTGCTCGGCCCCAATGGCGCGGGCAAGTCGACGCTCATAAATATCCTCGCCGGACTGGTTAACAAGACGAGCGGCAAAGCCTCGATCTGGGGCTTCGACATCGATACCGATCACCGCAACGCCAAGGCGTCGATCGGCATCGTCAACCAGGAAATCACCTTCGATCCCTTCTTCACCCCTGCCGAAACGCTGGACATCCAGGCCGGGCTGTTCGGGGTGCCGAAGGCGCAGCGGCAAACGATGGACCTCCTCCGCGCCGTGCATCTCGAGGATAAGGCCGACGCCTATTCGCGGACGCTGTCGGGCGGAATGAAAAGACGCCTGATGGTCGCCAAGGCGATGGTCCATTCGCCGCCCGTTCTCGTGCTCGACGAGCCGACGGCCGGCGTCGATATCAGCCTGCGCCAGCAGCTTTGGGAATATGTGCGTGATCTGCACGCGGGCGGCGTGACCGTGGTCCTGACGACGCATTATCTCGAAGAGGCCGAGGAGCTGTGCGACCGCATCGCGATCATCAACAAGGGCCAGGTGATCGCCGACAAGCCGACGCGCGAGCTTGTCGACATGGCGCAGGAAAAGGCGGTTGTCGTCACGGTGGAACGCGCCATCGAAACGCTGCCCGACCAAAGCTGCTTCGAAAAGGTCGAGCAGATCGACGAACACACGCTCTCGATCACCTATCGCAAGGACAAGGTGAATGCCGGCGAGGTGCTGACCGCGCTTAATGAGGCCGGGCACAACATCATCGACGTTTCGACGCGCGAGCCCGACCTCGAAGACGTGTTCCTGAACCTGACGCGGGAAGCGGCGTGATTGGGCGAGGTCGAGTATTCGATCCCCCTCCCGCTTGCGGGAGGGGCTAGGGGTGGGCCAGTTCAAACCTCGCAACACTGAGCGCGCCCGCTCTTTGCGCAACGCCGCCACGCCGGCGGAGCGCACGCTCTGGAAATATCTGAACCGGAGCCGGCTTGGCGGACACAAGTTCAGCCGGCAGATGCCGATCGGTCCGTATTTTGCCGATTTTCTGTGTCGTGCCGAAAAGCTTGTGATCGAGATCGACGGCTTTTCGCACGACGGCCGGCAGCCAAGTGACCGAAGGCGTACGCGGGAATTGGAATCGCAAGGTTACATGGTCATGCGCTTCACCAATGACGACGTTCTCGATAATATTGACGGCGTGGTGCGGTCGATTGAAACGGCGCTGGCCCACCCCCGGCCCCTCCCGCAAGCGGGAGGGGAGAAAGAAGCGCAACACGGTTCCCGTCCCGCTTGCGGGAGGCGTTAGGGGTCGGCATGAATCACGACATCCTCATTATAGGGTCAGGCGCTGCAGGCCTCACCGCAGCGCTGGCGCTGGCCGAGCGGTTCAAGGTGCTGGTGCTCGCCAAGGGGGCGATTTCGGGCGGGTCGACGGCCTGGGCGCAGGGCGGGATCGCGGCGGTGCTAGAACCCGGCGATACCTTTGAAAGCCATATCGAGGATACGATGATCGCGGGCGCCGGGCTCAATCGGCGGGAGACGGTCGAGTTCGTGGTGGAAAACGCGCCGCGCGCGATCCGGCGGCTCATCGATCTCGGCGCCAATTTCACGCTGGCCGATGACGGTGATTTGCACCTGACGCGCGAGGGCGGGCATTCGCACCGCCGCATCGTCCATGCCGACGATGCGACAGGCTGGGCCGTGCAGGAGGCGCTCGAACGCGCCGCCAACGACAATCCGAACATCACCCTGATGCCCGACATGGTCGCGATCGACCTGATCACCGATCGGCACCGCGCCGATCCGTCGGGCGACAACCATGTCTGGGGCGCCTACGCCTTCAACAAGGCGAGCGGCCATGTCGAGACTTTTGCAGCGCGCGCGACGATGCTGGCGACGGGCGGGGCGGGCCGCACCTATCTGTTCAGCACCGCGCCGCGTGGCGCAACGGGCGACGGGATTGCTATGGCCTGGCGCGCCGGGGCGAGCGTGTCGAACATGGAATTCATGCAGTTCCATCCGACCTGCCTCTATAATCTGGAGGTCAAGAACTTCCTGATTACCGAGGCGGTGCGTGGTGAGGGCGGGCAACTCAGGCTTCCCGGCGATGCGCCCGATCCGGGCTATCGCTTCATGCCCGATTTCGACGAGCGCGCCGAACTGGCGCCGCGCGATATCGTCGCCCGCGCCATAGACCATGAAATCAAGCGGCTCGGCCTCGACTATGTCCATCTCGACATCACGCATCGCGAGGCGGAGTTCGTGAAGGGGCATTTCCCGACGATCTATGAACGGCTGCTTCCGCTCGGCATCGACATGACCAAACAGCCGATCCCCGTCGTACCGGCGCAGCATTATACCTGCGGCGGCGTCAGGATCGATCTCGACGGGCGCACCGACCTGCCTGGGCTCTATGCGGCCGGCGAGGTCAGCGAAAGCGGTCTCCACGGCGCGAACCGGCTGGCGTCGAATTCGCTGCTCGAATGCTTCGTCTTCGGCGAGGCGGCCGCGAACCATATTCTCGCGCATTGGGACGACCTGCCCGAGGCCCCGGCGATCAACGACTGGGACGAGAGCCGCGTCACCGATTCGGACGAAGAGGTGGTGGTGCAGCATAACTGGCGCGAAATCCGCCGTTTCATGTGGGACTATGTCGGCATCGTGCGGACGACCAAGCGCCTCGAACGCGCCCAGCATCGCGTCGAATTGTTGCGCAGCGAAGTCGATGATTATTACGGCAATTTCCGCGTCACGCCCGACCTGATCGAGCTTCGCAACCTGATCGAGGTCGCCGCGCTGATCGTCCGCTCGGCACTGTCGCGCAAGGAAAGCCGGGGGTTGCACTATACGACCGATTATCCGGGGCTGGCGGACGAGGCCGTGGATACGGTGCTCCGACCCTAAATCCTTCCCGTGCCGGGGAGGATTTTTTGCATGTAACCGCATATGGCCGTTCGGCCATGTCCCTCCGCCGCTTCCTTCGCGCCTATTATGTCTATGCGTTTCTCGTCGATTTCATCTTCGGCGATGCGATCTACACCGCCTATTTCACGCTGTCGGGGCTCGATATCTGGGATATCGCGCTGCTCTTCATCATCTGGGCAACGGTCGCGGCGGTCTTCGAGATTCCGTCGGGCGCGCTGTCGGACCATTTCGACCGGCGCTGGCTCCTCGTCGCGGCGCCGCTGATCAAGGCGGTCACCTTCGTCATCTGGGCGATTGGCGGCGGCGATTTCTGGCTGATCGCGCTGGGCTTCCTGATCTGGAGCTTCTCCGGCTCGCTGATATCGGGATCGAAAGAGGCGCTGTTATTCGAGCATATGGAGGCGGCGGGAGCGGCGGACGATTATGACCGTGTGCTCGGCCGCGACCGCGCGTTGCAGGAGATCGGCGCGGGCACCGCGATGATCTTCGGCGGCCTAGTCGGCCATTATTCGATGATCGCCTCGCTCTGGCTCGCCGTGCCGCCGCTGATCGGCGCCGCGATCGCCGCCTTCTGGCTCACCGACATCCGCCTGCGCCCCGAATCCGGCGGCGACAGGCCCGGCTATTTCTCCCATTTCGGCGAGGCGGCGCGCGAATTCGGAGCGCGGGCGGACCTGCGCTTCCTGACCGTCTATCTCGTCTTCGGCGTGATGCTCTTCTACGTGCTCGAGGAATTCGACCCGCTCTATTATCTCGCGGTCGGTGTACCGATCTGGGCGTTCGGATTGGTCGGCGCGCTGGCCATCGCCGCCTATGCCGGGGCGAGCGTCATGGCGCACCGGCTCGACAGCTACCCCGTGGTCGGCTGGCTGTTTCCGCTGCTATCGGGCCTGTGCCTTGTGCTGGCCGGAATCGGCCACTCGATCTGGCTGCTGGTGCCGCTGATGGCCTCGCGGATCCTCTCGGCGCCGCCCCTGATCCTCGCCGAAGCGAAGTTCCAGCGCGTCATGAGCGGTGCGAGCCGGGCGACGACGACCTCGGCCATGGTCTTCTTCCATTGCGTGGCGAGCATCTTCATGTGCATCGCATTCGGTCTCGCCGCCGATGCGTTCGGCGTGCTGGCCGCCTATGGCTGGTGCGGAGTTTACCTGATCGCCGTCGCGCTCTGGGCCGCCTGGCGTCATGCCAGGGGCCAGAGCGCGATCTAGGCGGCGCGGCGTTCCCGGTTTTCCATCCAGATTTCGGCGCCGCGGCACGGCGCTTTCAAACACGGTTTGTCAGCCGCCCCGCATGCGCTAGACCGGCGCGATGCCAGAAGAAAAACAAACGGAAAATCATCTCTATCTCGTCGACGGGTCGAGCTACATCTTCCGCGCCTATCACCGGCTCCCGCCGCTCACCAACCAGCACGGCGAACCGGTCGGCGCGGTCTACGGCTATACGACGATGCTCTGGAAGCTCGTCGACCAGCTGAATGCCGAGGACGGGCCGACGCATCTTGCCGTGATCCTCGACAAGGATTCGACGAGTTTCCGCAACGATCTCTACGACGAATACAAGGCGAACCGGCCTCCGCCGCCAGAGGATCTCGTCCCCCAGTTCCCGATGATCCGCGATGCGACGCGCGCCTTCTCGCTGCCCTGTATCGAGGAGCAGGGCGTCGAGGCCGACGACATCATCGCAAGCTATGCGGTGAAGGCGCTCGAAGAGGGCTGGAAAGTCACGATCGTCAGCTCCGACAAGGATCTGATGCAACTGATCGTGCCCGGCCTCGATCTCTACGACACGATGAACGACCGCAAGCTCGGCGCCGATCACGTCATGGAGAAATTCGGCGTCATGCCCGACAAGCTGGGCGAGGTGCTGGCGCTGATGGGAGACAGCGTCGACAATATCCCCGGCGTCACGGGCATCGGGCCCAAGCGCGCGTCGGACCTCATCAACGAATTCGGCACGGTGGAGGCGGTGCTCGAAGCCGCGCCCGACATGAAAAAATCCAAGATGAAGGAGAATTTGATCGAGCAGGCGGAGATGGCGCGGCTCTCGCGCGTGCTCGTCGAGCTGAAGCGCGATTGCGAGCTGCCCGAGCCGCTCGAGGATTTTGCGCTGAAGGGGATTCCGGAAGAGCCGCTGCGCGAATTCCTGTCGCACCATGGCTTCAAATCGCTGCTGAGCCGGATCGGCGGCGATAGGGCCAATGCCGAGATGGCACAGCATAGCGAGGCCGAGGCAGCTCCGGTGCCCGAGGACCCGCCCTGCGATCACAGCCAGTTCGTGGCCATTACCGACGAGGCCGAACTCGATCGCTGGATCGCCGAGGCGACGGCGCAGGGTTTCGTCGCGGTCGATACCGAAACCGACAGCCTTGAATCCGTGACGGCACGGCTGATCGGCGTCAGCATGGCGCTCGCACCGAACCGGGCCTGCTATATCCCGCTCGGCCATGGCGGCACCGGGCTGCTCGACGAAAAACCCGAACAGATCGATTTCGATGTCGCGCTGGCGAAGCTGAAGCCGCTGTTCGAGGATCCGGCGGTGCTCAAAATCGGGCACAATCTCAAATACGATCTGGGCGTTTTGCGGCAGCATGACGTCACGCTGTCTCCGATCGACGACACGATCGTGATGAGCTTCGATTGCGATGCGGGCCTGCACGGGCACGGCATGGACGAACTGGCGCGCCTCCATCTCGATCATAGCTGCATCGCGTACAAGGACGTTGTCGGCACCGGGAAGAAGGCGATCTCCTTCGCCGAGGTGCCCGTCGAGCGCGCGACCGAATATGCCGGCGAGGATGCGGACATCACGCTCCGGCTCTGGCGGCAGCTGAAGAACCGCATCCCGGCCGAAGGCGTGACGCGCGTCTACGAGCTGGTCGACAAGCCGCTGGTCCCCGTGATCGCGGCGATGGAGTGCGCGGGCATCAAGGTCGACCGCGAGGAACTGTCGCGTCTCTCGGCCGAATTCGCCGAACAGATGGAAGCGACCGAGGCCGAAATCCACGACATCGCGGGCGAGAAATTCGCCATCGGCAGCCCCAAGCAATTGGGCGAGATCCTGTTCGACAAGATGGGTCTCAAGGGCGGGCGCAAGGGCAAATCGGGCGTCTGGTCGACCGATGTCAACGAGATGGAGCGGCTCGCGCGGAGCGGAGAGCCGATTGCGCGCAAGGTGCTCGACTGGCGGCAGCTCAGCAAACTCAAATCGACCTATACCGATGCCTTGCAGGCGCAGATCAACGC
Organism: uncultured Parasphingopyxis sp.; assembly: GCF_937129435.1. Classification (GTDB taxonomy): domain Bacteria; phylum Pseudomonadota; class Alphaproteobacteria; order Sphingomonadales; family Sphingomonadaceae; genus Parasphingopyxis. The sequence goes on along the minus strand of NZ_CAKZNF010000037.1, from coordinate 68,012 downwards.
GAAGACCGGGCGCGTCCACACGAGCTACAGCCTCACCGGCGCGCAGACGGGCCGGCTCGCCTCGACCGAGCCGAACCTGCAGAACATCCCGATCCGCACCGAGATCGGGCGGCAGATTCGCCATGCCTTCGTCGCCGAGGAAGGCAATGTCATCCTCGCCGCCGACTATAGCCAGATCGAACTGCGCCTCGCCGCGCACATGGCCGATGTCCCGGCGCTGAAAGAGGCGTTCGAGCGCGGCGACGACATTCACGACATGACGGCGAAGGAGCTATTCGGCGAGGTCAACCGCGACACGCGCGGGCGCGCCAAGACGATAAACTTCGCCATCCTCTACGGCATCTCGCGCTGGGGGCTGGCCGGACGGCTCGAGATCGAGCCCGACGAGGCGCAGGCGATGATCGACCGCTATTTCGAGCGCTTCCCCGGCATCAACCGCTACATCACCGATACGCTCACCGCGGCGAAGGAGAAGGGTTTCACGACGACTTTGTTCGGCCGCAAGACGCACTTTCCCTATATCCGAAGCTCGAAGCAGCATGAGCGCCAAGGGGCCGAGCGCGCGGCGATCAACGCGCCGATCCAGGGGACGAGCGCCGATATCATCAAGCGGGCGATGGCGCGGATGATGCCTGCGCTGGAAGAGGCGGGATTGCCTGACGTCCAAATGCTGCTGCAGGTGCATGACGAACTCGTCTTCGAGCTGCCCGAAGGCGACGTCGAAGGCGCCACGGACGTGATCCGCGACGTCATGGCGTCGGCCGCGGAGCCGCTAGTGACCATCAGCGTGCCGCTCGGCGTCGATATCGGAACCGGCAAGAGCTGGGGTGCCGCGCATTGACACTGCCGACGCTGACCCAGGACTTTCAGGAACTCTACATTCCGTTCCTGATGGGAAGCGGGCTGCTCATTTTCCTCGTCGCGTGGCTGCCGCTGGTCCTCAGGAAGATGCCGCTGTCGCTGCCGATCATCTGCGTCGGCATCGGCATGGCCGTCTATTCGGTCGAGCGCTTGGCCACCTATGCCGTCCATCCGATCGACCAGCCGGTGCTCGTCGAAAAGGCGGCCGAGTTCATCGTCATCATCTCGCTCATGGGTGCGGGGCTGAAGATCAACCGCGACTTCACCTGGCCCAACTGGCATCTGACCGGGCGCCTGCTCGTGATCGCCATGCCGCTGACGATCGCCGCGCTGGCGATTGCCGCGCATTCGATCCTCGGCGTCGGCATCGCGACGGCGCTGCTGCTCGGCGCCGCGCTCGCACCGACGGACCCGGTGCTCGCCGCCGATGTCCAGATCGAAAAGCCGCATAGCCCGCAGGACGACGAGGCGCGCTTCGCGCTGACCTCGGAAGCGGGGCTCAACGATGCGCTCGCCTTTCCCTTCGTCCATCTGGCGATCGCCGTCGCTGCCGCGAGTACGTTCACAATCGGCAGTTTCGGCGAATGGATGCTCGATGCGGTGCTGTTGAAGCTCGCCATCGGCGGGGTCGTCGGCTGGGCCGGCGGCAAGGCGCTCGGCTGGATCATCTACCGCCTGCCCCAGGCCGGGCGCCTGTCGCGCTCGGGCGACGGTTTCGTCGCGCTGGCGGCGACGCTCGTCATCTATGCCGGGACAGAGATGCTTTACGGCTATGGCTTCCTCGCCGTCTTCGTGACCGGTCTGATGCTGCGCCGTGCGGCACCCGACGACGATTTCAACGAACGGCTGCACGATTTCGCCGATGAGACCGAGCGGCTGCTGATGATGGCGCTGCTCGTCGTGTTCGGCGGGATGATGACGGCGGGCGGGCTGTTCGCGCTGGTCGACTGGAACACGGTCGCCTTCGCGCTGATCGCGATCTTCCTTGTCCGGCCGGTCGCCGGCTGGATATCGATGATCGGATCGCCCGTGCCGCGCGCCGAACGCGCGATCATTTCCTTTTTCGGCATTCGCGGTCTCGGCTCGGTCTTCTATTTCGCCTATGGCATCAATCACGGCCTGTTCGACGAGCCGACGCGGATGTGGGGGACGATCGGCCTTGTGATCCTGATCTCGATCCTGCTCCACGGCATCACCGTGACGCCGGCGATGAACTTTCTCGATCGGCAGAAGGCGGACTGATATGGCGTCCGCCCCGCCCCGCGAGCCCGAAACGCCCAAGGCCGACCTGCAGGCGCTGGCCAAAGGTGGACGAACCAATCTTTTCGGCTTCGTGCTGCGGCTGGCCGCCCGCATCCCCTTCCTGTTCATCGCCGGCCGCTGGTACGGCGCCGAGGCACTCGGCATCTTCGCCTATGCGGTGATCGTCGTCGAATTCGTCGCGCAGCTCGCGACGCTTGGGCTGAAGCGCGGCCTGGCCGAGCGGCTCTCGAACACCGATCGCCCGCATGTGCACGAGATCTGGGACGCCATGCTCGCCGGATTTGCCGCATCGGCGATCGGTGTGATGCTGCTCATCGCCTTTCCCTGGGCGATGTTTCCGAACAGCGAGATTCAGGGGATCGAACGACTGCTGCCGCTGACGATCTTCGCGCTGGTGGCCAGCGACATTGCGCTCGCCGCGCTCGCCTATCGCCACGATATCGCATCCACCGTTCGCGCCCGGGCGATCATCGAACCCTGGACGATCAGCATCGCCGCCTTTGCGCTGGCCTTCGTCTCGTCGCGCGACGGGCTCATCATCGCTTACGTTCTCTCGATGATCGCCGCGCTGCTCGCCTCGCTCTGGCCGCTCATCCGCACCTACGGCCTGCCCTATGGATGGCGGCCGCATCCGGGGCGGGTGATCCAGCTCGCCTGGTACAACCTGCCGCTCGCCGCCGCCGATGCGATCGAGTGGATTTCGCGCCGCATCGATATCGCAATTCTCGGCCTGTTCTTCGGCCCAGTCATCGTCGGCATCTATTATGTTGCGCAGCAAGTCGCGTCGCTGCCGCAAAAACTGAAGACCAGCTTCGATCCCATCCTCGGCCCGGTGATCACGAAAAACCTCAAAGAGGGCAACAAGGCGGCCGTCGCGCACCAGGTGAAACAGGCGGGTTTCTGGATCATCGCGGCGCAGGCCGGTGTCGCGCTCGCGCTCGGCATTCCGGGAGAGGCGGTGATGGGGCTCGTCGGCGCGGCGTTCGTCGGCGGCACCGGCGTGCTCGCCTTCCTGCTCGCCGCCGAAGTCGTCGCGGCGACGGCGGCGGTGTCGGAAAGCGCGCTGATCTATGTCGCGCGCCACCGCAACCTGATGATCTCGACCTTCATGATCGTGGTGCAGGCGGCGCTCAGCGTGGCGCTGATCCTGCTGTTCCAGCACCTCGAATGGTCCGAACTCTACCAGGCGACAGGCCCGGCGATCGCGCTGATGCTGGCGCTCGGCATGGCTTCGATCATGAAGGCGCGGCTGCTCTCGCGGCTGCTCGCGGCACCGGTCAGCCCGTGGCGCTGGGCGCTGGTCTGGGCAACGGGCGCGGCGACCGTGGTCGGCTTCATCGCGACGCAGGTGCCCGAATGGATGGAACTCGCGATCGGCGTCCCCGCGGTCCTTGCCGTCTATTGCGCGATCATCTGGCTGCGCGGCTTCGGCGAGGAAGACCGGATGCTGTTCCGGAGCGCGAAAAAGGCGGAAGGGGTGAGCTTGCCCGAGGGGAGATAGATTGTAGGATCGGTTTTGTCAGACTTCGCCTTTGGCTGGTGCGGCGAACTTCCGCAAGGAATTTTCTAACAAACAACACGCGGCGCTTTGGCATTAGCCAAAGTCTGACAATATTACGGCTCCACCGCCTCGACATTCGCCCGCCAGACCGGAATCCAATAGGGGCTGCCCCGGCACTGGTTCATTTCGCGCCGTTCGATCAGGCGGAACATCTCGCCGTCCCAGACGAAGCGCTCGGCCGTTCCGCAGTCGCCGATCCCGCGGCCCTTGGCATAGGTGGAGAGGACGCCGCTATCCTCGTCCCAGTTGACATTGACCAGCAGCGGAACTTCCATGTCGTCGCCCCAGGCGAAGACATGGTCGAAACGGGCGGGCGCCACTTGGCCGTCCCGCCGGACATAGGCGATGTCGCTGAAATTATAGGCGCCGTCCGAGCAGGAGATCAGGATCAGGTCGGCCGCGTCGGACAATATAAAGGCATCGTTGCGCGTGCGGCGTTCGCCGAACCCGTCGCATTCGCGCGCCTCGTGGAGGGCCTCGGTTTCTTCCATCGATAGCGGTGTCGCGGTTTCGCCGTTGCGCGCGGCGATCGGCATCGATCGGACCCGCGGAACGGCAGGCGGTTCGGGGACATTGCTCGCGGGCTCTTCGCCGACGGCCACGCCCGCCGTCACCGTGCCGGCCCGGTGCTGCCGGTCCTCGATGAACAGGAGCGCGGCATAGGAACCGGCGAGCGAAGCATCGCCGAGCCATTCGCCGTTCGGCCCTTCGAGCCGCGCGGCATCGCCCCGCGCCAGCGCTGAAACGATGGCCTGCGTCCGTGCCGGATCGAAATGGAACTCTTCGCCGCCGCCGCTTTCGGCCCATCCCATATGGCGGTCGTCGACGATCAGCCCGATCCGATCCGGCTGATCGTCCTCATAGTTGCGGAAGCCGACGCGATAGGGCTGGTTCGGGCCGCCGAGCCGCTGCACGAACAGCGAAAGCGGTGCGCTGCCGGCTTCGCCTTCCGGCTCGAGCGCCTGCGCCTCGCATGCCCAGCCATTGTCGCAGCCGACGGCCCAGTCGCCGTAGAGCGACACCTGTCCCGGCCCGGCCTCGTCGACCCATGGCGCCGTCATCGCGGCGATAATGATAGCCCATCCAAACATCGCCCACCCCTAGCCCGATGCCGCCATGCGCGATAGTGACGCGCGACACAGGATCGAAAGGAACGTCATGAACGGTATCGGAGTGATCGGCGCAGGGCAGATGGGTGCGGGGATCGCGCAGGTTTCGGCAGGTGCGGGCTACAGGGTCTGGCTCTCCGACATCGATCTGGAAACGGCCGAGCGCGCCAAGGAGCATATCGCCGCGCAACTCGGCAAGCTCGTCGAACGCGAAAAAATGGAAGCCCAGGCGCGCGAGACGTTGCTCGACCGGATCGAACCGGTGGGCAGTCTCGAGCCGATGGCGAGCGCGGGCATGGTGATCGAGGCGGCAACCGAGCGCGAGGACATCAAGCGCAAAATCTTCGAGGAGGTCGGCAAGGTGCTCGGCCACAAGGCGATCCTCGCTTCCAATACCTCCTCTATCTCGATCACCGGCCTTGCACGGTCCGCGCCCGATCCCGAACGCTTTATCGGCGTTCACTTCTTCAACCCCGTGCCGTTGATGGGATTGATCGAGGTGATCCGCGGGCTCGCCACGTCCGGCGAGACGGTGAAGACGGTCGAGACCTATGCCAACGCGCTCGGCAAGCGGACCGTCCATGCGAACGATGCGCCCGGCTTCATCGTGAATCGCGTGCTGCTGCCGATGCTCAACGAGGCCTGCTTCGCGCTCGGCGAGGGCGTCGCGACGATCCCCGATATCGATGCCGCCTGCCAGCTCGGCCTCAACCACCCGATGGGGCCGCTGACGCTCGCCGATTTCATCGGCCTCGACACCTGCCTGCATATCTGCGGCGTGCTCTATTCGGGCACGGGCGACCCGAAATTCCGTCCGGCGCCGCTGCTCGTCAAATATGTCGAAGCCGGCTGGCTCGGCCGCAAGACGGGCAAGGGTTTCTACGACTATTCGGGCGACGAGCCCGTGCCGACGCGGTGAACGAAGGTCCACCCGACGCCGATCGCAGGCGGCGCAAATGGCGCGAGCGCTGGTCCCAGGCCGAGTTTTCCCGGGACTGGCTGTCCGAGGAGATCGATCCGACTGTCGCGGCGGCGGCCGATAGCCGTTTCTTCCCGGCCGGCGCGCGGTTGCTGGATATCGGGTGCGGCGGCGGCCACATCGCCGCCGCCCTTGCCGGGCGCGGCTATCGGGTGACGGGCATCGATTTTGCCGAGCCGGCGATCGAACAGGCGATCGCGCGTCATGGGGCGTCCGGCAATCCGCAATTTTCGGTCGCCGATTTCTGCGTCGGCGGCAGCGTCTCCGGCCCGTTCGAGGCCGCGCTGGATCGCGGCTGTTTCCATTCCCTGCCGGAATCGTCGATACCGGCCTATGTCGAGAACCTTGCCGAGGTGCTGGTTCCCGGCGGAGCCTTTCTGCTGCTGCACAAGCCGGGCAAGAAAAGTGCGGGCGGTATCGATCCGGCGGGGACATTGCCGGACCGGATCGCGGCCAGCTTTGCACCGGCGTTCGATATCGTGGAAACGGGCAGGGCCGATTTCGGCGGCGAGACCGGAATGGCGCCGGGATTCGCTTTCAAGATGCGCCGGTCGTGACCGGTTCGCGGCGCTTGTGGCGAGCGGCACGCTGATGCCGCATCTCCCCTCGATCTCCGGCCAGATGGCGCTCGGCCCGGCGTTGCGCCTGTTTCCGGTCGCGGGCAACGCGCTGCTGCATTTGCGGTCGGCACTGTTGTTCGCCGGTGCGCCGCTGAGCGAGGGCGAATGCGAGCTGATCGCGACCTATGTCTCGGCACTCAACGGCTGCGACTATTGCGTCGGCTCGCATCGCGGCGCGGCCGAGGCGCAGGGTATTACGCCCCTGTTGCTCGACGACATCGTCGCCGACCCCGCCGCTGCGCGCGACGCGGAGGAAGCGGCGCTTTTCGCCCTGCTCGGCACGCTGACCCACACGCCCTCATCGGTGCGCCCCGCCGATGTCGAGGCGGTTCGAGCGACCGGGCGGAGCGACGACGAGATCGCCCATGCGGTGCAGGTCTGCGCGTTTTTCAATGGCATGAATCGCATCGCCGAAGGGCTGGGTCTGGAGCGCGAACCGCGCAGCGCCGCCCATGCCGCGCAGCAAAGTGCCAACCGGGGCGCCGTGCCGGCCGACGCGACCGCCGCGCTGCTGCGCTACCATGACGGTCTGATGCTCGGCCCCTCGCCGCTGTCGATCGGCGAGCGCGCGACGATCGCGGCTTATGTTTCGGTGCTGAACGGCTGCGAGGCGGGGGTCGCCGCGCATCGCGCCGCCGCCCTTCGCGATGACCTGACGGCCGAAAGGCTCGATGCCGTCATCGCCGATCCCGACGCCGCGCCGGAAGCAATGCAGCCCCTGCTCCGCTACGTGCGTGTCCTGTCGCAACCGGGCGGCGCCGTTGCCCAAGCCGATGTCGACGCCGTGTTCGCGGCGGGCTGGAGCGAGGAGGCGCTGTTCCATGCCATTTCGGTCTGCGCGCTGACGCACCAGCTCGACCGGCTAACCGCCTGCCCGGGCATCGCGCCCGACCCGCGGGTTGCGGCGCTCTACGCAGAGCATTGAAAGCTATTTGGCGCGATGGCGGCAGGCTTTCAAGCGGCTATGAGAGGGTCTGGCGCGAACGGCATGTCGTGACATTGTGCATAGAGGGAGATGGATGATGGAAACGGGTCAGGTTCGGGATTTTGCTGTCGGGATCGAAGATTCGGCGATCGAGGATCTTCGGCGGCGGCTTGCCCACGCACGGCTACCCGAAAAGGAAACGGTCGAGGATTGGGATCAGGGCATCCCGCTCGCCTATGTCGAGGAACTGACCGCCTATTGGCGCGACGAATATGACATGCGGCGCGTCGGGACGGTGCTCAGCCAGTGGCCGAACCATCTCATCGCCATCGACGGGCTCGACATCCATTTCCTCCATATTCGCTCGCCCGAGGCCGATGCGACACCGCTGGTCATGACGCATGGCTGGCCGGGCTCGGTGCTCGAATTCGCCGATGTCATCGGGCCACTGACCGATCCGGTTGCCCATGGCGGCAAGGCGGAGGACGCCTTTCATCTCGTCCTGCCCTCCCTCCCCGGATACGGGTTTTCGGGGAAGCCCGAAGCACCGGGCTGGTCGGTGCTCAAAATTGCGATGGCGTGGCGCGCGCTGATGGCGGCGCTGGGCTATGAGCGTTTCTGCGCGCAGGGCGGCGACTGGGGCTCTGCGGTGACGATCGCCATCGGCGCGCTGGCCGGCGAGAATATCGACGGCGATCCGTGCCGCGGCATCCATTCCAACATGGTGTGGGTGACGCCGCCCGACGAGGTGATGGCGAACCCGACCGAGGAGGAGCAGGCCGGGCTCGACCGCATCGCGTGGTATCGGACCAAGGATCACGGCTATTCGACGCAGCAAAGTACCCGCCCGCAGACGCTGGGCTATGCGCTGGCCGATTCGCCGGTCGGGCAGATGGCGTGGATCGTCGAGAAGTTTCACGGCTGGTCGGACTGTGGCGGCCACCCCGAAAACGTCTATTCGCGCGACCGGCTGCTCGACAATGTCATGCTCTACTGGCTGACCAACTCCGCCGCCTCCTCGGCGCGGCTCTATTGGGAGAGCTTCAATTCGGGCGAGATGCCGCAAATCCACATGCCGATGGGCGGCAGCATCTTTCCGAAAGATATCCTGACCCCCTCGCGCCGCTGGGCGGAGAAGACGTTCCGCAACATCGTCTATTGGAACCGGCTCGAACAGGGCGGCCATTTCGCGGCGATGGAGCGGGCCGAGCTGTTCGTAGAGGAATTGCGCGCCTGGCAGCGGGCTGCGACCGGCTGAACATTATTTCATCGGGTTTTTCGCGGCCTGCCGGAACCCTTTCGCCATTTCAGTGCGTTATAGAATTCACGCCATGGCCGAACACACCCTCCCTTCCCATGCCGAACATCCGCTCGAAGATGTGCTCGACGATGCGATTCATGCCGCGCATGGCGAGAAGGTGTGCCTGACCGACCTGCTCGACGAATATGGCACGCGCAGTTTCGGTCCGATCCTTGTCATCGTTGCGCTGATCATCATTTCGCCGGTCGGCGGCATTCCGTTGCTCCCGGTCGTTTTGGGTGCGATCGTCTCCTTACTCTCGGTCCAGCTTGCGTTCGGTGCCAAACACCCTTGGATGCCGCAATCGATGCGCAAGATTGGTTTCGACAAGCAGAAGATGATCAACTTCCGCGAGAAGGAGGCCAAATGGCTTGAGCGTGGCGACCGATTCATCCAGCCGCGGCTCGAATGGGTAGCAGGCAACGGCACGTCCTGGCTGATTGCGCTATGTCTTATCTTCCTATCGGCGATGATGGTGCCGATGGAACTCGTGCCATTCGCCGCCACCGTGCCCGCCATTGCGATGCTGTTCTTCGGCATTGGCCTGACGGCGCGCGACGGCGTCATGACGCTACTCGGCTTCGCGACGACCATCCCCAGCATTTGGCTGACCTGGTACTGGTGGCCCTTCGGCATGCCGGGCGGCTGGGTCAACGGCTAGGCGGCACGGCGCCAGTTCGTACTGGAAACCGGCGGCGCGACCTGCAAAGAAGCGCGCCATGACCGACGATCACGCCCCCGATCCGCAGCAGCTTGCAAAGGCGGAGACGCTTGTCGAGGCGCTGCCCTATCTGCAGCGCTTCGCCGGCGCGACCTTCGTCGTCAAATATGGCGGCCATGCGATGGGCGACGCGCAGGCTGCGCACGATTTCGCGCAGGACATCGTTTTGCTCAAGGCGGTGGGCATCAACCCGGTGGTCGTCCATGGCGGCGGGCCGCAGATCGGCGCGATGCTGGAGAAATTGGGCGTTGAGAGCGAATTCGTCGACGGATTGCGCGTCACCGATGCCGAGACGGCGAAGGTTGCCGAGATGGTGCTGTCCGGTGCGATCAACAAGGAGCTCGTCAGCTGGATCGGGCAGGCGGGCGGCCGCGCAGTCGGCATTTCGGGCAAGGATGGCGGTTTCCTCCGTGCGCGAAAGATAGAGCGGACGGTGCGCGATCCCGAATCGAATATCGAACGCGCCGTCGATCTCGGCTTTGTCGGCGAACCGGTGGCCGTGGATCGCAGCATCATCGACACGATTTCCGAAGCGGGCATGATTCCGGTCGTCGCGCCGGTCGGCGTCGATGGCGAAGGGCAGACCTACAATATCAATGCCGATACCATGGCGGGCGCGGTCGCCGGGGCGATGGGCGCGAAGCGGCTCTTCCTGCTGACCGATGTTGCCGGGGTGCTCGACAAGCAGGGCGCGCTGCTGACCGACCTCACGCCCGACGCCATCGGCGTGCTGAAGTCGGACGGCACGATCTCCGGGGGCATGATCCCCAAGCTCGACACGTGCATCGACGCGGTCGAGGCGGGCGTGGAGGCGGCGGTGATCCTCGACGGCCGCGTGCCGCACGGGCTGCTGCTGGAGTTCTTCACGCGTGCGGGCGTGGGCACGATGGTAAGGAAGGTCTAGGTCCTCCCCGTGCCGGGGAGGAACCACATACTTCCGCCTCCCCGCATTGAACCCCGCCCGCCCAGTCGCTAGATGCGGGGCTCCGCACGAGGAGCCAGTCCATGCTTTACGCCCTGCTCGGCGTTGTCATCCTGCTGATCCAGATCATGATCTGGGTGATCATCATCCAGGCCGTGCTGAGCTGGCTCGTCGCGTTCAATGTGATCAACACCTATAATGCGGGCGTCCGGCAGTTTCTCTACCTGCTGGAACGCGTGACCGACCCGCTCTACCGGCCGATCCGCGCCTTCATGCCCGATTTCGGCGGCATCGATTTCTCGCCGATCGTCGTGATCCTGTTGCTGCACCTGTTGACGCGATTCCTCGTCGATCTGCAGCCGCAGCTGATGACGGTGTAGCGCCATGGCTGCCGAACGCATCGACGGAAAGGCTTTCGCCGCCGCCCTGCGCGAGCGCATCGCCGCCGCCGTCCCCGCCTTTTCGCGCGAGGCCGGCCGGAAGCCGGGGCTTGCCGTTGTGCTCGTCGGCAACGATCCGGCGAGCGAGGTCTATGTCCGTTCCAAGGGCAAGGCCACGGTCGCGGCGGGGATGAAGAGTTTCGAACACAAGCTCGACGCCGATATCGGACAAGAGAGCCTCATCGCGCTCATTCACCAACTCAACGAAGACGAGGGCGTCGATGGTATCCTCGTCCAGCTGCCGTTGCCGGACGGTTATGATGAGGGCGAAGTCGTCGCCGCGATCGATCCGGCCAAGGATGTCGACGGGCTGACGGCGGAGAATGTCGCGCGGCTCGCGAACAACGAACCCGGCTTGCGGCCCTGCACGCCCTGGGGCTGCATGATGCTGCTGCACGACCGGCTCGGGGACGACCTGTCGGGCCTCGATGCCGTGATCATGGGCCGCTCGCAGCTCGTCGGACGCCCGATGGCACAGCTTCTCGTCAACGCCAATTGCACGGTCACCATCGCGCACAGCCGCACACGGAACCTCGAAGAGATCGTGCGCCGTGCCGATATCGTCGTCGCCGCCGTCGGTCGCCCGGAGATGGTGCGCGGAAGCTGGCTCAAGGACGGCGCGGTCGTCGTCGATGTCGGCATCAACCGGCTCGACCCCGAACCGGGTCAGGAGCGCGGGCGGCTCGTCGGCGACGTCGCCTATGAGGAGGCCGATCATGTCAAGGCGATCACGCCGGTGCCGGGCGGCGTCGGGCCGATGACGATCGCCGTATTGCTGCGCAACACTCTCGTCGCCGCCCACCGCCGCGCGGGGCTGCCCGATCCGGAGGGGCTGTGATCGCGCTCGCGGCGCTACTGCTGGCGGGGTCGGCCGAGCATGATGCGGCGGCCGAAGTGATCGCGGCCGAGCGCGCGTTTGCCGAAGCGGCGCAGACCGACGGCCAGTGGACGGCGTTCCGGCGGTTTGCCCGTGGCGACGCGGTGATGTTTGCGCCGAACGTCGGCTTTGCTTCCGAGATTCTCGATGGCCTTTCCGATCCGCCGATCTCGGTGCGCTGGTGGCCGGCGCGAACCTTTATTTCGTGCGACGGCACGATGGCGGTCAATACTGGACCCTGGGTTCGGCCAGGCAATCGCGTTGGTTATTTCGTGACGGTCTGGGCGCGGCAGGCAGACGGCAGCTGGCGCTGGACGCTGGACGACGGCGCCGACCTCGATATGCCGGTGGCGGCAGGGGAGCAGCCGACGGTGCGCCGCGCCGCGTGCGACGGCGAATTTCGCCGGTTTCGGACCGGCGCGCCCGCAGGCGCCTATATTCCGACGCACGGAAGCTCCGCCGACCAGACCTTGCGCTGGAGATGGGAACGCGAACGGGGTGGCGGTTCTGTTCTGACGGTCACGATGTTCAACGGCGACGAATTCGAAACGGTGATCGAACACCGGACACCGGCACCCGCGCGATGATCGAGCTCTATCTCTCCGCGCTGACGACCTTTTTCGTCATCATCGATCCGCCGGGCAACGCGCCGATTTTCGCGAGCCTGACGACGGAGGCGAGCGATACGCAGCGCCGATCGATGGCGATCCGCGCGATCATCGTATCCTCGCTCATCCTGCTGTTCTTCGCGCTGCTCGGAGAGCAATTGTTGGGCGCGCTCCATATCAGCCTCGATTCCTTCCGCATCGCGGGGGGCATCATGTTGTTCCTGATCGCGCTCGAAATGGTGTTCGAGAAGCGCACGCAGCGGCGCGAGGACCGGGCGCAGAAGATCATCGACACGCCCGAGGTCGAGGACGTCTCGGTCTTTCCGATGGCGATGCCGATGATCGCGGGCCCCGGCACGATCGCGGCGGTGATGCTGATGGAGGCGCGCAGCACGGGGCTGACCGAATCGCTCGTCGTTCTCGGCGCGATGGCAACGGTTTTGCTGCTGACGCTGCTGGCGCTGCTCGGCGCCAGCCCGATCATGCGGCTTCTCGGCGCGCGGATCGAGGCGGTGATCACCCGGTTGCTCGGTGTGCTGCTGGCGGCGCTCGCGACGCAGTTCGTGGTCGATGGAATCGGCGGGACGTTCGGGATCGGCGGCTGAGCCGTGCGTTTCAATTTTACTCGACGACGCGCCATAACCTGTAGGGCGAGCCTTCGGGCAGCGCGACCGATACCAGCCAGGATGGCGCATCGTCCGAAACAAGCCGGTTGAACGTGCGCCCCTCGTCCTCGACGCCGTAGAGCCAGTCGCCCTTCATGCCGGGACAGATGAGCACATAGCTCGCGCTGTAACGCTCCACGGTTTCGCGCAGCCGCGCCTCGTTCCCGCCCAGACCTTCGAAAACGTCCATCATGGCCTCGCCATTGCGATGATAGGGACCCGCGATCGCATTGTGATGGGTGCCGACGATCAGGCGCGGCGACAGATCGACGGGCGCGACGATCGTCGCGGGCGGCAGGCGGTCGAGCGCCGCCATGGCCTCGAGCGAACCGCAATCGGCTTCGGCGGTGTCGCTGGCTTCGCTCTCCGCCGCGTCGGCGTCGGGCACCATGGCGATCGGGACAACGGCCCAGAGCCCGGTCATCACGCCGATGGCAGCGACGGTGCCGAAGACGCGAACGAGCATTTGGCCCGAGCGCCGCATCGGCGGGATGATCGCCATCCCGAGCAGCGCGGCGCCGGGCACGGCGAGGAGCTGCGCGGCGGGCGCCGTACGGACCTGCCAGAAAAGGAGCAGGATACTCATCACCGCCATCGCGGCCAGCGCGAGCAGCGGTGCGAAGCGGGCCATGTCCGTCCGCGCGCGCCACAGGCCGATGGCGTAACCCGCAAGGCCGGAGAGCGGCAGCGCGATGACGATCAGCGCCTTCTGCCAGTCCTGCCGCCAGATCGGCCGGGCCTCCTGCACATTGTCGAGCCAGAGCGCTTGCAGTTCGGGGCTCACGCCTTCGGGGCGGCCGAGGCAATCGGGCCAGAGCAGCGCAAAGCCGATGGCGATCAGCGCTCCGGCGATCCCTGCGAGCATCAGCCGGACGACCCAGCGTTCATTGCGCGTGAGCGAGAGCAGCGCCAGCGCCGCGCCCGCCGCCGCAACGGCCGATAGCCAAACGGGCGAGAGCGCGTCGCAGACGGGCGCGCGATTTGCTTCCGACGCGAAGATCAGGAAGGCGATGCCCGATCCGCCGGCAAGGCTCGCGCCATAGGCGGCGATGCGTCTGGCGTGCTCCTGCGAGCGCACCCAGAACAGCGCCGTCGCGCCGCCGATCAGCGCGAGGAAGATCAGCATTTCGAGCCCGATGGCGAGCGACAGCGCGGACGCGATTCCGCTCGTCACACCGCCGCGTGCCGGACGTGGATCGGCAAGCCCCGCCAACGCCACGGCCAGCAGTGCGAGCTGCCAGCCATGATGGTCGATCCGCAGCGGCATCCACATCGGCATCAGGATCCCGGCGCAGCAGGCGGCGAGCAGCGCCAGCGGCCAAGCATGTGGTGCAACCAGCCGCCGCGCGATCAGCGCCAGCGCGATGAGGCCGATGGCGAAGGGGATCAGCGGCGCCAGCGCGACGGCCCAGCGCTCGGCCATCTCTGCGCCGACCACTGGCGTCAGCAGCAGGTCGATCGCGGCGATGGGCAGGTCCGGCAGGCGCGACCAGTGGATATCGGCGCCCTCGGGCGGGGCGAGGTGATATTGGCGAAGGTCGTACCAGCCCTGCCCGTCGAGCCACGCGCGAACCTGCGCCAGCCGCAAATTATCGTCGGTATCCCCAAGGCCGAGCGCCATCACGCTTTGCCATTTGGCGAGCAGCGTGACGCACGAGACCAGCGCCCATGCGACGAGTGTGCCGATGAGCCAATGGGCGCGCCAGAAGCGGTGATCCGCCATGTCCCGCGCGTCCGCGCCGGTTCCTGCCTCCGTCATGCGGGCATCCATAGGAAAGAAACGTTAACTATCTTTGCCTAATCCTGCCTGCGATGGAGCGCGCCATGCCTTTTTCGCCCGAGCTTCGGCGGCAGATCGTCCGCTATGCGATCAGCGGCGGCGCGCTGACGGCCTTTTACGCGGGTGTGTACTGGGTTTCGGCCGTCCCCGTGCGGATCGACCCGATGATCGCCAACGTCATCGCCTTCGGTGCGACGGTGGTGATCGGCTATCTCGTCCATTCGCGCTGGAGCTTCGAAGGCCATGGTAGGCGCGACCGCCCCGTGCGGAGCGGTGTGCTGTTCCTCGCCGTGAACCTCGCAGGCTTTGCGCTCAACAGCTTTTGGGTGTGGTTGATTGCGGTGCGAATGGGCGCGTCGCCGAGTTGGCCGCTCGTGCCGATCGTCCTCGTGACGCCGTGGCTGAGTTTCTACCTGAACCGGCGTTGGACGTTTCGATAGTCAGACGTAGAGCGGCGACCTCGCGTTAGCGAGGTTCTGACAAATCAAGCCGCCGCCAGCTTGCTCCAAGGATGCACCGGTCTCGCGATGGCGTCCGCCAATCTTCCCGACAGCTTCCAAAACCCGATCACCAGCACCGCCGAGACGATTCCGTCCAGCCCGTAGTGCCAGCCGAGATAGACCGAGCCGACCCAGATCAGCACGGCATAGGCGCTGAGCGCATAGCCGGCGACTCGGCTGAAGCGGAAGGCGGCGATGGCGAAGAGCACCGACAGGCCGTTATGGACGCTCGGCATGGCGGAAATGCCGCCGCCGATGACGAGCCCGTCGGCTTCGCGGGCGTTCAGCAGGCCCTGCATGTTCGACAACGCCTGGACATGGCCGCCGCTTGCCTCGAGCGCGGCATTGTGCGCGTTCAGCACCGCCATCATCTCGGCATAGCTTTGCTGCGGGGCGACGAGCAGGTTGTAGAAGCACGGCCCCGCCGACGGCATCAGGAAGGCCATCACGCTGCCGAGACCGATCCAGACGAACAGATAGGTCAGCAGATATTGCGTGCGCAGCCGGTAATGCGAGGCGCCGAGAAAGGCGCAGACCATGACGCCGACCGACATCGGCACGAACCAGGCGTGATAGGATGCATCGATCAGGCCGGTCGCCGTCGGCGATCCGAACCAATCGTGGAAGAAACGCCAGCCGTCCTGGCCGAAGAACAGCCAGCGGTCGGCCTCGGCGAAAACCGGGTCAAAGGCGAAACCCTGCGTTGCGAGGATCTTCTGCTTGAATGCGTTGAAGCTCGTCAGCAGCATCGCGAAGAGAATCGGCGGCCATAGGGTGCGCGCAAGACGGTTCTCGTCCCATTGCGTTTCGAACCAGCCGCGGATCAGGACGAAGGGCGAGGGCGCCGTGCCGTCTTTTGCCGGACGGTTCTTCCAGAGCATGCCGGCCGTCGCGAAGATGCCCACGGCGAACCAGAGCGCGAAGCCCATGCCGAGATAGGTGCGGAAGAGCAGCCAGAAATCGGACGGGTTCACATAGCCCGATCCGAGTACGGCGCAGAAAAAGAAGCCGAGGACCAGAAAGCCCCAGAGCGCCGCGCGCGCTTCGCGAAAATCGGTCATCGCCCCGCCTTTGCTGGCCGCCTGAATTGCGGTCGCTTATCGCGAAAAGGGCTGAAATTTTGGTTAAGGAAGGGTTGAAGGGTGACCCTTGAACCCGGCCTTACGTCATTGCGAGCGAAGCGAAGCAATCCAGGGCAACAAACCGCAGCGCTCGTGGCCCTGGATTGCTTCGTCGCCTTCGGCTCCTCGCAATGACGAGGAACTCGCTTTCTAGGGAAGTTCTTTCGCGAACAGCCACCCGCCCAACGCCGCCGCAAAAAGCGCACCTGCAATCTGAGCCAATACGAAGCCCGGCACATCGGCGGGTGCGATCCCGGCGAACGTATCCGACAGCGAGCGCGCAATCGCGATCGCCGGGTTGGCGAAGCTCGTCGAGCTGGTGAACCAGTAGCCGGCGGTGATGAACAGCGCGACGGCTGGGGCCACCCATTCGGGGCGGTAGCGGACGGCGCCGAGGATGGTGAAGATCAGGCCGAATGTCGCGATTCCCTCGCCAAGCCATTGCCCGCCGCCGGTGCGCGTCTTCTCCGACCATTGCAGGATGTCGAGGTCGAACATGTAATGCGCGGCCCAGACGCCGAGGATGCCGCCGGCGAGCTGTGCCCCGAGATAAAGCAATCCCTCGCCCATTCCGATCTCGCGCCGGATCGCGGCCACGAGCGTCACGGCCGGGTTGAAATGCGCGCCCGAGATCGGCGCCAGCATCGCGATCAGTACGAACAGGATCGCCCCGGTCGCCAGCGTGTTGCCGAGCAGCGCGATGGCGACATTCCCGCCCGACAGCGTCTCGCCCATGATCCCCGATCCGATCACGACGCAGAACAGGAAGAAGCTGCCGATCGCTTCGGCGCCCAGCCGTCGCGCCAGCCCCGGATGCGGCGCCGTGCGCGGCACCTCGTCGCGGATCATTTCCTCGGTCATCGGGTCGCGCCTTCGCTCCGCCCGATGGTGTCGAGCTCGTCCTTCAGGCTCATCGCATCGATCGCGTCGAGCGGCAGCGCGGTGAACAGCGAGATGCGATTGCGCAGAAACATCATCGCACGCTCGAACGCCGCGCGCTGTCCCTCACCTTCGACCGTGGCCGGATCCTCGATCCCCCAATGCGCGCTCATCGGCTGGCCGGGCCAGACGGGGCAGGTTTCGCCCGCCGCATTGTCGCAAACGGTGAAGACGAAATCGAGCTGCGGTGCACCCGGTTCGGCAAATTCGTCCCAGCTCTTCGAACGCAGGTCATCGGTCTTGAAGCCATTTCGCGCGAGCAGGTCGAGCGCCATCGGATGCACTTCACCGCGTGGCTGGCTGCCTGCGGAAAAGGCCTGGTAACGCCCTTGGCCTTCGCGGTTGAGCAGTGCCTCGGCAAGGATCGAGCGCGCCGAATTCCCGGTGCACAGGAACAGCACATTATAGGTTCGATCGGTCATGATTCGCTATCCGCAGCAGCGCGCTCCGGACGCCTTTTCGGCCGGCCGGAGATCTTCATCTTCATTCGCATTGTCCATCACAAAGGCCGCGGGCGTGCCATATTCGCCGGTGCGTTCGTGGGTCAGGAACGTCTCCCAGCGCACACCGTCCGGATCGGCGGTCCAGTTCTTCGTCGATCGGGCATGGCAGCAGGTCGTCTCGCCCTCGTCGAATACGGCGCCGCCCGCTTCCGCGACCCGGCCGAATTGCGCTTCGAGCTCGTCCTCTTCGGCGACCTGCACGCCGAGATGCGACAGGCCGGCGGTTCCGGCGCCCTGTTCGATCACGAAATTGACGCGCGGATCGTCGAGCAGCCACTGGACATAGCGCCCACGCTCGAAGGTCGGTTCGCTGCCGAACAACGCGCTGTAGAAGGCGCGCGAGCGTTCGATATCGCTGACGGCGAGGCTGACATGCAGGCGTTTCATGAGGCAATCCTTTCGAGGCTGCCGGAAAGGGCGTCGACGCATCCCGCTCCGCCGCAGCAATTTTCCATAAGGTAGGCGACGAGCCGGTTCATCGCCGCATAATCGGCGCTGTAGATCAGCGAGCGCCCGTCGCGGCGGCGGACGATGAGCCCGGCGCGTTCGAGATGGGCGAGATGGAAGGAGAGAGAGGATTTGGGCATGGCGAGCCGTTCGGCGATATCGCCGGCGGCAAGACCCCCGCTCCCCGCCTGCACGAGCAGCCGGAAGATGGCGAGCCGGTGTTCCTGCGCCAGTGATCCGAGCGCTTCGATTGCTTGGGTGGATGATAGGTCGGCCAATTGCGATCTCCGATTCGATAATTCCAGAAATATCGAAATAAAGAATCGAAGTCAACCCTCCCTCGCCCGGAGAAGGCAGGGGTTTTCCGAATTCCAACCGGAGCGCGGCCTCGCAGGCTGGATCAGATTCCGGCCTGCGCCGGAACGACGCTGTTTGCGCTTATTTCTTCAGCCGGAGCCGCTGCCCCAGCAGCCTCAGCCGTAGCGCGTTCAGCTTGATGAAGCCCTCGGCATCGCGCTGATCGTATTTGCCGGCATCGTCCTCGAAGGTGACGACGTCCTGGCTGTAGAGGTTGAAGCGGACGTCGGCCTTGCGCCCGACCAGATGCACGCCGCCCTTGTAGAGCTTCAGCCGTACCGTGCCGGTCACCTGCTGCTGGCTGTGGTCGATCGCCGCCTGCAGCATCTCGCGCTCGGGGCTGAACCAGAGACCGTTATAGATGAGCTCGGCATATTTCGGCATCAGCTCGTCCTTTAGGTGCATCGCGCCGCGGTCGAGCGTGATCTGTTCGATGCCGCGATGCGCGGTCAGCAGGATGGTGCCGCCCGGCGTTTCGTACATGCCGCGCGATTTCATGCCGACGAAGCGATTCTCGACGAGGTCGAGCCGGCCGATGCCGTGCCGCTTGCCATAGTCGTTGAGCGCCGCGAGCAGCGTTGCGGGGCTCATTGCCTCGCCGTCGATCGCGACCGCGTCGCCGCGTTCGAAATCGATCTCGATATATTCGGGCGTGTCGGGCGCGTCCTCGGGATGGTCGGTGCGCGAATAGACGTAATCGGGCGTCTCTTCCCACGGATCCTCCAGCACCTTGCCCTCGCTCGACGTGTGGAGGAGGTTCGCATCGGTCGAGAAGGGCGCCTCGCCGCGCTTGTCCCTGGGCACCGAGATCTGGTGCGCCTCGGCGAATTCGATCAGCCTGGTGCGGCTCGTCAGGTCCCATTCGCGCCACGGGGCGATCACCTTGATGTCGGGGTCGAGCGCATAATAGCCGAGCTCGAAGCGGACCTGGTCGTTGCCCTTGCCCGTCGCGCCGTGCGCCACGGCATCGGCCCCAACCTCGTGTGCGATCTCGATCTGACGCTTGGAAATGAGCGGCCGCGCGATCGAGGTTCCGAGCAGATACTGGCCTTCATAGACGGCATTGGCGCGGAACATCGGAAAGACGTAGTCGCGAACGAATTCTTCGCGCAGGTCGTCGATAAAGATATGCTCGTCCCTGACGCCCGCCGCCTGCGCCTTGCCGCGCACGGGTTCGAGCTCCTCGCCCTGGCCGAGATCGGCGGTGAAGGTCACGACTTCGCACGCATATTCATTCTGCAGCCATTTCAGGATGACGCTGGTGTCGAGCCCGCCCGAATAGGCGAGGACGACCTTTTTGATGCTCTTGTCGCTCATGCCGGTGCTCCGCTAGATCGAACGGGCGGGCTAAGGCGGGATGCGAAGCGGCGCAACAGGAAAGGGCAGGGCGATGGCGGAAAACAAGACGAAGGAAACCGAAGCGAGCGTTGCGGATTTCATCGCCTCGGTCGAAAACGACCAGCGGCGCAAGGATGCCGAAACGCTGATCCCACTGTTCCGCCGCCTGTCGGGACGGGAACCGAAAATGTGGGGCCCGTCGATGATCGGCTTCGGCAGCTATCACTACAAATATGAGAGCGGGCGCGAGGGCGACATGCTGCTGACCGGATTCAGCCCGCGCAAATCGAACCTGGCGCTCTATGTGGGTGCGGGGCGGGCCGATCCGGAACTGATGAAGAAGCTCGGCAAGCACAAGACGGGTGCGTCGTGCCTCTACGTCAACAAGCTCGCCGATATCGAAATGGACGTGCTCGAACAGCTGATCGCCGCCGATATCGCCTATATGCGGGCAAACTACGACACGACGTGAGATTCCGTCGACGAAAGGTGTGATCCATTCAACAGCGCGAAAGAGCGCCGTCCCTAAATTGGTCCCAAGATCAAGAGGCGTCCGATCCCCCAAACGCCTCGCAGGAGTTTTGATATGGACCGCTCGATCATTATCGGCCTCGCATCTTTCCTCGCCACCGTTTCGGTGCTCGCCGCGCCGATGATCGCCTAGCGGACGGTTCGGCCATTTTCGCCCATATGTCCTAGTATTACCGGCGGCTTTGCGCTTATGCGCTGATCCATGGCTGGCGGACATTCGCACGATCACCACCATGGTCACGGACACGGTCATTCGCACGACCACGGCCATCACCACCATGCTCCGACGAGCTTCGGCCGCGCCTTTGCGATCGGGATCGCGCTCAACACCGTCTATGTCATCGTCGAAGCGGGCTACGGGCTTGCCATCGGTTCGATGGCGCTGCTCGCCGATGCGGGGCACAATCTTTCGGACATTCTCGGGCTGATCATCGCCTGGACGGGGGCGACGCTGGCGAAGCGCGCGCCGTCCAAGCGGTTCACCTTCGGGCTGCGCGGTTCCTCGATCCTCGCCGCGCTCGCCAATGCGATCCTGCTGCTCGTCGCGGTCGGGCTGATCGCGTCGGAGGCGATCCAGCGGATCTTCTATCCCGCGCCGGTGGCGGGCGGGACGATCATCATCGTCGCCGCCATCGGCATCGTCGTCAACGGCGCCACCGCGATGCTGTTCGCGCGCGGGCGAAAGGGCGACATCAATATTCGCGGCGCCTATCTCCACATGGCGGCGGACGCGGCGGTTTCGGCAGGCGTGGTCATCGCCGGGGCGTTGATCCTGTGGACGGGCGCGACATGGATCGATCCGGTGACGAGTCTCGTCATCGGCCTCGTCATCCTGCTGTCGACCTGGGAGCTCTTGATCGGCGCGGTGAAAATGTCGCTCGCCGCCGTGCCCGAACATATCGACACCGACGAGGTCGAGGCCGATCTCGCCGCGCTCGATGGCGTCGCGCACGTCCATCATCTCCATATCTGGAACATGAGCACGACCGAGACGGCGATGACCGTCCACCTCGTCATGCCCGCCGGCCATCCGGGCGACGATTTCCTCCACGCCGCCCAGCACCGGCTGGAGGAGAAATACCAGATCGGCCATTCGACGATCCAGATCGAGCGCGGAGATGGTGGCGGGTGTGATGACGGGGAGTGTGGTTAGGGGTTCTTGATTGTCAGAATTTTCCTAGCGGAAAATCGCCGCACCAGCCCTCACCCCCACCCGACCTCCCATTTGCATACACTGAGTGGGAGGTCGGGTGGGGGTGAGGGCTGGTACGGCGCCGAGCCGAAGGCGAGGTCTGACATCCAGCCCGTAAAATTTCCCGACGAGGGAAATGTGTCGGATTTCTTTACGATTATGTCCTAAGGCCCGGTGAACAAGGGACTATGGACGAAATGCGTTGATCAGGCTGTTCAAACATTATGTGCCGCACGCGGTGCTGCTGCTCGGGATCATCGACTTCCTGCTGCTGATGGCGGCGGCGGAGCTGGGATGGATTTACCGATTGAGCGAGATCGGTTCGATTCCCGAACCGATCACGACGCGGATCCCGCAGTTGCTTGCCTTTGCCGCCGCCATCGAAATTTCGATGGTTGCGGTCGGCGTCTACGGCGCCGAGGCGCTGACCTCGCTGCGCTTCGCCTTTGCGCGGCTGCTGGTTGCCGTGTCGCTCGGCATCCTCGCCCTGTCGTCGATCTTCTTCCTCGTGCCCGATCTGTCGCTGTGGCGCTCGAACCTCTTCTATTCGATGTTCATCTCGCTGGGCTTGTTATTTTCCTTGCGGATCCTGCTCGGCAAGACGCTGGGCGGCGCGGCGTTCAAACGGCGCCTCGTCGTGCTGGGCGCCGGTCCGCGCGCGCAGCGGATCAAGGACCTGTCGAAACAGCCCGGATCGGGTTTCGTCGTCGTCGGCTATATCGCGATGAACGACGGGCCGCAGGAAATTCCCGAGGCGATCAATCGCGACGCGATTTACAATCTAGCCGATCATGTCGTGCTGCTCAATGCGAGCGAGGTGGTGCTGGCGCTCGAGGAACGGCGCAACGCACTGCCGCTCGAAGACCTGCTGCGGATCAAGACGACGGGCGTCCATGTCAACGACCTGTCGAGCTTCATCGAGCGCGAGACGGGGCGCGTCGATCTCGACAGCGTCAATCCGAGCTGGCTGATCTTCTCCGACGGATTCTCTGCCAGCCGCCGCATTTCGAGCGCGCTCAAGCGGCTGTTCGATATCCTTGCCAGCGCCGTGCTGCTCGTCCTGACGTTGCCGCTGATCGCGATCGCCGCGATCCTGGTGAAGCTCGACAGCAAGGGCCCTGCCTTTTTCCGCCAGAAGCGCGTCGGCCTGTACGGCCAGGAATTCGAGATGATCAAGCTACGCTCGATGCGGACCGACGCCGAAAAGGACGGGGAGGCGCAATGGGCGCAGGAGAACGACCCGCGCGTCACCCGCGTCGGCAAGGTCATCCGAAAGTTGCGCATCGACGAGCTGCCCCAGGCCTGGACGGTGCTGAAGGGCGAGATGAGCTTTGTCGGGCCGCGGCCCGAGCGCAAGCAGTTCGTCGACGATCTGGCGCAGAAGATGCGCTATTATTCGGAACGCCATATGGTGAAGCCGGGCATCACCGGCTGGGCGCAGGTCAATTACCCCTATGGCGCGAGCCTTGAGGATGCGCGGCACAAGCTCGAATACGATCTTTACTACGCCAAGAACTACACGCCTTTTCTCGACCTGCTGATCCTGCTGCAGACGGTTCGCGTCATCATCTGGCCCGAGGGCGCACGATGATCGAGGGTGTCGCCACCTACGGCCACGCCGCCGCGGCGATCCTGTTTGCGCTGCTCGGCCTGTGGCAATTCTCCTTGCCCGAGCGCCGCAAGGCGATGCGCGTGCTCGCCTTGGCCTTCCTGCTGACCGCCGCCTGGGCGGCGCTGGCCGCGATCTACGGACCGCAGGCGCCGCTGGCGCGAGCCGGCGAAACGGTCCGCAATATCAGCTATCTCGGATTCTTCTGGTTTCTGATGCAGCGCGGGCTCGACAGGGAGCAGCGGCCGTTCCTCGGCCTCCTCAATGTTGCGCTGTTCGCCGTCGCACTGATGCAGCTGACGACCGACATCTTCTTCATCGTCGAGCTCGAGCGAGACCTGCTCGCCGGTGTGACGTATGGATCCACGTCGATCTTTCACCTGCTGTTCGCGATCGGCGCGCTCGTCGTCGCGCAGGCGATCTACACCTCCTCGGCGCCCGAAACGCGCTGGGGCCTCCGGCTCACCATGGCCGCGCTGGCCGCGATGTGGGCGTACGACCTCAACCTCTACACCATCGCCTGGCTGACGGAGCGGACGCCGTTCGAGCTGCTCGCCGTGCGCGGCGTGCTGATGGCTGCCCTGATTCCCTATTTCGTGCTGTCGATGCGGCGCGGGTCCGAATGGAAGGTGCATCTGTCGCGCAAAGTGACATTCCGGTCGCTCTCGATGCTCGCCATCGGAGGCTATTTCCTCGCCATGTACTTCGCCACCCAGGCGATCGACATGTTTGCCGGGCGGCACGCCATTTCCGTGCAGATCGGGATCGTGCTGCTGATGTCGGCCGCGGCGGTCATCCTCATTCCTTCGGCCCGGGTGCGCTCCTGGTTCAAGGTGAAGCTGGCCAAGCATCTGTTCGAGCATCGCTACGATTATCGCGCCGAATGGATCCGGTTCAACGAGACCTTGGCCCGCCCGGGCGAGAATTCCGATCCGTTGGATATTCGTGTGGTCCGCGCTCTGGCGGAAATTACCGATTCGCCGGGCGGCCTGCTGTTCGAGCCCGATGGCGATGGTCGGCTCCTCGCCGGCGCGCAATGGAACTGGCATTCGCTTGAAACAGCGCATGAGCCGGCGCCCCTACCCCTGTCCGATTGGATGCGGGCGAGCGCGCATATCGTAGAGATCGACGCGCTGCGCCGCGAGGGAGATACCGGCGCCGCGCGCGTCGCGACGCTGCTGCCCGACTGGATCGTCGAAGCGCCGAAAAGCTGGGCACTGGTCCCGCTGATCCATCGCGGCGCGTTGACGGGGGCCGTGCTGCTGGAACGGCCGCGCGTCGACCGTGAGCTCGACTGGGAGGATCTCGACCTGCTCCGCATCGCCGGGCGGCAGGCGGCCAGCTATCTCGCCGAGGCGCGCGGGCAGGAGCAGCTCGCCGAGGCGCGGCGCTTCGACGAATTCAACCGCCGTTTCGCCTTCATCATGCACGACCTCAAAAATCTCGTCAGCCAGCTGAGCTTGGTCGCTCGCAATGCCGAGCGCCATGCCGACAATCCCGAATTCCGCGCCGACATGATCGCGACGATCCAGGATTCGGTCGGCAAGATGAACGACATGCTCGCCCGCCTCGCGCCGCAGGAGCGCGGCAAGGCGGAAGCATTGCGGTCCGTCTGTCTGCTGCAACTGGCGCGGAGCGTCGCCGCGCAAAAGGAGGCCGCCCACCCGATTGCGGTCGAAGGTGAGGGCGACCGGCATGTGCTCGCCGCGCCGGCCCGGCTTGAAACCGCGCTGCTCCATCTCGTCCAGAACGCCATCGATGCGAGTCCGGCCAATGTGCCGGTGCGGATTCTGGTCGACGGCGACCAAGCGGGGCGCATCTCCGTGATCGACGGCGGCGCGGGGATGGACGAGGCGTTCGTGCGCGACAGGCTGTTCCGCCCCTTCTCCTCCTCCAAGCCCGACGGCTTCGGCATCGGCGCCTATGAGGCGCGGTCGCTGGTCGCGGAAATGGGCGGGACGCTCACGGTCGAAAGCGCGCCCGGGAAGGGCAGCCGCTTCTCCATCACATTGCCCGACGCGCCCACCGATGCAGCGCCGGAAACCGAACGGATGATTGCCTGATGGCCGAGCAAAAGAAGACCTTGCTGATCGTCGAGGACGACGAGGGTCTGCAGCGGCAGTTGCGCTGGGCCTATGAGGATTACGAGGTGGTCGTCGCCGGCGACCGCGAGACGGCGATCGACATGCTGCGCCAGCATGAGCCCGATGTCGTGACGCTCGATCTCGGCCTGCCGCCCGATCCCGATGGCGTGACCGAAGGCTTCGCGACGCTGGAAGAGATGCTGAGTCTCAAGCCCGACACCAAGATCGTCGTCGCCTCGGGCCATGGCGCGCGGGAGAGCGCGCTCCGCGCCATCGCCAGCGGCGCCTATGATTTCTACCAGAAGCCGGTCGATATCGACGCGCTCGGCCTGATCGTCAGCCGCGCCTTCCAGCTCCATGATATCGAGCGGGAGAATGCCCGCCTCGCCGCGGCGAACGACGACCATACCGTGCTCGGCGGAATGATCACGGGGTCGCCCGAAATGCTGAAAGTGGCGCGCACGATCGAGCGGGTCGCCGCCGCCGATGTCTCGGTCATGCTGCTCGGTGCCAGCGGCACGGGCAAGGAACTGCTCGCGCGCGGCGTCCATGACGAAAGCCCGCGCCGCGACAAGCCCTTCGTCGCGATCAACTGCGCGGCGATTCCCGAAAACCTGCTGGAGGCCGAGCTGTTCGGCTACGAAAAGGGCGCGTTTACCGGTGCCGCCAAGACGACCGAGGGCAAGATCGAACTGGCCGAGGGCGGGACGCTGTTCCTCGACGAGGTCGGCGACATTCCCTTGCCGCTGCAGGTCAAACTGCTGCGCTTCCTGCAGGAGCGCGTCGTCGAACGGATCGGTGGACGCAAGCCGATCCCGGTCGATGTCCGGATCGTGTGCGCCACGCACCAGGACCTCGACGCGATGATCGCGGAAAAGAGCTTCCGCGACGACCTGTATTACCGCCTTGCGGAGATCGTCGTGACCATCCCCTCGCTCGCCGAACGGCCGGGCGATGCCGTCCTGCTCGCCAAGCATTTCCTGCGCAAATATGCCGCGGAGATGAAGACAGCGGTGACCGGCTTCGCGCCCGATGCGCTGGCGGCGATCGACAGCTGGAACTGGCCGGGCAATGTCCGCGAACTGGAAAACCGGGTGAAGCGCGCCGCGATCATGGCCGACGCCAAGCTCGTCACCGCCGCCGATCTCGATTTCGACGTGGCGGACGAGGACTCCCAGCCGATCAACCTGAAGGCCGCCCGCGAGATCGCCGACCGCAAGGCGATTACGAGCGCGCTCGCCCGCTCGCAGGGCAATATCTCGCAGGGCGCCAAGCTGCTCGGCATCAGCCGCCCGACGCTTTACGACCTGCTCAAGCAATATGAGATGAGCGCCTGATGAGCCGCCGTCGCCGCAGCAAGGCCCGGCCGCAGCGCCGCGTGCCGCTGCGCGTCGCGGCGATCGCCGCGGCGGGGCTCGCGCTGATGCTGCTGGCAATGCTGGCCGTTTCGCGCATGGGCGCGTCAGCCAATGCTTTCGAGCGCGCGCAGCAATTCGCCGAGGCCGGCGATCTCGGCGCCGCGCGCGTCGAAGCGATGAATGCGGTCGAGCAGGAGCCGGGCAATGAGGCGGCCTGGCGGCTGCTCGCGCGGACGCAATTGTCGCTGGGCGACGGGCAGTCGGCGACAGGAACCGTCGAGCGCGCCCGGGCGGCAGGCGTTCCGGCAGGCCGAACCCGTCACCTGATGGCCGAAGCGTTGCTGCTCAATGGCGATGAGGCGGCCGCGCTGGCCGAGACCGAGACCGGCGATATCGATCCCGAATTCCATGCCGCCACCGCCCGTGTGCGTGGCCGCGCATTCGCCCAGGCCGGCGAGATCGGTGCAGCGGCCGATGCGTTCAACTTCGCGATCGAAACCGCGCCGGAAGACCCGGCGCTCTGGATCGACATTGCGCGCTTCCGCATCGACACCGGCGAGCTTTCGGGCGCCATTGAGGCTGCCGACCGTGCGATCGAGCTGGCACCGGAAAATGCCGAAGCATTGGTGCTCAAGGGCGTGCTTGCGCGCACGCAATATGGCCTGGTCGAAAGCCTGGGCTGGTTCGATCGCGCCCTGGCGGTCGACGACGATTATCTGCCCGCGATGATCGAACGCGCCAAGACGCTGGGCGAGGCGGGGCGCTATACCGAGATGCTCGCCGCGACGCGCGAGATACTGGGCCGCGATGCCGGCAATCCGCAGGCGCTGTATCTTCAGGCCGTGCTCGCCGCCCGCGCGCGCAACTTCACTCTGGCGCAGCGGCTCGTGGAACTGACGAACGAGCGCTTGGACGGCATGCCGGCGATGCAGCTGCTG
Source organism: uncultured Parasphingopyxis sp. (assembly GCF_937129435.1). Lineage (GTDB taxonomy): Bacteria > Pseudomonadota > Alphaproteobacteria > Sphingomonadales > Sphingomonadaceae > Parasphingopyxis. Next base: position 40,464 of record NZ_CAKZNF010000037.1, on the reverse strand, counting down.
CAGGCGTCGATCGATTATCGCCAGCAGAATTACGAGTCCGCGATCCGGCGCCTCGAAACGCTGATCGAGGAACAGCCCGGCAACCGGACCGCGCAGCGGCTGCTCGGCGCGACCTTCTTCCGCTCGGGCGATATGGACGCCGCGATCGACACGCTGGCGCCGCTCGCCCGCCGCGCCGATGCCGACAGCTATGTGCTGACGTTGATCGGCCGGGCGCTGGAAGGGCGGGGCGATCGGACGGCCGCACTGCCCTATCTTCAGCGCGCCGCCATGGCCGCGCGCGGCGCCGTCGCGCCGGTCGGGACGGGTCCGGACGGCGTCAATCTCGGCGCGCTTGAGCAAGCGGCGGCCGAGGGAGGCGCGGGCGAACAGATCGCGCTTATCCGCGGCTATCTCGTGACCGGCCGGATCGGCGATGCGCTGGGCCGCGCCGAAGCCTTGCGAAATGCCAACCCGCAGGCGCCCGACGCCCATATCGTCCTGGGCGACACGCTGGCGGCGGCGGGAGACTTTACGGCTGCGGCCGCCGCCTATGCCGATGCCGCCAATATTCGTTTCGACGAACCGACGGCCTTGCGCATGGTCGAGGCGCTGATGCGCGCGGGACAGCCGCAAGGCGCGCTCGACGCGCTGTCGCTCTACCGCCAGCAGAATCCGCGCAGCATTGCGGCGGCGCGGTTCGCCGGCGATATCAACCTGTCGCTCGGCCGCTGGCGCGCAGCGATCGCGCAATATCAACTCGTCCGTGCGATGATCGGCGATCGCGACGCCTCGGTGCTCGCCGGGCTGGCGCTCGCCTGGCACGAAAGCGGCAATGAGGGCCGCGCCGCCGCGCTCGCCCGCCGCGCCTATCTGCTGGTGCCGATGAACCCAGCAGTGTCGGAAGTATATGGCTGGACGCTGTTCGATGGCGATATCGATCAGGCGCGCGGCATCGAAATGATGGAAAAGGCGCGCGACATGATGCCGAACAATAGCGCCACGCAATGGCGCCTCGCCCGCGCCTATGCGGCGACGGGGCGGAGGGCGGCTGCTGGCCGCGCCGCGCGGATCGCGCTCGCCGATCCGAACTTTCGCCAGCGTGAGGAGGCGCGGGCGCTGGCCGGGTCTTTGTAACCCCATTCCTCCCCGGCACGGGGAGGGGGACCGGCGAAGCCGGTGGAAGGGGCTATCCACAAGCACTGCGCCAGGGAGTTGAGCCCCCTCCGTCAGCCTTTCAGGCTGCCACCTCCCCGTGGCGGGAAGGAATTGCGCCCTCTTCCCCGCAACCCTCCATTCCCGCTACAGCGGGCGCATGACCGAGGACGCCCTCGCCCGTATCGCCGCCGCGCTCGAACGGCTATCGCCGCCGCCCGCCGAGGCTGCCGACCCGATGGCGCATCCGGCCTATATCTGGCGTGGAACGGCGCTTGCCGTGGCGCGTGACTTTGCGCCACTGCCGCTCGCGCTCCTCACGGGGATCGAACGGCAGAAAGAGACGGTGCGCGAGAACAGCCGCCGCTTGGCGCAGGGTGCGGCGGCGCATGACGTGCTGCTCTGGGGTGCGCGCGGAACGGGCAAATCGATGCTGGCGAAAAGCGTCGTTGCCGACCTGCAGGGCGCGGGCGAGAATATCGCGCTCGTCGAGGTCGCCCCGGACCGGCTCGAAACGCTGCCGGCGCTGTTCGAAGCTTTGGCCGGCGTGCCGCGCGCTTTCCTCCTCTTTATCGACGATATCGGCTTCGACGAACATTCGTCCGCGGTGCGGATCCTGCGCTCGCTGCTCGAGGGCGGGGCCGAGGCGCGGCCCGCAAATGTCCGCCTTACCGTGACGTCCAACCGGCGCCATATCGTGCCGCGCGGCATGGCCGAGCAGGACGATCCCATCAATCCGCGCGACGCGCGCGACGACAGTCTCGCGCTCGCCGATCGCTTCGGTCTCAGCATCGGATTCCACGCCGCAAGCCAGGACGACTATCTCGCCATGGTCCGCGCCTATGCCGATCATTTCGCTCTCGATTTCGACGCCGCGGACGCCGTGCAATGGGCGACGAAGCGCGGCGCGCGGTCGGGTCGGGTCGCCTGGCAATATGCCGTGGAACTGGCGGGCCGGGCGGGCCGTTCACTGGAGGACTGATATCTCTCGAGGAGCCTGAAAATGAAATTCTACTATTCGCCCGGTGCCTGCAGCCTCGCCAGCCACATTGCGCTCGAAGAGGCCGGCGCGGATTTCGATGCCATCAAGGTCGACCTGTCGAAACACGAGACCGAAGATGGCGAGGATTTCTACGCCATCAGCCCGCGCGGATACGTGCCTGCCATCGACACCGAAGAAACCGGGCTGCTGACCGAAATCCCGGCCGTGCTCACCTATATCTCCGACCGGTTCGACATGTCTCCGAAGGGCGCGGATTATTACAAGATGCTCGAATGGATCGGCTTCGTCGGATCCGAGATTCACGGGGCTTATCACCCGCTATTCGGCGATGCGAGCGATGCGGAAAAGGACGCAGCGCGAGAGAAGCTGACCAAGAAATACGAGCTGGCGACGCAGCTGCACGAAGGTGGCGACTGGCTGGTCGGCGATGGCCCGACGGTGGCCGACAATTATCTTTTCGTGACCACGCTCTGGGCCGGCAAGATGAAGGTCGATCTGCCCGAAGCCGTGAAATCCTATCGCGCCCGCAACCTCGAGCGTGAAAGCGTGCGGCGTGCGATGGCGGCCGAGGGATTGCGCTAGCCAGCCTTCGAGCAAGCGGCCTCAGCTCTTTTCCAACTCCTCCGCCATTTCTGCTACTTCGAGCCAGCGCTCCTCATGCGCCTCGCGGGTCGCACGGGCGTCCTCGATCTCTTTGGTCAGCGCGTGGAAGCGTTCCGGGTCCCGGGCGTAGAGATCGGCGTCGGACAATTCTTCTTCCGCCTTCGCGATCGCCGCTTCGATTTTCTCGATCTCGCCCGGCAGCCGGTCGAGATCGCGCTGGTCCTTGTAACTGAGCTTGGCAGCCTTGGTTTGCGGCGGGAGCGACGGGGCCTCATCCTTCGAGCCTGAACCGCCCGGCGATTTGGGAGTATCCCGGCGCGGCCGTCGCTTCTTCTCCCAATCCTCATAGCCGCCGGCGACGATATCGACATGGCCCGAGCCATCGAGGCCCAGCGTCAGCGTCACCGTCCGGTCGAGAAAATCGCGGTCATGGCTGACGAGCAGCACCGTGCCCTCATAATCGGCGATCACCTCCTGCAGCAGGTCGAGCGTTTCCATGTCGAGATCGTTGGTCGGCTCGTCGAGCACAAGCAGGTTCGATGTCCGCGCGAATTCTCGCGCCAGCAGGATGCGCGACCGCTCGCCGCCCGACAGCGTGCCGATCTTCGCGTCCGCCAGCGTCGGATCGAACAGGAAGTCCTTGAGATAGCCCTCGATGCGCTTCCGGGTTCCGCGCACATCGATCCAGTCGCCGCCTTCGGCGAGGATATCGCGCACCCGCTTTTCGGGCCGCAGCAATTTGCGCTGCTGGTCGATCACGACGCCCGACAGCGTCTTGGCGCGCACCACCTTGCCCTCGTCGGGCTCGATCTCGCCGGTCAGCAGCTTGAGCAGCGTCGTCTTGCCCGCCCCATTGGCGCCGACGATGCCGATCCGGTCGCCGCGCTGGATGCGTAGCGAGAAATCGCGGATGATGGTGCGGCCGTCATACCCTTTGGAAACATTTTCGGCGGTGATGACGCTCTTCGTCTTCACCTCGTCGCTTTCCAGCCCGAGCTTCGCCGTTCCCGCAGGGCCGAGCATCGCCGCTCTCTGCGCGCGCATCTGGTTCAGCTTTTCCAGCCGCCCCATATTGCGCTTGCGCCGCGCGGTGACGCCGCGATGCAGCCAGTGCATCTCGATCTTGAGCTTGGCGTCGAGCCGGTCGGCCGCCTTGGCCTCTTCCTCGTACACCTTCTCGACCCAGGCATCGTAGCCGCCGAAGCCGACCTCGTTGCGGCGGAGCTTTCCCCGATCCAGCCACAGCGTCGACCGCGTCAGGCGCTTCAGAAACGTCCGGTCGTGGCTGATGACGACGAAGGCGCCGTTATATCGGCCGAGCCAGTCCTCGAGCCATTCGATCGCGCCGAGATCGAGATGGTTGGTTGGCTCGTCGAGCAGCAACAGGTCGGGCTCCTGCGCCAGCGCGCGGCAGATCGCGGCGCGGCGCCGCTCGCCCCCCGATGCCGTCTTCGCCTCGCGACCCAGATCGATGTCGAGCTGATCGGCAATGGCTTCGACAGCGAAATGCGGCGGCCCGTCCTCGCCCGATGTCGCCCAGTCGAGCAGGCTCGCATGGCCGCCCATGTCCGGATCCTGCTCCAGCAGCACGACTTTCTTTCCCGGCTGGATCGTCCGCCGCCCCTCATCGGGTTCGATCTCATCCATCAGCAGCCGGAACAGCGTCGTCTTGCCCGCCCCGTTGCGGCCGATCAGCGCCAGCCGGTCGCGCGCGCCGACATGCAGGTCGAGGCCGCGGAACAGCCAATGGGTGCCCATGTTGAGGCCCAGGTCTTCGAGCGTGAGGATCGGTGCGGCCATGATGAGCGGCGACTTAGGCCGCGCAGCGACGACCCGCAAGCATGCCCGCTTGACCGCCCAAGCCAGGATGCGTAGAGGGCCTCAAGACTGATAATGCGAGTGAGTCGCAGTAGCATGCGATATATGGGGGCAATATGCATAGCAGGACATATAGCGCGGCCATCGCCCTGATGGCCTTTTCCAGCCAGCCCGCCTGGGCCGAGATGGCCGTCGACGGCGCCGGCAATCCGCAGATCACGGTGACCGCGACGCGGCTGCCGCAGCTGACCGACGAAGTACCGGCGACCGTCACCGTGCTGACCGAGGAAGACATTGCCGACCAGCTCGCTACCGATGTGCGCGATCTGGTTCGTTTCGAGGCGGGAATCACCGTCCGTCGCGCGCCCGCCCGCTTCGGCGCCGCGCTCGGAACCACCGGGCGGGACGGCAATGCCGATTTCAACATTCGCGGCATCGGCGGCAACCGCGTGCTGATCCAGGTCGATGGCATCCGGCAGCCCGACGGCTTCACCTTCGGCGCGCAGGCGGCGGGGCGCGGCGACTATGTCGATATCGGCCTCGTCAAATCGGTCGAATTCCTGCGCGGTCCGGCATCGGCGCTCTACGGTTCGGACGGACTTTCCGGCGCGGTCAGCTTCACCACCTCCGATCCGGAAGACCTGCTCGGCGAGGGCGGCGACTTTACCGCGCTGGCGCGCGTCAGCTTCGATTCGGCGAGCGACGAATTCTCCGAAACCGCGATCGTCGCGGGCCGGGCGGGCCGCTGGTCGGCGCTCGCCGCCTATACGCGCCGCGACGGCCAGGAACTCGACAATGAAGGCGATGTCGGCGGCACCGGTCAGACGCGGACGCTGCCCAATCCGCAGGACACCGAGTCGAACGCGTTTCTCGGCAAGATCGTCTTCGCGCCGAACGCGCAGCATCGTTTCCGCCTTACCGGCGAATATCTCGACAGCAATGTCTACACCGATGTGCTGAGCGGGCAGGTCACGTCCGCCTTTACCGGCGCGACGACCGACAGCCTGATCGCGGACGACAGCACCGAACGTGCGCGCGTCAGTTTCGACTGGCGTTACGAGGGAACGGGCGCGATCGATTATGCCTCGCTCGGTGTCTATTGGCAGGATGGCGAGAACCGCCAGTTCGCCGAGGAACTGCGCACGCCGCAGCCCGACCGCACCCGCCTCAACACCTTCGAGAACCGCGTCTTCGGCGCGAGCGGCGAGGTCCGTACCAGCTTCGGCCCCGAAAGCTTCCGCCACAATCTGGTGATCGGCGGCGACATTTCATGGACGCGGCAGGAAGGGTTGCGCGACGGCACCGTCCCGCCGACGGGCGAGCCGTTTCCGGCGCGCGCCTTCCCCACCACCGATTTTACGCTCGGCGGACTGGTCGTCGGCGACGTGATCGAGATTGGTGCTATGTCGCTGTATCCGGCGCTGCGCTTCGACTTTTTCGATCTCGACCCCAAGGCCGATCCCCTGCTGCCCAACTTCAACCCCACGGGGCTGGACGGGTCGCGCGTCACGCCGCGCTTCGGCGCCGTGCTCGATCTCGGCAGCGGCTTCAGCGTCTACGGAAATTACGCGCAGGGCTTCAAGGCGCCGTCGCCGACCCAGGTGAACCAGTTCTTCGAGAACTTAATCTTCGGCTATACCTCGCTGCCCAATCCCGATCTCGGCCCGGAAACCAGCGAGACATACGAAGCTGGCGTGCGGCACGGCGGCGAGATCTTCTCGGCCTCGTTAACCGGCTTTATCGGCCGTTATGACGATTTCATCAGTCAGCAGGTCGTCGGCGGCACCGGCGCACCGGGCGATCCGCTGCTGTTCCAGTTCATCAATCTCGACGAGGTGGAGATCGAGGGGATCGAGGGCCGTGTCGGGTTCGACTTTCCCGGCGGCTTCTCGATCGACGGCAGCATCGCCTGGGCGACCGGCGAGGTGATCGGCGTCAACGGTATGGAATCGCCGCTGTCGACGATCAATCCGCTGGAGATCGTGCTCGGCGCCGGCTGGACGGCCCCGCGCGACCGGTTCGGGATCCGCGCGTTCATGACGAGCGCGGCGCGCAAGGATTTCGAGGATACCACCGGGCTTTGCACGGGCGAATGCTTCCGGCCCGACAGTTTTACCGTGTTCGACCTGACGGGTTTCGTCCGCTTCAACGAGAATTTCACGCTGCGCGCGGGCCTGTTCAACGTCTTCGACGAAAAATACGCCTGGTGGGCCGACGTCAACGGCCTGCCCGCCAGCGCCCCCGATACCGACGCCTATACGCAGCCGGGACGCAATTTCCGTGTTTCGCTGTCTGCCCGGTTCTGATCCGATTTTCAGGGAGAAATATAATGACTCGCAATTGCATTAAGTGGGCATTGGCTGCAGCGCTGCTGGCGCCGGCGACGACGGGTTTCGCCACCGATCCGGTGCCCGAACGCAGCGCCGCCGAAGAACAGGCCGCCTTCGAGGCGGACCGCGCCGCCATCCTCGCCATGGCCGGCGACTATCGGGTCACCTTCGACATGCGCGAGACGACGAGCTGGCGCGAAGATTACACGCCGCTCGAACCGAAGATGTCGGGCGGTTTCGAAAGCGTGCGGGTGATCGAGGATACGGGCGAACGGATCGTGCTCCAGCATCTCCTCGTCGTCGGTACCGAGGAAGATCCGCATGTCGTCAAGCACTGGCGGCAGGACTGGGTCTATGAGCCGGAAACCTATCTCGCCTATGTTGGCGAGGGGCGCTGGGACGTGGAGGAGGTTCCCGAGGACCGGCGCGAGGGCGCCTGGTCGCAGACGGTGTGGCAGGTCGATGATTCGCCGCGTTACGGTGCCTATGGCAACTGGACCGATCAGGGCGGCGTGCACCGCTGGCGGTCGAGCTGGACCTGGCGTCCGCTCGCCCGCCGCGATGCGACGCGCAATCCGCGCTACGACCGCTATCTCGCGATCAACCGCCATTCGCCCTCGCCGACAGGCTGGATCCACTGGCAGGACAATCTCAAAATGGGGCTCGTCGAGGGCGAGGTCGAACCCTTCGTCCAGGAAATCGTCCTCAACACCTATGCCCAGTCGGACGAGTATGATCCGGCACCGGCAGAGGAATATTGGGCCGCGACGCAAGGTTATTGGGCCGCCGTGCGCGAGGCCTGGGACGAGGCGATCGAAGCCGATGGCGGCGTCACGCTGACCGAGGAACCCAATATGGGCAACACGATCTCGGCGACGCTCTACGGCCTCGGCTCGGCAATCGCGGCGGGTGAACGCGACGTCGAATCGGCCATTGCCGAAGCGCGCGAAGCGATCCGCACGGGGACCGGAGGCTGATCCGGCGGAATGTTTCGGCATGGCCGCGCGACCGCCCGTGGCGCATGAGTCGCGGCATTGCTGCAACAGTGTCGCTTGAACAAAGCCGTGCCGACACATTCACCACTTGTTCAATGCGGCATGGCTATGCCAGCCGTCATGACCATGGTCGCACGCCTTGCCCTAGCCTTCGCCATCGCCGGAATCGCGATGACGCCTGCGCCTGCGCAGCTGCGCAGCGAGCAGGACGCGGTGCTCGACAATCGGGTTCAGGGGCGGGCGATGTCGCTGCGCATGATCGAGCGGCGCGTCGTGCAGCAGATGCGCGGCGCCGACTATCTCGGCAACCCTATTTATTTTGAGCGCAGCAACACCTATCGCATGACGTTCATGCGGGACGGCGAGGTGATCCGTGTCGAAGTCGACGCCTCTTCGGGCCGCATCCGGGACCGCAGCGACAGGTAGACCCATATGCGCGTATTGATAGTCGAAGACGAACCGACGCTCGGCCGCCAGCTCCAGGCGACGCTGGAGGGCGCGGGCTATGCCGTCGATCTCGCCACCGATGGCGAAGACGGGCATTTTCTCGGCCAGACCGAAAGCTATGACGCGATCGTCCTCGATCTCGGCCTGCCGGAGGTCGACGGGCTGACGGTGCTCGACCGGTGGCGCAAGGAAGACATCACGGTGCCGGTGCTCGTGCTCACCGCGCGCGACAGCTGGTCGGACAAGGTGGCGGGCCTCGATGCCGGGGCCGACGATTATCTCGCCAAGCCCTTCCAGACCGAAGAACTGATCGCCCGGCTGCGCGCGCTGATCCGCCGCGCCAGTGGTAATGCGTCGAGCGAGCTCGTGGCCGGGCCGGTACGGCTCGACACGCGCTCGGGCAAGGTCAGCCTTGATGGCGAGCCGGTAAAGCTGACGGCGCAGGAATACAAGCTGCTCAGCTATCTCATGCATCACAAGGGCAAGGTCGTCAGCCGGACCGAGCTGATCGAGCATATTTACGACCAGGATTTCGACCGCGATTCGAACACGATCGAAGTGTTCGTCACGCGCATCCGCAAGAAGCTGGGCGCCGATGTGATCACGACGATCCGCGGTCTCGGCTATGCGCTCGAAGACCCGAACGAGCGACGGGCGGAATAGCGGAAGGGTTTTGTCAGCTCGACCGATGGGGGGAGCCCGACAATCATCACCGTCGCGCCCGGCTTTGTCGCTGCAACGATAGGGTCTAAGGTGAATCCATGGACCAACCGGTCGAGATGAAGCCCGAAGAGCAACTGACGCAACTCCAGCGCCGCCGCGGCCGGATGTCGCTGACGCGGCGCATGATCGGTGTTGCCGCGATCTGGATCGGCGTGCTGCTGGTGACGGGCGGGCTGGCGCTCGATCGGGTACTCACCCAGGCGATCACCCGCAATTTCGATGCCCAGCTCGAATATGCGCTCACGGCCATGATCGCTTCGTCCGAACTCGGCCCCGATGGCGAGGTCCGCTTCATCCGGCCGCTCGGCGACCAGCGTTTCCTCGAACCCTATTCCGGCTTTTACTGGCAGGTTTCGGCCCCGGGCCAGGAACAGTTCCGCTCGCGCTCGCTCTGGGACCGGGCGTTGCCGCTCGGCGAGGAGCATGACGATAATGTCATCCACAGCTATGACAGCACTGCCTTTGCCGGGGAGCCTCTGCGGATTCTCGAGCGCGATGCGCGGCTGCCCGAAAGCGACCAGACCTTCCGCTTCCAGGTCGCCTCGTCGCGGGAGGCGCTCGACGCGCAGATTCGGGTGTTGCGGCAGACGATGGTGCGGTCCTTCGCGTTGCTCGGCATCGGCCTTGTCGTGATGGCGGCGCTGCAGGCCTATTTCGGGCTCTGGCCCCTGCGGCGCGTCCGCGAGTCGATTTCCGATATCCGTTCGGGACGAAAATCGCGCGTCGACGAGACGTTGCCGCGCGAAATCGAGCCACTGGTCGACGAACTGAACGACCTGCTCGACCATAACGAGACGCAGGCCGAGGAGGCGCGGCGCCATGCCGGCAATCTGGCCCATGCGCTGAAGACGCCGTTGACCGTGCTGCAGAACGAGGCGGCGGTAGAGGCGGAGACGCTACCGGCGACCGTGACGCGCGAGGTGCGTGCCATGCGGCGGCAGGTCGATCATCATCTCGCCCGGGCGCGTGCCATCGGCCGCCGCGGCGCCGGCCAGTCGCGCGCCGATGTGTGGCCGTCGCTGGTCTCGGTCGAGCGGGCGGTGTCCCGGCTCTACGACAGCGTCACCATCGATATCGCCGGGCAGAAGGACGCCGCCGTCCATGTCGAACGCCAGGATCTCGACGAACTGCTCGGCAATCTGATCGAGAATGCGGCCAAATATGGCGGCGGGCGCGTGTTCGTGACGGTCGAGACGGTCGGCGTTTTCGTCGAGATCGCGATCGAGGATGACGGGCCCGGCATCCCCGAAGCCGAGCGCGAGACGATCTTCGAACGCGGGGCGCGGCTTGACACCAACAAGCCCGGTACCGGCCTCGGCCTCGCGATCGTGCGGGACGTGGCCGACATTTACGGTGGCGATGTCGCGCTGCTCGAAAGCGAGGATCTGGGCGGTCTGCTCGTGCGATTGAGGCTACCGGCGGCCGCCTGATCATCACGGCCTGCCGCATGGGATCATGCCAGGCCGGGCGGCGCTGCATCGGCCTTCTCGTTCGTGACGGGATCGAGCCAACCGCGATAGCGAACCACCGTCCCGATCAGCGGCAGCGCGATCGGCACGTCGAAATGGAATCGCTTTCCCTCCACATATTCGCGTGCCGGGCTTTTCGGCGCCAGCGCGCGCGGCAGCGGCAGAGGGCCGCACCACCAGCGATCGAGATCCATCTCCAGGCTATCCGGCGCGGCGCGCAAGGCGAAGCCGAAGCGAAACGGCCCGAAGCGTTCGACGAGCCGGTCGCCGCGCGCCGAAAGTTCGCTGCGCATGCGATGTCCGTCGAAGGTGCGCGTCCAGGTCTCGACGCCGTCACGTTCGCTCATCCGGACATGCAACGGGATTCGCGTACCGGCTGGCGGAAAGCGGAACAGCCAAGCGATCAAACGACCGATCGGATTTCGCCCGCGTGCGATCCGCGCCTCGCCCGTCGCGTTCAGTTCGCCGGCCACCTCGTGCATCGCCCGAATTGCCGCCGGAAGCCGGTCGAAATCTTCACCCATCACGCGGCGGTAGAGCGGAACACAAGGCATTTCGGTCTGCGTGGTGCGGATCGCCAGCGGGGCAAAGCCCAGCTCATAATCGGCGAGATCGATCAGCCCGGCGGCAGGCCGCGCGCCCGGCCCAATTTCGCCGTCGCGCAGCCGCGCGAGCAACGCGGGAACCGCAAGGCACGGTACCCAGGGGCCGTCGCCGTTTCGGGCAAGCAGCTCCCATTTGCGGCGGACCGCCGAGCCGCCAAGCCATCCGGTAAGCTCGACCCGCATCGCCGATCGCTCGCCGCCAATGCCGCGCATCAGCCGCTGGACCAGATGGGCGGGGACGGTCAGCCGCCTGCCATCCGCGATGATCCCTCGCCGGACGAGCCAGGCTGTCCACTGCACGGCGCGGTTCTGCAGGCCGATCTCGGTGCCCGCACGGAAACCGATAGCCGGTGCCCCCGGATAGCGTCCGGGGAGCAGCACATGATCGGGTATGTCGCACAGCCCCGCCAGCCGCCGATAGGGCCTGCCGTCGCTGTCGAAAGTGACGCGCCGCCATTCGCTGCCGCCGGTCGCCGTCTCCCACATCCCGCTGCGCCATAGCGGCATCGGCTTGCCGGCATAAGAGAGCACGGCCCGGGTGATCGCAGGCGAGGCGGCGGCGCGGTTGCTGGCGCTGAGGACGATGTCGATCGTCGCGACCCGATCGAGCCCGGCGGCGAGGCGATCGCAGACGGCGGCGGTCAGCGCCGGGCATGTGCTCGCACCGGAAACGACGGCCAGCCCCGCCTTGCGCGCCTCGGCGTCGAGCGCACCGATCCCGGCGACGAATTCGCGCGCATCGGCGATGTCGCAATAGTGCAGCCCGGCGGCGATACATGCGCGGGGCAACCGATAATCATTGCCCTGAAACGGTCCCGCCGCATCGACCAGCGCCCAGGCGCCGAACGACTGCAGCGCGTCCGCGTCCACTTCGCTCCGGTCGATCGCCGCGGGCGTCAGCTCGCCCTCTCTCGCCCGGCAGAAGGCGGCGGCGCGTTCCTCGCTGCGGCCTGCGACGACGACGGCAAAACCGCGTTCGGAGAGCAATTCGGAAATGCGCGCGCCGAAACCGCCATAGCCGCCGACAACGATCACGCGCTTCACAGCAGCCGGTCGCGAAGACCCGGCTGGCCTATCACGCAGGCCGTTTGATGGCCGAACCAGCGATAGCGGCGCCGCGCGATGAAATTATAGAGCGCGTCGCGCAACGGTCGCGGCACGATCCACAGCGCCGCGCCGAGCTTCCATGGCCAGCGAAGCCGCCGCGCGATGCCGATGACCGCGGTCGATCGCTGCGCGATCCGGCCGTCGGCGACGAGCAGATAGGTATCGAACCGGTCGGTCGGCAGGCCGAGATGGCGGTAGAGCGCCTGGCCGATCTCGCCCTGGGCCGGCGTCATGCGGAAGCGCCCGCCGGTGTCCAGCCGCGCGATCAGACGCATCGAACGCGAGCACAGCACGCAATCGCCGTCGAAGATGATCACCGGCTGGCTGTCGTCGAAATCGGGAACGGATGGGTCGTCGCGATAGCCGGGCTGTTCCCGCACCGTGGCGCCCGCCCGATCACGCATTCTTGATCGTCAGCCCGCCATCGACGGGGATTGCCGCGCCGGTCAGGAAGCTCGCCGCAGGAAGCACGCACGACAATGTCATATGCGCGACCTCTTCGGGGATGGCGTAGCGGCGGAGCGGCACGCGGCGCTTGGCGTAGATTTCCTTGTGCTCGTCCGGGATCGCCGCGACGAGCGGCGTGTCGATGGGGCCCGGGCAGATGCAATTTACCGTGATGCCTTCGCGCCCCAGATCCACCGCCATGCCCCGCGTCAATCCGATCACGCCGTGCTTGGCCGCGACATAGGGGCTGTTGCCCGGCGTCGCGCCCAGCCCTTCGGTCGACGCGATGTTGACGATACGCGGATGTTCGGCCTTGCGCAGCCATGGCAGGGCGGCGCGGACCATACGCTGGTGCGCGGTCAGCATGACGGCGAGCGTCGGCTCCCAGGCGGCGTCGTAGTCGCCGTCCCAATCGCCAGGGATCGCGAAGCCCGCATTGTTGACGAGGATGTCGATGCCGCCGAACGCCTCCGCCACCTCGCCGGTGACGCGGATGATCGCGTCCTTGTCCGAAACATCGAGTGCCCACGCCCTGGCCGATCCCGCATAGTCATCATCGGCAATTTCGGCGGCGACCGCGTCGGACGCGTCCTGCTCCAGATCGGTGACGGCGACATGGGCGCCCTCGCTGGCGAAGAGATGCGCGGTGGCGCGGCCCATGCCGCTCGCCGCACCGGTGACGATGGCGGTCTTGCCCGCGATCGATCGGCTGAGCGGCCGGTAGGGGGGCAGAGAATCGGAGGGTGCCGTCATGTCGCAACGCCGACCTTGTCGTCCGCGCTGGCCGCGGCGCTGGGCCGTGTCGCGATGCGGTCCTTCCAGGCGGCGAGGTTCGCCAGCCCGTCGGGCAGCGGCTGGCCAACCATGGCTCCGAATTCGACGAAGCAGAACAGCACGATATCGGCGAGGGTGAAGCGGTCACCGGCCAGCCATTCGCGATCGGCCATCCACGCGTCGAAGCTTTCGAGGCCATCCCGCGCGCAGGCTTTCAGCCCGTCGGCGCCTTCCGGCACGAGGCGCATGCGCGATTCGAAAAGCGCCTTTCCCTCCGCCGCGCGGAAGGCGGTCGTCATCGGCATGATGATATCGAAATCGAGCCGCCGGATGAGCATGCGCGTCTCGGCGCGTTCTTCCGGTGTCGTTCCGATGAGCGGCGGTTCGCCTTCCAGCTCCTCCAGATATTCGCAGATGGCGACGCTTTCGAAGATGTGCGTCCCGTCATCGGTTTCGAGCAGCGGCAGCTGTCCGAAGGGGGCGATGTCGGTATAGGGCGCGCGCCGGTTCGCCCCGCCCATCAGGTCGATCCATTCCCGATCGATGGTGAGTCCCTTTTCGGCGATATACATCAGCACGACGCGAGGATTGGGTCCGACGGACTGGTAGAGCTTCATGGCGTTTCTCTCCTTAATCGGGGGCGCGGGCGGGATTCTTCGGCCCGGCGGTCATAGCGGGTCGGGGGCGTCGAATTCCTCGCCGCGGACAATCCGGTGATGGCGCACGACCTCGTCGATGATGATGCGAAGAAAGCGCGTGAGGAATTCATGGCTGAGACCCGTTTCCTCGGCGAGTGCCTCCAGCCGCTCGACCTGGCGCCGCTCGCGGCCGGGGTCGACGGGCGGTACGTCGTTCGCCGCCTTCCAGTAGCCGACCTTGGTCGTGATCTTGAAGCGTTCGGCGAGCAGCCGGATCATCTGCGCGTCAATCGTGTCGATCTCGTCGCGCCATCGGGCAAGCGCGTCTTCGGGGTCCGGCTCGTCTGTCATCAGGCGCCTTTTCGCCGTCGCAACCGCATTATGCAAGCATTGCGAAGGCGGCGCTCGGCGCTTGCCTTTCGCGGCGAATCCGCCCACATCGCGCGGCGACCATGAGCGCCACCGTCACCCCGATCCGCGGCGATGCGCCGCCCTCGCTCGATCCGATGATCGCGCTCGTCGCCGCCGACATGAACAAGGTCAATTCGGTGATCCTCGGCCGGATGCAGAGCCAGGTGCCGTTGATCCCGGAACTGGCGGGCCATCTAATCGCGGGCGGCGGCAAGCGGATGCGGCCGATGCTGACGCTGGCCTGCGCCAAGCTGCTCGATTATCCGGGCGACCGGCAGTGCAAGCTCGCCGCCTGTGTCGAGTTCATCCATACCGCGACGTTGCTGCATGACGATGTCGTTGACGTGTCCGACCAGCGGCGGGGCAAGAAGACGGCGAACGTGATCTGGGGCAATCCGGCGAGCGTGCTCGTCGGCGATTTCCTCTTCAGCCGCTCGTTCGAGCTGATGGTCGAGGACGGCAGCCTCAAAGTGCTCAAGATCCTCTCGAACGCCAGCGCGGTGATCGCCGAGGGCGAGGTCAGCCAGCTGACCGCCCAGCGCCGGGTCGACACGAGCGAGGATCATTATCTCGAGATCATCGGCGCCAAGACGGCCGCGCTCTTCGCCGCGGCCTGCCGGATCGCCGCCGTCGTCGCCGAACGCGACGAGGAGGTCGAGGAGGCGCTCGACGCCTATGGCCGCAATCTCGGCATCGCCTTCCAGCTCGTTGACGACGCGATCGATTATGTTTCCGACGAGGAGACGATGGGCAAGAATAGCGGCGACGATTTCCGCGATGGCAAGGTGACGCTGCCGGTCATCCTCGCTTATGCCCGCGGAACGGCGGAAGAGAAGACCTTCTGGCGCGACGCAATGGAGGGGCGACGCGTTTCCGACGCCGATCTTGCGCATGCGAAGGACCTCCTCATCCATCACGAGGCCGTGTCCGACACCATGGCCCGCGCGCGCCATTACGGCCAGCGCGCCATCGACGCGATCGGCGGCTTCCCTGCCGGCCAGGCGAAGAGCGCGCTGGTGGAAGCGGTCCGCTTTGCGGTGGCGCGGGCGTATTAGTTTGTCAGAATTTTCCTTCGGGAAAATTCTGACCATAAATGCGGGCTGGTGCGGCGACCTCGCGATAGCGAGATTCTGACAATCGAATGTAACCCATCGGCCACAGCCGCGACATCTTTACCACGACCCTTCCGGTCGCGCGGCGAGGGGCGCATAGCGCTTGGCCATGACCAAAGCGATTCGCCTCTAGCCGTGCCGGGCCGATGCCACGCATCCACGCCCCCGAAGGCACGACGCCGCTGCGCTCGGAGATTCGCGCCACCTTTGCGCTCGCCCTTCCTTTAATACTCGGAAATTTCGCGTCCAACGCGATCAACACGACCGACGTCATCATGCTCGGCCGTTACGATGTCGATGCACTCGCGGCGTCGGCACTTGCGGTGAACCTGTATTTCGCGCTGGCCATGTTCGCGATCGGGCTCGTGATGGCTGCTTCGCCGCTGATCGCGGCGGCGCGGGGAAAGCGGCCGCATCCGGTGCGCGATTCGCGGCGAACGGTGCGGCAGGCGATCTGGCTGTCGGCGCTGGTCTGCGTGCCGATCTGGGCGATCCTGTGGAACACCGAACCGGTGCTGGACCTGCTTCGCCAGCCGGCGGCGCTCGGACGCGATGCGGCGATCTACAACCGGATCGCGATGTGGGGCCTGCTCCCTTACTTACTGTTCGTCGTGCTGCGGCTGTACGTGTCCGCGCTCGAGCGGCCGATCTGGGGCGTGATCGTCACCGTGATCGGTGTCGGCTTCAACGCGATCGTCGATTGGCTGCTGATCTTCGGTGTCGGACCGTTTCCCGAACTCGGCCTCGAAGGCGCGGCGATCGCCAGCCTGCTGTCGAACATCTTGTTGATGCTCGGCATGATCCTTGTCACCACCGGCCTCAAGCCGTTCCGCCGCTATCGGCTGTTCGCCAATTTCTGGCGGCCCGACTGGCAGCGTTTCGCCCATATCGCGCGGCTCGGCCTGCCAATCGCGGTGATGCTGGTGCTCGAGGTGACGATCTTCAGCGCGGCGATTTTCCTGATGGGTCTGATCGACCAGGATTCGGTCGCCGCCCATGCCGTGGCGCTGCAGGTCGCCGCGGTGGCCTTCATGATCCCGCTCGGCATCAGCCAGGCCGCCACCGTGCGTGTCGGCTTTTACTATGGGCGAGAAGATCGCGACGGCATCCGGCTGGCCGGGCAGGTGGCCTATGGTCTCGGCGTCGGCGCGGCGCTCTTGCTGGCGACGACGATGGTCGTCTTCCCGGCGCAGCTCGTCGGGCTGTTCATGGAAGAAGGGGTCGGCCGGGGCGACCGCGTCTTCGATCTCGCCGTCTCCTTCCTGTTCATCGCCGCGATGTTCCAGCTGGTCGACGGCACCCAGGCCGTGGGCGCCGGGGTACTGCGCGGCGTGCAGGACACGCGCGTGCCGATGATCTTCGCCGCATTCGGCTATTGGATCGTCGGTTTCGGCATTGCGATCGGCCTCGGTTTCTATGCGGGATGGGAGGGCATTGGCATCTGGATCGGACTGGCTGCGGGCCTGGGCGTGGCGGCGGTGCTGCTCACCGGACGCTGGCTGCTGCGCGAGCGGATCGGGTTGGTGTGAAGTGTTTGTTTCGTCGGATGATTGTTTGTCAGACTTTGGCCAGCGCTAAGCGCCGCACCGGCCCTCTCCCCCACCCGGCCTCCCATTCAGGATACACTCGTGGGAGGCCGGGTGGGGGAGAGGGCCGGTGCGGCGCTCGACCGATAGGGCGAGTCTGACAAATATTGACCCCGCCGCCCGCTTTGCGCAAAAGCCTCGCCCATGACCGCGCGCATCTATCAACGCCCCAAAAACGCCATGCAGTCCGGCCGCCACCGCGTCGGCCAGTGGACGCTGGAGTTCGAGCCGACCGAGGCGCAGCGCGCCGATCCGTTGATGGGCTGGGCCGGTTCGGGCGACACGAAACGGCAGGTGCGGCTCAGCTTTCCCGATCTCGACGCGGCCAAGGCCTATGCCGAGAAGCAGGGGATCGCCTTCCGCGTGACGCCGGGGCATGAGCGTACACTCAAGATCCAGGCCTATGCCGACAATTTCAAATAAGCTCAGCACCGCGGCGCCATAAAAAGGCGGCGGCCGGCGGTTGGACCGACGACCGCCGCAAGCGACACCCTGGAGAGGCGGCGTCTATTCGGTAGCGGCGAAGCTTTGCACGGCTTCGGGAATCTGCTCTCTGGCAGCTGCGATCGCGTCGACACGGCACCGGCGCACGGCATTGCCGCCGGCCAGATCGAATGCGGACACGTCGCCGCACACGCTATTGGCAGCACGCGCGATCCGCTGGTCCAGCGCGGCCCTGTCCGCCCGCTGCGACAGGTCGAGATCGGCATAGCCGACCGAAACGCTGCGCTGTTCGGCGGCAACGGGTTGCGAGAGGGCGGGCACCATCGCGAGCGTCGCGATGGCGATGGCAATAAAGGTCTTCATGGCTCTGTCCTTTTCATCCGGGGAGGAGAGAGCGCCGGCGCTGATGGTCGGATAGCAAAGATTGTGCGGTGCAACGATAAACGATGTTGCACAGCCATTCTGCAAAATTGCAGAATGGCGCCATGTTCAGCTGGAACGACCTCAAATATTTCGTCGCCGTCGCGACCAAGGGGAGCACGCTGGCTGCGGCCAAGGCGCTCGGCACCAGCCAGACCACGGTGGCACGACGGATCACGGCGCTCGAAGAGTCGCTCGGCCTGGTTCTCTTCGAGCGGCGGCAGGACGGCTATGTCATGACGCCCGCCGGCGAGGCGCTCCTGCAGCAAGGACAGGCGGTCGAAAGCGCGGTCGAGGGCTTCGGCGATGCCGCTGCCTCGCAATCGCGCGAACTCACGGGCGAGGTTTGCCTGTCGGCGGCCGATATCTATGCAAGCACGGTTCTGGCGCCGGTCTTCCGCGCCTTCCACACCGCCTATCCCGATCTCCGCATCGAGATCGATACGACGCAGGAATTGCGCGACCTCTCCGCAGGCGAGGCCGATGTGGCGCTGCGCAGCGCCAAGCGGATCGAGGGCAGCGGCCTCGTCGCACGCCGTCTCGCCGACGATTTCTGGACGCTGTATGCCAGCCGCGAATATGCAAGCGAGCATGGCATCCCGCATTCGCGGCGCGAGCTGCTCGATCATGTGTTCATCGGCGGCGGCGGCAGCCGGCTATGGCCCGGCTATCGCGAATGGCTGCAGGAATATGATCTCGAATCGGCCGTTGCGATGCACCACAGTTCGGAGACCGGACTGCTGGCCGCCGTGCGCGCGGGCCTGGGAATTGCCGTCCTGCCGAGTTTCGTCGCGGATCGCGAACCGGGCCTGGTCCGCTGCCTGCCGCCGCGTCCGAGCGATACGACCGGCCTCTGGATCGTGACGCATGAACGGCTCCGCCACACGCCGCGCGTTCGCGCGGTCATGGATTTTTTCGCCGATCAGATCACGGGCATGGTCCGGGCCGATCGAGTGGTGCGCGAGGCTGGCTCAGCGTAGAATCTATCGCTTCAGCAATCCGGCGGCGAGCAGGATCAGGATGCGTACGTCGATGATGCAGTTCTCGCTGCGCTTGGCCTCGACGAAATCCTCGATCTTGTCGAGCGCGACGCGGTGCACGGAGATGTTTTCATGCTCAGTCCCGCCCCCCGCGCCCATTTTTTTGAGGCCGGTGGCGCGAAAGAGCGTGAAGGTTTCGCTGGTCAGGCCGGGCGACGAGCAGAACCGCCCGCAATCGCGGAGTGTGTCCGCACGGTAGCCGGTTTCCTCCTCCAGTTCCTTTGCCGCCGCTTGCTCGGGCGTTTCCCCCTCTTGCAAATCGCCGACGAGCCCGGCCGGAAGTTCGAGGCTGTTCGCGCCCAGCGGAACCCGATACTGCTCGACAAGGATGACATGCCTTCCGTCTGGCGCATCCTCGATGGCCAGGATCACCGCAGCGCCGATTCCCCGCACGCGGCTGACATATTCCCAGCGCCCTTGCTGGTGCACGGCAATGAACCGCCCGCTCCAGTGCGTCTCGCGTTGTTCGGTCAATCGACCCTCCTTTCGCACCGCTTGTTGCACGCCGGCACGCGCGCGTGAACAGTTCCGGGGCTTGCGTAATTCCGGACCGTTGCCCACTAACGCAACGCACAACAGGAGGGTCTGTAGATGATTTCCGAATTCAAGGCGTTCATCGCACGCGGCAACGTCATCGATCTTGCCGTCGCCGTGATCATCGGCGCCGCTTTCGCCACCATTACCACCTCGCTGACCGACGATGTCATCATGCCGGTCGTCGGCTGGCTGTTCGGCGGGGTCGATTTTTCGAGCTACTTCGTCATGCTCGGCGATGTGCCGCCCGGTTATGAAGGATCGCTCACCAACTATGCCGAACTGAAAGAGGCAGGCGTGGCAATGATCGGGCTCGGCCAGTTCATCACCGTGCTGATCAACTTCCTCATCCTCGCCTTCATCATCTTCATCATGGTGCGTCAGGCGAACAAGCTGATGCTCAAGGAAGAGGAGGCGCCGGCGGGCCCGAGCGAGGTCGATCTGCTCGCCGAAATCCGGGACGAGCTCAAAAAACGGTGATTTGAGAATAACTTTCTCGCTTCGTCGTATTTTCCGGAACAAAATACGGGGCCGCCCATTGACGGCGTTGGAATGCGGCCCCGTTTGTGCCGCGCAACACAGGGACTGAATTGATGAAAAAGCTTATTTTCGCCTCGACGGCCGCTGCCGCTGCGCTGACCCTCGCCGCCTGCCAGAGCGAGGAAGCCGATGCCGTCGAAGATGCGGCCGAAGAGCAGGCCGAAGCGATCGACGAAATGGCTGATGAAGCCACCAATGAAGCGGTCGAAGACGAGCTCGAAATGCAGGCCGATATGGTCGAGGAGCAGGGCGAGGAAGCCGCCAACGCCATGGATGACGATGGCGAGATCGCCCCGAGCGAAACCGGCGTTGGCGATACCCAGGGTACGGGTATGTAATTTGGCCCTGCCGATTTGAACGAAATGCCCCATGGCATAAGACGGCGTTCCGGCTTCGGCCGGGGCGCCGTTTTTTCGTGCCAGCGCTCTTGCGATCCGATAGGGCCGGAACAATCACAGTTTCCGGCCATTGGTTGGGATAATCAGGGCCACCATCGGCCGCGCACCACCAACAAGACGGGAGAATGACGATGAAGAAGATTTTCGCCAGCACCGCGCTCGCCGCAGGCTTCCTCTCGCTGGCCGCGTGCGGCGGCGCCGAGACCGATACCGGGGATATGCCCGAAGAAGGCGAGGTCGTGACCGAAGACATCATGGCCGAAGACCCGCTTTCGGAAGATGCGATGGAAGAGGACGGCATGTCCGCCGAGACGATGATGGGGCAGGAACCGGCCGAAGATACGGAAGGCGCGATGGACGATATCGACGGCGTGGAACCGATGACACCGCCGGTCGAGGAACCCCAGGGCGGCGAAGGCTGATCATCGCGCCGGCAGGGCGCGTTCGAGCGCGTCGCCGCGCGCTCACTTCCCATTAAGCCTCGAACCCCTATATAGGAGCGTGCCGGACTTGTCCGGCTATGGCGATAAATTGTGCCGTGCAATAGGTGCAGCGGACCCGGGGGCAGTACCCGGCGGCTCCACCAGATCAGGCGGACAGAAAGGGCGGTTTTCGCGCCCGTCCGCCCCATCTGACGGGGCCGAACCAGGATCGACGTGTGCTGAAAAGCGGATACTTTCGCCCGGCCTGAATGCGCCGTAAAACCGTTCAAAACTCATAAGTGCCAACGATAACGAAGCACTTGCGATTGCTGCGTAACAGACGTCCTCACGGACTAAGTTACTAAGACAAAAGCGCGGGCGGACCGCCCCGGGCAACAGAAGCGGAAACCGGCGGGCCGGGGGCCCCGAGCAACAGAAGCCCCCACTTTCATTTTTTGTCAGACCTTCGGCTTCGCCTCAGGCGCCGCACCGGCCCTCTCCCCCACCCGGCCTC
The DNA here is from genome assembly GCF_937129435.1 of uncultured Parasphingopyxis sp. Classification (GTDB taxonomy): domain Bacteria; phylum Pseudomonadota; class Alphaproteobacteria; order Sphingomonadales; family Sphingomonadaceae; genus Parasphingopyxis. The sequence goes on along the minus strand of NZ_CAKZNF010000037.1, from coordinate 18,950 downwards.
CCAACGAGTGTATCCTGAATGGGAGGCCGGGTGGGGGAGAGGGCCGGTGCGGCGCTCGGCCGTCAGGTCGAGTCTGAAAAACAAATTGCGGCGATTTCCTGTTAGAGAAATTCTGACAATTTAACGCGCACATCCCAGCGCGGCGGCGTCGATGGCGCTGGCCGCACCGTCGAGATCGTACCGGTCGGTCAGTCTGCCCGCGCTCGTCAGCGCCTGCACGCGCATGGCCTGTCCTGCCCGGATTGCGGCGACGATCGCGGCGTCTTCCGTGCGATCGCGGGCCCAGGCGTCGGGGCCGCGGCCGACCAGTTCGAATTCGCGATCTCCGACGATGAGGGTCGCGCCCTCGCCATCGCGCATCGGCCGCCGCAGCCGGATATGGACCTGGTTGAAGACGCCGCGGCGCGGCCAGCTGCCGATCGAGGCAAAGGGCTGCCATTCGCCGCGCCCCGCACGTTCGGGCCGGGCAATGGCATAGCAGCGCGGCGTATCGGGATCGCGAAAGGCGCCCCAGCGCTCGTAGACGCCGAGCGAATCGCGGGCGGCTGCGGGCATCGCTAGCAGGCACGTGGCGAGCAGGATGGCGGTGCGCCTCACGCCCGCTCTCCGCCCGTTCCTTCCACCACAAGTTCTTCCTTGCCGTCTTGAATCATCACGATCGACCCCTGCGGCAGGCCCGGCGCGACCGGCGCGTCATAGCCGGGCACCGGATCCAGCTCCAGCAATACGCCGCGCAGCACGCGGCTCGAAATGCCATGGGCGATAACGAGCTTGTCGCGTCCGTCGCTCGCATGCTCGTCATACCAGGCCTTCACGCGCTCGGCGATCGCCGGATAGAGTTCGCCATCGGGCGCAGGCTTGAGCAACCGCGTCTCCAGATCGACGATCGGCCCGAATTCGTCGGTCACGTCCGCGTAATATCGCCCGCCCCAGCTTCCCATGCCGATTTCGGTCAGCCGCGCGTCGCGCTGGGCCTCGTGCCAGTCGAGTTCCAGATGTTCGGCGATCACCGCCAGCGTCTGCAGCGCCCGTCCGGTGTCCGACGCCCAGAGGTCGAGGTCGGGCTTCTTGCCCAGCCGATGCGCCAGCACCGCGCCCATCTCGTCGGCCTGCTCGAACCCGGCGCGGGTCAGCGGTGTATGGGCATGGTCGCCCTGCAGCCGAGCGGCGGCATTGAACACGGTTTCGCCATGACGGGCGAGATAGAGACGGCCGGTCGAAGTCATGGCACGGCTGATCGCCAATCCGTGCCCCCAAAGCAACAGTTTTCCGCCGTTTATCTGGCGTTCATGCAACCTTTTGCGTCGCAGCACGCTTGTGCCCGTGTCCCGTCATCGGGCGCGGCGTTTCCGCGTCCGGGGACACCGAGTTCAGAGTAGGAGTTTACCATATGCGTACCCCCCTTTTCATTCTTCTCGCCACCAGCGTCGCCGCCCCGGCCATGGCGCAGGACGGCAATTTTTCCGGCTTCCGCCTCGAAGCGATTGCCGGTTATGATAACACCACGGCCGATGCCGATGGCGATTTCTCGCCCGGCACGCAGGACATGTTCGACGATGGCAGCGGCCAGGGCCTCGATGGCGTGCTCTACGGCGTCGGTGCCGGCTACGACTATCAGATGGACAATTTCGTCATCGGTGTCGAAGGCGAACTGACCGATTCGACGGCCGGCGAAGACAATGACGGAGCCTTCGGGCCCGGCAGCCGTGCCGCGTTCGAGGCCGAGCGCGACATCTATGTCGGCGCCCGTGCCGGCGTTCTCGTGAGCCCGCGCGGGCTGCTCTATGCGAAGGGCGGCTACACCAACGCCCGTTTCGGTCTCGATGCCGATGACGGCGCAGGCTTTAGCGACAGTTACGACGCAACGCTCGATGGCTTCCGTGTCGGCGCGGGCTTCGAATATCTGCTGAGCGACAATGTCTACGGCAAGGTCGAATATCGCTATTCCAACTATAGCGATCTCGAGGTGGACGTCGCCGATACGAACATCAATTTTGACGATTTCGACGTCAATACCGACCGCCATCAGGTCGTTGCGGGCGTCGGTATCCGCTTCTGATTTCGCTATCCACAGATAATTCCCTGACAAGGGGGCGAGGGCTTGCCTTTCGCCCCCTTTTCATTTGCGGTAAGCGGACAGAAACGGCAGGACATTGCCGCCTGACCAAACACTGCACACGGGGAATATCATGAAGGCCACAATCGAGCGGGCGGTGTTGCTGAAGAGCCTGGGCCATGTGCAATCGGTGGTCGAGCGCCGGAACACCATCCCGATCCTCTCCAACGTCCTGATCGAGGCGCGCGAGGGCGGCGGCATCCGCCTGATGGCGACCGATCTCGACCTGCAGATCGACGAGAGCGTCGAGGCGCAGGTGGAAACGCCCGGCGCGACGACGATCCCCGCGCACACGCTGTTCGACATCGTCCGCAAGCTGCCCGAGGGGAGCCAGGTTTCGCTTGAGGCGGCCGAGGGCAAGATGGCGGTCAATGCCGGCCGCGCGCGTTTCAGCCTGCAGACGCTGCCGCGCGACGACTTTCCCGTGATCGCCGAGGGCGACCTGCCTACGCGGTTCGATATCGAGGCGGCCAAGCTGCGCGAGATCATCGACAAGACGCGCTTCGCCATCTCGACCGAGGAAACGCGCTATTATCTCAACGGCATCTTCCTCCACGTCACCGACGACGATCAGCCGCTCCTGAAGGCGGCGGCGACCGACGGCCATCGGCTCGCGCGCTACACGCTGCCGCGGCCCGACGGGGCCGAGGGAATGCCCGACGTCATCATCCCGCGCAAATGCGTCGCCGAGCTTCGCAAGATGCTCGACGAGCTCGACGGGTCGGTCGAGCTGTCGCTGTCCGACAGCAAGATCCGCTTCGGCCTCGGCAATGCGGTGATGACCTCGAAGCTGATCGACGGCACCTTCCCCGATTACAATCGCGTCATCCCGACCGGGAACGACAAGCTGCTCAAGATCGATCCGCGCAGCCTGGAAGAGGGCGTCGACCGCGTCGCGACGATCGCGACCGAAAAGACACGCGCCGTGAAGATGACGCTCGATCACGACAAGATCACGCTGTCGGTCACCTCGCCCGAAAACGGCACGGCGGCGGAAGAGGTGCCGGGCGACTATAGCTCGGACGGATTCGAGATCGGCTTCAACGCCCGCTATCTGCTCGATATCCTGGGCGAGGTCGGCGGCGACATGATCGAGGTCCACCTCGCCGATGCAGCCGCGCCGACGCTGATCCGCGAGAGCGACAAATCGCCGGCGCTCTATGTGCTGATGCCGATGCGGGTATGAGGCGAGCGTTTCGCTGTTAGGGCGTAGGCGATGACGATCGCCCGCCTCTCGCTGACCGATTTCCGATCCTATTCCCAGGCGACGATCGCGCCGGGTGTGGGCCTGATCGTGCTGACCGGGCCGAACGGCGCGGGTAAGACGAACATCCTCGAAGCGATATCGATGCTGACGCCGGGGCGCGGGCTGCGCGGGGCGAAGCTGTCCGAAATGGCGCGCGACAATGGCGGCGGCGGATGGGCCGTTGCGGCGCGGCTGCGTGAAAAGCCCCTCCTCTTCAGAGGAGGGGTTGGGGTGGTGCCAGAGCGAGCGGATGCGAGCGTAGGCGAGGAACGAGACTCCACCACCCCTAACCCCTCCCCTGAAGAGGAGGGGGAGGTGTCGATCGGCACCGGCACCACCTCGGCGGCGCCCGAACGGCGGCAGGTGCGGATCAACGGTGCCAATGCTTCGGCGACGGCGCTGTCAGAATGGCTCTCGGTGCTCTGGCTGACCCCGGCGATGGACCGGCTCTTCGCCGATACGCCGGGCGCACGACGCCGCTTTCTCGACCGGCTGGTGCTGGCGCTGCATCCCGGCCATGCACGCCATGCCGCGCGCTACGAGGCGGCGATGCGCGCGCGCAATCGCCTGCTCGCCGACGAACGACCGCTCGACGAGCGCTGGTGCGCGGCGCTCGAAGCACAGATGGCCGAACACGGCCTGCCGCTCGCCATCGCGCGGGCCGAGACGATCGATGCGCTGAACGAGGCAGCATCCTCGGTGACCGACGGGACATTCGCCCGGCCGCGTCTTGCGCTCGATGGCTGGAGCGGCGGCGATCTTGCTTCCGAACTCGCCAAATCGCGCCCGCGCGACCGCGCTGCGGGGCGCTCGCTGGCGGGGCCGCACCGCAGCGACCTGCTCGTCACCCATGCTGAAAAAGGCCGGCCGGCGGCGTCCTGTTCGACCGGTGAGCAGAAGGCGCTGCTCCTCTCCATCGTGCTCGCCCATGCCGATCTCGTCGCCGCACGCACGGGACGGCGGCCGATCCTGCTCCTCGACGAGGTTGCCGCGCATCTCGATCCCGTCCGCCGTGCCGCGCTGTTCGAGCGGCTGCATGAAGGCGGTGGTCAGGTCTGGATGACGGGGACCGAAATCGCGCTTTTCGAGGAGGCCGGGGCGGCGACGCGCTTCGATGTCGCCGACGGGGCCGTCATGCAGCGCTAGGCTGCCTTGTTCAGGAAATTAGTGATGAAGCTGAATATGATGGCCAGTGCGACGGTGTAAAGCAATTGTATCGCAGCTCTCCCGGGACGGCCGCTGACAACGGCAGGTCTAGCCCCGCGCATCCCCAGAAATCGGCCCGATTCATTTGGTTTTCGGCGCCCGAGCGCCTATATTCTCTAGATGGCAGAAACCCCTGAAAACCAGCCTCGCAAGGGCGAATATGGCGCGGATTCGATCAAGGTCCTCAAGGGCCTCGATGCGGTGCGCAAGCGGCCCGGCATGTATATCGGCGATACCGATGACGGATCGGGCCTCCACCACATGGTGTTCGAAGTGTCGGACAATGCGATCGATGAATCGCTCGCCGGGCATTGCGATCTTATCCTGATCCAGCTCAACGCGGATGGATCGGTGACGGTTGAGGATAACGGCCGGGGTATCCCTGTGGATATCCACAAGGAAGAAGGCGTTTCGGCGGCCGAGGTCATCATGACCCAGCTCCACGCCGGCGGGAAGTTCGAGAACACGTCGGACGACAATGCCTATAAGGTATCGGGCGGCCTTCATGGCGTCGGCGTCAGCGTCGTCAACGCGCTCAGCGACTGGCTCGAACTGCGCGTCTGGCGCGACGGCAAGGAGCATTTCGTCCGCTTCGAGCGCGGCGAGACGGTAAAGCCGCTCGAAGTGCTCGGCGATGCGGAAGGCCGAAAGGGGACGCAGGTCACCTTCATGCCGTCCGCCGAGACGTTCAAGATCACCGAATTCGATTTCGACAAGCTTGAGCATCGCTATCGCGAACTCGCCTTCCTCAATTCGGGCGTCCGCCTGGTGATCCGCGATGCGCGTCATGCCGACGAGAAAGAGGTCGAGCTCTATTACGAGGGCGGCACCGCTGCGTTCGTCAACTATCTCGACCGGCACAAGGCGGCCCTGATCGATACCCCCGTCGCGATCACGGGCGAGCGCGACGATATCGGCATCGATGTCGCGCTGCAGTGGAACGACAGCTATCACGAGAATGTCCTCGCCTTCACCAACAACATACCGCAGCGCGACGGCGGCACGCATATCGCCGCCTTCCGATCGGCGCTGACACGGACGCTCAACAACTATGCCGAAAGCTCGGGCGCGCTGAAGCGAAGCAAGGTCAAGCTGACCGGCGACGATATGCGCGAAGGGCTGACCGCGATCGTTTCGGTCAAGCTGCCCGATCCGAAATTCTCCTCGCAGACCAAGGACAAGCTGGTCTCGTCCGAGGTCCGCCAGCCGCTCGAAAGCCTGATCGCCGACAAGCTCGCCGAATGGCTCGAGGAAAATCCGGGCCATGCCGGCTCGGTGATCCAGAAGGTGATCGATGCCGCCGCCGCGCGCGAGGCCGCGAAGAAAGCGCGCGAGATGACGCGCAAGGGCGCGATGTCGGTCGCGTCGCTCCCCGGCAAGCTCGCCGATTGCCAGGAAAAGGATCCGACCAAGTCCGAGCTGTTTCTGGTCGAGGGCGACAGCGCCGGCGGCTCGGCTAAACAGGGCCGTGATCGCCACTATCAGGCGATCCTGCCGCTCAAGGGCAAGATCCTCAATGTCGAGCGCGCGCGCTTCGATCGGATGCTGTCCTCGAAGGAGGTCGGTACGCTTATCCAGGCGATGGGTACGGGCATCGGCCGCGACGATTTCAACATCGAGAAGCTGCGCTATCACAAGATCGTCATCATGACCGACGCCGATGTCGACGGCGCGCATATCCGGACGCTGCTGCTGACCTTCTTCTACCGCCAGATGCCCGAGATCATCGAGCGCGGGCATCTCTTCATCGCCCAGCCGCCGCTCTACAAGGTCGCGAAGAACCGGTCCGAAGTGTATCTCAAGAACGAGGCAGCGCTCGACGCCTATCTGATCGATGGCGGGCTCGAATCGATGCGGCTCGAAATGGGCGACGGGTCGGTGCGGATGGGCGAGGATCTGCGCGTCCTCGTCAATCATGCGCGGCGGATGCGGGCGCTGATGAACTATGTGCCCAAGCGCTACGACCCGGCGATCATCGAACCGTTCGCGCTGATGGGCGCGCTCGACGAGACGCTGACCGACGAGCAGCGCGAACAGGCGGTCGGCCTTGTCGCCGACTGGCTCTCGGGCCACGATCCCGAGGCACGCTGGACGGGCGCGGTTGGCGAGCAGGGCGATTTCGAGCTGTACCGGGCCTGGCGCGGCGTGACCGACGTCTACCGCATCGATCGCGGCTTCGTCCGCTCGGCCGAGGCGCGCAAGCTGCAAGCGCTCGCCGCCGAACAGGCCGAACATTATGCCGTCCAGTCGAAGCTCGTTTCGATCAAGGCGGCGGAAAAGGCGGAGAACGCCGACGACGAGGAAGAGGAAGACGTCTCGCCGCAGGGCACCGCCATCACCCGCCCGTCCGAGCTTTTGGACGCAATCCTCGCCGCCGGGCGCAAGGGCCTGTCGGTGCAGCGCTACAAGGGGCTGGGCGAGATGAACGCCGAACAGCTCTGGGAAACGACGCTCGACCCCGACGTCCGCTCGCTCTTGCGCGTCGAAGTCGAACAGGCCGACGTCGCCGACGAGATCTTCACACAATTGATGGGCGACATCGTCCAGCCGCGTAAGGAATTCATCCAGGACAACGCGCTGAACGTGGCCAATCTCGACGTTTGATGTCCACGCATCGCACGACGATTCTTCGGATCGAGACGCAAGGCCCTTCGCTTAACGAGTTTACCGGCAAGGCCGTCGCTTGGGTTGCCGATAGCGGGGTTTCGACGGGGCTGCTGACCCTCTTCATCCGCCACACCTCGGCCTCGCTGCTGATTCAGGAAAATGCCGCGCCCGAAGTGCAGGACGATTTGCTCGACCATTTCGACAGGCTCGCTCCCGAGGGGCCGCATTATGCCCATGACAGCGAGGGGCCGGACGACATGCCCGCGCACCTCAAGGCCGCGATGACGCAGACGCATCTCGCCATTCCCGTGATCGAGGGCCAGCTTGCGCTGGGCACCTGGCAGGGCATTTACCTCTTCGAGCATCGACGGCGGCCGCATCACCGCGAAGTCGCGATGCACTTGGCGGGGGCATAGCCGCTAGCCCGAGTTTCGCCCCTCGATCATCCAACAGCCCGCCATATAGCGCACTTCATCGCCGTCGATGAACGGATCAAAAGCCGGGCGGATCGATTCGACAATCTGTTCGCGCTGGGCGTCTTCCATGTCGCCCATCAGCCGCGCGACGGGGCCGACGCGGCGGATGAAGATGTCGAGATCGGCGCGCGGGAAGGCGCATGCGATGTCGAGCGGGGTGACCGTCACGCCCTGCCAGCCGGCATTGGCGAACACCGGCTCGATCCGTGCCGGATCGGCAAGGCCGAACTGGCCGGGCGCGTCGGGGTCATAGCCGGGCATATCGGGAAAGAATTCGCGCGCCGCGCGGCCCGAGGCGGTCATGAACGGATTGTCCTTCGGCTCGCGCCAGGTGATGAAATGCATCGTGCCGCCGGGCTTGGTCGAGTCGCGAAGATGCGCGAAGGCGGCGACGGGATCGTCGAAGAACATGACGCCGAAGCGCGAGACGAGCCGATCGAATCGCGCGTCACCGAAATCATGCGTCGCAGCATCGTCGGCGAGGAAGGTGAGGTTCGCCCGCCCCTCGGCCCGTTCCCGGGCACGGGCGATCATCGGTTCGGAAATGTCGAGCCCGGTCACATGGCCGCCATCGCCCATCCGCTCGGCCAGCGCGAGGCTCGTCGCCCCGGTGCCGCAGCCGATATCGAGCACCGCCTCGTCGGCCCCCTCGGGCACGCAGGCGATCAGCCGGTCTCGCACCGGCGCGAACATGGCGTCGAGCAGCGCCTGGTTCTCGACCCAGGTCTCGCCCGTCGCGCCGTTCCAGTCATAGGGCTGGCCCTGCGTTTCGCCCATCGCCTTATCCCAGCTTGCCGAATTCCTTCTCGAATTCCTCGGTCTCGCCGCGCGCCAGCAGGCCGGCCTGCTCGACCCAGCGGTCGCGTTCGATGCGCTGGGCGAAGGTCCCGCCCAGTTTTTCGCCTACCGTCTCGATATCGCCTTCGGTCCAGCCCGCGATCTGCTCGAAGCGGACGATGCCCATTTCCTTGAGGCCCTTGGCGGCCTTGGGGCCGAGCCCCTTGATCTGGACGAGCGTGTCGCCATGCCCCCCGGCAGAGGTGCTCGCCTTCGCGCCGGATCCGTCATCGTCGGCGCGGCGGACTTCGTCGTCGCCCGGCGTATCGGGATGGGCTTCGACGCCGATGAACTCGCCAGCGACATCTTCCACGGCAGCGGCAAAGCCGTCTGTGACGTTATCGCCTTCATCCGGTGCCGCCGGAACGGCGACGGGTTCGGGCGCCGTCTCGACGGGCGGCGTGTCATCGGCGACCGTCCCGCTGCTGCGCCCGCTGATCGTACGCAGAACGACGATCAATACGATCAGTACGGCAATGGCGATAAGAACGTAAAGCAACGCGTCTGGCATGGTGGCTCCGGCATCGAAAATGGTCGGGGCTGCCTATGCCGGTCGGACGGGTTTTGCGCAACCCGTTGGAGGGTTTCGACGCCATCGGCCCGCCCGCTCCGGTGGGAGCGGGCGGGCCGAGAATTTCGGACCGAGTACATTCCAGGCCGTTGGGACTGAGCTTGTCGAAGTCCGCTTCTCGAACCGGGAAACGTCCTTCGACAGGCTCACGACTAACGGTTCATCCTAACGCCTGGCTTCGGCCCGCCGATCCGGCATCTGGCGTTCGGCCTGCTCGGTCAGTTCGACGAACTGCTGCCGCCAGAAGTCTCCGGTCCGGCCGCTCGACCGGGCCAGGTTGCGGATATCGGCAAAGTCGAATTCGCCGAGATAGGTGTCGCCGCGCAGCCGCTGCCCGAAGGCCGCGATTGCCGTGGCGAAGGCCATGTCGCCGCGTGGTGCGCCGGCACTCGCCATCATTGCGCGCGAGACGGGCCGCTCGATCAGCCGCGAGCTGTCTTCGCCCGGTAGCTTGTAGCGCAGTCGAAGATGCGCGATCTCGCCATTCTGTTCGCCCGCCGCTTCGTTACGGTTGGCGGAGAAATGACGTTCGGGCAGCCAGCCGGACGCGCCGGTCGGCACGATCTCGTAGATCGCCGTGACCTGGTGCCCGGCGCCAATCTCCCCGGCATCGACGGCATCGTTGTTGAAGTCTTCTTCCGCCAGCGCCCGATTCTCGTAACCGATCAGCCGGTATTCGCGGACATAGGCCGGGTTGAACTCGACCTGGATCTTCACGTCGGATGCGATCGTAAACAATGTCGACGAAAGCTCGGTGACGAGCGCGCGATGCGCCTCCATTGCGCTGTCGATATAGGCATAGTTGCCGTTACCATGGTCGGCGATCTGCTCCATCATCGCTTCGTTGAAATTGCCGGTGCCATAGCCGAGCGTCGTCATTGCAATGCCGTCGCGGCGCTGCCGTTCGACCATCTCGATCAGCTGCTCGCGATTGGTCGTGCCGACGTTGAAGTCGCCATCGGTCGCCAGCATGATCCGGTTGATGCCGCCGTCGATGAAGTTCTCGCGCGCGGCGTCATAGGCGAGCTGGATGCCCGCGGCGCCCGCGGTCGATCCGCCCGATTCGAGCCGGCCCAGCGCTTCGATGATCTCGCGGCGATTGTTCGATCCGGAGATGATCGTCTTTGTCGATCCGGCATAGGTCACGATCGAGATCCGGTCGTCGGACCGCATCTGTTCCGCCATCATCGCCATCGAACACTGGACCAGCGGCAGCTTGTTGCGGCTGTGCATCGATCCCGAAACGTCGACGAGGAAGACGATATTTGCCGCCGGCCGCTCGGAGCGTTCGACGTCATAACCGCGAAGGCCGATCCGCAGCAGGCGGGTGTTCGGGTTCCACGGCGTCGTCGACATGTCGGTGTTGACCGAGAAGGGCTGCGATCGATCGCGCGGACGATCATAGTCGTAGCGGAAATAGTTGATCATCTCCTCGGTCCGCACGGCGGCTTCGGGCGGGAAACGCCCTTCGCTCAGGAAACGGCGGACATTGGAATAGCTCCCCGTGTCGACATCGACCGAGAAGGTCGAGACCGGCTCGTCGGCGACGGCGAGGATGGAGGCGACTTCTTCGCCCGCATACTGTTCGCGATTGGGTTCGGGGCGGGGCTGCACATATCCCGATGTAACGCCGCCCGCGACCCGCCCGCGCCCGACAGTTGCTGCGTCGGAAGCCTGTTCGGCTGCGACGGGGTAAGGCGGAGGAGGGGGTGGCGGCGGAGGCGGGGGCGGCGCCATGGGCTGCGGCGCCAGGATCGGGCTGTTGGCCGTCGGCCGATAGCGGCGTCGCTCATATTCGTCGTCGCTGTCGACGAGGAACGGCGCGCAGATTTCGTCGGCGGTTTCGGGCGTCATCGCCCGCTCCTGTGCCTGGCTGGGCTGTGCGACGTAGATCAGGCCGGACAGGACGATAGCCGCAACCGGCGGCATGGCGGAAAAACGCATTGAGAACCTCCCGTAATCCTCGACCCGATGTGACATAATCACATCGGCGTCTGAACCCTCGCTTAATGTTGCAAAAGCCTAGCCGGTAGAGCGGCTTATGCTGTGCGGCAGGTCACAGTTCGCCGCGCGGCTTGCCGAATTCGCGCCGGAAGGAGACCATGTCGTTCGAAGACAGATAGCCGGCCTGCTCGACCCAGCGATCACGCTCGATGCGGCCCTGGAAGGTGTCGAGTCGCGCATCGACCTCGGCGATATCGGATGCCGACCAACGCGCGATCTGGTCGAAGTGATAGACGCCCATGGCGTGCAGCACGTCGTTCAGCTTGGGGCCGATACCCTTGATCCGGGTTAGATCGTCGGGCTCGCCATCGGGCGCGTCGAGGAAGGGGGAGGGGGTCGGCGCCTCTTCTTCGACGACAGGGCCCGCATTTTCGATTTCTTCCGTTTCCGCTTCTTCCGCCACGCCGGCCAGCCGGTCGAATGCAGCGGCCGGCTCGGGCACGGGAGCCGCATCGGGCACCGGATCGATTTCGGGCAAAGGCTCATCTTGCGGTGGCGCCGGCGGGATATAGGGCGCGGCGATCGGTTCGTCCGCCTTGGCGGGCGAACGCCACATCCACCATCCCGTGGCGATCCCGATCGCGCCCGAAAAAAGCATCCACGGCCATAGTTGCGCGATGACATAGCCCATGGTTCAGACGCTCCGCCGGCCCCAGACGAGCCAGGCGATGCCGATGCCGATCAGGAAGACGACGAGATAGAGCAGCAGCGCTTCGATCCACAGGTCGATCATGACGGTTCGCCTCCGCTGGCCGGACGCACCGTGAACTCGATGCGGCGATTCGCCGGATCGCCCGGGCTCACGCCGTCCAGAGGTTCGTCCGACCCCTTGCCAATGGTCGTGAGCATGGCTTGCGGCAACCCGCGTTCGACGAGCGAATCGCGCACGGCCGTGGCGCGATAGGCCGACATTTCGCGGTTCACATTGTCGTTGCCGCTGGCGTCGCTATGGCCGGCGATCTCGATCTGCAGTCCTTCGCAGCCGCGCGCCGTCTCGGCGATCCGGTCGAGCAGCCGGGCCGATTCGGGATTGATATAGGGCGATCCACTGCGGAAGGTGATCTGCTGCTCGGCCATCAGCGCTTCGAGCTCGGCCTGACAGCGGTTCGCCGCCTCGGCCAGCACGGTTTCGGGGTCGGCCTCCGATTCGCTATCCCACACCGCTCCGCTCACACCCGATTGATCGAGGGCGATCTGCCGCATCCGCAATTTCAGGTCGTCCGGGACGTCGCCGGAAAGATGGATGGTCCGCCGCACCGGGCTGCGCGGCACGCGGACATCGATGCCGACTGCGCCTTCGCTTTCCAGTGCGTTCGCCGTGCGCGTTTCCAGATCGTCCGCAATCGCCCGCGCGCCGCCGAACGGCATCAGGCTGGCCCAGGTGACGATACCCGTGGCAGCGATACCGACCAGCAATTTGATCGCCGGTGACATGGTCGCGATGTCCTCCCCTGGCGGCATTTTGTGCCGGAACGGGGATTTTTGCAAATATTCGGCTTTTTCTATGCGCGTTCGAGTTCGCGCCAGCCGATATCCTCGCGGTAGAAGCCGTCGGGAAAGTCGATCTTCCCGACCGCGTCATAGGCCGCCTTGCGCGCCGCCTTCAGCGTCTTGCCCCTGGCCGTCACGTTGAGGACGCGGCCGCCCGATGCGATCAGCGTGCCCTTCTCCTCCGCCGTACCGGCCTGGAAGACCTCGACATTCTTGCCGGCGGCCTTGTCGATGCCTTCGATCCGGCCGCCTTTTTTCGCCTCGCCCGGATAGCCTTCTGCCGCCATCACGACGGTCATCGCGCTGTCCTTGGCGAATTCCGGCTTTTTCGCCTTTTTGAGCTTGCCCTCGGCGACCGCGGTCATCAGCTCGAGCAGGTCCGATTCGAGGCGCATCATCAGCACCTGGCATTCGGGATCGCCGAAACGGACATTATACTCGATCAGCTTCGGCCCGTCATTGGTCAGCATCAGGCCCGCATAGAGAACGCCGCTGAACGGCGTGCCGCGCTTGGCGAGCGTCTTGATCGTCGGCTCGACGATCTCCTTCATCACGCGCTTGGCCATCTTGCCCTTGAGGATCGGGGCGGGGCTGTAGGCGCCCATGCCGCCGGTATTGGGGCCGGTATCGCCCTCGCCGACGCGCTTGTGGTCCTGCGCCGTGCCGAAGGGAAGGGCGGTCTTGCCGTCGACCAGGGCAAAGAAGCTCGCTTCCTCGCCTTCGAGAAATTCCTCGATCACAATTTCCGCGCCGGCCTTGCCGAAATCGCCGGCGAACATGCCGTCGACCGCCGCTTTCGCCTCTTCTTCTGTTTCGGCGATGATCACGCCCTTGCCCGCCGCCAGCCCGTCTGCCTTGATGACGACGGGCAGTCCGAATTCCTTCAGCGCGTAATGCGCGGCGTCGGCGGAGGTGAAGCGGGAATAGGCTGCGGTCGGGATCTTTGCCTCGGTGCACAGATCCTTGGTGAAACCCTTCGACCCTTCGAGCCGCGCCGGCTCCTTGTCGGGACCGAAGACGAGGAAACCCATTGTGCGGAGATTGTCGGCCAGCCCGTCGACCAGCGGTGCTTCGGGGCCGATGACCACCAGCTCGATCGAGTTTTTAAGACAGAAGTCGATGGTGCCGCGATGATCGCCATCCTTGATCTCGACCAGCTCGGCATGCTTTGCGATGCCGGGATTGCCGGGCGATGCGTACAGCTTGGTCAGGCGGGGGGATTGCGCCAGCTTCCACGCCAGCGCATGTTCGCGCCCGCCCGCGCCAAGCAACAGGACATTCATGCCGGATTCCCCTTCAGATCGAGACGCTTCCGCCTCCCCGGACGAACTGTTAGCCGACAGCCCGCCCGGCGACAATGCAGCGCCGCTCACCGTCTCCGAAATCTCGGCCGCGCTGAAGCGCGAGGTGGAAGGCAGGTTCGGCCATGTCCGGATCCGGGGCGAGATATCGGGCTTCAAACGCGCCGCGTCGGGGCATTGCTATCTGACGCTGAAAGACGATCGTGCCGTGATCGACGGCGTGATCTGGCGCGGCCAGGGCGGGCGCATCGCGTTTCAGGCGGAAGACGGGCTCGATGTCGTCGCGACCGGGCGGCTCACCACCTATCCGGGGCGGTCCAAATATCAGATCGTGATCGAGCATCTCGAGCTGGCCGGGCAGGGCGCCCTGATGCAGCTGCTCGAAAAGCGGCGCCAGGCCCTCGCTGCCGAGGGACTGTTCGCCGAAGAGCGAAAGAAGCGGTTGCCCCATCTACCCCGGACGATCGGTGTCGTGACTTCGCCGACCGGGGCGGTGATCCGCGATATCCTGCACCGGCTCGAAGACCGGATGCCGACGCACGTCGTGCTGTGGCCGGTCATCGTGCAGGGCGAGGGCGCGGCCGAGCAGGTCGCCGCAGCGGTGCGCGGCTTCGATGCGATGGAGCAAGGCGGTCCGGTCGTGCGGCCCGACCTGCTGATCGTGGCGCGGGGCGGCGGGTCGATCGAAGATCTGTGGGCGTTCAACGAAGAGGCCGTGGTTCGGGCGATCGCCGATTGTTCGATTCCCGTCATCTCCGCCGTCGGGCACGAGACCGACACGACGCTCTGCGACTTCGTGGCCGACCGCCGCGCACCGACGCCGACGGCCGCTGCCGAGATGGCGGTGCCGGTCCGCGCCGATCTGCTGGCGACGATCGCGCAGATCGGCATGCGGGCCGATCGGGCGATCCACCGCTGGCGCGAACGGGCGGCGGACCGGCTGCAGTCGCTGGCGCGCCTGATGCCGCGGCTCGACAATCTTTTCGCGCCGCATGGTCAGCGGCTCGACGATCTCGCCGATCGCGGAACGCGCGCGCTCGACAATCGGCTGCAGCGGGCCGGGCATGCTTTCGAACGCCAGCGCGACCGGCTGCATCCCCGGATGCTCGAGCAGCGTTCGGCATCGGCGGCACAGCGTCTCGCCGGCCTTGCCCGCCTGCTGGGCCAGCTGCATCCGGACCGGCCGCTCGAAAAGGGCTATGCGCGGGTAACAGACCGCGAGGCAAAAACTTTGGTCAGTGCGGATGCCGCCAGGGCGGCCAGCGCGCTGACGCTGCGTTTCGCCGACGGGACGGTCGATGCGCGGGTTGAGGAAGGCGGCGCCAAACCCTATCCTGCGCGCAAAGCGAAAAAGCCGGCGCGTCCCCCCGCCGGCCAGCGCAACCTGTTCGATTGAGGACGAAAGACCGATGCTCACTTCCCCCGGCGGCAAGACCGCCCGGCTCCATTATATGGCCAACAATTTCCGGATGCTGTCGCCCGGCGACCACGTGTTTTGCGCCGTGACCGGCACGGCGATCCCGCTCGACGAATTGCGTTATTGGAGCGTCGAGCGGCAGGAGCCCTATGCCACGGCCGAGATTGCGGTCCAGGCGGAGCTGTCGGCGTGAAACGGATCGCACTTTGCGCGGTTGGGGCGCTCGCCATGGCCGGATGTTCGGCCGAAGAGGCGGCCGAGCTGCCGCCGCAGCCGGTGCCGGCTGCCGTTCCCGCACCGCCGCCCGCTCCTCCGGCTCCGCCCGCCCGCACCGGCTTCCGGCTTGATGGTAGCTACGAACAGGGCGCCGTCGTCCGCGGGCTCGCGCCGAGCAATACGGTACAATTGACGTTTGACGGCGCGCCCGTCGAGGTCGCGCCGGACGGGTCGTTCCTGATCGCCTTCGATCGCGATCACGATGGATCGGCGATTCTGTCGGCCACGCTGGCGAACGGACAGTCGGTGACGGAGAACATTGCGGTCGCTCCGCATTCCTGGCGGCTCGAGCACGTCAATGCTTCGCCGACGGGCGGAGTCTCCTCGGAATCGTTCCGCCGTCGCCGTGCGCCGGAACTCGAGCGCATCTATGCCGCCCGCGCAATGCGGACAGGCAGCGTAGGCTGGCGGCAGGATTTCCGCTGGCCGGTCACCGGCAGGATCAGCGGCGTTTTCGGATCGCAGCGCATCTATCGCGGCGAGCCGGGCTCCTATCATACTGGCGTCGATATCGCGCAGCCGACGGGCACGCCGATCGTCGCGCCGGCGGACGGCACGGTAATCCTCGCCGCGCAAGCGCCGTTCACGCTGGAAGGGCATCTGCTGATGCTCGATCATGGCATGGGGCTGAACAGCGCCTTCCTGCACCTGTCACGGATCGACGTGGCGGAGGGCGACCGGGTGCGGCAGGGCCAGACGATCGGCGCCATCGGCTCGAGCGGCCGCGCTTCGGGACCGCATCTCCATTGGGGCATGAAGTGGATGGACGCCCGCATCGATCCGCAAATGCTTGCGGGGGAAATGTAGCGGCGATTTGATTGTCGGGCTTTGGCCCGAAGCTCGCGCGCGGTACCGGATTATTTTATCAGAATTTTCCTGGCGGAAAATCGCCGCACCGGGGTTCTTTTGTCAGACTTTGGCTAGCGCCAAAGCGCGGGCCGGTGCCGCGCTCGACCGAAAGGTCGAGTCTGACAAAGGAACGTTCCTGCCTTACTCCACCCGCCGGACACGGATCAGCCGCATTCCATCGACTTCCGCCCGGAAGCTGCCGAGCGCGGCGCGGCGGATGATGATCGGCATTCCTGCGCGCGGGCTGCGCGAAAGCTGGTCGCTCATATCCGTCTGAATCCAGACCGATTCGTCCGCGAGCCGGAAACGCCAGCCAACCGAACGGCTTCCATCGACGGCGGCGATCGTCGATTCGATCTCGTTGACGCGATTCTCGTCGCTGCCGCCGAAAAGCCTGATGCTCGGCAATCGCAGGCCGAACAGGCCGCGCTCGGCCTGGCGAACTTCCTCGCGGTCGACGACGACGATCGATTCGTTGGCTTCGGCCTGCTGCAGTGCAGCAACCTGCTGGTCGTAACAAGCCAGGCGTTGTGCGTCGTCCGCGATCTCGCGGCAGGCCACCATATCGGTATAGACCTGCGGGAGAGAGAACTCCTCGTCGTCATCCTGGGCCAGGCCGGGCCCGGCCCAGAGGGCGGCGGCAAGGGGAATCGGCAGAAGGGCGGCGATGCGCATGTATCAACTCCATCGTGTTTCCGGCCGGACGATGAGCCGGAAACGGCTCATAGCGGCACTGTTGCATTTGTGCGACAGCTAGGAACGAACAGCCTTCGCGGCCTGAACCTTCGCTTTACAGTTCGCAGCGGCTTGGGGCAGTAGCAGCCTAGGCCTGAAGGGAGAATGGGCTTTTTATTAGGGGCCTTGTCGACAGGCAGATGAGATCCGGTTCGCGGCTTGCCGTGCGCCAACCCACAAAGAGGGACTTACACAGTGACCAACCAAACCACTTCAAATCGCGCGAAGTTTGCCGCCGGCGCGGCGCCGATCGCGCTCGGTGTCGCCATGCTCGCGACGCCTTCGACCGCCCTTGCCCAGGAAGGCGCAACGCAGGGCTCGGCCCCGATCGTCGTGACCGGTACGCGTATTTCGCGTCCCGACCTCGAGAGCGTTTCGCCGCTGACCGTTGTCGGTGCCGAGGAAATCGCCGCCACGGGTACGACCCGCGCGGAAGACCTCATCAACTCGCTGCCGCAGGTTGTGGCCGGCCAGACGGCGTTCATCTCGAACGGCGCATCGGGCACGGCAACGATCAACCTTCGCGGTCTCGGCTCGGTCCGCACCCTCGTCCTGATCGACGGTCGTCGCCTTCCCGGCGGTGACCCGTTCGCGACGGCGCCGGACATCAACCAGATCCCGGCCGCTCTCGTCGAGCGTATCGAAGTCATCACCGGTGGTGCATCGTCGACCTATGGTGCCGACGCTGTCGCCGGTGTTGTCAACTTCATCATGAATCGCGACTTCGAAGGCATCCAGATGGATGCTCAGGTCGCCTTCTATCAGCACAACAACGACAACGAGCCGATCCAGGATCTGCTCGACAGCCGTGGTTTCGCCTCGCCGGGCGGCAACCCCGTCGATGGTTTCACCTATGACGTGAACCTCGCCATGGGCGCCGGCTTCGACGATGGCCGCGGCCACGTCACCGCCTATCTCGGCTATCGTCAGATCGACCCGATCCTCCAGGCCAATCGCGACTACAGCGCTTGCGCCCTCGACTTCTCGGCAACGCAGCCCTCGGGTTACAACTGCACGGGTTCGTCGACGACGCCGGCCGGTCGCTTCCTGCTGTTTGATTCCGACGGCGATGGCTTGGGCGGTGGTGACTTCACCAATGTCGATGGTACGCCTGGTGCGTTCCGTCCGTTCACCGGAGCCGATGCGTACAACTATGCGCCAACCAACTACTTCCAGCGTCCCGACAAGCGCTACACGGCCGGCTTCTTCGCCGAGTACGAAATCAGCGAGTCGATCGTTCCTTATGCCGAGTTCCAGTTCATGGATGACCGCTCGGTTGCGCAGATCGCCTTCTCGGGTACGTTCTTCGCGAACAATCCGTTCCTGAATTGTAGCAACCCGCTGTTCAGCTTCCAGCAGGCTGCTGCCTTCGGTTGCGATCGCGATAGCAACGGCATGCTCTCGGCGGCCGAACTCGCCCAGCAGACCGACTATGTCTATATCGGTAAGCGTATGGTCGAAGGTCTTCCGCGTCAGAGCGATCTGCGGCACACCTCCTTCCGTGCCGTTGTCGGTGCGCGTGGCTCGATCAGCAGCGACTGGAGCTATGACGTTCATTTGCTGCGTGGCGAGACGATCTTCAATCAGCAGTATCTGAACGATCTCTCGACGTCGCGGATCGATCAGGCGCTCGACGTTGTCCAGGGTCCGAACGGGCCGCAGTGCCGCAACCCGGCCAATGGCTGTATCCCGCTCAACGTCTTCCAGGTCGGTGGCGTGACGCGTCAGCAGTTCGACTTCATCACGGTTCCGGGTCTGCAGGACGCCAATCTCGAAACCTATGTCGCTTCGGGCTATGTCTCGGGCAACATGGACAAC
>NZ_CAKZNF010000036.1 GCF_937129435.1 uncultured Parasphingopyxis sp. | reverse complement strand
ACGTGAGTATCCTGAATGGGAGGCCGGGTGGGGGAGAGGGCTGGTGCGGCGCCGAGCCGTAGGCGAGGTCTGACAAAGAATCTGCGGCGGTCGACCGTCAGATCGAGTCTGATAACCCTATTCCCGCCAGCCCCAGAACAGCACGGCGGGCGGGATGTTCCACCATTCGCGGTCGCGTTCGAGCCGGTCGAAATTGGGTTCGATGAAATCGCGGCATTTGGGCGAGAACTGGTAGACCAGGAACGCGCCGCCCGGGCGCACGACCCGGCCTGTCGCCTGGCCGATGGCATCGCCGACGCCCGGCGGCAGCGTCGAGAAGGGGAGGCCGGACAGGACGTAATCGGCCTTGTCATGGCCGTGGTCCTTGACGATCTGTTCGACATCCGCCGCCGATCCGAGCACCGCATGGAAGCGCGGATCGGGGATGGTGCGCTTCAGATAGTCGATGAAATCGGGATTTGTATCGATCGCGACATAGGTCGCATCGTCGGGAAGCTTGTCGAGCACGGTCTGGCAGAAGGTGCCGACACCGGGGCCATATTCGACGAACAGTTTCGTGTTCGGCCAGTCGCATTTCGCCAGCATCTTCTCGATCAGCTTCTTCGAGGACGGGATGATCGAACCGACCATCACAGGGTGTTTGACGAAGCCCTTGAAGAACAGCGCCAGCGGCCCCGGCCCGTGCGCGGCATCGGAACGCCGGCTGTCGGCTTTGGCGGCGGAGTCGGTCATGGGCGAGAGGCCTCGGGCTAATTGCGGGGTCGGGCGCGCAAATCGCAGAATGGTCGGGGCTTTGCAAGGCGGAAGCGGGTTTGCGCGGGGGGAGAGTATCGATATGAAACCGATCCATGCGACGCGCGCCTCCCCTTCACCGCCCGCCAATGGCCGGATGCCCGGACAGGGGCTCGCCATGGATGAGATGACGGGCGGCATCCGGCGCGATCGCTTCGCGGTGCTGTTCCTGGTGATGCTGATCGCGGCGGCCGGGAATACGGCGATGCAATCGGTGATGCCGACGATCGGACGGGCGCTTGAAATCCCCGATTTCTGGGTCAGCCTCGCCTATACATGGTCGGCTTTGCTCTGGGTGCTGCTCGCCCCCTATTGGGCGCGCCAGTCGGACCGGCGGGGGCGCAAGCCGCTGATGCTGCTCGGCACGTTCGGGTTCATTTCGTCGATGGCGATTTGCGGGCTGGTCCTCTACGCGGGACTGGCCGGCTGGCTGTTGCCCGCGACCACCTTCATCATCTTCGCCCTTGCGCGCAGCCTTTACGGCGGGTTCGGATCGGCCGCGCCGCCCGCCGTACAGGCCTATGTCGCCGCCCGCACCGATCGGGAGAACCGGACGAGCGCGCTGTCGGTCATCGCTTCCTCCTTCGGCCTCGGTACGATCCTCGGCCCGGCGATCGCGCCAGCCTTCATCCTGCCCGTGGTGGGGCTTGCGGGGCCGCTGCTCGTCTTCGCGCTGCTGGGTGCGGTCGTCTGGTTCGCCGTCGCCTTTCTGCTGCCGAACGACATGCCCCGGCACCGCGCGCGGGGCGGCATTTCGAGCGAGCCTTCGATCGGCGGCTATGGCGGGTCGAGCAGCCCGAGCGACGATGACGAGGAGGATGACGATTTTGAGGGCGAACCGCCGCGATTGCGCTGGCGGGATCGCCGCATCCTCCCCTGGCTCGCCATCGGCGTGGCCGGCGGGCATGGCCATGCCGCGATGCTCGGCATCATCGGCTTTCTCGTCATCGACCGGATCCATGCCCCGCTCGACGAGGCGCAGCAGGCGATCGGCATCGTGCTGATGGCGGGCGCCGGCGCGACGCTGCTCGCGCAATGGGGGCTGATCCCGCAACTGAAAGTGCCGCCGAAACGGTTGATCATCTGGGGCTTCCTGCTCGGCGCGGCGGGGTGCCTGTGGATCGCCTTTGCACAGAGCCTGCATGCGATCACCGTCGCCTTCGCCGTCGCCTCGCTCGGTATCGGGCTGTTCCGTCCCGGCTTTACCGCCGGCGCCTCGCTCGCCGTGGGGCAGCGCGAACAGGGGCAGGTCGCCGGCATGGTCGCGTCGGTCAACGGCATGGCCTTCATCGCCGCACCGGCGATCGGCGTGCTGATCTACGGCCTGTCGCCGCTGCTGCCCTATCTGCTGGTCGGCGGGCTGTTCCTGTTGCTGGCGATCTGGGCCGTCTTCCGGCTGACCGAAGAGGAGTCGAACGAATGAGCAAGGATATCTGCCTGGTCATCGGTGCGGGCGACGGGCTGGGGGGCGCGGTCGCGAGGCGCTTCGCGGCCGAAGGGCACCCGGTTTGCCTGACGCGGCGGGCGCGGCATATCGACCAGCTCGAGGTGCTCGCCGAAGACATTCGCGCCGATGGCGGCGAGGCGCATGCCTTCGGCGTCGATGCGCGATCGGAGGAGGAGACCGCCGCGCTGTTCGACCGGATCGAGAACGAGATCGGACCAATCGGCGTCACCGTCTTCAACATCGGCGCCAATGTCCGCTTCGACATCCGCGACACGACGGCCCGCGTCTTCACCAAGGTCTGGGAGATGGCATGTTTCGCCGGCTTCCTGGCCGGACGCGAGGCGGCGCGCGCGATGGTGCCGCGCGGCAGGGGCAGCATCCTCTTCACCGGCGCGACTGCATCGCTGCGCGGCCGCGAAGGGTTCGCCGCCTTCGCCGCGGCCAAGCACGGGCTGCGCGCGCTCGCCCAGTCGATGGCACGCGAACTGGGGCCCGAGGGCATCCATGTCGCGCATATCGTCTGCGACGGTGCGATCGACGGCGTGTTCACCCGGTCGCGCGTCGACGATATCGGCGAACTGCTCGACACGGACCTGATCCTCAAACCCGAAGACATCGCCGAAAATTACCTGATGCTCCACCGCCAGCCGCGATCGGCCTGGACGCACGAGCTCGACCTGCGCCCCTGGCGCGAAAGCTGGTAGGAGATCCGTAATGGCCGGCAAGACCATCGACTTCATCTTCGATTTCGGCAGCCCCAACGCCTATCTGGCGCTGCCGCCGCTGCGCGACGTCGCCGGAAAGCACGGCGCCGAGATCAACCTCGTCCCCTGCCTGCTCGGCGGCATCTTCAAGGCGACGGGCAACCAGGCGCCGATGATGGCCAATGCCGGGATCAAGGGGAAGAACGAGTATATGATGCTCGAGATGCGGCGCTTCATCGAGAAGCATGGCTTCACGCGGTTCGCGATGAACCCGCATTTCCCGGTCAACACGCTGCTGGCGATGCGCGCGATGGTCGCGGCCCGGCATCGCGGCGAAGAGGCCGCCTATGTCGATGCCGTGCTGAAGGCGATGTGGGAAGACGGTGAGAAGATGGACGATGCGCAAGTCTTCGTCGCGGTGCTCGACCGCGCCGAGCTCGACGGTGCCGCGCTCGCCGAGGCGGCGCAGGATCAGGCGGTGAAGGACGAACTGGCGGCGAACACGGCCGAGGCGGTCGAGCGCGGCGCCTTCGGCATCCCGACCTTTTTCATTGGCAGCGAAATGTTCTTCGGCAAGGATCGGATCGAACAGATCGACGAATGGCTTCAGGAGAGCGCATGACCGAATTGATGACCTATGACGAGGTGGTGGCCGGCCGCCGCAGCATCCGCGGCTTTCTCGACAAGCCGGTGCCCCGCGCCGTGGTCGAAGAGGTGCTGGAACTGGCGATGCGCGCGCCGTCGAGCTTCAACAACCAGTGCTGGAATTTCACCGTCGTCACAGGCGATCCGCTCGACGCGATCCGCAAGGGCAACACCGAAGGCATCCTCGCTGGCAAGCCCGATAGCCGCGAATTTCGCAGCTTCACCAAGGTCCCCGACGAACATCGCGGCCGCCAGATCGAGATCGCCAAGCAGCTGTTCGGCGCGATGGGCATCGAGCGCGACGACAAGGAAGGGCGGCAGGACTGGGTGCTGCGCGGCTTCCGCCAGTTCGACGCGCCGGTCAGCATCGTCGTGACGTACGACCGCGTGATCCTGGGCAGCGACATCGCGCCTTTCGATTGCGGCGCCGTCACTAATGCCATCGTCAACGCCGCCTGGTCGCGCGGGTTGGGCTGCGTCATCAACTCGCAGGGCATCATGCAATCGCCCGTGGTGCGCGAACATGCCGGCATCCCCGACGATCAGGTCATCATGATCTGCATCGCCATGGGCTGGCCCGACGAGAATTTTCCGGCCAATGCGGTGGTGTCGAACCGCAAGCCGCTGGAGGAAACCGCACGTTTCGTGGGGTTCCCGGACTGAGCCTCAGGCCGCCCGGCTCCGCTGTCCCTGTTTTTCGAGAATCGACCGCAGCTCGCTGCTTCGCACCGGCTTGCGGAGCAGCGCCGCCCGGGCGCGCTCTTCGAGGAAGCTGGCGTCATACCCCGTCATGAAGGCATGGGCGATGCCGCGCTCGGCAAGCCGGTCGGCGATCGGGAAGCTGTTCTCCTCGCCGAGATTGACGTCGAGCAAAGCGAAGTCGAAATCCGTGCGCTCGATCGCGTCGAGCGCTTCGGCGACATTCGCGGCATGGACGATCGTCGCGATTCCCAGCGCCTTGAGCTGGCGCTCGGTCATCGCGGCAATGAAGAATTCGTCCTCGACGAAAAGGATCGACTCGATCATGCGTCGCCCCCTCGCCGCAACCCCGCCGGATCGGCGGAGCGCAGCGTGTAGACGACGCCTTCCGGCGCATAGTCGATCGCCGCGTCGGCCTTGAGATCGCCGGGGAAAATGCGCTGGAGCAAACTCGTCCCGAATCCCTGCCGCACTGGCGGAACGACAGCCGGGCCGCCGCTTTCCCGCCAGACGAGATCGAAACGCCCGTCCGGTTGCATGGTCCAGTCGAGCGTGACGATGCCGGCTTCGCTGGCAAGCGCACCATATTTGACGCTGTTCGTCGCCAGTTCGTTGATCGCCATGGCGGTCGAAATCGCGACTCGCGGCGCAACGGTGAAATTCGGGCCGGACAGACGCAGCCGCTCGTTCGAAAAGCTATCGAACGGCCCGAGCGCGGCCTCGATCACCGGCCGGATGCCCGCACCGGCCCATTTCTCTTCGGTCAACAGGTCGTGCGCGACCGAAAGCGATTGCAGCCGATCGAAGAACAGGTTGAATGTCTCGGCAACCGGCCGTTCGGGATCGAAGGTCAGATGGGCGAGCGCCTGCACCGTCGAGAGCGTGTTCTTGACCCGGTGGTTCAGCTCATGGACCAGCGTCTGCAGCGCGTCCTGATCGCGCTTGCGGCCGGTAATGTCTTCGATCACCGAGATGCAATAGAGCGGGCGGCCTTCGCCATCCTTTTGCAGCCCCACGGTCAAAAGCACCCAGATGATCTCGCCGTCGCGCCGGTAATAGCGCTTTTCCATCTCGTAGCTATCGATCTTACCGGCCTTCAGCGCTTCGAACCGGTCGAGATCGGCGATCAGGTCTTCGGCCACGGTGATATCGGCGAAGGTAAGCGCCAGCAGTTCATCCCGGTCATAGCCGACAATGTCCTGCAGCTTGCGATTGACGCGGAGAAAACTGCCGTCGAGCGCCACATGGGCGATGCCCACCGCAGCATTCTCGAACGTGCCGTCCTGCACGAAATCGGCGGATTTCCACTCTAGCATCACCACCCCATATCATGGCTTCCGATGCCGACTGTTGCTGTAACAGGGTTAAGATGTCGTTTACTGCGAGACGGATCGCCACCCGGCGCGAGCCACGGTGGCTGATGCTTGCAACGGCAGGCCGGGCGGGCTTTGGACACGCCCTCGGCTCGCCGCCATCACGATTTGGGTGGGCATGATTTGGCCCGAGGAGAAATCCCCCGCCAATGCGGCGGTGTCGAAGCGATGCGCTGGACCAAGCGGTACGGTTGGTGGGGTTTTCCGCTCGATTCAGGCTTAGCATGCGGAAAGGGCACCTCCCGCTGCGTTGCCGATTCCCGTAACGATCCTCGCCTTGTTGAACGCGATATCTGCCAGCAAGGCGCAGAGAAATGCGAGCCAGCCGGCATAGGTCCAGCCCCAATATTCGCCGAAGATGATGGTGCTCGCCCAGTTCTGCCCGAACAGATACAAGGCGAACATCGCAATCGTGCTGACGCTCAAGAGGCTCGAAACGATCAGCAAGTGCGGTGCCGCGCGGGTCCGCACGAGAGCGAGGATTAGCGCAAAAGCAAAGGCGAACATGTTCGCCAAGGCAACCGTTCTGATATCGGCGCGAAATTCCTGCATCACTTCGTCATATTCGCCGACCACGATCGTCTGCAGCCGATCGAGCGCGATACGATATCGGCCAAACTGCGACCGAAAAATTTCTTCGACCTGCGACTGTACGTCCTGCCGGTTCTCACAATCGAGCCGGCATGCGGCAATCAATAGCTGTCCAATCAGGTCACCGCTTTCCATTGCCAACATCGACCGATACTCGTCGGCCTTATCACCGAGTTCGGGTGAAATTGCGCCAGCGACACCGACAAGGAGGTCTGTGGCCCGCGAATCCGCGACCTCGTTCAGCCGATCGTCGACGCGACGCTCGACCTCAGCGAGTGCCATTGTACGAACCGTTCGATCGAACTGGTTCGGAAAGGCACTGACATAAATGAAGAGAGCCAGAAAAGCGGACAGACCCGCCAGCGAAAGCGCGATGTTGAGGCGTTTAGCCCAGACGATCGGTCTGGCGTTCTCCACGGCGTAGAGACTCTACGGTGACACCATTCAGGTCAATCCTCGTGTTTGGCCTCGTTGCGCGGTTTCAGCATGCCGGGGGCGATGAAGCCGATCTGGTCGATGGCGAGCGAATCTTGTTTCAGCTTCGCGGCCATCTGCTCATATTCGCGCTCCATCTCGCTCGTCACGCTGGCGCGGGTTTCGTCGAGCGCGCGCTCGAAATCGGCCATCGTCACCTCGGTCGCGTCGATCGAGCCGCGCAGCGCGAACATGCCGGCGCGGCGCGTCAGGTCTTCGAGATCGGCACCCGTGAAGCGCTCGGTGCGTTCGGCGAGATCGTCGAGATCGACATCGCCGGCGAGCGGCATCTGTTCGGTATGGATGGCAAGAATACGGCGCCGGCCGCCTTCTTCGGGTACCGGCACATAGATCAGCTCGTCGAGCCGGCCGGGGCGCAATAACGCCGGGTCGATCAGGTTCGGCCGGTTGGTCGCGCCGATGACGACGACCGATTGCAGCTCTTCCAGCCCGTCCATTTCGGCGAGGATCGTGTTGACGACGCGCTCGGTCACCTGCGGTTCGCCCAGCCCGCCGCCGCGCGCGGGGACGAGGCTGTCGAGCTCATCGATGAAGATCACGGTCGGCGCCACCTGCCGTGCGCGCGCAAAGAGCCGCGCGATCTGCTGCTCGCTCTCGCCATACCATTTGGAGAGCAGGTCGGAGGATTTGGTGGCGATGAAATTGGCGTTCGCCTCATGCGCCGTCGCCTTGGCGAGCAGCGTCTTGCCGGTGCCGGGCGGGCCGTAGAGCAGGAAGCCCTTGGCCGGACGGATGCCGAGGCGGCGGAACGCGTCGGGGTCCTTCAGGGGCAGCTCGACGCCTTCCTTGAGGCGCTTCTGCACCTCGTCGAGGCCGCCGACATCGTCCCAGCCGACATTGGGCGCTTGCACCATCACTTCGCGCATGGCGGACGGCTGAACGCGCTTGATCGCTTCTTCGAAATCGCTGCGCGTGACGCGCAGCTCATCGAGCACCTCGGTGGGCACCGTGCGCTCTTCGAGATTAAGCTGCGGCATGATCTGCCGCACCGCCTCGATCGCCGCCTCGCGGGTCAGCGCCGCGATGTCCGCGCCGACAAAACCATAGGTCTGCTTTGCGAGTTCGGAGAGCCGGACGTCCTCGGCCAGCGGCATGCCGCGCGTATGGATGCCCAGGATCTCGCGCCGGCCCGCTTCGTCGGGCACGCCGATGATGATCTCGCGGTCGAAGCGGCCGGGACGGCGCAGCGCCTCGTCGATCGCCTCGGGCCGGTTGGTCGCGGCGATGACGACGAGGTTGGAGCGGCCTTGCAGCCCGTCCATCAGCGTCAGCAGCTGCGCGACGAGACGCTTCTCTGTCTCGCCCGAGACCTTGTCGCGTTTCGGCGCGATCGAATCGATCTCGTCGATGAAGACGATCGAAGGCTGGGCCTTCGTTGCCGCCTCGAACACCTCGCGCAGCTTCTTCTCCGATTCGCCATAGGCCGATCCCATGATTTCGGGGCCGTTGATTAGGAAGAATTCGGCGTCGCTCTCATTCGCGACGGCGCGGGCGAGCAGCGTCTTGCCGGTGCCGGGCGGGCCGTGGAGCAGCACGCCCTTGGGCGGTTCGACGCCGAGCCGCTGGAACAGTTCGGGATAGCGCAGCGGCAATTCGACCATCTCGCGCACCTGGTCGATCGTGCCGACAAGGCCGCCCAGATCGTCATAGGTCACGTCGGCGCGCCGTGCTTCGGCGGGCTCGGTATATTCGGCCTTCAGCTCGACCTCGGTATTGGCGTCGATATGGACGATGCCCTTGGGACTGGTCTGCGCGACGACGAGGCGGATCTGCTGCAGTGCATAGGCCGGCGCGTTCATCATCTGGCGAAGCTGCGGCGGCATGTCGCCGGTCTCGACGCGCTGCTGCCCTGCCGTGGCGACGACATCGCCCTCGGTCAGCGGTTTCATGCCGAAGGAGCGTTTGAGCGCCTGCGAATTGCCGTGCAGCCGGACATTCTGCTGTGCCGGCGCGAAGACGACTTTCTTGGCCGGTTGCGATTCGGCCTTGGCCACGGTCACGAAGTCGCCCGAGCCCGCGCCCGCATTTGCGCGTTGCAGGCCGTCGATACGCAGGATCGAAAGCCCCTCATCCTCGCGATAGGGGAGCACGGCGCGCGCGGGCGTCGTCCGCTTGCCCGTGATCGTGACGACATCGCCTTCGTTCAGCCCAAGCGCGTTCATCGTCTCGCGCGACATGCGCGCCAGGCCGCGGCCCGAATCTTCGGGGCGGCTATTGGCCACCTGCAGCTTCTGACCGTCGGTTTTTGCGGGAAGGGTTTCGGCGTCTGCCATGCGGGCACTCCGTTCGTTCTATCGGAATGCTGTACATAGGTGCCGACGCCGCCAATGCGAACCGTCTTTGGGCCGTTCGCGGAATGCGGGCAAAAAAATAGGGCCGGTCCAGAGAGAGGGAGGACCGGCCCTGAAAGTTTAGGAGAGGATGCCTGTAAGGCCCGCCCTAGATGCAGTGCACAAAGTTTTTGTGCAAGTGCGAAAAGCGCGATGTCGATTGCGTTTTATGCAACCTAAGGGTAGAAATGGGCCTCGGAAATAGCCATTCTGGCCATAGGTCGCGCAAAGTCAGGTTGTGCGGTGCACAATTATCGATTATCTTGCGGGTGAGAATTATGCGCAGATTGCCTCCTCTTTCGGCTATCGAGGCCTTTGTCCAGGTGGCGCGTCTCGGCTCGGTCAAGGCCGCGGCCGGCGAATTGTCGCTGTCCTCGCCTGCGCTCAGCCGCCGGGTTCAGACGTTGGAACGGTTTCTCGATCGCCAGCTCTTCGAACGGCGCCACCACGCCATGGTGTTGACCGCCGACGGCGAGTCGCTGCTCGCCAAGATCGCCGGACCCATCGACGAGCTTTCGAACGCGATCGAGGCGACGACGGGCGCGCAGGATCTGATGCGCCTCCGGCTCGGCGTGCTGCCGCTGTTCGCGTCGCAGCGGTTGATCGGAAGGCTTCCGGAACTGCGCGAAGAGCATCCCGATCTTCATATCGACATCGATACCGCCGCCCATGGCACAAGCCGGCTCGGCGACGGGCTCGACGCGGCGATCACGCTCGCCCAGTCGATCGATCCGGCGCTTTATGCCCGCAAGATCGACCACAATATCATCGCGCCCATCGCGTCGAAGGAGCTGCTGGCGAATGGCAAGCCGATCACCGATCCGCGCCAGCTTTCCGATCTGACGATCCTGCTCCATCGCGACATGCCCGAGACCTTCCGCCACTGGGCGAAGGCTATCGGCCTGTCCGACCTGCAGCCCGGGACCGAGGACCATTTCGATTCGGGCCAGCTCATGCTCGACGCGGCGGCACAGGGTCTGGGCGTCGCCTTCATGCTCGATTCGCATCTTCAGGACGCGCATGACGATCGCCTGACGCGCCTGTTCAATCACGATGTCGAAAGCGCCTACAGCTACTGGTTTTCCTGCCGCCCCTCGGCGCTTCAGACGAAACCGGTGCGGCTGTTCCACGACTGGCTGTTCGCGAATGTTTGCCGCCAGACGGCGGTCAAGGATGGCGCGCGTCCTATCCCTGAAGCAGCTTGACGATCTCGCGGTTGACGCTGCGCGGCGTCAGGCGCGTCCCCTGCACCATCGCCTTGTTGACGAAGCCGGGTATGACGACGGCCTTGTTCTTCGCCAGCCCGTTCAGCCCCGCCGCCACGACCGATTCGGGATCGCCGGCAAAGCGCTTGAAGAGCGTCGTCTCTTCCATCCCCGCCTGATGGGCGAATTCGGTCTTCGTCGCACCGGGGCATAGCGCCGTCACATGGATATTGTGCGGGGCAAGCTCTTCATGCAGCGCTTCGGTCAGCGAAAGCACAAACGCCTTGGTCGCGTAATAGGTCGCCATCATCGGCCCGGCCTGGAAGGCGGCCGTCGAGGCGACGTTGAGGATATAGCCGCCGCCATTGGCCTTCATCCACGGCACGGCGCGGTGGGTAAGGTCGAGAAGCGCGGTGATGTTCACCTGCACCATGTCGACCTGGTCGCCGAGCGCGATGTCCTCGAACGGGCCGTGCAGCCCGAAGCCGGCATTGTTGATCAGCGTCTGCACGAAGCAGTCCCGATCCTCGATCTCGGCCATCACCGCTTCGGCGGCGTCATAGTCGCTCAGATCCTCGCCGAGCACGATCGTGTCGCCGCCCAGCTCCTTGGCGAGCTTCTTCAGTTCGTTCTGCCGCCGCGCAACGAGCGCGACCCGGTCGCCGCGCGCCGCGCAGGCCCGGGCAAACAGCTCGCCCAGCCCGCTCGACGCGCCGGTGACCAAAGTGACCGGCCCGGTCATGGGGTCAGCCGACCTTGGCGGCCTCGATCACGCCGGGATCGGCGGGCGGCTCGCCCTTGGGCAGCGCATCGACGTGCTCCATGCCCTCGGTGACCTGGCCCCAGACCGTGTACTGGCCATCGAGGAACTCGGCATTGTCGAAGCAGATGAAGAACTGGCTGTTCGCGCTGTCGGGATCTTGCGCCCGCGCCATTGAACACGTGCCGCGCACATGCGGCTCGCTGTTGAATTCCTGTTTCAGGTTCGGCTTGTCCGACCCGTGCATCCCGGTGCCGGTCGGATCGCCGCCCTGCGCCATGAAGCCGGGGATGACGCGGTGGAACTTCACCCCGTCGTAAAAACCTTCTTCGGCGAGTTCGGTGATGCGCGCGACATGGTTCGGCGCGAGGTCGGGGCGGAGCTTGATGACGACGTCGCCGGCGGGCAGCGTCAGGGTCAGCGTATCGGCCATGGGAAATCCTGCTTTCGTTTCGTTGGTCACGTGGCGCGTATCTAGGAAACGGCGAAGCATTCGGCCAGTGACAATTCCTCCCCGGTACGGGGAGGGGAACCGCCGAAGGCGGTGGAGGGGGATCGCCACAACCGTTGCGCTGCGCGGATAGCCCCCTCCGTCAGCCCCGTGGGCTGCCACCGTGCCGGGGAGGAACAAATGCTAGGCAGCCTCGGCCCGTTCGGCCAGCCCGTATTCCCGCGCGACGAGGCGATAGCTTTCGAGCCGCGCTTCATGATCGGACATGATGTTGACGAGCATCATTTCGTCGGCGCCATATTCGGTGGCGACCGCGTCGACGCCGGCATGCACCTCTTCGGGCGTGCCGAGAATCGCGCGGCGGCGGCGGGCGTTCAGCGCGGCGGGATTGGCCTCGAGCCATTCGCGCGCCGTCTCGACGCTCGGCACCGGAATCAGCACGTTGCGCATCAGCAGCGCGCCGAGCATCGCGGCGGGCTTGCCAAGCGCTTCCGCCTGCTCGGTCGTTTCGGCGGCGATCGCCCAGCTCGCGACCATCACATGCGGCTCGGCGAGCCGGACGGACGGCTTGAACCGGTCGCGATAGGCTTTCGCCATGTCCGCGCCGTCGCGATTGATGAAATCGGCAAAACAATAGGGCAGGCCCGCTTCGGCGGCCCAGAGCGCGGAATCCATCGACGATCCGAGCATCCACACCTCGGGTGTCCCTCCGCCCGAAGGCAGCGTATCGGCGAGCGGCGCGAAGGCGTGATCCTCGGGGATTGTGCCCTCAAAGTAGCCGAGCAGCTCGGCAAGGTTGTTCGGGAAATCGTCATGCGGCATCCGCCGGCTGCGGTCGCGCTGCAGCGCCAGCGAAGTCCGCATGTCGCCGCCCGGCGCGCGGCCCAGGCCGAGGTCGATCCGGTTGGGTGCGAGCGCGCTGAGCAGAGCAAAGGTCTCGGCAACCTTGAACGGCGAATAATGCGGCAGCATGATCCCGCCCGAACCGACGCGGATCCGCGTGGTCGCCTGCGCGATCGGGCCGATCAGCGCTTCGGGCGCGGCCCCGGCCAGCGCCGGGCTCGCATGGTGCTCGGCGATCCAGTAGCGATCGAAGGCGAGGCTGTCGCAGGTGCGCGCGAGCTCCAGCGTGTTGCGGATCGCCGCCGATGCATCGCTGCCCTCGGCGACCGGCGACTGGTCGAGAACGGAGAGCCGGTAGCTCATCTCAACGCCCCGGATAGCGCAGCCGCCCGAGGAAGCGCGACACGCTGAACCGCCGGTCGGGATCGCCTGTGAATTTGGATTTCAGCTTCTCGAAATCGGCGACATTTTTGAGGCGCCGGTCGAGGAAGGCGACCGTCTCGGCCTCGCCCTCGCTCTCATCGTCGAGCCAGGCGAGGATCGCCGAGGCGTAGACCCCGGTCAGAATCGCGCGCTTGCTGTAATGATTGAAATCGGTCGCCGTGTCGCCCGCGAGCCGCCACATCGCATCGGCCGAGCGCCAGTTGAGCTTGGCGGTCAGCGGGGCGTTTTGCGGCATCGCGAGGATGGCGAGCGCGCGGCGTACCGCTTCCTTGTTCGGCCGCACGATGGCGATCCGTTCTAGCACCGCGGCCCGGATCTTCTTGTGCACGGGCTGCGCATCGAATTCCGCGCTCTCGAGCCGCTCGGTCATCGCCGTGTCGACATGGGCGAACCAGGCGGCGATCATGTCGGTCGCGCCGCCCGGAAAGGCGAGCGCCGCGATTTCGGGATCGGCGCCCTCCTGTTCGGCGGCGCGGGCAAGCGCATCGTCCGTCCAGCCGTCGAACGCCGCATGGATCGGGATGACGGGGGCAAGCCAGACGCGCAGCTCGTCCAGCGTCAGATCTTCGAGGGAGAGCGTTTCGGCCATGGCAGCAACATAGGCACGGGGCGCGCCGGGGCCAAGCGCGACGCGGCTTTGGCCCCGCGAAGAATTGCTTTGGGCACAAGGGGTGGCGAATTGAAACCTTTTGGCTATGTCTTGCCGCAGACCATTTAGCAGGAGCCTTTATCGCATGCCTTCGCTCTTCGATCCCATCCAGCTCGGCGCCATCGACGCGCCCAACCGCATCCTGATGGCGCCGCTGACGCGCGGCCGCGCCGCGCCGGGCTTCGTGCCGACCGAAATGAAGGCCGAATATTACGGCCAGCGCGCGGGCGCGGGCCTGATCATCGCCGAGGCGACGGGGATCAGCGTACAGGGCCTGGGCTGGCCTGCTGCGCCGGGCGTATGGAGCGAGGAGCAGACCGAAGGCTGGAAGCTCGCGACCAAGGCCGTGCACGACAATGGCGGCCGGATCATCCTGCAGCTCTGGCACATGGGCCGGATCGTCCATTCCGATTTCCTGGACGGCGAAAAGCCGATCTCCGCTTCTGCGACGACGGCCCCGGGCGAAGCCTATACGCCGACTGGCAAGAAGCCCTATGTCGAGGCGCGCGCGCTTGCCGTGGAGGAAGTGCCCGGCCTGCTCGACGACTATCGCAAGGCCACGGCGAACGCGATGGCGGCCGGCTTCGACGGCGTCCAGATCCATGCCGCGAACGGCTATCTGATCGACCAGTTCCTGCGCGACGGCACCAACCTGCGCGACGACGAATATGGCGGATCGCCCGACAATCGCACACGCCTGCTGCATGAAGTGGCGCAGGCCGTTGCCGAAGAAGCCGGCGCCGACCGGACGGCCGTGCGCCTCTCGCCCAATGGCGATTCGCAGGGCACGAACGATAGCGACCCGGGCAGCGTCTTCCCGCTCGCCGCGCAAAAGCTTGCCGATGTCGGCATTGCCTTTCTCGAGCTGCGCGAACCGGGGCCCGAAGGCACGTTCGGGAACACCGACGTTCCCAAGCTCTCGCCCGAAATCCGCAAGGTCTTCAAAGCGCCGCTCGTCCTCAATTCCGACTATACGAAGGAAAGCGGGCAGGCGGCGCTCGACAGCGGGATCGCCGATGCGATCAGCTATGGTCGGCCCTTTATCTCCAACCCCGATCTCGTCCGGCGTTTCCGTGAGGATATCCCGCTCAACGGCGTGGCCGAGGGCAAGGGGCCGTGGGATTTTTCGCCAACCTGGTATTCGAACGGCCCCGAAGGCTATGTCGACTATCCGGTCGCCGAGGAGAATGTCGCGGCGGAGTAGGGCGGTTAGTTTGTCGCTGGACACTTAAAGCCTGGCAAGATCACGTTACGCCGCGCTATTTGATCTATCCCTATTCGGCACTCACCCAGCGCCACCAGGCGCCCAGCACCCTTTTGTGCGCGGATTGCCCCTGGTTCTGCAAAACGCCAAGCGCAACGGCGCCGATGAACAGTAGCGGCAGCAAGAGTGGCCAGAACAGGAAAATGAGTACGCTGAACGCCGCGATGCTGCCGATCAGGCGGCCCGCGGCCTTGTTGCTGGCCGGCCCGTTCGTTGACGTGGCGGGTTTAGAGCGGCGCTCCGGTCGCTTTGCCGCTGCCCGCGCCTGCGGCAGTCCGGGCGCGTTTGTCCGGGCCTTGCGCTCGGCCTTCGCCCGTTCGCGCCGCTTTCCCGGCGTCTCACCGGGATGAGCGTGGTGGACCAGCGTCATCACTGGTTCGCCGCGGTCGAATACGAATAGCCGCCGGTCCTTCTCGATCACGCTGTAGCGGGAAGGCGGCGGCTCCACCCGGTCAGCTCAATTGCTGTTTCAGGTCGAACATCGCGATCGCGGCCTTGGCCGCCTCGCCGCCCTTGTTCTTGGCGTCGGGCCGGGCGCGCACTTCGGCCTGCGCTTCGTTTTCGACGGTCAGGATACCGTTGCCGATCGGAACGCCGTCCATCGACAGCGCCATCAGTCCGCGCGCACTTTCGCCGGCGACGATTTCGAAATGATAGGTCTCGCCGCGGATGACGACGCCGATTGCGACGAAGCCGTCATAGCGCCCGGTTTCGGCTGCCATCGCGACCGTGCCCGGAATCTCCAGCGCACCGGGCACGGTGATCACCGCATGCCGGTGCCCCGCCGCCTCGAGCGCGGCGATTGCGCCTTCGATCAGCCAGTCATTAAACCGGTCGTAAAACCGCGCTTCGACGATCAGGAAATTTGCCATGATGTTCTCCTACCCGCCATTGCGAGCAAAGCGAAGCAATCCAGAGCTTCATGGCGCACCGCACGTTGCTCAGGGCAAGTTGCTCTCGATTGCCGCGCCGATTCGCTCCTCGCAATGACGATCTATTGTATCGTACCTATTCGATCGGCCGTTCGTCGACGATCGACAGGCCATAGGCGTCGAGGCCGACCAGGCTGTGATGCGTGTTGGTCAGCAGGATCATCTCTTCGACGCCGAGCTCGGTCAGGATCTGTGCGCCGACGCCGTAATCGCGCAGCTCCTCCATGTCGCGCGACGCCGCGCCGGTCTTCAGTTGCAGCGCCTTCGTAAACGCACCCTGCATCGACCGGTTGATGACGACGACGACGCCGGCGCCTTCCTCGCCGATGATCTCCATCGAGCGCGACAGCATCTGCCCGCGCTCGCTCTCTTCGCCGAACACATCGGTAAAGGCGGACAGCGCGTGCATGCGGACGAGCGTTGGCTTGTCGGGATCGATATGCCCCTTGACCAGCGCCACCTGTTCGGTCCCCGTCGCCGTGTTGAAGAAGGTCATCGCCTTCCAGTCGCCGCCCCAGCGGCTGGTGAACGGCGCCTCGGCCTGTTTCTCGACGAGATGGTCGTGCTTGCGGCGATAGGCGATCAGGTCGCGGATCGTGCCGATCTTGAGGTTGTGGAGCTGCGCGAAGGCGAGGAGGTCGCCCATCCGCGCCATCGTGCCGTCCTCGTTCATGATCTCGCAGATGACGCCCGAGGGGTTGAGCCCGGCAAGGCGCGAGATGTCGACCGCCGCCTCGGTATGGCCCGCGCGCACGAGCACGCCGCCGTCGCGCGCCATCAGCGGGAAGATATGCCCCGGCGAGACGATATCCTCCGGTCCCTTGGAGCCGTCGATCGCGACCGAGATCGTCCGCGCGCGGTCGGCCGCCGAAATGCCGGTGGTGACGCCCTCGGCCGCCTCGATCGAGACGGTGAAGGCGGTACCCATGCTTTCGCGGTTGTTGCGCGTCATCGGATCGAGGCCGAGCTGTTCGGCGCGCGTCCGCGTCAGCGACAGGCAGATCAACCCGCGTCCGTGCTTGGCCATGAAGTTGATCGCATCGGGCGTCGCCATCTGCGCGGGAATGACGAGGTCGCCTTCATTCTCGCGATCCTCGTCGTCGACGAGGATGAACATGCGGCCGTTGCGCGCCGCCTCGATGATCTCTTCCGGGCTGGCGAGCGCCTCGCCGCCGCCGGTGACGAGATAGGTTTCGAGTTTGCGGAGCGTTTCGGCGGTCGGGTTCCAGTCCTCCTCGTCCATGCTGCGGAGCGTGTTGGGGTGGAGCCCGGCGGCCTTGGCGAGCCCGGCCTTGGTAACCTCTCCGGAGGTGACGAGGCTGCGGACATTTTCGATCAGAGGCGTAGACATGACGCCATATTATCACACTGAAATGTGATACTGCAAGCCCCGATCACATTTCAATATCAGCGAGCGACTTCGGTCATCCGCTGCAGGTAGCGCGCCATCGTGTCGATTTCGATGTTGACGGCATTGCCTTCGGCGATCTTGGCAAAAGTGGTCACCTCGGCGGTGTGAGGGATCAGGTTCACGGTAAAACCGACAGTGCCGGCGCCGTCTTCGACGGTATTCACAGTCAGCGAAACCCCATCGAGCGCGATCGATCCCTTGGCTGCAATAAAGGGGGCGAGCGCTGCGGGCGCGCGAATCGTAACGACCGTCGAATCGCCCGATGGCGTCACCGAGACCACCTCGCCGATACCGTCGACATGGCCGGTGACGATATGCCCGCCGAGTTCGTCGCCGACCTTGAGTGCGCGTTCGAGGTTGAGCGGGCACCCAGCATTCCAATGGCCCTGCGCGGTCCGCGAGACCGTCTCTGCCGAAAGGTCGACCGCGAACCACCCGCGACCCTGCTCGTCGATGCCCTTGTCGACGACGGTCAGGCAGACGCCCGAACAGGCGATCGACGCGCCGAGATCGATCGTGTCGATATCGTAGCTGCAGGCGATCTCGAGCCTGAGGTCGCCGCGCTGGTCGCTTTTGCGGATGCGACCGACATCGGTGATGATTCCGGTGAACATGGGCGTGCCTTATCGCCTGCCGGGGCGATTGTCGAAGGGGAAGCGGGGGCGGCCCTTGCCGGGCTAGGTCGCGGCGGCTTCGGCGTGGGTCTTCTGCGTCGTCAGTTCGGCGCGATAGCCGCGCTCGGCCGGTCCGGAACTATGCGACGCACCGGCCTGTTGCGCGAAGGCGACCATGAGGCTCGATCCCAGGCCACCCGCCGCGTCGGACGGCAATGCCTTGCCGATCCCGTCATCGTCGATCGTCAGCCGCCAGCCATCCTCGCCGACATGGAAGAAGACGCCGACCGTCCCCTTGCGGCCTTCGGGAAAGGCATATTTGAGGCAATTGGACAGCGCCTCGTTGAGATACAGGCCGATGGCGACCGCGATTTCGCGCGGCAGGGTCGTGGCCTCGATCTCGCGGTACAATTCGACATTTGCCGGCACGGCTGCCTGCTCGAGCCGGTCGAGCAGGACGTTTAGATAGGAGGCCATGGCGACTTCGCTTTGTCCGGCGTGTTCCAGGTCAAGGTTGGAATAGGCCTCGGCAAAGGTCCGCACCCGCCCCACGGCGTCGTCGAGCGGCTGATGCAATGCCGGATCGGCGAGCCGGTGCTTCTGGATTTCGAGCATGCTGGCGACGAGCGCGAAATTGTTCTTCGTCCGGTGCTCCAATTCCGCCAGCAGCGTCAGCCGCCGGTCCGCGGCTTCGCGAACCTGTTCGACCGTGCTGTGCGCGACCCGGCGAAAGGCTTCGGCGAAAATGATCAGCACGATGCAACATGAAAGGTTCAGCAGAACGCGCGCGGAATCCGTGGGGTCGACAAAGGCGAACGAGGCGGGCGCGGGGAGCACGAAATACCAGGCCCAGAGGAATGTGAGCACAAGGGCCGTGATGCCCGCGCGCAAATGTCCGTAGAGCGTTGCCAGCAAGACGGTGGGGTAGATCAGCGCGAACGGCCCCGAAGTGGGCGCTCCCAGATCGATGATCGTCCGCAAGCCGACCATGGCCACAGCGCAGAGCAACCCGAAAATATATTGCGCCCCGATCTGGCCCTTGCGGGTCAGAAACTGGCGGCTGACATCATATTGAGCGAGACGTTGCATACCGGCCCTTTCAATCGGGCTACATCCGGGAAAGCAAAACACCGCCTTTCCGCTGGCCAAAGGGACCCGTGCCTTTGATCGGGACCGGCTTATGCGCTTTTCGGGGCAAAGTCGATGATTTCATTCCTGATTTCAGGCGCTTGCTACCGGCCGCGTGACGCTGGCGCGGGTTGCTATGTTCGCTCGAAGGTCTCCAGCCTGTCGGCGCCAAGCGCTCTGCTCCCGGCCGATTGCCATCGGCCATGCGCTGCGGCGAGGTCTCCCAGCCCGATATCGCCGAGCGCCGGCAGCCCCTCGCCGATCAATATCGGCGCGCGGTAGATGAGGAGGCGGTCGACGAGGTCCGCCGCCACGAACGCCGCAGCCGCGCCGGCGCCGCCTTCGATCAGGACGCGGTCGACGCCGTCCAGGCGGGCGATCTCTTCCGGTGCCGCCAGATGCACCCAGTCGGGCTGGTCCGCCTTGAGCACGAAGCGCTGATAATTGCTGTGTTCGTGCGTCAGGATGCCGCGCCTGGGGCGGCGATCCTCAAGGCCGGTGAGCCGCACGTCGAGCCTGGGATGGTCCGCCTCCGCCGTGCCGCGCCCGACGACGATCATGTCGACGGCGGCGCGTTCGACATGGGCATGGGCCCGCGCTTCCGGCCCCGTGATCCACTGGCTCGTCCCGTCGGGCAGCGCGATGCGGCCGTCGAGCGACATCGCGATCTTCAGCGTTACATGCGGGCGGCCCTGCTCCTGCCGTGCGAAGAAACCCGCCATGGCGCGGCGCGCTTCGGCCTCGCGCAGGCCCTGATGCACAGCGATCCCCGCAGCGCGGAGCCGCTCCAGCCCCTTGCCATTGGTGCGCGGATCGGGATCGGATGCGGCGACGATCACTCGCGCCGGTGCGGCTGCCATCAGCAGGTCGGCGCAGGCCGGGCCGCGCTCGCTCTCGTGCGTACAGGGTTCGAGCGTGACGTAGATGTCGGCGCCGCGTGCGTCGCAGCTGTCGAGCGCCGTCGCCTCGGCATGCGGCCGGCCGCCCGGCTGCGTCCAGCCGCGGCCGATCACGGTGCCGTTCCTGACGATCAGGCAACCGACATTGGGATTGGGCGTCGTACGTCCGCGCCCGCGCAGCGACAGCGCGATCGCCGCATCCATGAAACGCGCATCAGCGCCCGGCAGCATCGGTCTCCGCTTCGGGCTCTGCATTTTCGGCGCCGGCGGCTTCGCCTTCCGCCCTGCGGAGCGTGCGGCGGTTCTCTTCGGTGATCCGGTCGGCCTCGGCCGCCGCCTCGCGGTCATATTCGACGCCCAGCGCTTCCGCCGCCTCCTGGAATCGCTGGCGGCGCAGCGCGATCTGCTCGTTGCGCTCGAGCGCGAATTCGCGCTGGCGTTCGATGATTTCCTCGTCCGTCCGGCCGAGCGGCCAGCTTTCGGCATAGATGACCACCGGCTCGTCACTGACGATATTGGTCTCGGCATCGAGCACGAAAAGATAGAAGATTCCGGCCGGCACCATCATCGCGGGAATGATCGCGATCCAGTGATGTCGTTCCCCGCGCGAGAAGAAGGATTTGATATCGTCCCAGAGAACCCGGGGCTTGGGCGGCATCCTGATCATGGCAGCGAAGATAGGCGCGGTTGCGGGCGAGCGAAAGGGGATTGGGATTTGAGCGGGCCGGTGCGGCGCTCGACCGCAAGGTCGAGTCTGACCAAATCACGAAATCCGGAACTGCACCGTATGAGTCTGCCAGCTTGCCACGGGATGCCCGTTGCGCGTTTCCGGCGTGAAGCGCCAGCGGCGCAGGGCGTGCTCGCGGGTCGCCTCGAAGAACAGCTCATGATCGGCCGAAACCCGCTGCACTTCGGTCACCCGGCCGTCCGCCCCGATCCGCACGCGCACCGTGACATTGCCTTCGACATTCTGGCGGATCAGCCGCGGCGGATAGGGCGGCTGCAGCGCGGCGTTGTTGGCGAACTGCGCCGGCCGGACCACTGGATCGCGCGGCGGCGGCGGCGGCGGGGGCGGCGGCGGATCGAGCCGGGTCAGCGGGCCGGGGTCGAAGGTGATCGGAGGCTCGATACGCGGCCGCACCTCTTGCCGCGGAATCGGATCCGATGTGACCGTCACCGGCACGTCGGGCAGCTCGGGGTCGACCGGCTGTTCGGGCATGGTGGGCGGCGGGGGATCGTCGACCTCGATAAGTTCGACCTGGGTCGGGGTCTGGGACGGATTGATGATATACGATTTGCTCATCACGACGGCGGTGATCGCTGCGCCGTGCAATATGACGACCGTGGCGATCCCGGCAGGGCTCATGCCCTTTTTCCTTCCGTACCGGGTGGGTGTGAACGATTTGGCCATGACATCCTCCTCTCATCAGTAATGTTATAATATACCAATTCGAGGAGAAGGACAAGCCGTGC
Organism: uncultured Parasphingopyxis sp.; assembly: GCF_937129435.1. Lineage (GTDB taxonomy): Bacteria > Pseudomonadota > Alphaproteobacteria > Sphingomonadales > Sphingomonadaceae > Parasphingopyxis. The sequence continues at coordinate 25,838 of NZ_CAKZNF010000036.1, read as the reverse complement.
TTCCGAAGCGCCGAATCGAGCGGGTCAGACCCGCGGATCGATTTCGGCGAAGCCGACGCTGGTTGCGGAAACGGGGGCGAAAGGTTCCTTTTCGGGCGGCGCGCCATGATCGGTCACGCGCCGCACGAACATGGCGCCGGCCAACAGGCCGAGCGCGCCGGCGGACAGCCAGAACAGCCCGGCCGGGTCCAGCGCCGCCGACATCAGCGCCCCGGCCACGATCGGTCCCGCGACCGCGCCCGATGCCCATATGATCAGCATCCCGGCGATCGCCTTGGCCGCCTGCCCCGGTCCCGCCCGGTCGGCGGCATGGGCGACGGCGATGCCGTAATAGGTGAGGCTGCCCATGCCCCAGAGCGCGGCAAGGCCGAGCACGGGGATGAGGCCCAGCTCCTCGCCGAACATCGCCAATGCGCCCGATGCCAGCGCGCCAACGAGCGCCAGCCGGCCGATCACCTTGCGCCGGTCGATCCGGTCGGAGACGACGCCGGCCGGCCATTGCATCGCCAGCGCGCCGATCTGCGCCACTGCATTGAACGCGGCGATGGCGAACAGGCCGTTCTCCGGCAACACGGCGCCGACATAGAGCGGATAGAGCTGCAGCACGGCGCCGTTGACGACCCCGGCGACGAACGCCGCCTGCACCGCCGCCGGAGCCGCATGCCACAGCGCGACGATCCCGAACGGTTCGGTCGAGGGCAGGTCGGGCTGCACCTGCTCGGTCGCCGCCACAGGCAGGATGGCGAGGCAGAACAGCCCGGCGAGCAGCATGTAGACGCCGCCGGTCTCCACCGTCGTCGCCGAGACCGCCATCGGCCCGGCCATCACGCCGATCTTGGCGATGAGATAATAGGCGCTGATCACGCGGCCCCGCCGGTTCTCGGGCGCGGCATCGGCGATCCAGCTTTCGCCCGTCGCGAACAGCGAGGCGACGCCGAAGCCGATCAGCAGCTCGACCAGCGCGATCCAAAGCGCCGAGGCGGCGAGATGGAAGAGCAGACAGCCGATCGCCGCCAGCGCGGCGAACAGCACGAAGGCGCGGATATGGCCGATCAGCCCGATCCGCCCCGGCGCGAGGCGGCCGCCGACCAGGAAGCCGAGCATATAGGCGGCGGTCACGATGCCGATGACGAAGCTCGATTCGCCCTGCGCGGCAAGCAGCAACGGCACGAAGAGCCCGACACCCGCAACCGCCATCTGGACGAGCGTCAGCGCGAGGATGATCGCCCCGAGATCGCGGATCCGTCCGCCGTGCTGCTCTGTTTCGACCGTCACGGCGGCGGCCTTAGGACGGCTCGCGCAGCCGCATCAACCCTTCCTGCGCGACGCTCGCGACGAGCCGCCCGTCACGCGTGAAAACCTGTCCCCGGTTGAAGCCGCGCGCATGGCCGGTCCACGGCGTATCGGTCGCATAGAGCAGCCAGTCGTCGGCGCGGAAATCCTCGTGCAACCAGAGCGCGTGATCGAGGCTCGCCATCTGCAGGTTGGGGTGCGACAGCTGGTCGAGTCCGTGCGGCTTGGTCGAGGTGCCGAGCAATATCGAATCCGATGCATAGGCGAGCACGGCCTGGTGCAGCCGCCGGTCGTCGGGAAGCGGCGCCACCGTGCGAAACCAGGCGGCGGATTCGGGTGGCCCCTTGTCCGGCACGGGCAGCTTGAGATGCTCGGTCGGCCGGAACTCGATCGCGCGCTGCCGGAGAAAGCGCTTGCGGAATTGCTCGGGGATCTTGTCGAGATTGTCGCGCCAATAATCCTCGCGTGTCGTCAATTGCTCGGGCGGCGGGACTTCGGGCATCGCGAACTGGTGGTGCAGCCCGTCCTCGTCCTTCTGGAAATTGGCGGCCATGTTGAAGATCGGCTTGCCCTTCTGCATCGCGATGATCCGCCGCGTCGCGAAGCTGCGCCCGTCGCGGTCGCGGACGACGCGATAGATGATCGGGAAATCCTCATTGCCGGGCCGCATGAAATAGGCGTGCAGCGAATGGGCGAAGAAATCGGCGTCGGCCGACCGGTTGGCGGCGACCAGCGCCTGCGCGATTACCTGCCCGCCGAACACGCGTCCGACGCCGCCGGGCAGCCGCGGGCCACGGTAAAGATCCTCGTCCAGCGTCTCGATATCGAGCAGGTCGACGAGCTTGCCGACGAGCTCCTCCGGCGTCTTCAGCCCCTTGCCGAGTGCGTCTTCGTCCTTTTCCATAGGCGTTGCCCCTTTTCCGCCCCACGCTTATGCGCCGTGCGGATCGTCCGCAATATACGGGCTGGCGATGGCGGCAGTGTTGTGGAATGGAGCCGCCATGCCGAAACCCGCCCCCTATCGCCTCGAACCCGCCAACTATCCTTGGTCGATCGCCATCACGACGCGGTTCGGCGATCTCGACGTCAACAACCATCTCAACAATGTCGCCATCGCGCGATTGTTCGAGGACGCGCGCGTGCGTTTCCAGTTCGAGGAGCGGCGCTCCCTGTCATCGCCCGGCGTGCGCGGGCTGATCGTATCGGTCGGCATCGAATATCTGGCCGAGGCGTATTTCCCCGATCCGGTGACCGTTTGCGCCGGCTTTGGTGAGCCGGGTAGATCGAGCTGGCCGATCCTGCTCGCCGCCTTCCAGAACGACCGCTGTTTCGCCACCTGCGATTCGGTGCTCGTCCTGCGCGACGGAAACAGGCCCGCGCCGATCGAGGATGAGTGGCGGAAGTATCTCGAAGAGCGGCAGGTGAGGAGCGGGTAAAATTCCTATCCGGGACGGGGAGGGGGACCGGCGAAGCCGGTGGAGGGGGTTTGCCGCAAGTGCACCACCAGGAGGACAGACCCCTCCGTCAGCGCTCCGCGCTGCCACCTCCCCGTACCGGGGAGGAACTACTGGGTGAGATCCTCGTAAACCGCCCGCGTGAAGCCGGGCCGGAAATCGCCGTTCTCCGCGCCCATCAGCTGGATATAGCCCGAAACCCGCATATTGTTCTCGAAATCGACCCAGGCTGCGGTACCGGCGGCGCCGCCCCAGCCGAAGCTGCCGGCGGGTTGACCCTCGGTCCCGCCGGTCTCCGGTGCCGAGGCGACCGCGCCACCCGCGCCGAAGCCCGATGGCGCATACATGCGCGACTTGTCGATGCCAGCGGGCAGCAAATCGGACATGCCGATCCGTGCCGTGCGCTCGCTCATCACGCGGGCATCGCCGATCGCGCCATAGCCGAGCAGCATCGTCAGGAAGCGGTCGTAATCGTGCGCGCTCGACGCCAGCCCGCCGCCGCCAAAGGGAATGGGCGGCTCATCGAGATAGATGGAGGTCGCCGCCGGATCGACGTTCATCGTCCGGCCCTCATAGACGACATGGTTATCGGTCAGCTGCGCCCGCTTCGCTGCGGGGACCTGGAAGAAGGTATCGTTCATGCCGAGCGGCGCGAACATCCGCGTGCGAAGGAATTCGGCATAGGGCATTCCGGCGGCGACCTCGATCACCCGGCTCAGGATTTCGAGCGACATCGAATAGGCCCAGACGCTCCCCGGATCGGCGATCAGCGGCAGCTCGGCGGCGCGCCGCGAGAATTCGGCGATGCTTGCCGGCGGCTCGGCCACCGGCGCGCCGCCCGACATCGCCATGCCGACACGCGGGTCGCGCGACACGACGCCGCCGGACAGGCCCGCCGCAAGGATCGCCGCGCGCAATGGCGGCGGCCCCATGATCGAATAGCCGAGCCCGGCGCTGTGCGTGAGGAGATGGCGTACCGTGATCGGCCCCGCCGCAGGGCGCGCGTCGAGCGAATTTTCCGGGTCGGTCATCACCATCGGGTTCGCCCATTCGGGCAGGATCTCGCCGATATCCTGATCCAGCGTCAGCCGTCCGTCGTCGATAAGGATCATCGCCGCCATGCCGGTGACCGGCTTGGTCATCGAATAGATGCGCCAGATCGTGTCGGGACCGACCGGCGTCGTGCCGGCCGCAGTCCGCGTTCCGGCGGTCAGATAGACCGGCGCTTCCATGCCCCGGCCGATGGCCGCCATCGCGCCGGGCAGCGATTTTCCGGCGATGTAGTTCTGCAGGAAGGCCTCGGTCGCGCCCCAGCCCTGCGGCGCCGTCGCGGCCGACGAAGACATCGCCCCCATGCGCGGCGCACATCCGGCAAGCGCGAGCCCCGCCCCCGCGCCGAGCCCCATCAGGAAGCGGCGGCGATTCAATTCTGGTCGTGACATCTATCTCTCTCCCCGGAGATCTTTTTTCTTTCGATCCTGTCTCGGGGAAGCGGATTTGGCAAGCGCCGATCGCTATTCGCAGTGCAGCCGGCTGATCGCCTTTTCCTTGCCGATCAGCGGCAGCAGCGCCGCCATTTCCGGGCCATGGTCGCGACCGGTCAGCGCCTGGCGCAGCGGCAGGAACAGGTCCTTGCCCTTGCGCCCCGTTTCCGCCTTGAGCTGGCTCGTCAGGTCGGCCCACGGATTGTTCGACCAGTCGACCAGCGCGGCAAGGATCGCCGCCCGGTCCAGATAGGCCTGCATCTCGTCGTCGCATTCCGGCGGCTCGACCGGCCCCTCGATCACGTGCCACCAGTCCGCCGCATCGTCGACGCGGGAAAGATTGGGTCGGATCGCCGTCCAGGCGGCCTCGTCCATGGCGGCGGGCAGCCGGTCCGCCACGACCGCATAGTCGAGATGGTGAACGATCTTCGCGTTGAGCGCCTTCAGTTCCTCTTCGTCGAACCGAGCCGGGGCACGGCCGAACCTGGCAAAGTCGAAACTCTCGACCAGCGGCGCCGGATCGGCGAAGGGCTCCACCGCGTCGCTCGTCCCGATCCGCGCGAGCAGCGAGACCAGCGCCATCGGCTCGATCCCCTGTTCGCGGAAATGATCGCAGCCTAGCGATCCGAGGCGTTTGGAGAGCTTGCCCTCGGTGCCGACGAGCAGCGCCTCATGGGCGAAGCGCGGCCGCGCCGCGCCCAGCGCGTCGAACATCTGCAATTGCAGGCCGGTATTGGTGACATGATCCTCACCGCGCACGACATGCGTCACCCCCATCTCGGCATCGTCGACGGCGCTCGGCAGCATGTAGAGCCAGCTCCCGTCCGCGCGCCGGATCACGGGATCGCTGAGCAGCGCGGGATCGAAATGCTGCCGGCCGCGAACAAGGTCGTCCCATTCGATGGTTGCATCGTGATCGAGCTTGAAGCGCCAGTGCGGCTTGCGCCCTTCGGCCTCGAATGCAGCGATTTCGTCGTCGGTCAGCGCGAGCGCCGCGCGGTCGTAGACCGGCGGCTTGCCGCGCCCCAACAGCACCTTGCGCTTGAGCTCCAGCTCCTGCGGCGTCTCATAGCACGCATAGACGCGCCCCGCCGCACGCAGCGTTTCGAACGCCGCCTCGTAGCGATCGAACCGCGCCGACTGCCGCTCCTCGCGATCGATATCGATGCCCAGCCAGCCAAGATCGGCGCGGATCGCCTCGACGAATTCCTCGCTCGATCGCTCGGCATCGGTATCGTCGAGCCGCAGCACGAACCGCCCGCCCTGCTGCCGCGCGAACAGCCAGTTGTGGAGCGCCGTGCGGATATTGCCGACATGAAGCCGGCCGGTTGGCGAGGGGGCGAAGCGGGTCATGACGGCCATGGTTACACCGTCCGGAATGCGTTGGTGATGGGGTAACGCCGGTCGCGGCCGAAGTTGCGGGCGCCGATCTTGACGCCGGGCGGCGACTGGCGGCGCTTGTATTCGGCGATATAGAGCAGCCGCTCGATCCGGGCGACGGTGTCGCGATCGAAGCCGCGTTCGACGAGCGTGTCGATATCGATCTCTTCCTCGACCAGACCTTTCAGGATCGGGTCGAGCACGTCATATTCCGGGAGCGAGTCGCTGTCCTTCTGGTCCTCGCGCAGTTCGGCCGAGGGCGGTTTGGAAATGACATTGTCGGGCATGACCGGGCCGTCGGGGCCCATGGCCAGGCTCGGCTTCTGTTCGTTGCGCAGGCGGGAGAGCGCGAAGACCGTCGTCTTGTAGGCGTCCTTCAATACCGAATAGCCGCCTGCCATGTCGCCGTAGATCGTCGCATAGCCGACCGCCATTTCGGACTTGTTGCCGGTGGTCAGCAGCATGTGTCCGAATTTGTTCGAAAGTGCCATCAAGGTGACGCCGCGGATACGCGACTGGATATTTTCCTCGGTGATGTCGACGGTGGCGTCGGCGAAGCTGTCCTCGAGCATTGCATCGAAGCCTTCGACCGCCGGGTTGATCGGGATCGTATCGAGCCGGCAGCCGAGCATTTCGGCGCAGCCCGCCGCATCGTCGAGGCTTTCCCTGCTGGTGAAGCGCGAGGGCAGCATCACGCACCAGACCCGGTCCGCGCCCAGCGCATCGACGGCGACCGCGGCCGAGAGCGCGCTGTCGATCCCGCCCGACAGGCCGAGCACGACGCCGGGAAAGCGGTTGCGGTTCACATAGTCGCGCAGCCCGATCATCATGGCGTGATAGATGTCCATCGGATGGGCATCGAGTTCGTGGCGCGGCCCGTCGGTGCAGGTCCAGCCACCCTCCTTGCGCTCCCAGACCGTGGTCGCGATTTCCTCTTCCCAGTCGGCGAACTGCCAGGCGACCTCGCCGTCCGCATTGAGCACAAAGGAGGAGCCGTCGAACACGATCTCGTCCTGCCCGCCGACGCGATTGAGATAGGTGAGCGGCAGGCCGGTCGATGCGACGCGCCCCTTGCCGAGCGCAAGGCGGATATCGTCCTTTTCGACCTCATAGGGGCTGCCATTGGGGACGATGAACAGCTCCGCCCCGCGTGCCGCAAGATGCGTGCAGACGCCATCGACCCAGATATCCTCGCAGATCGGCACGCCGATCTTCACGCCTTTGAAGTCGATCGGTTCGGGCAGGGGGCCGGGCTTGAACAGCCGCAACTCGTCGAAGGTGCCGTAATTGGGCAACTGGTGTTTGTGCGTGACGGCCGCAATGTCCCCGTTTTCGAGCAGCGCCATCGAATTGTGCAGCTTGCCGCCCTCGACCATCGCCGTGCCGACCAGCATCGCCGGGCCGCCCCCGGCGCTCGCCTGTGCCATGCGCTCCAGCTCTTCCTTCGCGCGTTCGATCAGAGCGGGTTTCAGGACGAGGTCTTCGGGCGGATAGCCGATCAGTTGCAGCTCGGGAAAAACGATCAGATCGGCCTCGGGCACGTCCGCCCGGGCGCGGAGCATGGCGTCGGCATTGGCGCGCAGATCGCCCATCACCTGGTTCAATTGCGCGAAGGCGATCGTCAGCCGGTCGGTCATGGCCCGCTCTTAGGCGCGCGCATGCTGCCGGGCAATGGCGTCAGCCAAGCAGCAATCCGCCAAGAAATCGGCCGGGAATGAATGCGAAGGCACCGGCGACGACAAGGCCGATATACATTCCCTCCATCGCCTTGCGATGGCCTGCGATGTCGCCGCGCTTCAGCGCCCAGAGCGAAAGCGGGATCGAAACGAGCACCAGCACCGAAAAGAGATGAATGAAGGAGAAAGCGAAGCCGAAGCTCGACAGTGCTGCGGTCAGCATCAGCATAACCCAGATTCGCCCCAGCAGCTTGTGTGTCCGGTCGCCTTTGCGCCGGTAGAGCACGATCGCGCCGATCGGAATGGCGGGCACGACCGATGCGAGGTGAAGGACAAGCGGAATCGACATCGCATTGGCCGATGGCTGGCCGCTGCCATAGCTGAGCGCCATCAGCGCGAGCGTGACGACAATGGTGCCAAGCGCGGTAACGATGACGGTAACGGGCCGAAAGCCGGGGGCGGTGGGTTGCTGCGCGATGATCCGGGCCATGAAGATGCTCCTGCAAACTGTGTCGCCAGGCAGCATGCCGCATGGCCTTTCGCGGGCAATCGCAACTGCGCGAGCGGCGACAAGAGTTTCGCAAAGCGCGTGAAAATGCGCTATTTGCCCATTGGCGAAGCGCGAACGGGAGAGCCGCACGCATGAATTTCCGTCAATTGGCGATCGAATTGTTCGTGATGGCGGCGATCGGCGCGGTGCTCGCGCTGCTCGGCCCGTTCGGCACCTATGCGATGCCGGTAGCGTTGCGTCTTGCCTATTGGATCGGCTTCATCCTGATCGGCTATGCGATTTTCCGCCCGGTCCAGACCGCCGCGCTCTGGCTTGCCGAGGAGACGCTGATCCCGCGCTGGTCGGCACTGATGATAGCAGGCGCACTCGCCTCGCTGCCGTTGACGGGGCTGATCGGATTCGCGATCGGCGGAATGACGACCGGCAGCCGGTACCTCGGATCCGACTTCCCGATCCTCTATCTTCAGGTCGCCGGCATCGGATACGCAATCCTGTTCCTGACTCGGGCGATCTTCCGCGAGGCCGAAAGCGAGGCGCCCGCGTCCCCAGCGCCGCCTCCCAAGCCGCTCACGCCGCAGGAACTGGCGCTCCCCCAACGCCCCGACGCGCCCTTTTTCGACCGGCTGCCGCCCGAGCTCGGGGATCATCTCGTCTGCCTCGAAATGCAGGATCACTACGTCAAGGCGTACACGCTGAAGGGTGCGGCGATGATCCTGATGCGGCTGAAGGACGCGATGGCCGAACTCGACGGCGTCGAGGGGATGCAGGTTCACCGCAGCTGGTGGGTCGCGCGCGAACATGTACGCGGCGTCGATCGCGACGGCCGCAAGATGGGGCTGGAACTGGCGAACGGGATGATCGCGCCGGTGTCGCGCAACCGGCAGGCGGATTTGAAGACGGCTGGGTGGATTTGACGCAGACGCTCATCTGCCATTGAACCGTCATTGCGAGCGAAGCGAAGCAATCCAGAGCCAAATAGGGGATCGCGTGCGGCTCTGGATTGCTTCGTCGCCTTCGGCTCCTCGCAATGGCGACGGCTAGGTAGCGACGGCCTCCCGCTCTTCCCGCTGCCGCGCCCACATTTCGGCATAGAGCCCGTCGCGTGCGAGCAGGGCGGCATGGCGCCCGCGCTCCGCGATCCGCCCGGCCTCCAGCACGACGATCTCGTCGGCATTGACGACGGTGGAGAGCCGGTGCGCGATAACGATGCTCGTGCGGCCGCGCTCGGCGCGTTCGAGCGTCGCCTGGATATTGGCCTCGGTGCGCGAATCGAGCGCGCTCGTCGCTTCATCCAGGATCAATATCGGCGGGTCCTTGAGCAAGGCGCGGGCGACGGCGACGCGCTGCTTCTCGCCGCCGGACAGCTTCAGGCCGCGCTCGCCGACGCGGGTGTCATAGCCCTCCGGCAGACCTTCGACGAAGCCGTGGATCGCCGCGCCATGCGCCGCCGCTTCGATCTCCGCCTGTGTCGCGCCGTCGCGGCCATAGGCGATGTTGTAACCGATCGTGTCGTTGAACAGCACCGTATCCTGCGGAACGATACCGATCGCCGCGCGCAGGCTCGATTGGCGGACCGTGGCAATGTCCTGCCCGTCGATCAGGATACGCCCGGCGTCGAGATCGTAGAAGCGGAACAGCAGCCGCGCGATCGTCGACTTGCCCGCGCCCGACGGGCCGACAATGGCGACGGTGGCGCCCGGCGCGACATTGAGGTCGAACCCTTCGAGCACCGGCCGTTCCGGATCGTAGCCGAAGCGCACATTCTCGAACCGGATCGCGCCTGTGTCGACGACCAGCGGCTTCGCGCCTTCTGCATCGACGATCTCGGCCGGCGTATCGATCAGGTTGAACATCGCCTCCATGTCAATGAGGCCCTGTTGAATGGTACGGTAGACGGTCCCGAGGAAATCGAGTGGGCGAAAAAGCTGCATCAGCAGCGCGTTGACGAGCACGACGTCGCCGACCGTGAACATCCCCTGGCTCCAGCCCCAGACGGTATAACCCATGGCGCCCGCCATCATGGCGTTGAGCAGCAGCGCCTGGCCGACATTGAGCAGCGCCAGGCTGTTCTCGCTCTTCACCGCGGCATTGGCCCAGCTGTGAATCGCGTTGCCAAACCGCTGCGCCTCGCGCGCTTCGGCGTTAAAATATTTCACCGTCTCGAAATTGAGCAAGCTGTCGACGGCGTGGCTGTAGGCGGTGGTGTCGAGATCGACCATGTTGCGCCGAAGCTGCGTCCGCCACCGCGTCACGGCCCATGTGAAGGTGATGTAGATGGCGATGACGACGAGCGTGACGGCAACAAGGCCGAAGCCGAACTTGATCCAGAAGATGATGCAGACGGCGAGCAGCTCGACCGCCGTCGGCGCGATGTTGAAAAGCAGGAAGTAGAGCATCGTGTCGATGCTCTTGGTGCCGCGTTCGATGATCTTGGTGACGCCGCCCGTCTTGCGATCGAGATGATAGCGCAGGCCGAGGCTGTGGAGATGTGCGAAGACATTCTCGGTCAGCCGCCGCGCCGCCGTCTGGCCGACGCGCTCGAAGACGACATTGCGAAGGTTGTCGAACACCACGCCGCCGAAACGCGCGCCCGCATAGGCGCCGACGAGAGCGATGGCGAGCATGACGGCGGGATCGTTCTCGCCGTCCATGCTGTCGATCACCGCCTTGTAGGCAAAGGGCATCAGCAGCACGACCGCCTTGGCGCAGAGCACGAGCGCGAAGGCGCCGATGACGCGGCGCCGCAGCGTCGCATCGTCGCGCGGCCACAGAAAGGGCAGGAAACGTCGCAGCACCGACCAGCCGGGCTGTCGGCGATCGTCGTCGGAGGGAAGGTCGGGCGGCATCGGCGACTCAATAGCGCTTTTTCACCGAACGGCCAGAACTGTGCGCTCTGGCACAGGCGGAACAAATCGCGGCGCTATGCTTTCCTAAATTCAGGGAAAGGAAGCATAAAATGGGTCCGGGTTATTTCATTCTTGCCATCATGGGCTGCGGCGACGGTGCGGTCATGTGCGAAGACATTGCGAGCCGCGAATCGGTCTATCGCAGCGAAATCGAATGCATGGCGGACAGCGATTCGATGCTCGAGGCGAATATCGAGGCCCCCTATCCCATGGTCGTCGCGCAATGCCGCTCGATCTCGCCGCAAATGGCCGAGCGCATTCAGCGTCGCACCGCGAGCTGATTGATTTTCCGATAGCCTAAAATCGCGCTGCCTAGGGCAGGTCGTAAATCACCAGCCGACACTGCGCGGACGCGCTGTCTTCGATGCACGGACGCTCGCGTTGGCCGGCGGGCGGGCGGGTGTTTTCGCCCGCCGTGTCTATCCAACGGTTCGTCTCGAACAGTCGTTCGCTCCTGATCACCGCCGGGCGTTCGATGGTCACGCTCGCGGTCGCGTGTGCCGATGCGCCGGCAGCCTGGCTTGCCGCTTTGGCGGGCGCCATCAGCAGCAACGCAAGCACCAGCAGCGCGCCGATCGCGGCGAGACGCAAAAAGCTCCTGAGAGCGGGGGTGATATGTGTGGATGCGGGGGACATCATCGGAACGACGCGCGAGGACCGCAGATGTTTCGGCGAAAATTCCCGATGTTACGCCAAAATCCCCTGTTCGAACGCCCCATTCCGCAGTTGCTTGCCGATATTGGGAGTTAACGTTCTTCTAAGCCGATTACCGTAACATGTGCGGTAACAGCAGAGAAAGACGATTGGCGGTCCCCCCATGCCCAATTCCCGCGACCATATTCCCGATTTCGGCGACGCCGAAGATCTGCGCGAGGAAATGGTGCGAATCTTCGCCGCGCGCCAATTCCGCCGTTCACCGGTCATGCGCAAATTGTTCGGTTTCCTCGTGTCGGAAACGCTTGCCGGGCGTGGCGGCCGGCTCAAGGCCTATACGATCGCCGTCGATGCACTGGGGAAGCCGCCGACCTTCGATGCGCAAAGCGATGCCTATCCGCGTGTGCAGGTGGGCCGGCTACGGGGGCTGCTCGACGAGTTTTACGAAGAAAATGGCGAATCCGGGCCGTTGCGTTTTGCAATCCCCAAGGGCGGCTACGCCGTCTCCTTCGGCACCGAAGAGGAAGCGCCAACCGATGAAACCGGGACGGGCGATATCGAGGCCGAGATCGATGCCACGCAGACGGACGCGCCGATGTTGCCCGACGCAGACCGGCCGATCCGCGAACAGCTTCGCCTCTGGCGGCTGGCGGCCTCGGTTTTTGCAGCGATCGCTCTCGTTCTGGCGATTCTCCAGTTCAGTGGCGGCAGGCTCGCCTAGAAGCTGCCGCTGATCGTGAAGGTAAAGATCGGGCCGATCCGGCGCGAGCGATCCTCGATGAAGTCGACGGGCCCGTCGCGGCGATCGACATAGGTGATGCGGCGATAATCGTCGCGATTGCCGATCAGGTTGAACACCGATCCTCGAACCCTCAATCCGAAAACGTCCTTGTGTTCCACATAGGCGCCGACAAAGGCGCTGCTCTGGCGGTACTGACCGAGCTGATCGAGCCGGAAGTCGAGCGCCTCGTTATAGCTTTCGAACTCGAATCCATAGGCGATGTCGGTGTCCGGAATATCGTGCCGGAATTCGGCTTCGATATAATGCTCGCGTTCGGAACTGTCGGGCCGCGACAGGCCGGTCAAAGGATCGTCGAGCCGGGTGCGCTGGACGATGGCCTCGATGTCGAGTTTGGCACCGCGAAGGCCGATCGGATCGAAATTGAACGTGCTGTTCCATTCGAAGCCCATGCGCCGCGCGCTGTCGATATTGCCCGGAGCCTGTGCGGTCGGGCTCAGCGGAATCTGGTCGACGATGTCGGTAATCGATTCGTAGAAGATGCGCGCCGTGACCGAGCCCCAAGGCCCCAGTTGCTGCGTGCCTTCGACCTCGAAATTCCAGCTTTGCGGCGGGACCAGATTGGGGTTGCTCGCATCCTCGCTGTCGGAACCGACGTTGACGCTCGCGACGAAGTCGAAAAAGTTGAGCTGGCCGACTTCGCGCTCCACTCGGGCGCGCAGATCGAGCGTATCGCTGACCGACCAGGCCAGTGAGGCAAATCCCTTCGGCCGGTAGAAACTGCGCGTCAGGCCGCCGGCGCCCGTCTGGCTGATCTCCGAATATTCGCCGCCAAGCGAGACCTGCAGCGTCAGATCTTCGGAAAGCGGGCGTCCGTAAGTGATGTTGGCTTCCGCCCGATCCTCGTTCACCCGCGCCGATCCGCCGGGCAGCGGCACCTCGATGAAGTCGCCGTTCATATCGAGATTGAACAGCCGGGATTCGACGTCGAGCGTGTTGCGCGCACCTTCGAGCGAAATCTGCCAGTCTCCGCCCATGCTCCAGCTATATTCGCTGCGCAGGATCGTCTCGGCTTCGTCGCCCACTTGTTCGAAGCGGCTGCCGACCGACGGCGTCCCGTCGGCGAAATCGGTGACGACGCTTTGAAAATAGGGGCTGTGCTCGAAGCTCCTCAGTCCGATCAGTTTGAGCCGTCCAGGACCGAGCGCAAACTCGAAATCGCCGCCGATCTCGTAGTTCCATTCATCCTCGCCCTCGCGGAACAGCCGGAAACGATCGACCGTGCCGGGAAAAGATCGCTCCGATTCCTCGCGGGCGCCGAAATAATAGCGCTCATAGGACAGGTTGAGATTGCCGACCGAACTGCCGGGTCCGTCGATGCGGAAGCTGCCGGCGAGGCGGGGCCTGTCCCCGCTGACGGTCAGTACCTCATATCGCTCGTCGATCTGGTTTCCGAAGCCGTCGAAGACCCGCTCGATGCCGTCATTGCCGCTGCGGAAGGAGTCGTTGGTGTTCGAAAGGCTCAGCGTATAGTCGACGGGACCCACTCCGCCGGTCACCGATATTTCGCCCGAGTAAAGCCGCGGGCTGGTATTGTGGGCGCGGAACTGCGGGCGCCAGGAGAAATTCCCGCTGACCGCGCCGGTTTCGGCGACGATGTTCACAACCTGACCCGACAGGCCCGGAATATCGAGCGTTGCCGCGTCGCGCAGCTCGATCCGGGTGACGTTGCTCGCCGAGATGCGGCGCAGCGCAGTGACGGCGTCGTTCGACTTGCCCGAAACGCGCTCGCCGTTGATCAGGACATTGGCGCCGCCCTGTCCCAGACCGCGCCGGTCCTCGGCTTCCTGGATCTGGAAGCCCGGAACCTGCTGCACCATGTCGAGCGCCGTGGTCGGGGAAAATCGGGCGAAATCGGCGGGGGTGAAATCGCGCCCTCCACCGGGCACTGGCGTCGCGACCGGAGGCGGCGCGTCCCCGGTCTCCGCGGGCGGCGTTTCGACGGCCTGGCCCTGAGCCGAAGCCGCAATCATCGATCCCGACAGCAGGAAATAACGCAAACGCACCGACAGGCCCCCTTTGAAATTATCGTTCTTGTTGCCAAGGGGGCCTTTGACGATGCGATGCGCCGCGTAAAGCTTTGCCGCAATGCTTTACGACCGAATGCGGTCGGTGTTCGACAAATGTCGTAGTAGCGCCGACAGGCGACTCGTCGTATCAGACGGATGCGTCTTCTTTGGGCGATTTGACGGGCAGCGACCATTCGATCTGGTCGCGCATGATCCGTTCCAGATCGGTCAGCCCGGCGCGATGCGCGGCGGCCCGCTTCTTGAGCAGCCGGGCCAGCACTTCTTCGCGGTTTTCAGCCGCGCCGCGCCGCTTGCGTCCAGCGGAAACGGCGCCCGCAAGCCGGTAAGACATATAGATGGGGGATTCCGAATGGGCCATGATTGGCGGCGTTCCTTCTGGGGCGTCGGCTATTCCCTAGCCGGGCATTGCTTCGCCTTTCGCAAGAAATACCGGTAATCGGGATTTAACCGTCTCGCCTATGCGCAGCGCACGCGGATCGTGAGATCGCCTTGCGGCGTCGTCACCGTCAGCCGCTCGCCGTCCTCGCTCAGTTCATAGGCGATGGTCTCGGTCCATTGCTCGCCCTCGCCGCTGAACGCATGTTCGGCGGTGACGGTGCCCGGTGCGGTCTGCATCAACTGCGTCAGTTCGGCGGCGCTTTCATAATATTCGACCCGGTCCGCTTCGATCGTCAGGTGCATGTCGCTGCCCGAACCGGCGCAGTCCGCCTCACTGAGATCCCATTCGCCGCGAAACTTCTCGGGCATGGCCGCGAGTTCAGTCTCTTCGGCTTCTGGGGGCTCGGCCGCGGCCTGGGGTGCTCCGGGCATCGCGGCGCTGTTCTCGGCGGTGCCGCGCTCATCGGTGTCGGAATCGCCGCCCGAACAAGCGGCAAGGCCAAGGGCGAGAGCTGTGGCGATAGCGGGCATGCGCATGATCAGTCTCCTGTGTTTTCGCGGCCGAGCCCGACACGATCGATCATCGCCAGGGCCGCGGCGGGCGCGCGTTCCTTTGCGCCGTTGATGAAGTAGAGATAGACGTCCCGGTTGCCGCCAAGTTCCGTCGCCGGGCCGACGAGTCCGGCCATCTCGACCGCTTCGCCGCGCGACCATGCCTGCGCGCGATCGGCCCAGATATCGAGATCGCCTGCGGCATAGCCGGTTTCGATATCCGCTACGGCCCGAAGGAGGCGGCAATAGGAAAAATCGGCCGTCTGGTCCGATATCAGCGGATATTTGTCGCTGTCGGCGGTGACGATGGCTGCGTTATGCTGGCGCGCGAGATCGACGAATTCGGCGCAGGCAAAGCTTTCGTGCCGGACTTCGAGCGCATGGCGCAGCGGTCGTCCGTCCAGCGTCTCGGGCAGCATGGCAAGGAAATCGCCGAACTCGTCGGCATCGAACTGCTTATAGTCCATGAATTGCCAGAGGATCGGGCCGAGCTTGTCGCCGAGTTCGTTCAGGCCCTGGCCCAGAAACTTGCCGATCCCCTCTTCCGCCTCGCGCAGGTCCTTGCGGTTGGTGCAATAGCGCGACGCCTTGATCGCGAACTGGAATCCCTCGGGCGCGGCTTCGGCCCAGCTTGCGAAGGTCGCGGGTTTCTGCAGCCGGTAATAGGTGCCGTTGATTTCGATCGTGCCGAGCTTCGAGGCGGCATAGGACAGTTCGTCCTTCTGCCGCAGGTCCTCGGGATAGAAGGTCTCGCGCCAGGGCTTGTAGGTCCAGCCGCCGATGCCGCTGCGAATGATTCCGCTCATGAGCGCCTTATGCCCCAGGATCGAGGCCGAGCAAATCGTCTGTCACCTCCATCAGGTGCAGCGGATCGCCGGCATCGGCCACGGCATCGACAAAGGCGGCGCGGGTCTCGGGCTCGTCATAGGCCATCTTCTCATCGAACGCCTTCTGCCACGTCTCGCGGTCCGGCCATTCGGCGACCGCGATGAAGCGCCCGTCCTCGGCGCGATGCAGCCGCGATCCGAGGCCGCCATATTTCTGCGAGATCAATTCGGTGCCGCGTCGCCAGGCCGCGCGGAACTGTTCTTCCTTGCCCGGGTGGACGCGCCATCCATAGACTGCGACGAACATTGCTGCCTCCTGTTGCGAAAGGGCGATACGCTATGAACGATCCGAAGGCGCTGATCGATGCATTGGGCCTCGAACCGCATCCCGAAGGCGGCCGCTTCCGCGAAACATGGAGAGCGCCGGCGCGGGATGGCAAGCGCGCCGGTGGGACCGCGATCTATTTCCTGCTCGATCATGCCGAGCGGTCGCACTGGCACAGGGTCGATGCCGCAGAGATCTGGCTCTGGCATGGCGGCCATGCGCTCGACCTGTCGACCGCGCCGGACAATGAGGGCCCGGTCGAAACGATCCGGTTGGGGCCCGACATTGCGGGCGGCGAAAGGCCGCAGCATGTCATCGCTCCGGTTCACTGGCAGGCCGCACATGCGCCGCGCGGCTGGGCGCTCGTCTCGTGTATCGTCGTGCCGGGGTTTGAATTTTCCGGCTTCACGCTGGCACCGGAGGGGTGGTCGCCGGGCGGCGGGTCAGACGCCTAGACGGTAAAAATCCAGCGCCAGGATTCGCTCGACATGGTCGAGCCAGTTGCCGATCCCGGTTTCCAGCTTCGCGCAATCGAGTTCGATGATCACATTCTGGCCCTTGCGCCCGGTGCGAACCTTGACGCCATCGGCCAGGAACACACTCTTGAGCGCGACGGCCGTCGCCTGCTCCGCCCCGGCAATGCGCGGCGCGTAGAGATTGGTCGCGTCGATCGTGAACTGGCCGCCGGCATCCTCGCCCGCAGCGACGCCCTCGGTGCCGAGATAGACGTTCGCCCGGTGGAGCGAGCTGGCCGACCGGCTGATTCCCGCATGGCGGAAGAATTCGATCGCCTTTTGCGCGTCGGCCAGCGCCGCATCGGGGATATGGCGGCGGCCTTCGAGATAGTCGTGCCAGCGCTCGACATTGTCGAGGCTCGAAAACTGGCTGTCGAAAAGCGCGCGGAAGCTGTTCACATAGCTGTAGCGCAGCATCTCGTCGGCGATATCGAGGCTGACGAGCTTGACGATCGGCCGCTGCGAGCGCGCCATCAGCAGCGCGTTCGTGAAGAGGAAGGCGGTCGCAACGGTCTCGGTCAAATCGGGCGCGGGCGTGAGGTTCAGGCACCGCAGCGCGAAGACGCTCGTCTCACCCGCCGCGATGTCGCCTATGATCTCATCGAACGCCGCTTTTTCGCCGTCGAGGAAGAGGTTGGGGGAGTTGGGAAGGCTGGCCATCGCGCAATACTATCCCGTTAGCCCTGAGCTTGTCGAAGGGCGTTTCGCAATCCGTGAAGCGGGCTTCGACAGGCTCAGCCCTAGCGGCCGTTGAAAATGGCGGCCCATCAGAGCACGCTCACAAGTTTCGCCGCCACCACATCGGCCTGGCTCGCATCGAGCGAGGCGATGTTCATGCGCCCGTCGGGAATAATGTAAACGCCCTGTTCCTCACGCAGCCGCGCCGCCGCTTCGGGCGTAACGTCGAGCAGCGAGAACATGCCCTGGCCTTTGTCGATATACGTCCAGTCGCGGTCCTGCTTCGCCCGGGCGAGAGCAAGGGCGAGCGCGCTGCGATTGCCGTTGATCCGGTTGCGGATCTCTTCGAGCTCGGCCAGCCAGTCGGCCTTAAGCTCCGGATCGTCGAGGATCGTGCGAACGATCGCGGCGCCGTGATCGGGCGGCATCGAATAGCTGGCGCGCGCCGTGGCGAGCAGCGTCGAATTGGTGGCGGCGAGCTTCGGATTGCCCCTGGATACGAGGAGCGCCGCGCCGGTGCGCTCGCGATAGATGCCGAAATTCTTCGAGCAGCTGAGCGCGAGCAGCATCTCCGGCGCGCGTTCGGCGACGGCGGCAACGCGCGCCGCGTCGCGGTTCCAGCCGGTGCCGAAGCCGATATAGGCGGCATCGACGAACGGGATCAGCCCGCGTCCCACGATTCCGTCGACGAGCCGGCCGAGATCCTCGAGCGCCGGATCGATGCCGGTCGGATTGTGGCAACTCGCATGGATGATGACGACGTCGCCGGCCTTCGCCGTGTCGAGCTTCGCGAGGATCGCGTCGATATCGGGCTCGGCGGTGAACTTCACATAGGGATAGCGCTCGATCGGCGCGCCGATGGCGCCGAGGATCGCCTGGTGGTTCGGCCAGGTGGGGTCGGGAAGCCAGAAGGTGGCGTCGGGGTTGAGCGCCAGCGCCACCTCGGCGAGCACGCGCACCGCGCCAGATCCGCCGATCGACTGGATACCCAGAATATCCCGGCCATAGGCATGATCGGGCAGCACCGCGTTCGCGAACAGTTCCACATAGCGCTGATCGCCGCCGACACCGACATATGTCTTGGTCGTCTGGTTCTCTACAAGCCGCCGTTCGGCTTCCTTCACCGCGCGCATGACGGGGGTGTTGCCCATCTCGTCCTTGTAGACCCCAATGCCGAAATCGACCTTTTCGGTCCGCGGATCCTCGGCATAGGCACGGCTGATCGCGATGATCTGATCGATTGGGCGGGCTTCGGCATGTTCGAACATCGACATTCCCTTATGGATTGACCGATTTGACGGGGAGGAAGCCCGAATTGGCGTTGCGGATATCGCTGGCGACATAGCTGCCGAGCAGCTTCACATAGCGCGCCTTTTCCTCGAGCCCGGCAAGTGCCTGCTGCACCGCCTCGTCCTCAAGCCCGCCGCCGATATCGATGTAGAAGGTCGGCAGCGCCGTCTGTTCGGAGATGGTGTAGGTTTCGAGCGTGGTGATGTTGATCCCGGCATCGCGGAACACCGCTAGCGCATCGATCAGCGCGCCCGGATGGTGGCCGATCTGGAAGATCAGCGTCGTGATGTCGCATCCGGCATAATCGGGCTGCAGCGAGGGTTTTTCGAGCGCGAGGAAGCGCGTGTAATTGTTCTTCTGGTCGGCGATGTCGCGTTCGATCACGACGCCGCCGAAGACTTGGGCGGCGACCGAAGAGCCGATGGCGGCTGCAGCGGGATCGCCCTTCTCCGCGACCAGCTTCACCGCGCTTGCGGTGTCGACGCATTCGACCTGCTCGGCATCGCGGCAATGCGCCTCGATAAAGCCCGAACATTGGAGGAAGCCCTGCCGGTGGCTGTAGATCCGTTCGAGCTGGCTCGCCTCGGTCACCGGGCGCGGGCCGGAATGCGCCTGGATCAGGCAATGCTCGATCCTCTGCATATGCTCCGAAACGATCGCCATTTCGGTCGACAGCATCAGCCTGTGGACATCGGGGATGCGCCCGCTCGTCGAGTTCTCAATCGGGATGACGGCGGCCTTGTGCTCGCCGGCCTCGACCGTCTCCATGATCTCGCCAAAGGTACGCAGCCCGACATGCTCGGCATCGGGATAGATCGAGATGGCCGCCTGATAGCTATAGGTGCCCGGCGATCCGAGATAGGCGATGGTTTCGGCCGTCATGCGTCATTCTCCAGCGCGTCGAAATTGGCGCGGGCTTCCTCCAGCGTTTCCAGCAGGGCCCCGGGGGCGGTCTCGTCCGCCATGGCGAGCAGGAGATCAAGCCGTTTTGTGAAAATTTCGGCGGATTTTCGCAATTCACCGGCATTGGCGTGGAAGATATCGGCCCACATCTGTGCGTCCGCCTCGGCAAAGCCGGCCACGCCGCGAAACGAATTGGGGATCAGCGCGCGGTCGGCGGGGTCGGCCATGGCGGCCAAAGCGAAGGCGATCAGGTGCGGAAGGTGCGAGCCCGTGGCGAGCATCGCATCATGGGCGGACGGGCTCATTTCGACGACTTCGACGCCCAGATGATCGAGCAGCATCCGCGCGGCATCCAGCGCGTCAGCCTCGACCGTATCGTGTGGGGCCAGCACGAACGGTCGCGAAGCGAGGATCTGCGCGCGCGATTCGCCCGGGCCGGCCGATATGCCTCCGGCGAGCGGATGGCCGGGGACGAAGCGCGCCATATCGACGCCATTTGCGGAGAGTACGTCGAGTATCGCTGTTTTCGCCGAGCCTGTATCGATGACCACGGGCGCACCTTCGAGAGTCAGCAGTGCGGCGACATGGCCGGCGATCGTCGAAACCGGAGTCGCCACGAAAACGACATCGCAACCGGCAAGGCCGGTCATTTCGACCGCCACGCTTCCCCGCGGATGCCGTTCGGCCACGAATGCCGCATTGCCCGGACTCATATCGTGCACGCGCAACGGCACGCCGGGCAGCATGCGCGCGAGCCTCTGCCCGATCGATCCGCCGATCAGGCCGGCCCCGACAAGGCCGATTTGCGAAGGGAGTTCTGCCGCCATGATGCGCTGCACAATGACGGCTTGCGCGCCGAATGCAACGTGAAGCAATGCGCGGGATCGTGTAACATCGGCGGCGCGGGCTGCGAACATTGTAGCTGCAGCGGTGACCTGCTTCACATCAGGTTCAACCGGATTTCGGCATAAATGGCTGGAAAGAGAGGCAAATCGATGCGGATGACACGCAGGCAACTGGTTTCGATGAGTGCGGGCGCGGCCGTGCTGCCGCTATTGGGCTGCGGCACGCGTGCCGACGCGCAGGAGAATTTTCGCGTCCGGCGGACCGAGGCGCAGTGGCGCGAGCGCCTGACCCCGGCCGAATTCCGCGTTCTCCGCCAGGAAGCGACCGAGCGACCTTATTCGAGCCCGCTCAACGACGAGCATCGGCGCGGCGTTTTCACCTGCGCCGGGTGCGGCAACCGGCTGTTCAGCTCGATCACCAAATTCGAAAGCGGCACCGGCTGGCCGAGCTTCTACCGACCCATCGACGATGGTGCCGTCGGCACGCGTACCGACCGGACGCTCGGCATGCGGCGGACCGAAGTGCACTGCGCCGATTGCGGCGGCCATCTCGGCCATGTCTTCAACGACGGACCCCGGCCGACGGGCCTGCGTTATTGCATGAACGGCGTGGCGATGGATTTCCGCCCGGCCTGATTTTTCGGTTCCTCAATTCCCCCTCACGAGGAGAGTAGCATGGCGAATATTCGCAAGACGATCACATCGTCGATCATCGGCGGCGCGGCGGCCATCGCCGCAATCGCGGCCCTGACGCTTCCCGGCCCGGCGACGCGCGCCGATGCGGCCGTCGTCGTCATCCCCGCCCCCGAGATCAACGTGCCGCGCACCGGGGGCACACAGGTCGCCGTCCTTGCCGGCGGCTGTTTCTGGGGTATGGAGGCGGTGTTCCAGCATGTCGACGGCGTGCAGAGCGTCGTTTCCGGCTATGCCGGCGGTAGCGCGGCGGATGCGAATTATCGCGACGTCAGCGCCGAGCGCACCGGCCATGCCGAGGCCATCCGCATCGTCTACGATCCCACCGAGGTGAGCTATGGCCATCTGCTGCGGATCTTCTTCGCCGTCGCGCATGACCCGACACAGGTGAACCGGCAGGGCCCCGATGTCGGACCCAGCTACCGCTCGGCGATCTTCCCGCAGAACGCGCAACAGCGGCAAGTCGCGCAACGCTATATCGCGCAGCTGAACGGCACCGGCCGATTCCCGCGCACTATCGCAACGCGGATCGAAAGCGGCCGCTTCTACGAGGCCGAGGAAGAGCACCAGAATTTCATGAACCGCAATCCGCGCCACCCCTATATCCTGGCGCACGATGTCGAGAAGGTACGCGACTTTCGGCGAGCCTTCCCGAACGACTGGCGGGCAACGCCGGCTTCCTGATCGTCAGAATTTCGCTAGGCGAACTTCCGGCAGGAAGTTTCTGACAAGCAAACTCGCGGCGCTCGACCGAACGGTCGAGTCTGAAAAAATCACCTCCGCCCAGCAAAGAATTCCCGCAACAACTCGCCCGCCCGCTCCTCGCCGATCCCACCATAGATTTCGGGCCGGTGATGACAGGTCGGTTGCGCAAAGAAGCGGGGGCCATGATCGACCGCGCCGCCTTTGGGATCCGCTGCGCCGTAGTAGAGCCGGTCGATCCGCGCATGGGCGATCGCGCCCGCGCACATGGCGCAGGGTTCCAGCGTCACCCACAGGTCGCAGCCGTCGAGCCTGCCGCTACCCGTTGCATCGAGCGCGGCGCGAATCGCATCCATTTCGGCATGGCGTGTCGGATCGCCGGCGCGGCGCATGCCATTGGCGGCTTCGGCGATCACGACGTCGCCGCGCATGACCACCGCACCGACGGGTACCTCTCCGCCGCGTGCGGCCTCTTCGGCGAGCGCAAGCGCGCGACGCATCGGTTCGGGGAGCGGGAAGGTCATGCCCTCCCGTTTAGTGCGTCGGGGTTCGGCGCGGAAGGCTTGGCCTAGTTGACGGCTTCCTCGCGCGCGTCTTCGGCATCGCTCTCTTCATTGGCCTCGAACACCGGAACTTCCACCTCTCGGGTTTCGGTCCCGACTTCGACGTCGTTGGTATCGACATCGATCTCGCCGCCTTCGGTGTTGATGTCGATGACGTTGGTCGCGATCAAGATCACGACGACGATGGCGATCACGGCGATCAGACCCAATATGGCACGCATTGGCATTCTCCCTGTTTCGGCCCCCGAACCGGCATTGGGGGCCGGCAATGAGAAAAGGGCACGAAGCGGCCTCCGCGCCCTTTCATCATCCGGTCATCCCGCCGTTACTCGGCCGGGTCGACGTCGATGGTCGGAACCTCGACGGTCTCTTCCTCGGTCGTCACATTGACCTCGGGCACCTCGACCGTTTCCTCGGTCGTGCCGACATCGACATCGGGTGTGTCGACGTCATATTCGGGCAGCTGGCCTTCCTCGACGCTGACTTCGGGCATCTCGCCCTCTTCGGTCTGTTCGACGCTGCACGCCGCAAGCGGAAGGGCCAGCGCGGCGGTGGTGGCAAGAATGATACGCATGGGTGTTCCTCCCTTGTGGGTTCGTTCCTAATAACCGGCACCCGCCCGGCTTTGTTCCGATACGGTCCGCCAGTGTTGACGAAAGCGCGGGGAATCGCTAACTGCGCCGCTTTCCGGGACAACCCGAAACTCCAGGACGAAGACCATGTCGCGTATTTGCGAACTGACCGGCAAGGGCCGGCTGGTGGGAATGAACGTTTCCCACGCCAATAACAGGACGAAGAAGACGTTTCTGCCGAATCTGCAGCGCGTCACGCTGATCTCCGACACGCTCGACCGGAGCTTCAAGTTCCGCGTGTCGACGAGCGGCCTGCGGTCTGTCGAACATGTCGGCGGCCTCGATAACTGGCTGTTGAAGACGGCCGACGCCAAGCTCAGCGACCGTGCGCGCAAGGTAAAGCGCGACATCGCCGCCAAGCAGGCCGCCGCAGCCTAACGCTTCGGCGCGCGTAAGTCGCGTCAACGCTCCAGCAATTCGAACTTCATCAGCAACGTCCGTTGCAGCGGCGTGAAATTGTCGTCCGACGCCATCCAGACGATGGTGCGCCCGCTCTCGCGCGTCACCGCCAGCGCCTCGAAATTGTCGACGGTTAGCGGCGGCGCGAATCGGGCAATGGTCTCACCTTCGAGAATCGCGCCTTCGCGAATGTCCGACAGATCGGCCATCGTCACGATCACCGCGACGCCTTCGAAAAAGGTGAAGCGCCGGTTGAGGATCAGCAGCCGGGTTCCGCCTGCCAGCGCGGCATCGGTGATCCGGAAGCCTTCGGGCGGGCGATAGCCGAAGCGGACCGGCGCCCCTCCATCGGATGCCGGATCGCCCGCAAACATCAGCGCATCGTTCGAGCTTCCGGGGCCGTCCCCCGCTTCGGAAAAAACGAGAAAGCGGCCGTCGGGCAGGCGTACCAGCGCTTCTGCTCCGCCATTGTTCGGCCAATCCTCCATCGCTTCGGGCGCGCGGTTGGCGGTCGCGCGGCCATCGGCGGTGCGATAGCGCCAGATTGCGTTGGCGCGCTCATAGCCGACCCAGAATGAGCGTCCGTCCGGTCCAATCGCGACCGATTCGGCGTCGCGGTCGCGCTTTCGGGTCTCTCCGCCATTTTCCGGGGAAGGGCCCTCGACCAGAGAACCGATACTGGCGCGGCGGATCCGGCCTTCGCCGTCGAGGGCGAAGCGGAAGAGCCCGCCCGAATCGCCGACCGCGAGAAAGTCGTCGCCGTCGTCTCGGCGCTGGATGGCGAGACCGATGCCCTGTTCGGCGTCGGCAATGATGTCGGCCAGGGTTGCTCCGACGCCTTGCTGGCTCGCCTGGTCCGCTGCGGCGAGCTGAAATCAGCGGCGCTGATGGGGTTGGCGCTCGAGCGCTCTGGCATTCCGTCCGCCGTTGTCGATCCGCATGAAATGGACTTGCGGGCCGAGGGTGAAGCGCTGGACGCCAATCTGACCGGTCTGGACAAGGCGCGGGTCCTGGCGCGCTTCGAAAAGGTTGATGTGATTGTCGCGCCGGGCTTCTTCGGCGAAGGCGCGGACGGGCCGGTTACCCTGGGTCGGGGCGGCACGGATCTGACAGCGGTGGAGTTCGCGCATTGGCTGGGCGCCGACCGGGTTCGCCTGATCAAGGATGTCGATGGGGTTTATACCGATGATCCGGCCAAGGTCGCCAATGCCAAACGGCTCGACCAGCTCGATTATGACGAGGCGGCCAAGGTCAGCCGCGGTCTGGTCCAGGACAAGGCCATCACGCGGGCCAAGGAACAGAATGTGGTCATCGAAGTCGCCGCACTCGGCCGCCCGTATGCCACCCGGATTGCCGCCGTCGACAAACGCGCCGGCGATGGGCTGGAGGCGCGGCCGCTCAAGGTCGCCGTGCTCGGTCATGGCGCGGTCGGCGCCGGGGTCTGCGCGCACTTGCTGGCCCATCCCGGCCGATTCGCGCTCAACCCGGTCCTGGTGCGCGATCCGGACCAGCATCGAACCGGCGCACCGGTCGCGCTCGAATTCACAGCGGATCCCGCCGAAGCCCTGGCCAATGACCCCGATATTGTGGTCGAAACGATTGGCGGGACGGGACTGGCACGCGCCCTCTCACAAAGCGTTCTGCGCGAAGGAGCCCATCTGGTCACCGCCAACAAGGCCGTGATGGCGCTCGATTTCGAACGCCTGCACGAGCTGGCCGAAGAGAATGGCCGTTCGCTGCGCTATTCCGCCACGATTGGCGGCGGTGTTCCCATCCTCGAACTGGTCGATCTGCTCGCCGCCAATGACACCCTGCTGTCGGTCGAAGGTGTGTTGAACGGGACCTGCAATTTCGTCCTCGGCCAGCTGGGCCGGGGTGTCCCCCTCGCCGAGGCGGTCGCGGAGGCCCAGCGCCTGGGCTTTGCCGAGGCTGATCCAAGCGCCGATGTGGACGGCTATGACGCGGCCGACAAGCTGGCCATCCTGGTACGCCACGCCTTCGGAGTCGCCCTTCATCCCGACCAGATCAGCCGCGAAACGGTGATCACCGCCTCGGCGGCGCTGTGGATCGTGCCTTCCAGCTTGGGATTGATGTTCGGCATATAGGAGGCGCCGAGCTGGAAGCCCTCGCACCCTAACGCGCCGGGCGCAAAGCTACGCGCGAACGACTAGTGGTGATGGCCGCCGGGTCCGTGCGGGTGGGTCGGCACCGGCTCGACGAGCCAGCCGTGGGCGCGCAAGCTGCATGCCTCGCAGGTGGCGGCTCCGCTGCTCGAAGTCCTACTTGAGGACCTCGAAGCCGACGCCAAGTCGTACCGGCATAAGCCGAAACGCAACGCAGCGCCGCTGA
>NZ_CAKZNF010000035.1 GCF_937129435.1 uncultured Parasphingopyxis sp. | reverse complement strand
TTCGGGCACAGTCAATATATTCGGACAAGAAATGTCGTTTGATACCGGGAGCCGTTTCGCATGCAGATTGCCAAGGGCGTCGAATGGGCCGCCCATGCCGCCGCGCTTTTGAATGCGCTTCCGTCCGGCAAAGGGCTGCGCGCCGAATCGCTGGCCCGCTATCACGGCGTGCCGGGCCCCTATATGGCCAAACAGCTACAAGCGCTGAGCAAGGCAGGGATCGTTCAGGCGGCCCGCGGCCGCCATGGCGGCTATCGCCTGGCGCGCCCCGCGAACGAAATCTCCCTCTGGGATATCATGGCCGCGATCGAGGGGCCCGCGCCGGCCTTCACCTGCACCGAAATCCGCCGCAATGGGCCGTGCGGCGCAAAGCCGGCCGAATGCAAACGCCCCTGCGCCATCGCCGCCTCCTTCCATGCTGCCGAAACCGCCTATCGCGAGAGTCTCAAAGCGAAATCGCTCGTCGACATCGCCGTCGATGTGGTCGGAGAATCGGCGCACGAACATTTGCGCGATGTCGGCCGCTGGCTCGAACGTGAAGCCGTATCGCTAGGCTAACCGGTCTCGGGTATGAAATCCGCGAAGTAATCGTAGATCGCCTCTTCCTCGCGGCTCGCAGCGTTATTCCAGGTCGTCGCCGTTTCGGGATTGAGCAGGCGACCCGAGGATGAAAGCACGAGGACGGTCGGCGTGCCGGCAATCTCGTCGATGCCGTAGCGCGCCGCGACGTCGAGATTGCGCCCTTCGCCCCGCTGCGGCCGGCCGACGTCGACATAGACCAGCTCGTAGCGATCGCCGAGCATCTCCGCGAAGCGCGGGCGTTCAAACCAGCCGGCCAGTCCCCGGCTGTCATGGCACCAGTTGCCGCCCAGGACGACGAGTACGCGTTTGCCCGTCATCAGCGCGCGGGCGCGTGCCAGAAGGATGTCGGCAGCGGCGTTGCGATCGGCGTCGAAGGGCCGGGCTTCGGGATGTTCGGCTTCGGCTGCCGTAGCGACGGCTCCGGTCATTGCGGGCACTGCCGCAAGCGCCAATGCCATCGCTGCAAAAAGCCTCACTCCGCCGCCTTCAGGCCGTCGTTCAGCCGGTCATATTCGACGAACTCATGCGCGATCGAGCCTTCGACCAGCGCTTCCCAGACATCGGCAATCACGCTTTCCGGAATGCCGTGGCGGCGCGCCTCGGCGCGGGCATTGGCGATGACCTCGGCCTTGCGCGCTTCGTCGCGGACCTGTCCCCGCTCGGGCTTGATGCGCGCGGCGGCGTCCATATAGCCGAAACGGCGCTTCAGCAGCGCAACGATTTCCCTATCGACCGCGTCGACGCCTTCGCGCACTTCGGCCATGGTTTTGCAATCTTCGGGAGCGACCGTCCCTGCACTATCCTTCACTCGGCCGCCTCTGCGGTTTCGGTGGCGTTCGCGGCTTCGATCTCGGCCGCCTTCGCCTCGACCAGCTCGACGATATGCTCGATCATGTCCCCGTCGGCGACGTGATGGTCGGTGACGCCGGACAGATAGACCATGTGCTTGCCCTTGCCGCCGCCGGTGATGCCGATATCGGTTTCGCGCGCCTCGCCCGGGCCGTTGACGACGCAGCCGAGGACCGAGAGCGACATCGGCGTGTTGATGTGCTGGAGCCGCTCCTCGAGCGCCTGGACGGTGCGGATGACGTCGAAGCCCTGGCGCGCGCAGCTGGGGCAGGAAACGACGCGGACGCCGCGGGTGCGGATGCCGAGCGATTTGAGGATCTCGTATCCGACCCGGACTTCCTCTTCGGGTTCGGCCGAGAGGCTGACGCGGATCGTGTCGCCGATCCCCGCCCAGAGCAGATTGCCGATGCCGATCGCCGATTTCACCGTGCCGCCGATCAGGCCGCCGGCCTCGGTGATGCCGAGATGGAGCGGGCAATCGACGGCGTCGGCGAGGCCCATATAGGCCGAGACCGCGAGGAAGACGTCGGACGCCTTCACCGCGACCTTGAATTCGTGGAAATCGTGATCCTGCAGGATCTTGATATGGTCGAGCGCGCTTTCGACGAGCGCCTCGGGACAGGGCTCGCCATATTTTTCGAGCAGGTCCTTTTCGAGGCTCCCCGCATTGACGCCGATCCGGATCGCGCAGCCATTGGCCTTGGCCGCGGCAATCACTTCCTTCACGCGCTCTTCGCTGCCGATATTGCCCGGGTTGATGCGCAGGCACGCGGCGCCTGCATCGGCCGCCTCGAGCGCGCGCCTATAGTGGAAATGGATGTCCGCTACGATCGGCACCCGTGCGGCGCGAACGATCTCCGGCATCGCGGCGGTGCTATCCTCGTCGGGGCAGGAGACGCGGATGATATCGACGCCCGCCTCTTCGCAGCGGCGGATCTGGTCGATCGTCGCGGCCGCGTCCGAGGTCGGCGTGTTGGTCATCGTCTGCACCGTCACCGGCGCATCGCCGCCGACCGGCACGTTGCCGACCATGATCTGCCGCGATTGGCGGCGCTCGATATCTCTCCAGGGGCGTACGGACATGCGCGCGATATAGAGGCTTGGCGTTACAAGGGAAAGGCGGAGCGCGATCAGGCGACCGAGCGTACCCAGACATCCTGACCGCCTCGCTGCGCATAGTGATCGCGCTTGGCGCAATAGAGCGCCTCATCGGCAGAGGCCATGACCGCGTCGGGCGATGTTCCGTCGCGCCCCGACAGCGCATATCCGAGGCTACCCGAGAGCGGGACGGTCGTTCCATCGACATCGGCATCGCGGCACAGCGCCGCCATCATATGCTCTGCCCGAGCCGCGGCATCGGCTGCGTCGGCAACTTCACGCATGAGCACCAGAAATTCATCGCCGCCGGTCCGCCCCACCATATCTCCCGCGCGTGCCGATGCGCCCAGCCGTTCGGCGACGATCTCCAGCAGCCGGTCGCCGGCCTGATGGCCCAGCGTATCGTTGATCTGCTTGAACCCGTCGAGATCCAGAACGGCCAACGCATAGCCGGCCCCTTTGCCGTCGGTGGCCTCCACCGCCTCCATGATCGCGCGGCGGTTGGCGAGGCCGGTCAGCGGATCGGTGAGCGCGAGGCGGCGGATTTCCTCTTCCATCACGATGCTGCCGATGATCCGCTCATAGCTTTCAAGGATGAAGACCGTCATCAGTAGCATGACGGTGATCATGCTGGCGCCGAGCAGCCGCGTCTCGAAATCGCCGGTCAGCACCATGAAGAGCCCGCAGGGAAGGACGCCAACAAGCAGCACGCCGACGGCGGCGCGGCGGATCGGCGCGAGGCAATGCGCGATCACCGTCGATCCGAACACCAGCGAGATCGGGATGAGCATGATATCGACGATAAGGCCGCTGGAATAGGCGTAGATGGTCCATGCACTCAGCCCCGCGATCAGCGTCATCGATACGGTGGTGAGCGTGACCATCATCCGTTCGGCATTGTGACGCAACCCGGACTTGTCCCGCTGACGCATCCAGTAGAGCATGCGGGCGAACGCGCCGATGCCGACGATTCCCATCCAGCCATAGGTGGAAAGCGGCAGCCCGCGATGCCCGCACAGGATCATGACGAGCATCAGGTTGAAGATCGCGACCGCGTAGATCATCGGCACATGGGCGAGTGCCCGTTCGAGCTGGACGGCGCGGACGGCATCGGCGATGTCGCCGGATATCCGGTCTTCGCCGCCGGTCGACAAATGGCCGCGTATTCGCCGCATCAGCTCCATTGCGCCCGTGCCCTTCATCCGCGTCAAATCCAGGGTTTTCTTAGCAAAATCAAGGTTAACAACGCGTCAATCAGCCGAACGGATCGTCGATCGAAGGCGGTGGTGTCGTGAAATAGCGCGGCCCTGCTTCGGTCATATGGAAGCAGTCTTCAAGGCGGATGCCGAAGCTGCCGGGAAGATAGAGCCCGGGTTCGTTGGAGAAACACATGCCGGGCGCGAGCGGGGTTTCCTCGCCGCGGACGAGGTTGATCGGCTCATGCCCCTCCATGCCGATGCCATGACCGATGCGGTGCGAGAGGCCGGGAAGGTCGTAATCGGGTCCGTAGCCGAGGCCTTCATAATATTCGCGCACGGCATCATCGACATTCCCCGCCGGCGCGCCAACCCGCGCGGCGGCGAAGGCCACATCCTGTCCCCGCCGCATATGGCTCCAGACGCGTCGCTGTTCGGCGTTCGGCTCGCCGAAGACGAACGTCCGAGAGATATCGCTCTCATAACCAAGGACGTTGCAGCCGCAGTCCATCAGCACGACCTCTCCCTCCCGCACCTCCTGCGGCTGGCCCGATCCATGCGGATAGGCACTCGCCTCGCCCAGCAGGACCAGTTCGAACGAGGGCGTCCCGCCCAGTGCGCGCGTCGCGTCGTTCATGATCGCGGCGATGTCCGCAGGAGTCATTCCCGCTTCGACGCGGGGACATGTATGGCGATAGGCGGCGAGCGTCACATCGTTCGCCTTCTGCATGAGCGCGATCTCGTGCGCCGACTTGATCATCCGGCAGCCGCGAATTACCGGCGCGCCCGGGCGGATTTCGACGCCCCGCAGGGCGTTGCGTAGCCCATCGACAGCAAAGAACCGCACCGTTTCCTCGATCCCCACCGGATCGGTCACGCCCCGGTCGCGCAGCACCCCGGCAACCGTTTCGAGCGGATTCTCATGCTCGTTCCAGACGCGAACATCGGCTTCGATCTTGAGGCTTTCGCGCACCGATGGTTCTTCGAAATGCGGGGTGACGATCACGGGATCGCCCGATAGCGGCAACACCGCCGCCGTCAGCCTTTCGCTGCGCCACCAGCGGACGCCGGTAAAATAGGTCATCGACGCGCCCGGCTCAATCAGCAGCGCGCCGATGCCGTACTCGCGCATCAGGCGCCGCGCCTGTTCGACGCGCGCGGCATGTTCGGCCGGGGAAATCGGCACGGCATCGCCGGTCATCAACGTCAATTCGCTCGTCCCTGTCTGGGCGGCGAGCGGACGCGGCAGGAACAGCGCGGCACCGGCGGCGGCGCTTGCGGCGAGGAGGGTTCGTCGGTCGATTTGCATGGCGCAGGATTGGACCGGGGCCCGGCAAAGCGCAAGCTGCGCCCGTATTTGGAAGAATTGATGGTTAAACCGGGCCGAAGGCGCGCGGTTAACCCATAATCTAGATGGCGCATTCAAGATTCCGGGCGTCTAGGATCGGCCATGCAGCGGCAGGAATCCATTTCGCCTGGCACGGACTTTGCCGGTGGGCGGCATTACGGCCTCGACTGGCTGCGGATCGGCGCGTTCGCGATCCTGATCTTCTACCATATCGGCCTGTTCTTCGTGAACGGAGAGTGGCTGGTGAAAACCGCCGAGCCGGTCGAATGGCTTGCGATCCCGATGGTGTTCACGACGCCGTGGCGGCTCGCGCTGCTGTTCGCCGTGTCCGGCTTCGCCAGCGCGGCGCTGCTGGGCAAGCTCGGCGGCATCGAACGGTTCGTGCGCGAGCGATCGAAGCGCCTGCTGATCCCCCTTGTCTTTGCGATGGCCGTAATCATCCCGCCGCAAAGCTGGGTCGGGCTCAGTTTCAACCATGGGCTGACCGAGAGCTATTGGACGTTCTGGAGCACCGGCTATTTCCGCTTCGGACAGCTCCACGGCGTCACGCTCCCCGGCTGGGAACATCTCTGGTTCGTCGCCTATCTCTGGGCCTTCACCATGGTGCTCGCGATCGGCCATTTCTTCGCGTCCGGCGCGATTCGGCGACGCATCGTGGCGGCGATCGACTGGATGGCGCAGGGCTATCGGCTGTTCTGGCTGCCGCTCGTCTATTTCGTGCCGATGCGCGCCGCGATCACCTTCACGCTGGGCGAATCGCACGGCCTGTTCGACGACTGGCTGACCGATGCGCTTTACCTGCCTGTCTTCCTGTTCGGTTTCGCCCTGGCTCGCTCGCCGCAGCTCTGGCCCGCGATCATGCGCTGTGCCCGGCCCGCACTGCTCCTTGCTTTGGCGAGCTATGCCGTGCTGGCGGCTCTCGAAATCCGGTTCCCCGACATGGAAGGCATATCGCACGCCGAGATGGCGCTGGACCGGGCTGCCGTGGGCGCGATGATGTGGGCCATGGTGCTGTTCCTGCTCGCCATCGGCACGCGCTTTCTCAATCGCGACCATCGCTGGCGCAAGACGCTCAGCGAGGCGATCTTCCCGATCTATATCCTGCACCAGACCGCGATCGTGCTGATCGGCTGGTGGCTGCTGCCCTATGGCCTGCCGCCGCTCACGGAGTTCGCGATCATCCTGACGGGAACGGCTTCGTCCTGTGCGCTGTTCTACCTCGTCGCGCGGCGCGTCTCCTGGCTTGCACCGGTAGCAGGGTTGTCGGAACGCAAGGACGCACCGGTCGCGACCGCACCCATGGCAGAGCCCGCGCGCCAAAGCTGATGACAGTGCGCAAATTGCACTGCTAAGCCTGCTCCCATGAGCTGGGAGAAGGAACTCGAAGAGCTGCGCCAGCGCGAGGCGTGGGCCGAGGAGATGGGCGGCGCCGAAAAGGTGCAGCGTCAGCACGACCGCGGCAAGCTCGACGCGCGCGAGCGGATCCGGCGGCTCGTCGATCCCGGCAGCTTTCGGGAGATCGGCAAGATCGCCGGGCGCGGCAGCTATGACGAGGCCGGCCGGCTCGAACATGCGAGCCCCAGCAACCTGATCTTCGGGCGCGCCGATATCGAGGGGCGTCCGGTCGTTGCGAGCGCCGACGATTTCACGGTGCGCGGCGGCGCGGCCGATGCGGCGCTGCATCGCAAGTTCGTGATGTGCGAGAAGATGGCGCACGAGATGGGCATTCCGCTCATTCGCATGATCGACGGCACCGGCGGTGGCGGTTCGGTCAAGACGCTGGAGGATACCGGCTTCACTTACGTCCCGGCCGTGCCGAGCTGGGAAGACATCATGAAAAACCTCGAGACGGTGCCCGTGGTGGCGCTGGCGCTCGGGCCGACGGCGGGGATGGGTGCGGCACGGACGGTGGCCTCGCACTATTCGGTGATGGTGAAGGGGCTGAGCCAGATCTTCGCGGCGGGGCCGGTCGTCGCACAGGCGATCGGAGAGGATGTCGACAAGGAAGGTCTCGGCGGGAGCGAACTGCACACACGCAACGGCGTGGTCGACGAGGAGGTCGCGAGCGAGGACGAAGCTTTCGCCCATGCGCGGCGCTTCCTGTCTTACCTGCCGAGCCATGTCGGCCAGCAACCGCCACGCACGGACTGCGACGATCCTGCCGACAGGCGCGAAGAGAGCCTGATTTCGCTCGTGCCACACGAGGACAAGCAGGTCTACTCGATGCGCGCGCTGATGGACGCGGCGTTCGACAGGGGCAGCGTGTTCGAAATGGGCCGACGCTGGGGCCGCGCGGCGATCACGGCGTTCGCGCGGCTGGACGGCTGGCCGGTCGCGGTGCTCGCGAGCGATCCGAGTTTTCTTGGCGGCAGCTGGGAGGCGCTGACGAGCCAGAAGGTCAAGCGCTTCGTCGAGACCGCCGAGCTGTTCCGCCTGCCCGTCGTCCACCTGGTCGACAATCCGGGCTTCATGGTCGGCGTCGAGGCCGAGCGGACGGGGACGATCCGCTACGGCGTCGAGGCAATGAACGCGGTCTACAAGGCGACCGTCCCCTGGGCGAGCGTGATCGTGCGGCGCGCCTACGGCATCGCGGGGTCGGCGATGTCGAACGCGACGCGCTTCCAGTACCGCTTCGCCTGGCCGTCGGGCGACTGGGGATCGCTGCCCATCGCTGGCGGGCTCGAGGCGGCGTACAAGAGCGACATCGAGGCCGCCGACGACCCCGCCGCGCGGCTCGCCGAGATCAAGGCGAAGCTCGAACGCGTCACGAGCCCGTTCCGCACCGCCGAACATTTCAGTGTCGAGGACATCATCGACCCGCGCGACACCCGGCCCCTGCTATGCGAATTTGCCGACCTCGCCTGGCGTAAGCTGGGCGCCTCACCCTGATGGAGAGATTTTCATGCGATTGTTGCTTATCCTTGCGGCGCTGTTCCTGACTATGCCCGCCGCCGCCCAGGACGCGCCCGAATGGACGCTCGTCATCCACGGCGGCGCCGGGACGATCGAGCGCGACCGGATCACGCCCGAGCAGGACAGCGCGATCCGGGCGGCGCTGACGCAGGCGCTGGAGACGGGGAGCGCGATCCTCGACGAAGGCGGCAGCGCGCTCGATGCGGTGGAGGCGACGCTGCGCGTGCTCGAGGACGATCCGCACTTCAACGCCGGGCGCGGCGCGGTGTTCACCTGGCAGGGCACGATCGAGCATGACGCATCGATCATGGACGGCGCAACGCGCGATGCGGGGGCGGTGACGGGAACGTCTAACACGCGCCATCCGATCACGCTGGCCCGCCGGGTGATGGACAGCAGCCCGCATGTCTTTCTGAGCGGTGAAGGCGCCGACCAGTTTTCGCGCGAACAGGGTCTGGAGCAGGCCGAGAATAGCTGGTTCGAGACCGGTTACCGGCGCGGGCAGTGGGAAGAGTTCCGCCAGCGCACCGAAGCGGGCGAGGAGCTCGGCGCGCTCGATGTCGAGTTCAAATACGGTACCGTCGGCGCGGTGGCGATGGACCGCGAGGGCCATATGGCAGCCGCGACCTCGACCGGCGGGATGACGGGCAAGCGCTGGGGCCGGATCGGCGATTCGCCGGTGATCGGCGCGGGCACCTATGCCGACGACCGCGCCTGCGCCGTCTCGGCCACGGGCGACGGCGAATATTTCATCCGTGCGGGTGTCGCACAGGAAATCTGTACGCGGATCCGCTACCGTTTCCGCGAGGCGATCGAGGAGGCGCAGGCCTCCGTTCCGGTCGATGAGGAAGGCGTCCCGACCTACGTCGTCCATGCCAGCGAATTCGATCTGCCCGACGAAGACATCCAGCAGATCGCCGACGAGGTCATCGCCGATCAGGAAAGCCTCGGCGGCACCGGTGGCGTTATTGTCACCACACCATGGGGCAATCGCATCTACAGCTTCGACACGCCCGGCATGTATCGCGGCATGGCGGCCGAAGGCGAGGAACCGAGCGTCGCGATCTACGGCGACGAATAGAGACTAGTCTCCACGTCATTGCGAGGAGCGAAGCGACGAAGCAATCCAGAGCCGCAGGGTTCAACGCTAGCCGCTCTGGATTGCTTCGCGACGCTCGCAATGACGGCGAAGGCTTAAATCTCCGGCTTCTCCGCCTTCTCCACCTTCCATCGCGGCCTGGGCGGCTCGTCTCCCGCCGGCCAGCCTTCGCGCTGCCGTGTCCTGTCACCATCGGCCTCTTCGGTCTGATCGTGGAACAGCATGACCTGCGTCGGGAAGGGCAGGTCGATGCCCTTCTCCGCGGCCGTGTCGTAAATTGCCAGCAGCACGCGCGAGCGCACATCGAGCTGCTCGGCGCGCGGCGATTGCGCCCACCAGCGTGCGCGCAGATCGAGCGTCGAATCGTTGAGCTTCCACGGCAGCACCTCGGGCGCGGGATCGGCGAGCACGCCGTCGACGCCTTGAATCGCTTCGAGAAACGCCTCGCGCGCCGCGCGCGGCTCGT
This sequence comes from uncultured Parasphingopyxis sp., assembly GCF_937129435.1. Taxonomy (GTDB): domain Bacteria; phylum Pseudomonadota; class Alphaproteobacteria; order Sphingomonadales; family Sphingomonadaceae; genus Parasphingopyxis. Next base: position 37,681 of record NZ_CAKZNF010000035.1, on the reverse strand, counting down.
CGCCATAGCCGATGCCGATGTCCATCTCGTCGCGCCGGATGTCATAGGCGGTGTTGACCGTGACGGGCGAGGTATAGACGTCGCTGTTCGGAATGATCACGCGCCGTCCGTCATAGGTGCGGATCATCGTCGCGCGGCTTTCGATATGTTCGACCGTGCCTTCGAAATCGTCGACCTTGATCTGGTCGCCGCGATGATAGGGCCGCCGGATCAGGAGGAGCAGACCGGCGAGCAGGTTCTGCAAAATGTCCTTGAACGCGAAGCCGATGGCGACCGAGCCGATACCGAGCATCGCGAGGATGTCGCCGGGATTGACCGTCGGAAAGACGATTGCGGCCGCGGCCAGGATCGCCAGCAGGTAGAAGATGCCCTTGGCGAGCGAACCCAGCAAATTGCCGAGATCGGGCCGCTGCCGCCGCGTGGCGATGCCGGCAACGATGCGCGCCACCACCTTGCCGAACAGCCAGGCGAAGACCAGCAGGATCACCGCCGCGATGATGTTCGGGAGCTGGAGGTAGAACCCCTCGACCATCGCCTGGGTCTTGCCGCTGATCAGCTCGATCGGGGCACGGATGATGCGGTCGGTTCCGGAGGCCATGTATCGTGAACGCTGGGGCGGAAGGCCATGTTCCGCCCCGGTCGATTCGTCGTCGCCGCAATCCGTTGCGGCTGGGCGGATTCTAGAGCGGAACCACCGTCACGGCGCGGCGGTTCTGCGCCCAGCTTGCCGGGTCGGAGCCCAGCGCGACGGGGCGTTCCTTGCCGTAGCTGATGACCGTCATCCGGCTCGCATCGACGCCGCGTGCGGCGAGATAGTTCTTGGCCGAATTGGCGCGCCGTTCGCCGAGCGCGAGATTGTATTCGCGCGTTCCGCGTTCGTCGCAATGGCCCTCGATCGTGACGCGGACGCCGGGATTGGCGACGAGCCAGCGCGCCTGCGCATCGAGGATCGCGCGCGATTCGGGATCGAGATCGTGCGAATCGGTTTCGAAATAGACGGTGTCGGTTCCTGCCTGCTGAACGAAATCGGCGCGGCTGCCGGGGACGATGCCGCCATCGTTCATACCGTCGTTCATGCCGTTGTCGTTCGAGCCGATCGGCGCGGGCGGCAGTTCTTCGGGTGCATCGCGCGAACAGGCACCGAGCGCGAGCGCCGATCCGGCTGCCACGAGAATGGCCGTTTTGGGAAGTCGAGCCATGGTCATCTATCCTTCTCTATCAAGGGTGCGGCCCCGCTATCTGCCGCTCTGTTATACGCGCGGGATACGAAATCGGTTCATTTGCGAGTCTTCAGTCATGCGTTCCTAGTCATTGAGCGGCGACCAGCTCGGGTCGGAGGCGCCGACCGGGGTCGGCAGCCGCCGCTCCATCCGCCCGGTCACGTCGACCGAGTAGAGCGAGGGCAGGCCGTCGCCGCGCGGCGTGCGGAAGAAATGGATGACGCGCCCGTTCGGCGCCCAGCTCGGCGCCTCGTCCTGCCAGCTGTTGGTCAGCAGCCGCGACCCGGAGCCGTCGGGCCGCATGACGCCGATGCGAAAACCGCCGCCGACCTGCGTATAGGCGATCAGGTTGCCGCGCGGGCTCCATTCGGGCGTCGCGAAACTGCCGCCGCCGAAGCTGATCCGCCGCTGGTTCGACCCGTCGGCGTTCATGACGTAGAGCTGCTGCGAGCCCGAACGGTCGCTCTCGAAGACGATCCGGCTGCCGTCGGGCGAATAACTGCCGCCTGTGTCGATCCCCGGCGTGTTCGTCAGCCGCTCGGGCCGTCCGCCGGAAACGGGAACGCGATAGATGTCGGTATTGCCGTTCACCGCCATCGAAAAGACGACATAGCGGCTGTCCGGCGAATAGCGCGGCGCGAAGGTCATATATTGCGAATCGACGAGCGTGCGCTGCCGCCCGCTGGCAAGATCGTAGAAATAGACGCGCGGTTCGTCGTTGAGATAGCTCATATAGACGATGCTCTGCCCGTCCGGCGCATATCGCGGCGTCAGCACGATCGACTGGCCGTTGGTCAGGAAGCGGTGGTTCGCCCCGTCGGTGTCCATCACCGCAATACGGCGCGTGCGATTGTTCTTCGGTCCCGACTCCGCGACATAGACAACGCGGCTGTCGAAATAGGCGCCCTCGCCCGTCAGCCGGGCATAGACCATGTCGGCGCAGCGATGCGCGGCGCGGCGCCAGTCGGCATAATCGACCTCATAACCGGCCCGGTCGAGCGAGCTTTGCGCGAACACGTCGTAGAGATAGCAGCCGATGGTCAGCCGGCCATTGCCGCCATTCTGGACATAGCCCTGAACCAGATGCTGCGCGCCGACCTGGCTCCACGCCGGATAATCGGGGCTCGTCACCTGCGGCATCGTCACGCGGCGCAGCAGGTTGCGCGCAACGGGGTTGAAGAAGCCGGAATTGCGCAAGTCCGCCTCGATCACCTGCGCCACCTGGCGGCCGATCTCGGCGGTATTGCCGGCGGGCGTCCCGACATCGGCGGGCGTCGGGAAATCGGGGATCGCGATGCTGCTGGGGTTGGAGATGCCGCCGACGACATCGCCTTCGATCGGGCCGGAGTTTTCCTGCGCGGAAGCCGCGCTCCCGGCGGAGAACACCATCAGCGCAACGGCGAGACGCCGCAGGAACCGGTGAAGGGAAAGGGTCGGGGCCATCGGTATCGCTCCTCAGGTCAGCTGGGCCGGGATGAAGTTCAGCACGACATCGCTCCAGCCATTTTCATACATGTTGTCGGGAAGGTCGGGAAAGCCGCAGCTCAGCACGGCGGATCGCGCCGCTTCCTGCATCTGCCGCTCATATTGCCGGTTCGACCCGTTGACGCCGCGTGTGCTCCTCACGCTGATCTGGCCGCCGGATATCGAACCGTTGCGCGATGGCTGGAGACGCAGCGAGACGATGATGTCCTCCGCCGCCGTGCCACCCATTGCGCCGAGATTGTAGCAGCGGCGGACATGCCGGGTGATCGCGCTGATCAGGCTCGCCTGGTCGGAGGCGCCGACAGGCGCCTGCGAGCTCGACGTGCCGCTGTCGTTGCTGGCGCTGATGCCGTCGGTAATGCCCGCCATGCGGTTGGGACGGCTGCTCGAGATATTGTCTGCGCGGCGGCGGTCGCCGCGGTCGACCGGGCCGCTCGCCTCGCGCTGCGTCTGCCGCGGGCGTTCGCGCTGGCGCGGACGGACGCGCTCGGTGGGCCGAGTCGAGGGTCGCGGGGCGGGCGAAACCGAGGGCTGCGGCGTCGGAATCACGTCGGGCAGCGGCAGCGGTTCGATCCGGTCGATCGATTCGGGGCTCGGCCTTGCCGCAGCCGCCGGACGATCGCGCGCGGTGGACGTCTCGCCGATATTGTCGGTCAGTACGACGCTGACGGCCTCCCGGCGCGGAATTTCCTCGCGCACGAGCAGCGTCGAGGACAGGATGACGAACAGCAGGGCGTGCGCGACGATCGCGACACCCAGGCCGATCTGTTCGCCGCGTTCCATCAGCCCTCCTCGCTCTCGTCGGCGTTGCCTTCACCCGGCGCGCTGTCGGCGCTGGTCGTGACAAGCGATATCCGGTTGAGCCCTGCGCGGTTGAGCTCGCCCATGACGAGCATCACACGGCCATAATCGAGCGCGGTATCGGCGCGCAGGAAGACCGACGGTCCGTCCGGCCCAGAAGGCCGCGACGCGATCTGGCCGAGACGGGTGGCAAGTTCGACATCGCTGACGGGCACGTCGTCGACATAGATCTGCCCCGAAGCGTCGATCACGATCTGCGTCGGTTCCTGGTCCTGATCGAGCGCCGCGGCACGGCTTTCGGGCAGCTCCACCGGCACGCCCGAGGCGAGCAACGGCGCCGTCACCATGAAGATGATCAGCAGCACGAGCATGACGTCGACGAACGGCGTGACGTTGATCTCCGCCATCGGCGCCCGGCGACCGCGGGTGGATTCGGAAGGGAGCTGGATGGCCATGATCTAAATCCTCCCCGGAGCGAAGCGAGGGGGAGGGGGACCGCCGAAGGCGGTGGAGGGGCACTCTCCCCTTGAGCGCAGTGCTATTGGTAGGCGCCCCTCCACCATGCTGCGCATGGTACCCCTCCCCGTACCGGGGAGGAATTGGGGAAACCGCCTCATCGATCCGTCTCCAATTCCCGGCTGAGCGTCGCATGGAAGCCGTCCGCGAACCGCGTCAGCCGCGCCTCGAGCCGGTTCAGCCCGTGCGTCAGCCGGTTGTAGAAGATCACCGCCGGAATCGCCGCGAACAGGCCCAGAGCCGTCGCGAACAGCGCCTCGGCGATGCCCGGCGCCACGACATCGAGGCTGGTCGAACTCTGCCCGGCGATATCGGTGAAGGCGCGCATGATGCCCCAGACGGTGCCGAACAGCCCGACGAACGGGGCCACGGCCCCCACCGTCGCGAGCACGTTCAACCGGTCCGACAGCTTGTCCATCTCCGCCGCGATCGCCGCGCCCATGGCCGTCGAGAGGCGTTGGCGCGTACCGTCGCGATCGATCGGGCCGCCCTTGGTCGAACGGCGCCACTCGGAAAGCCCCGCCCCGAACACGCGCGCCGCCGGCGTTTCCTCGCCGCCGCGCGTATCGTGGAAGCGGTCGATATCCTCCGAGCGCCAGAAATCCTTTTCGAACCGCTCCGACTTGCGCCGCAGCTTGCCGAGTTTCAGCGTGTGGCTGATGATGATCGCCCAGGTCCAGATGCTGGCGAGCAACAACCCGACCATCACCACCTTCACGACGATATCGGCCTGCATGAACAGGGTCAGCGGGTTCATCAGCGATTCGTCGCCGCCGATTTCAAATCCGGTCATTACGGTCAGTCTTCCCCTTCCATCAGCCGCCTGAACGTCTCGACCCATGCGCGCGGCTGGCGCAGCGGTCGGCCTTCGGGAGACACGAGCGCCGCTGTCACCGTCGCTTGCGTCAATATCGTGTCATCGCGCCTGACTGTTTGATGAATGATAACACGCGCCGGCGACACCCGTTCCACCGTACTGATCACGAGCAGATCGTCCTCCAACCGCGCGGGACTGCGATATTTGATGGCGAGATCGACGATCGCATAGGCGCCCTCGCCCGCTTCGATCGCCTCGCGCTGGTCGATCCCGGCAAGACGCAGCATGTCGGATCGGGCGCGCTCCATGTAGCGCAAGTAATTGGCATGATAGACAATTCCCGAAAGATCGGTGTCCTCGTAATAGACGCGCAGCGGGAAATGGTGCGTATTCCCCGCAAATCGGCCGGTCGCCGGTCGGTCGATTGCCGTCTCGCTCATTCGCCCCGCCATAGGGGAGCCCGAGTCCGGCGGGAAGCAGGGAATTTCGGATCGTCGCGCGATGGAAACCGGTGGGCGCGAAGAACGCTCGGCTGGGCGCAGGCCAAGCTAGCTCCCTCCCCTTCAGGGAGGGATGTAAGGGTGGGGTGAGACGGAGGGGGCTCGATGCCCCCGACGGCTCTCCGTGTTGCAGAACTCCGAAGCGGGCATCGAGCCCGCTTCTCTGTCACCCACCCCTACACCCCTCCCTTGAAAGGGAGGGGGATATCTAGTCGAACAGCCCGTCCTCCGCACTCTTGGGCGGATTGAGCCCTAGATGCTTCCAGCCCTTGGCGTTGAGGCACCGCCCGCGCGCCGTGCGGGCGACGAGCCCGATCTGGATGAGATAGGGCTCGATCACCTCCTCGATCGTGTCGCGCGGTTCGGAGAGGCCCGCGGCCAGCGTTTCCACGCCGACCGGCCCGCCCGCGTAATCCTCGGCGATCATCGCGAGATAGCGCCGGTCCATCGTGTCGAGGCCGAGCCGGTCGACCTCGAGCCGGGTCAGCGCGCCGTCCGCCGTTGTCGCGTCGACGCGCTCGTCGCCGCCGACATGGGCGAAGTCGCGCACCCGGCGCAGCAGCCGCCCGGCGATCCGCGGCGTTCCCCGGGCCCGCGCCGCGATCTCGTGTGCTCCGTCTTCGGTAATCGTCAGGTCGAGCAGCGCGGCAGCGCGGGTGACGACCTGTTCCAGTTCCTCGACGCTGTAGAAGTTCAGCCGGATCGGAATGCCGAAACGGTCTCTGAGGGGCGTCGTGATCAGCCCCTGCCGCGTGGTCGCGCCGACCAGCGTGAAGCGCGGCAGGTCGATCCTCACGCTGCGCGCCGACGGCCCCTCGCCGATGATCAGATCGAGCACGCCGTCCTCCATCGCAGGGTAGAGGATTTCCTCGACCGCAGGGGCGAGCCGGTGAATCTCGTCGATGAAGAGGACGTCGCCCTCTTCGAGATTGGTCAGCAAAGCGGCAAGATCACCGGCCTTGGCGATGACGGGGCCGCTGGTGGCGCGAAAGCCGACGCCGAGCTCGCGCGCGACGATCTGCGCAAGCGTCGTCTTGCCGAGACCGGGCGGGCCGAACAGCATGACATGGTCGAGCGCGTCTTCCCGCCCCTTCGCGGCCGCGATAAACACCCGCAGATTCTCCCGCGCCGCCTTCTGCCCGATGAACTCGTCGAGCGTTTTCGGCCGAAGCGCGGCGTCGACGTCCTCGGGCTTGCGCTCGGGCGTGGTAAGGCGGTCGGGGTCGGTCATGAACCAATCCTCCCCGGCACGGGGAGGGGGACCGTCGAAGACGGTGGAGGGGCACCCTCGGCCGAAGAACGACGATGCGGCCAGCGGGAGACGGAAGCGCACTGAACTCGGTGCCCCTCCACCATGCTTTGCATGGTTCCCCTCCCCGTTCCGGGGAGGATTTCTTCTCGCTCAATCGACATGCTCGACCTCCTCGCCCGGGATCGTCACCCAGTGGTGTTTGCGCTCTTCCCAGACGGAGAAGCGGGGCGGCGGGAAATCGGGGTCGCAGAACAACCCGACGGGGATGGCGATGGCGTCGGGGAAGGGCTTGCCCCGATACCAGACGGTCGTGCCGCAGGTCGGGCAGAAATGATAGGTGGTGACGTTGCCGGCATCGGTCGTCCGCTCCCAGACCGTGCTCTCGCCCGCGATCGTCACCTTGTCCGCCGGCCAGCGCGCCTGCTCGCCAAAGGGCGACCCGCTGCGCTGCTGACAGGCGAAGCAATGGCAGACCGACACGCGCACCGGCTCGCCCTCGCAAGTGGCGGAGAGCTGGCCGCAGCGGCAGGTGGCGGTGCGGGTGTTACTCACTTTCGGCTATCGCCTCTTCAAACATGCGCGACATCACCTCCTCAACCTTCTTCTCGTCAATTCCATACTTTGATCGAATCGGCGCAAGCTTCTGTTCGAGCAGATGATCCGTATTACTAAAATGCTCACGACATTCTTCACAATGAACGATCATCTTCGCACGCCCTGCGGTGCTCAAAAAATCTTCTGCGCTATCTCCAAAAAAGCGATGCGCGAGCGCATTGCGGCGCTGAACGGCTTGTGAAAATTTATCTCGTAGTTGCTCATCCATAATTGAATGTTCGTTCATTTTTCGAACTAACTTGCCGAGGGTGTTCTGGAACTCTCCTTCGACAAAGTTGTCGTACTCAAGTGTCCATTCTTCTTCCGACGAAAAATCCGACGCGCGCGGAATAAATTCAAACACGGTCAAGGCGTTTACGATCCCGTGTTCGAGCACTTGAGCGAAATAGATAGCCACGCCGAATCGTGCGTAAACCTCTTTGATTTGAGCATCTCCGTCTAGCTTAGAAAGCTCGGCCACCCACTCACTCTGGTTCACTTCGCAGCCTTCTTAAGCGCCGTCCGCACCAGCGCATCCAGCCCGGCGTCAGCCCCCAAATCGCCCTGCGCTTCGGCGACGGCCTTGCTGGCTTCGGCGGGTTTGAAGCCGAGGTTGAGGAGGGCGGAGACCACGTCGGCGGAGGCGCCGCCAGCCGGTGCGGCGGGGGCGCCTCCGGTTGTCGCGGCGAGGCCGCCGGCCTTGTCCTTCAGTTCGTTGACGATGCGGCTGGCGAGCTTGGGGCCCACGCCGGGGGCGCGGGAGACCATGGCGGCGTCGCCGGCACCGATGGCGCTTTGCAGCTCGCCGGTTTCGAGCGTCGAGAGGATGGCTAGCGCGACCTTGCTGCCGACGCCCTGCACGCTGCCCAAGAGCCGGAACCAGTCGCGCTCGGCAGCGCTCGCAAAGCCGATCAGCCGGATGAAATCATCGCCGACGAGCATTTCGGTATGGATGGTAACGTCGCCGCCCTTCGGGCCGAGAGCGTCCAATGTCCGCGAAGAGGCGGCGACCTGATAGCCGACGCCGCCGACATCGATCACGGCATGGTCGGCCGCGACCTCGTCGAGAATGCCGCGCAGCTTGGCGATCATGCGGCGGCTCCGATCCGGCGCGCGGTCGCCGCGCGATGCGCGTGGGTCACGGCGATGGCCAGAGCATCGGCGGCGTCCGATCCGGCCGATTTCGCGCGCGGCAGCAGGGTCGCCACCATCGCATGGACCTGTCCCTTCTCCGCGCCGCCCGTGCCGACGACCGCCTTCTTCACATGGCGCGGCGCATATTCATCGACCGGCAGCCCGGCCTCGGCAAGGCACAGCAGCAGCGCGCCGCGCGCCTGCCCCAGTTTCAGCGTCGATTGGGCGTTGGAGTTGACGAACACCTCCTCGATCCCGGCGCAATCGGGGCGATGTTCGGCGAGCACGGCGCGCAGCCCGTCGGCCAGCGTCACCAGCCGTTCGGGCAGCGGCGCCCGCGCATCGCTGCGGATCTGGCCGTGCGCGATGTGCGAGAGACGGTTGCCGTTCGCGGCGATCACCCCCCAGCCGGTCGTGCCGAGCCCCGGATCGAGACCTATAATGATCATAGGGATGGGGTTAGCGCAGGCGGAACGAAAAGGGAATCCCGCGTGGACGTGAACGGTGCTTCGCCGTCTGGCGCACGTTTCGTGTCCGTCATTGCGAGCGAAGCGAAGCAATCCAGAGCCAAATTGCGCAGCGCCTGTAGCCCTGGATTGCCGCGTCGCCTTCGGCTCCTCGCAATGACTATGTAAGTGGGCGTGACGAAGTTGCCTGGAACGGCCGCTCTAGAGCTTCACCCGGCGGACATTCCACACCAGCCCGACCGCCTGCATCGCGCGCAGCACCCAGTAGCTCAGATCGAGCTCATACCAGGCCATGCCGGCATTGGCGGCGCGCGGGTGGCGGTGATGGTTGTTGTGCCAGCCTTCGCCGAGCGTCACGAGGCCCAGGAACCAGTTGTTGCGCGCCTCGCCCTGCCCTTCAAACCGCTTCGATCCGAATTTATGCCCGAAGCTGTTCACCGCTGCGATGGCATGGAGCGCGAGGGCCAAGCGCAGGAAACCGGCGATCATCACGGTGCCGATCACGGCGTCGGCCCCGCCCAGCGCAAAGCCCCAGAGCGCCGGCAGCACCAGCACCGAAACCGCGAACCACAGGTACCGCGTCTTGTGCGCCCACAGAATCGCCGGGTCGTCGGCCACGCCTTTGCCGTAGACCTCCATGTCGGTCATGCAGTCGTCATAGGCCCAGGCGAGATGCGCGTGTTTCAGTCCTTTGCGGCCAACAAGCGCGCGGCCATGGCCGTCGAAATACGGGCTGTGAATGTCGCCGGGCTTGTCCGACATCGCATGGTGCCGCCGATGGTCGGCGACCCAGCGCAGCAGCGACCCATAGACGCCGAACTGCGCCCAGGCGGCGAACACGTAGCGCATCGGCCTGGATGTCTCGAAGGCACGGTGCGTGAAATAGCGGTGATAGCCGATCGACATCGACAGGATGTTGAGGACGTAGAAGAGCGCGAAGCCCGTCCATTCGACCCAGCCGGTCGGGAAGAAGAACAGATAGGCGATCGCCGCGACTGCCCCGCCCTGCTTCACCGCCGCATAGAAGAGATGCTCGCGCCGCCGGGACGTGGCCGAAGGATCGCCGATCCGCACGCCGAGCGGCGGCTTTTCGATCAGCAGATCTTCGACATCGCGCGACGGATCGCGGGTCCTGACGTCGTAATTGGCGAAATTCGTCGCCATGAATGCGGCCCTCCGTCCAGAAACAGGACCGCTATTTACCGAATTTTAACAATTATTGCAAAAGACTTTACGTTAACGGTAATTTTCACGTTAACCATTTGGCGGTCGGCGCCGGCCCGAAGACCGGCGCCGTGCCGCAATTTCAATAGCCGACGATGCCGCCGTCATCCTTGGTGATGACGATGGTCGCCGAACGGGGCCGGCTGCCCGCGCCGCCGCCGCCCTGGCTCGCCGGCCAGTTGCTCGTGATGTTGCCGGGGCCGCCATTTTCGCCGGGGTGCTGTATGTTGACGAAGATGGCGCTGCCGTCCGGCGTCGAATCGATACCGGTGATTTCGCATTCGGCCGGACCGACGAGGAAGCGGCGCAGGTTCACATCGTCCGCCGACTTGCCGACGAACGTCCCCTGCTGACGCGTAGTGCCGTCCGATGCCTCGTTGGTGATCGTCACGGCCTCGCCATCGCCGACCGTGCCGGGCTGCGCGACCAGCATCTGATTGTTGGTCTGGTCGGTCAGCGCGCCGTCATCGGTTTGGATCCACAGCAGCGGGAAGCCCTGGCCTGAAATGTTCGACGGGCGGCCGAACCACAGTCCGTCGGGGCTCGAAAATTCGTTGCTTCCGTCGAGGCCCGACAGGTTCACATTGTCGGCATCGAGGCTGTCGTCGGCACCGAAGAGGAAGATATCCCATTCGAAGCTCGTCGCCTCCGAGCTGCCGCCCGTTTCCTTCAGCCGCAGGATATGGCCGTTGGGATTGCCGAAATTGTCGCCGCCCGGATTGGGATCGTTGTAATGGCGGGGATTGGCGGCGTTGGCCGCCTCGATCGGCTTGCTGCGTTCGCGGTTGTTGGTGAGCGTCAGATACATCTCGCCGTTGCGCGGGTTGGTCGCGGTCCATTCGGGCCGGTCCATCGGCGTCGCGCCGGCGACATCGGCGGCGAGCCGTGCATGGGTGAGCACATCGGCCTGATCGGCAAAGGGATAGGCGCCGCCCCCGCCGATGCCGTTCTGGCCGAGAACGAGCGCCAGCCACTGCCCGGTCCCGTCTTCATTGAAACGCGCGACATAGAGCGTACCGGCATCGAGATATTTGTCGCCGATCGCGAGCCCGGTCCCGTCCGCATCGGCCGCACTCCACGGCGTGTCCGAGACGAATTTGTAGAGATAGTCGTTGCGATTGTCGTCGCCCATATACCAGGCGGGCTTCGTGCCATCGATGAACAGCGACGGCCAGCAGCCCTCATGCGCGAAGCGGCCGAGCGCGGTGCGCTTGCGCGGCTTGCTCGCCGGGTCATAGGGGTCGATCTCGACGATCCAGCCGAACTGGTTCATCTCGTTGCGGAAATCCTGCGTCGCATCGCCGCCCATGACCTCGGCATTCCAGCGCGCGAAGCTGGTATCGGCGGGATCGGCCGTCTGGACGGTGACCCAGCCATAATTGCCGGTGGTGCTGGTGACGCCGTAGCGGTTGAACGCCGTGATTTCCTTGGCGCTGCGCGCGCCATTGTCGGTGGCGGGGTTGCGCTTGAAATAGAAGGCCCAGTTTTCCTCGCAGGTCAGGTCCGTGTTCCAGGGCGTGAAGCCGTTGGCACAATTGTTGATCGTGCCGCGCCCTTCGGTGCCGTCGGGCGAATACTGCGTGACGAGCAGCGCGTTGCCCGCCACCGGACCGCTGAAATCGACCGGGGTCAGCGGCGTGATGCGGCGGTTGAACGTCGATCCGCGATCGATGCTCCAGCCATTGTCCGCGCTCACCTCGACGATGCTGAGGCCGTGGGCGAACATCTCCTTGCGGGCCTCGGCCTCCGGCCGGCGTCCATCGGGCAACACCGTCGGGCCGTTCGCGTGCAGATAGCTCTCGGTAATGTTCTCGTGATTCATCACGAGCAGCCCGCGCTGGCTGTTGCCGGGATCGGGCGCGCCGCCGGATCCGAGACCGAAATAATAGAGCGCGTCGTGGTGATCGCCGGCGCGGCGGTCGAAATTCGCGTCGCTGCCATTGTTGCTATAGGGCGGCGTCGTCGCGTCGATCGGATCGCCAAGCGCATAGAGAATGCTGACCGAATAGCCGTCCGGCACCGTCACGACATCGTCGAGGCTTTTGGGGATCGCCATAAAGCCGATCAGTGCCGGCGAAACGGTGACGGTAACCTCGTCGGTCACGACGGCGAGGCCGTTGTCGGTCACCCGAAGCGAGAAGACGAGCTGCGTATCCTGCGTTACGGCGGGCGCGAAGAAGCTCGCCATTGTCGTGTTCGCGCCCGTCAGCGTCACGGTCGGGCCTTCGGTCTGCGTCCATTGGACGCTGTCGACAGTACCGTCGGGATCGGTGGCGCTGCCCTGGAGCGTGACCATAGAGCCCGCCACGGCCTGGATATCGGCGCCGGCATCCGCCGTCGGCTGCTGGTTGTTCGCGGGCGTGTCTTCGTCGCACGCGGCAAGCATGGTGCCGGCAAGCGCGGCGACGGTGAAGCCCTTCAGCCCGCCGATCAGCGTCGCGCGGCGCGAATACCGCTGGCCGATCAGGTCGTTGAGCGATGTCGCCGTTGAAGGATTGGTGTCGATTTCACCGTCGGAATATCCGACGAAAGGATTATCTGTCGTCATCGCCTGCCCCTGAAATTAGCCATAGAAAATGCCGGGCAGCGCGGCCCGGCTCATTCCCTCATGGCGGCTTTCGGTGGCAGTCCGGCGACGGCTCGTTGAAAGGGCGATTTCAGATTTGCGACAGCTATGTGATGGCGGGCGGGAGGCGCGCCGAAATCGTCAGTCCCCGATCTTGTCGGCGATCTCGTCGGGCACATCGTAATTGCCCCAGACGGTCTGCACGTCGTCATTGTCGTCGAGCGTGTCGATCAGCTTGAACAGCGTTTCGGCGTCCTTCTCATTGTCGACCGTCACTTCGACATTGGGCCGCCAGGCAAGCTTCGCGCCTTCCGGTTCGCCGAGCGCCTTTTCGAGCTCACTGGCGACAGCGTGGAGATCGTCCGCCGCCGTCCAGATTTCGTGGCTCTCGTCATCGGAGCGGATATCGTCGGCCCCGGCCTCCATCGCCGCTTCGAGGATCTTCTCCTCGTCGCCCGCGCTTGCCGGATAGGTGATGAGGCCCAGCCGCTCGAAACCGTGCGCGACCGAACCGGATTCGCCCATATTGCCGCCATTCTTCGAAAAGATCGTGCGGACATCGGTGACGGTGCGGTTGCGGTTGTCGGTCAGCGTCTCGACGATCAGGCTGACGCCCGCCGGGCCGAAGCCTTCGAAGCGGATTTCCTCGTAATTGTCGCCATCGCCCATCGTCGCCTTGTCGATGGCGCGCTGGATATTGTCCTTGGGCATCGACTGGCCCTTGGCGGTGTTGACCGCGAGCCGCAGCCGCGGGTTCATGTCCGGGTCCGGCATGCCCGATTTCGCGGCCACGGTGATCTCGCGGCTGAGCTTGGAAAAGAGCGCCGAGCGCTTCTTGTCCTGCGCGCCCTTGCGATGCATGATATTCTTGAATTTGCTATGGCCTGCCATGGTCTTCCATCGATGTGCTGAAAAAGGATTGGGGGCGCTTTAGCCCAGCGATTGCGCGGCGCGCAACGGGGAGAGGGGTTTGTTTGTCAGACTCGATCTGGCGGTCGAACGCCGCAAAAACCTCACAACACCTTTTGCCACCAGCCGACATCGCGCCATTCGCCGAATTTAAAACCGACTTCGCGATAGACGCCGATCTTCGTGAACCCGGCCGCTTCGTGCAGCGCGATACTCGCATCGTTGGGCAGCGCAATCCCGGCAAAGGCAGCGTGCATGCCGCGCTCGGCGAGGCGGGGAAGAAAGGTGTCGTAGATCGCGCGGCCCACTCCCTCGCCCGCATGCGCCGGATCGATATAGATCGCGACATCGCAGCTATATCGATAGGCCTCGCGAAGCCGGTGCGGCGAGCCATAGGCATAGCCGGCGATCGTGCCGTCGATCTCGGCGACGACGAAGCCGTGGCTCTCGCCATAGCCTTCGATCCGCCGCCGCATTTCGCGCACCGAGGGCACTTCTTCCTCGAAGCTGACCCAGGTCTCGGTAACGAAGGGCGCGTAGATAGCCCTGCACCCTTCGGCATCGGAAGCCACGCCGTCGCGGACGGTGACCACCGGCGCTACCCCAGCCGGACCGCTGTGCCCGAGATCGACACCATGAGCATCGACCCGGTATCGCCGATCACCTCATAATCGAGATCGACGCCGACCACGGCGTCCGCGCCCTTGGCCGCCGCCTCGCGTTCCAGATCGGCGAGCGCTTCTTCGCGCGCCGAACGCAGCGCTTTCTCATAGGCGCCGGACCGGCCGCCGACGATATCGCGGACCTTGGCAAAGATGTCGGAGAAGATGTTGGCGCCGATAATCGCTTCGCCGGTGACGATGCCGTGATATTCGGCAATGGGCCGGCCTTCGATACCGGGCGTGGTGGTGACGATCATCGCGAGTCTCCTTCCCTGCAAACATAGGGAAAGAGGCGCGCCTAATCCATGCCGAGCGCGGCCTTGTAGGTTTCGAGCAGGTCGTCCTGCTCGCGCCGGTCGGCATTGTCCATCTTCCGCAAGCTGACGACCTTACGCATGATTTTGGGATCGTAGCCGACGGCCTTGGCTTCGGCATAGACGTCCTTGATGTCGTCGGCGATGCCCTTCTTCTCTTCCTCGAGCCGCTCGATACGCTCGATCAGCAGTTTCAAACGCTCGGCCTGTACGGCGCCTTCGGCCATCTCGTGATTCTCCATGTCGTACGGGAGGCGCGGCTCTAGGTGAAGGCAGCGCCGGCCTCAAGGTCGATACCCACTGTCTTACGCGTTTTTGGCGACGCTCTCCTTCATCCGGGCCAGCTGCGCCTCGGTCGCTTCGCCCTGATAGCGGCCCTTCCATTCGGCATAGGGCATGCCGTAGATCGCCGCGCGTGCCTCTTCCTTCTCCATCGGCTGGCCGCGCTCGGCCGAGGCTTCGGCGATCCAGTCCGACAGGCAGTTGCGGCAGAACCCGGCGAGCCCCATCAGGTCGATATTTTCCGCGTCATGACGGTGGCGCAGATGCGCGACGAGGCGGCGAAAGGCGTCCGCGGCGACGGTGTCGTCGATTTCGGGCATGATGGTTTCGGACATTTATCGCTCCTGCACGGTTTAATCTGTCACCGACTGACTCTAGGACGGGGGCGTTCGCGACACCAGAAGCGAAGGGCCGCATGACTTCAGACATTGCTCCACGAAGCAGGAAAGTCCGCATATTGGCGACGCTCGGCCCGGCGAGCGGCGATCCGGCGATGATCGCCAAACTCTATCGTGCGGGCGCCGATGCCTTCCGCATCAACATGAGCCATGGCGACCATGAGGATCATGCCAAACGCATCGCCGCGATCCGGGCGCTGGAAAAGGAGACGGGCCGGCCGATGACGATCCTGGCCGACCTGCAAGGACCGAAATTGCGGGTCGGCAGCTTCGAGGGCGACAAGGCGGTGCTCGAGGAAGGCCAGTCCTTCACGCTGGATCGCAGCGACGAGCCGGGCGACCGCAAGCGCGTCGAATTGCCGCACCCCGAAATCTTCGAGGCGTTGGCGACGGGCAACCGGCTGTTGCTCGACGATGGCCGGATCGTGTTGCGCGCAACGGACGTGTCGGACGAGCGAATCGAAACCAAGGTCGAAGTCGGCGGGACGCTCTCGAACAACAAGGGCCTCAACGTTCCCGATATCGTGCTGCCGTTGAAGGCGCTGACCGACAAGGACAGGGCCGATCTCAATTTCGCGCTCGACCAGGGGGCCGACTGGATCGCACTCTCGTTCGTGCAGCGACCGGAGGATCTGGCCGAGGCGCGCAAGATCATCCAGGGGCGGGCCGCGCTGCTGGCGAAGATCGAAAAGCCGTCGGCCGTCCGCCGGATCGACGAGATCCTCGAGGCGGCCGATGCGGTGATGGTGGCGCGCGGCGATCTGGGCGTCGAGATGCCGCCCGAAGCGGTGCCGCCGCTGCAGAAGCAGATCGTCGAAAAGGCACGGATGCTGGGGCGGCCCGTCGTCGTCGCGACACAGATGCTCGAATCGATGGTCAAGGCGCCGACGCCGACGCGCGCGGAAGTCTCCGATGTCGCGACGGCAGTCTATGACGGCGCCGATGCGATCATGCTTTCGGCGGAAACGGCGGCCGGCGAATGGCCCGAAGAGGCGGTGTCGATGATGGATGATATCGCCGTCGCGGTCGAAGCTGATCCCAGCCATTGGGCGCGCGTCCATTTTACCGAAACGCTGCCCGATGCGACGAGCGCCGATGCACTGGCACAGGCGTCTGGCGGTATCGCGCAGACGATCTCGGCCGCAGCGGCGATCTGCTACACCACCTCCGGCTCCACAGCCCGGCGCCTGTCGCGCGAACGGCCGACCGTGCCCGTGCTCGTGCTGACGCCGCGGCTGAAGACGGCGCGGCGGCTCGGCCTGTTATGGGGAGCGCATGCGGTTCACACGCGCGACGTCGCGAGTTTCGAAGAGATGGTGGCCAAGGCTAAGCGGATGGCGCTGCGCGCAGGCATCGCGAAGGGCGGCAACCGGGTGATCGTGATTGCCGGTGTTCCCTTCGGCACACCGGGATCGACCAACGTCCTCCATATCGTCCAGCTGACCGGCGACGAGCTGAAGCGGCATACGAAAAAGGCGATGGACGAGGACGGCCTCTAGGAGAGGCTCAGAGCAGCCCTTTTGCCAATAGATCGCGCTCCAGCGTCCCGGCATCGGTGAAATGGTGGCCGACAAAGCCGGCTGCGTCGCTGGCCGCGACATTGGCTTCGATATCGTCGATGAATACCGCCCCGCCCGCTTCCAGCCCGAACCGGTCGAGCGCAAGCGCGAAAATGCGCGGGTCGGGCTTCATCATCTCGACCTCGCCCGAGACGACGATATCGTGGAAATGATCGAGGACCGGTGCCGTTGGCATGAAGCGGGCCCAGAATTCGGTGCCGAAATTGGTGATCGCGTAAAGCGGCACGCCGCGCGTGGCCAAGCGCTCGACAAGGTCATGCACGCCGGGCACGGGCCCGGGAATCGTTTCCAGCCAGCGGTCGCGATAGGCGTCGATCAGATCGGACGAATCGGGAAATTGCGCCTTCCGCTCGGCAATCATCGGATCGAGCGCGCGCCCGGCATCGTGCTGGGCATGCCATTCGAGCGTGATTACATTGTCGAGAAACCAGCGCCGTTCATCGGCACCGGGAATCAGCTTCCGAAAGAGAAAGTCCGGGTCCCAGCGATACAGGACATTGCCGACGTCGAAGACAACGGCAGTGGGATTCACTAGCCTTGGCGCGCCTTGAACCGGCGATTCGTCTTGTTGATCACATAGACGCGGCCGCGACGGCGAATGACGCGGTTATCGCGGTGGCGACCCTTGAGCGATTTCAGAGAATTGCGGACTTTCATGGCGGTCACCCGGCCTTCAGCTTGTTCGGTTGTCGGAAACGAGCCGCGCATCTATGGACGAAGCACGCCAAAGTCAAGCTGCATCGGGCGCGAAATGCGCGGCCAGGCGGCGATATCGGGGAGCCCTCATGATCCGTTTCCTGCTGCCCATCGGGCTGTTTCTCTCTGCCTGCGGCGCCGCCCAGACGGCCGCGCCCGAACTCGGCACCTCATCGGCGATCGGCACGATGGTGGTCGGCAACAAGGGCGAAGCGACGGTAAGCTTCGTCGATCTCGCGTCCGGCGAGGAACGCGCACGGCTCGAAACCGGCGACCAGCCGCACGAAGTCGCGATCTCGCCCGATGGCACGCGCGCCGCCGTCGTTTCCTATGGCGGCACGACGATCGATATCTTCGACGTCGCCAGCGCCACACGAACCGAAACGATCGATCTGTCGCCCAATGCGCGACCGCACGGTATCGTCTGGACCAACGACAACCGGCTGATCGCGACGACCGAGGGTAGCGGCACGCTGACCGTCGTCGATCTTTCCGACAACGATGTGGAAGCGGTCGAGACCGGGCAGGACGTGTCGCACATGGTCGTCGTCAGCCCCGATTTGAGCCGCGCCTATGTGTCCAATATCGGCAGCGGCACGGCGACGGTGATCGACCTCGAAAATGGCCGCAAGCTGCGCGACCTGCCCGTCGGCGCGGCGGCAGAAGGTATCGCGCTGACGCCCGATGGCAGCGAGCTATGGGTTGCCGATCGCGACGGCATGAAAGTGACCGTCTTCGACACCGAAACCTTCGAGATTATCGCCGAAATCGGCGTCGGCCTTGGGCCGATCCGGATCGCGATCAGCCCCGATGGGTCGCGTGGTTTCACATCCAATTACGGCGACGGCACCGTCACGGAAATTCGCGGATCGGATCACCGAGTGACGCGTGTGCTTTCGATCTCTGATAGTGTCGAAGCGGCGCAGGTGACGATCCTGTTCTCCGAAGATGGCGAGCGGCTCTTTGTCGCCGAAACCGGCACCGACACGGTCGCAGAACTGGATGTCGCATCGGGAGAGGTGCTGCGCCGGATCGATGTCGGGCGGCAGGGCGACGGGCTCGGCATATCGCCCGTGGTGATCGAAACCGACTAGCCGCGCTCCTGCAGCTTGCGCTCCCAGGCAAGCGCGTCGCCGACGATCGTGTCGAGATCGTCGCGCTCGGGCCGCCAGGGCAAGGTCTCGAGGATTTTCGCATTGTTGGACACGATTATGCCGGGATCGCCTTCGCGGCGGGGCGCCATGCGGCGCTCGATCGTCCGGTTGGTCGCGCGGTCGACGGCGTCGAGCACTTCGAGCACCGAAAACCCCCGGCCATAGCCGCAATTGAGCGTGAAGCTTTCTTCGGGTTCCGCAATAAGCTTTTCGAGCGCCAGAACATGCGCCCGGACAAGGTCCCAGACATGGATATAGTCGCGCACGCCCGTGCCGTCGGGCGTGTCGTAATCGGTGCCGAAGATGGCGACATGATCGCGCTTTCCCGTTGCAGCCTCGACCGCGACCTTGATCAGGTGCGTCGCGCCCGCCGTCGACTGGCCGGTGCGCCCTTCCGGATCGGCCCCGGCGACGTTGAAATAGCGCAGCGCGCCATAGTTGATGTCGTGCGCCGCCGCCGCATCGCGCAGCATCCACTCGGTCATCAGCTTGGATCGGCCATAGGGGTTGATCGGAACCGTCGGTGTCTCTTCCGACACCCGCTCCACGTCCGGCATGCCATAGGTCGCGGCGGTCGAAGAGAAGATGAAATGCTTCACGCCGCCATCGATGGCGGCGCCGATCAGCGCCCGGCTGCGGCCGGTGTTGTTGTCGTAATATTTGAGCGGGTCGGACACCGATTCGGGCACGACGACCGAACCGGCGAAATGCATGATCGCGCCGATATCGTGCTCGGCAATCACGCGGCCGACGAGCGCTGCATTGCCGATATCGCCTTCCACGAAGGTTGCGCCATCGGCCACCGCCCAACGAAACCCCGTCACCAGATTGTCGACGACGACGACCGGAAAGCCGCTGTCGAGCAGCGCGTGAACGGCATGGCTGCCGATATATCCGGCACCCCCGGTTACCAGCACGGCCGGTCGCTTTTCCTCAGTCATGGGCGAAAGACTCCCCCTTGCAGCCAAATCGTGCCACGTTCGTTCATCCTATACCGTTCAATTGCGCGTTATGGAGAGCCCCGATGAAGAAATCGCTTAGCCGCGCCGCCGCGCTTGCCGGGTTCGGCCTCCTTGCGGCATGCCAGACGCCCGGCATGCAACAGGGAACGCAGGTTACGCGCTTCCATCTCGAACAGCCGATCCCGAACCAGCAGGTCGCCATCGAACCGGCCGATCCTGCGGAAGAGGGAAGCCTCGAATTCCGCACCTATGCCGATATCGTCGCCGAGCAGCTGGGCCGTCTGGGTTTCGTTCGCGGCGAAGACATCGAAGAAGCGGAAATGGTGGCCGTGGTCGAGGTGTTGCGCGGCTCTCGCGCCGTCCAGGCGCAACGCTCGCCCATTTCGATCGGGATCGGCGGCGGCAGTTTCGGCCGCAATGTCGGCGTCGGTGTCGGCACCAGCGTGGGCGTGGGCGGATCGCGCGGCGGCGAGGTCGACGTGACACAGCTTTCCGTGGCGCTGAAACGGCGCTCCGAAGGGACGACGATCTGGGAAGGACGCGCAATCCGCGAAAGCCAGCCCGGCGAAATGAGCCCGGCGGCGAGCGTGCGTAGGCTGGCCGATGCGCTGTTTCAAGACTTTCCCGGCGAGTCGGGCACGACTATCACCGTTCCATGACCATCAGCATCACTTCCGCCTTTGACGGCGGCAACATTCGCCCGATCTCGGTCGACGGCACGACCGCCGAACTCGAAATCGTCATCGATCACCAGTCCGAATTCTACCAGTGGTTCTATTTCCGCGTCACCGGCGGCGCGGGGCAGGAACTGACGCTGCGGATCACCAATTGCGGCGGTTCGGCCTATCCCAAGGGATGGGAGGATTACGCGGCGCGCGTTTCGGTCGATCGCGAGGATTGGCGCTGCGCCGATACCAGCTATGAGAACGGCGTCCTCACCATCCGGCACAAGAGCGATGCGAACAGCCTGTGGTTCGCCTATTTCGCACCCTACACGACCGAGCGGCACCACGAACTCGTCGCCCGGATCGCCGAGCGCGACGGCGTGACTCTGCAATCGCTGGGCAAAACGCTCGACGGGCAGGAACTCGACTATCTGACGATGGGCACGGGGCCGCTCCAGATCTGGCTCTATGCGCGCCAGCATCCCGGCGAGAGCATGGCCGAATGGTGGATGGAAGGCGCGCTGGCACGATTGACCAATCCCGACGACGATGTGGCGAATACGCTGCGCAAGAAAGCGACGCTCCACATCATCCCCAATATGAACCCCGATGGATCGAAACGGGGACATCTGCGAACCAACGCGGTTGGCACGAACCTCAATCGCGAATGGCATAAGCCGACCGCAGAGAAGAGCCCCGAAGTTCTCTACGTCCGCAATCGGATGGACGAGACCGGCGTCGATTTTGCGATGGACGTCCATGGCGACGAGGCAATCCCCGCCAATTTCATCGCCGGTTTCGAAGGTATTCCGAGCCGGACGGAGCGGCAGAGCAAGCTTTACGACCTCTATCTCGAAAAGCTGCTCGAAGCTTCGCCGGAATTCCAGGTGAAGCTCGGCTATCCGGTGGCCGCGCCGCGCAAGGGCAACCTTTCCATGTCGACCAACCAGGTCGCCGAGCGCTTCGGCTGTGTCGCAATGACGCTGGAGATGCCGTTCAAGGACAATCACGAACGGCCCGATCCCGACCATGGCTGGTCGCCCGAACGCTGCGCCGAACTCGGCCGCGAATGCCTCGCCGCGCTCGCCGCGATGATCGACGAACTGCCTGTCTGATGGAGATCCGGGCGGGCGGGCTCGACCATCCCGACGTCGTCGCGCTGCTCGAAGAGCATTTCGCCGAGATGCTCGCCGCCTCGCCACCCGGCACCTGCCACTTTCTCGACCTGACGAAGCTCGCTGCAGACACCGTCCACTTCTTCACGGCGTGGGATGGTGAAACGCTACTCGGATGCGGCGCCTTCCAGGCGCTGTCGGACGATCATGGCGAGATCAAATCGATGCGGACGACCAAGGCGGCGCTGCGACGCGGCGTGGCGGCGGCCCTGCTCAGCCATATCGAACGCGAAGCGAGGGCGCACGGCATCAGGCAATTGAGCCTCGAAACCGGCACGGGCGCACCGTTCGAGGCCGCCCACGGCCTCTATCGCCGCTTCGGCTATGGCTATTGCCCGCCGTTCGGCGATTATGAGGCGACCGACTTCAACGTTTTCATGACGCGGACTCTGGACTGAACAGTTCGGCCAGGAAATCGGTCATCGACTTCCAGCTTCGCCGGTCGCTGTCGGGCTGATGCCCGAAGCCCGGCCGGCCCGGTGCCGCGCTGTCCGTAAAGCCGTGGCCGGTATGGCCATAAGCGTGGATCTGCCAGTCGGCGCAGGCCTCGGTCAGTTCCTCGCCGAGATCGATGACCGATTGCGGCGGCGCGAGGGGATCGTCCCAGCCATGGCAGACGAGGATCTTCGCGGCGATCTTGCCCGTCTCATAGCCGGGCCGGTCGTAGAGCCCGTGAAAACTGACCACGCCACGCACGCCGCCGCCCGCCCGCGCGAGATCGAGGACGCATTTGCCGCCGAAGCAATAGCCGGTTGCCGCGCACTGGCTCGCATCGACCGCATCGAGACCCTTCATCGCTTCGAGCGAGGCCAGCAGCCGGTCCCGCAGCAGCGCCCGATCGGCATTGAGCGCATTCATATACCGCCCCGGATCGTCGTCTTCCCGGCTCGCGCGCTTTCCCTGCCCATAGACATCGGCGACGAATGCCGCATAGCCGAGGTCCGCCAGTCGCTCCGCGTTTTCGAAGTCCGCTTCCTTCGTGCCGAGAACATTGGGCACCAGCATCACGCCGGGGCGCGGCGCGTTCCAATCGCTGTCGGCAACGGCTACCCCCTCGAACGGCCCGCCCGGACCTTCATAGACAATCGTTTCACGGTTGATGGGCATCGAAATACTCCCTCCGGGCCGAGCCGGTCGAAGCCCTGCCCTTTTCTTTTTAGGCGCGGCAAGTAAGGACAGCCCTTCGACAAGCTCAGGGCAAACCGCTTTCCCGCCTGGGCCGACATTCTCCACGGAGTCCATCATGCCGCAACTCGTCCTCGTTCGCCACGGCCAGTCCGAATGGAATTTGCAGAACCGCTTCACGGGCTGGTGGGACGTCGACCTGACCGACAAGGGCGTCGCCGAGGCGCGCGAGGCCGGGCAGCTGATGCGCGACAAGGGCATCGAGAACGACGTCTGCTTCACCAGCTACCAGACCCGCGCGATCAAGACGCTGAACCTGGCGCTGGAGGAGATGGACCGGCTCTGGCTGCCCGTGCACAAGCACTGGCGGCTGAACGAGCGGCATTATGGCGGGCTGACCGGCCTCAACAAGGACGAGATGCGCGAGAAGCATGGCGAGGGGCAGGTCCATATCTGGCGCCGCAGCTTCGATATCCCGCCGCCCGAGATGGAGGCCGGAAGCGAATATGACCTGTCCGGCGATCCCCGCTATGCCGGCGTCAAGATTCCGCAAACCGAGAGCCTGAAGCTGACGATCAAGCGCGTTCTTCCCTATTGGGAGCGGCGGATCGCACCGGCACTGAAGGACGGCAAGCGCGTGCTGATCTCCGCGCACGGCAATTCGCTGCGCGCGCTGGTCAAGCATCTGTCGAACATTCCCGATGACGAGATCACCGGCCTGGAAATTCCGACCGGGCAACCGATCGTCTACGATCTCGACGACGATCTGGCGGCGAAGGACCGCTATTATCTCTCCGAACGCTAGCCGCATCATCGCGATTGCGCGGAACCGCGTTCGGCATTAGAAGAAATCGCTTCTTCCGGCTCCAGCCACAGGACGAAGCATGACCGACGCACCGCTTATCGGCATCATCATGGGTTCCCGTTCCGATTGGGCAACGATGCGCCATGCCGCCGATATCCTGACCGATCTCGATATCGCGCATGAGTGCAAGGTCGTCTCCGCGCACCGGACGCCGGACCGGCTCTATGCCTATGCCAAGAAAGCGGCCGATCGCGGGCTCAAAGCGATCATTGCGGGCGCGGGTGGCGCGGCGCATCTTCCGGGCATGTGCGCGGCGATGACGCGGCTTCCGGTGCTCGGTGTCCCTGTCCAGTCCAAGGCGTTGTCGGGCATGGATAGCCTCCTTTCGATCGCGCAGATGCCCGCCGGCGTTCCCGTCGGCACGCTCGCCATCGGCGTCGCGGGCGCAAAAAATGCTGCGCTTCTGGGTGCAGCAATTATCGGTGCCTATGACGAGGGCATCGCGGCACGGCTCGACACCTGGCGCAGCGCGCAGACCGACGCCGTCGGGGAGAACCCGGCCGAATGACCGCGCTGCCCACGGGTTCGACAATCGGGATACTGGGCGGCGGCCAGCTCGGCCGGATGCTCGGCGTCGCTGCCGCGCAGATCGGCTATCGCTGCCTGATCTACGCGCCGGAGGAAAATCCATGCGCCGCGGCGGTTGCGGCCGGGCATGTGCGTGGCGACTATGACGACGTCGATGCGCTTCGGGATTTTGCCGCGCGCTGCGATGTGCTCACCTACGAATTCGAGAACGTACCGGCCGCGCCGCTCCGCGCGCTCGGCGATGCCGTAGCGCTACACCCCAATGCCGATGCGCTCGAGCTGGCGCAGGACCGGCTCCGCGAGAAGGACTATATTCTGTCGCATGGCGGCCGGCCTGCGGACTATCGCGAAGTCGACAGCCGCGAAACGCTCGAAGCGGCACTCGACGCGATCGGCGTACCGGCGATCCTCAAGACGCGCCGCTTCGGCTATGACGGCAAGGGACAGGTGCGGATCATGTCCCGGAACGAGGCTGCCGCGGCGTGGGCCGATATCGGCAAGCGCCCCGCCGTGCTCGAGGCGATGGTGGCGTTCGAGCGTGAATTCTCGATCATCCTCGCGCGCGGCCATGACGGTGACACGCGCGTCTATCCGCCCCCCGACAACCGCCATGAGGACGGCATCCTGTCGCGCTCGATCGCGCCCGGAACCGGCCTGATCGCTGAACAATCCGCCGCCGCTGCCGATCTCGCGCGCAAGGTGGCCGAGGCGCTGGGCTATGTCGGCGTGCTGACCTTCGAATTCTTTGCCAGCGCCGAAGGCCCGGTCTTCAACGAAATGGCCCCTCGCGTGCACAATAGCGGGCACTGGACGATCGAGGGCGCGCAATGCTCGCAATTCGAGAACCACATTCGCGCGATTTGCGGCCTGCCGCTGGGATCGACCGCGCTCACTTTGCCGCGCGTCGAGATGACGAACCTGATCGGTATCGATGGCGAGGAGGCCCAGCGCTGGCTGGAGACCCCGGGCGCGCATCTGCATTTCTACGACAAGGGCGAAGCCCGCCCCGGCCGCAAGATGGGCCATGTGACGCAGCTTTTCACCGAATAGCCCGGACGCAAAACGGCCCGCGACCGGAGTTCCCGGCGCGGGCCGCTCTGTTCAAAGGGGGCGCTGCTACTGCTTCGAGGCCTTGAACGGCATGTCGCCGAAGGCGCCGGCCTTGATCGCGCCGGTCATTTCATCGCCGGCCACCGTGGTCTTGCCTTCGAGCGTCATCGGCATCGGGACGGTGATGTCCTGCTTCCAGGTGAAGGTATCGCCGTCGACCTTGCCCTCGGCGATCTCGGCCGAACCCTGCGCGCCCGAGGCGGTGCCGGTCACGGTGTCGCCGTCCTGGTTCAGCGTCAACGTCACCTTCTGCTCGCCCATCGGCGAATTGATCGTGGCGTCCCAGGTTCCGCTTACGTCGGTCATATGGTCTATCCTTCCTTACAGGGTTGTCAGTTATTCGGTTTCGACTGTTTCCACGGGCAGCCCCAGCGCGTCAAGCTGCGGCCGGACATTTTCCGCCTCGCCGACCACCACCCAGATGAAATTGTCCGGGTCGATCACCGCGCGGGCCGCAGCGTCAAGCTGCTCCCGCGTGAGGCCGCGATACATTTCCGCGATGCCGTCATAATAATCGTCGGACCGCTCGTAGAGCGCGTTGCGCTGCATTCCGCCGATGACATCGCCCGACGTTTCGAAGCTTCCCGGCAGGCTGCGGATATTGCCCGCGATGGCGCGTTCGAATTCGACCTCGGTCACGCCTTCATCGCCGAGGAACGTGGCGATATTCTCGCGCAACGCCGCGATCGAATCGCCGGTGCGATCGGCCTGCACCGGCGCGGCGACGGTATAGCTGACCGGCCCCGCAAAACGGTTGACCGAACCGCGCACGCCATAAGACCAGCCGCGCGTTTCGCGCAGGTCCATGTTGAGACGCGAGAGAAAGCTTCCGCCGAGCGCTTCGTTCGCAGTGAGCAGCGGCAAGACTTCGTCAGTTCCCTGAAGCGGCAGGACCTGGCCGCCATAGATGAACGACTGCGGCGAACCCGGCCGGTCGACGAGGATGATCCGCGGCTGAGGCGCGGCGATATCGGCCTCGAGCGACTTGGTCCCCGCTTCGCCTTCCACACGCCAGGTGCCGAAACGCGGTTCGAGAGCGGCGACGACTTCGTCGAGCGTCGTATCGCCGACGACGAAGATCGACAGCTTCTCGGGCCGAATCCACGACTGATGGAAATTGACGAGATCGTCGCGCGTAATCGCGGCGACCGATTCCGCGGTCCCGAGCCCGCTTGTCGGGCGGCCATAGGGATGGTTCTCACCGAACAGCCGCGGCCAAAGGTTGCGCTGCGCGAGGCCGCTTGGCGATGTCAGCTCCGCCGAAATACCGGCAAGCTGCGTCGCGCGAAGCCGTTCCACTTCCGACAGCTCAAAGGCCGGGTTCTTAACGATATCGGCCAGCAGATCGAGCGAAGGTTCGTAATTCGGCGCCAGCGCATAGAGCCCGATCGTCGTGCGGTCGGTCGAGGCGCCGGTGTTGATCGAGGCGCCGAGCCGCTCCTCGGCCTCGGCGATCTCGATCGAATTCAGGCTCTCCGTACCCTCGTTGAGCAGCGCCAGCATCAGCGATTGCGTGCCGAGACGGTCGGCCCGGTCGGCGGCGTTACCGGCATCGAAGCTCAGCTGCGTCAGGATCGTCGGGACCGCATCGCGGCGGACGAAGCGCACCTCGACGCCGTTGGAGAGCGTGGCGCGTTCGACGGCCGGGAAGTCGAGATCGTCGATCATGCCGACTTCGGGCCGAGGCTGCGAGCGTGTCGAAGCGCCGGCTTCTGCCTCAGCCTCCGCCTGCTCCTCGGCCGCCTCTTCGGCTTCCGCCTCGGCGCCGGTCTGCGCCTCATTCTCACCGCCCGGGATCATCCCCGCCTCGGTGCCGGGCTGCATATAGAAAGCCGGCGCGGACAGAGTCCCGGTGCGCTCGGTAGCGCCGACCGATCCGGCCTCGACATATTCGCCGCGTTCGCCCGGATCGACGCGCGTCGCGAGCACGGGCCGGGTCAGCCAGCGCTGCATCGCGGCGGTCACACTTTCGGGCATCGCATTCCCAAGCCATTCGAGCTGCGTGCGATAAAAGGCCGGATTGTCCGAATAGAGCGCACCCTGCGCCAGAACCACGGCCTTGCCGCCAAAGCCACCGACCGATTCAAGGCCTGCGATGCGCGATGAGATTTCGCTCATCGCGACGCGGTTGACCTCATCTTGAGTGGGGCCGTTGGCGATATAATCGGCGAGCAGCTCGTCGAGCCGCGCGGAGACCGCATCGGCGTCGGCCGTCGGCGCGACATCGACCTGGACCTCGAACAGGCTGTTATATTCAAACTGCTGGACGAAGGCGCGAACGGCGACAGCCGTCTGTTCGCCGCGCACCAGAATATTGTCGAGCCGCGAGCTGGCGAGGCCGCCGAAGACGGAAGCTGCGACATCGAGCTGCGCCGAAGCCTCGTCGTTGAGGCCCGGCACCACCCAGGTGCGATAGAGCCGCGTCGTCGCGACATTATCCTGCATCACAATTTCTAGCCGCTCATCAAGCGTCGGAATGCCGGGATCGACCTGTGCCGTTTCGGGTCCGCGCGGAATATCGCCGAAATAGCGCTCGACGAGCGTGCGTGCCGTGGCGGTATCGACATCGCCCGCAAGCACGAGCACGGCGTTGTTGGGGCCATAATGCGCGCGGAACCAGTTCCGCACGTCATCGAGGCTCGCCGCGTCGAGATCGGCCATCGAACCGATCGTGGAATGGCCATAGGGATGGTCGGGCCCGAACAGCGCTTCGATCTGCGCATAATCGACGAGGCCATAGGGCTGGTTGTCGCCCTGCCGCTTTTCGTTCTGGACGACGCCGCGCTGGTTATCGAGCTTTTCCTGCGTCACCGCGCCGAGCAGATGGCCCATCCGGTCCGATTCGAGGAACAGCGTCAGTTCGAGGCCTTCGGTCGGCACCGTCTGGAAATAATTTGTGCGGTCGTACCAGGTGGTGCCGTTATAATCGGTGGCGCCGACTTCGCGGAGCGGTTCGAAATAATCGCCGGGCGCGTTCTCGGACCCGTTGAACATCAGATGCTCAAACAGATGCGCAAAGCCCGTCTGGCCTTCGGGCTCGTGGCGCGAGCCGATATGATACCAGATCGACACCGCGACGACCGGCGCCTTGCGGTCCTCATGCACGATCACGCGAAGACCGTTGTCTAGCGTGAACTCCTCATAGGGAATCTCGATATCGTTAACGAGATCCGCGGCAGTCACATTGGGCTGAGGTCCCGCAGGCGCGGCACCCTGGGCGAGCGCCGGTGCGGCCATCAGTGCGAGCGGCGCGAGCAGCGCCAGCAGGAAGGAGCGCATGGGATTCCTCTTTTTCGCGATGTGTCGGGCGCGACAATAGCGGCCCGAAGCCCCGGCGCAAGCCGCGCTTGCGCGCGCTCGACAGGAGGCTACATGTTTCGACGAATTGCGGCTCGAACGCCTTGTGTTGCATTTTGGCAACACTATATAGGCTGGAACTCATTCTGACGGGGACAGGCCATGAATCTCGAACAATTTACCGACCGCGCCAAGGGCTTCCTGCAGTCGGCGCAGACCGTCGCGATCCGCATGAACCACCAGCGCGTTTCGCCACTGCATATCGCCAAGGCACTGCTCGAGGACGAGCAAGGCATGGCGGCGGGGCTGATCGGGCGCGCCGGCGGAAGCGCCGAGGCGGCGGTGCGCGAAATCGACGCCGCGCTCGCCAAGGTCCCGCAGGTATCGGGTGGCGGCGCGCAACAGACGCCGCAGCTCGACAATGACGCCGTTCGCATGCTCGACCAGGCGCAGCAGATCGCCGACAAGGCCGGCGATTCCTATGTCACGGTGGAGCGGATGCTGCTGGCGCTGGCGATGGCGAAGGGCACGGCGACGGGCGACGCCTTCGACACGGCGGGGCTGAAGCCCGAAGCGCTGAACGCGGCGATCAATGCGCTACGCGGCGGCCGCACCGCCGACACGGCAAGCGCCGAGGATCGCTACGAAGCGCTGAAGAAGTTCACCGCGGACCTCACCGAGCGCGCGCGCGAGGGCAAGATCGACCCGATCATCGGCCGCGACGAGGAAATCCGCCGCACCGTGCAGATCCTGGCGCGACGGACCAAGAACAACCCCGTGCTGATCGGCGAGGCTGGCGTCGGAAAAACGGCGATCGCCGAGGGCCTCGCGCTGCGCATCGCCAATGGCGACGTGCCCGACGGCATCAAGGACCGGCAATTGCTGTCGCTCGACATGGGCGCGCTGATCGCCGGCGCGAAATATCGCGGCGAGTTCGAGGAACGTCTGAAGGGCGTGCTCGACGAGGTGAAGCAGGCCGAGGGCCATATCATCCTCTTCATCGACGAGATGCACACGCTGGTTGGTGCCGGGAAGTCCGAGGGCGCGATGGACGCGGGCAACCTGCTGAAGCCTGCGCTCGCGCGCGGCGAGCTGCATTGCATCGGTGCGACGACGCTCGATGAATATCGCAAATATGTCGAGAAGGACCCGGCGCTCCAGCGGCGCTTCCAACCCGTCTTCATCGAGGAGCCGAGCGTCGAGGACACGATCTCGATCCTGCGCGGTATCAAGGAGAAATACGAGCTGCATCACGGCGTCCGGATCACCGACGGCGCGCTGGTCGCGGCGGCGACGCTCTCCGAGCGCTACATCACCGACCGGTTCCTGCCCGACAAGGCGATCGACCTGATGGACGAGGCTGCCTCGCGCATCCGGATGGAGGTCGAGTCGAAGCCCGAGGAGATCGAGGCGCTCGACCGGCGGATCATCCAGCTCAAGATCGAACGCGAGGCGCTGGCGAAGGAAAGCGACAAGGCGAGCGCGGACCGGCTCGCTGCGATCGAGGAAGAGCTCGCCAATCTCGAAGAAGAAAATGCCGCGCTCACGCAACGCTGGCAGGCCGAGCGCGAGAAGATCGAGGGCGAGGCGAAGCTGAAGGAGCAGCTCGACGCCGCGCGCATTCAGCTCGAACAGGCGCAGCGTGCCGGCGATCTCGCCAAGGCGGGCGAGCTTTCCTACGGCACCATTCCCGATCTCGAACGCAAGCTCGAAGAGGCCGGCGAGGCCACCGAAGGCGCGATGCTGCGCGAGGAAGTGACGAGCGAAGACATTGCCTCGGTCGTTTCGCGCTGGACCGGCGTGCCGATCGACAAGATGCTCGAGGGCGAGCGCGAAAAGCTGCTCGCGATGGAAGAGCATATCGGCACGCGCGTCATCGGACAGGAGGATGCCGTTAAGGCGGTGTCAACCGCCGTGCGCCGCAGCCGCGCGGGCCTACAGGATCCGAACCGGCCCTTGGGCTCGTTCCTGTTCCTCGGCCCGACCGGCGTCGGCAAGACTGAACTGACGAAAGCACTCGCCGAATTCCTGTTCGACGATGTCAACGCGATGGTCCGCATCGACATGAGCGAGTTCATGGAGAAGCACGCCGTGTCGCGCCTGATCGGCGCCCCTCCCGGCTATGTCGGCTATGACGAAGGCGGCGTGCTGACCGAAGCCGTTCGGCGGCGCCCCTATCAGGTGATCCTCTTCGACGAGGTCGAAAAGGCGCATGGCGACGTGTTCAACGTGCTGCTCCAGGTGCTCGACGACGGGCGGCTGACCGACGGCCAGGGTCGCACGGTCGACTTTTCGAACACGCTGATCATCATGACCTCGAACCTCGGCAGCCAATATCTCACCGACCTGCGCGAGGACCAGACGGTCGACGATGTCGAACCGCAGGTGATGGAACAGGTGCGGGCGCATTTCCGGCCCGAATTCCTCAATCGCCTCGACGAGATCATCCTGTTCCACCGCCTCAGCCAGGAGCATATGGCGCCGATCGTCGATATCCAGGTCGCACGTGTGCAGAAGCTGCTGAACGACCGCAAGGTGACGATCGACCTCAGCGAGAAGGCGCGCGAATGGCTGGGACGGGTCGGCTACGATCCCGTCTATGGCGCAAGGCCGCTTAAGCGCGCGGTGCAGAAATATCTGCAGGACCCGCTCGCGGACGCGATCCTGCGCGGCGACATGCCCGACGGTTCGACGGTCAAGGTGGACGAAGGGGACGGCGAGTTGAAGATCGACGTCGCTGTCTGACGCCGCGACACCAATCGGTCGTCAGCGCGAGCCGCTCAGTCGCAGCAGGTTCCTGCCGCCGGCCTGGGATCGTCGACGCCCGAGCCGATAGCCGAGTTGCCGACCCAGCCGCGCGCGCGTTCTTGCTGCATATGGGCGTTGGCGTTCCATTGGCTCTCGGTCCGGCAGACGCGCGGGCCGCGCCGGTGCGAGCCGGTCATTGCGACACGGCGGCAGATAACCTCCTCCTCTTGCGCCTGTTGAGCCTCGGACGCTTCGGGTTCGGACTGGGCGAGCGCAGGCACTGCCATGGATGGGCCGAGCAACGCCAATGCTAAAAGCGTTAGCCGCAACATCGTCTTCTCCCTCTCTGAAAGCGTGAATGCTCCACCGACAGGTTATCGCGAATGGCCGACGACTGCCAGAGGCACGCTTGGGCAGGCCGACCGCGTGCACACACCATGGTGCGTAACAGCGTGAATTGGGCTAGCGACACCGGCATGGACAACGACCAGGCCTGGTCGGCCTATTGGGCCGAAAAGGGAGCGACCGGAAACTGCCTTCCCGGCGCGCCGGATCATGTCGCCGAACGGCTGGCGAACCATTGGCGCGAATTCGCGGCAACACTGGCGAAGGGCGCGTCCTGCCTCGATCTGGCGACCGGCTCGGGTGCCGTCCTGCGCCTGATCCGTGCCCAGAGATCGGACTTGCTGCTTGCGGGTATCGACTATGCCGAACTGCCCGAAAGCGCCGACCCGGACGTCACACTGATCGGGCGGACCGACATGGCGGCGCTTCCCTTCGACGATGATAGCTTCGATGCGTTCGTCAGCCAGTTCGGATTCGAGTATGGCACACATGGCGAAATCGTCGCGGAGCTGGTTCGCGTCTCGCGACCCGGTTCGCTGTTCCAGTTGATCATGCATCACCGATCGAGCCCGGTCGTGGCGCAAAATCGGACAAGGGCTGCCGCGCTGGACGCCATTGGGCAAAGCGATGCCCTTGTCCGCGCCGCCGAGGGCGATGCTTCGGGCGTCATTGCGGCGCTCGATCCGGTGTTCGACGAGCATGGCGATCAGCCGGTCGTGGCCGAGATCGCGGCGGCGCTGCGCGATATCGCCGGACGCAGCGGCCGCGAGGCGGAGAAGGATCTCGATTGGGTGGCGTCGGGCATGGCGCGCGAGCGAGCCCTTTTGCGTCACCTGAGCGAAAGCGCGCTCGACGAGGACAGCGCCGCGCGAATTTCTGCGTTGTTTGCGGACAGCGGCTTTATCGTCGAGCATCGCGCGCCGATCCCCGGCGACGAGAACGGCCCGATTGCATGGCTGGTCAACGGCCGGCGGGCGGATTAGGGCCGGGTCATGGTCGATATCCAGCAGGGCTTTGCCGAAGCGCAACGCGCATTGCAGGCGGGTGATCTCGAACGCTGTTCGGCGCTGCTAGGCGAACTGATCGAGGCCGATCCGAACCAGCCAGCTTTTTACCATCTGGCCGGTGTCACGCTCAAAAAGCAGGAACGGCTCGAACAAGCG
Source organism: uncultured Parasphingopyxis sp. (assembly GCF_937129435.1). Taxonomy (GTDB): domain Bacteria; phylum Pseudomonadota; class Alphaproteobacteria; order Sphingomonadales; family Sphingomonadaceae; genus Parasphingopyxis. Next base: position 5,127 of record NZ_CAKZNF010000035.1, on the reverse strand, counting down.
CGTGCCGCGTTCGAGCGCGGAATCGCGCTTCGGGACGACATCCCCGCCATGCATGCCGAATATGCAAGCCTGCTCGACGACCTTGGCGAGGGCGAGGCGGCAGTTGCCGCCTATGATCGCGCGATCGCACTGGCACCCGATCTGGTGGACGCGCGGATCGACCGGGCGCTCGTGCGCCACCGGCATGTCGATTCGATGGGTGGCTATCGCGATCTTTCGGCGCTGACGGAAAGCTATTCCGACAATGCCCGCCTGTGGCTCAATGTCGGGCTGACAGCCCGGGCGCTCGGGTTGCTCGATGAGGCCGAAGAGGCGGTGGAGCGTGCACTCGCTCTTGCACCCGAGGCAGCGAAGTCGCTGCGATTGAAGGCGCAGCTGGCACTCGATCGGGGCAAACCCGCAGTCGACCTGTTTCGCGCCGCCCATCGAGTGAAGCCCGACGATAAGGATATCTGGGCCGGCGAAGCCGCGGCGCTTCTCGACGAGAGCCGGCGCGACGAGGCCGAGATTTTCCTGAAGGCACGACTGGAGAAGACGCCGACCTGGTATCACGGCCAGCATATGCTCGCGCAGGTACGCTGGCAGTCGGGCGACCCCGAAGGCTATGTCGACGGCTATCGCAACGCGTTGCGCAATCATCCTCGCGACAAGCGATTGTGGATGGACATGATCGTAGCGACCGCGCGCGGGCAGGGCCATGACGTGGCGCTACCTCTTTACGACGAGGCGCGCCGCACGGCCGGAGACGATCCGCGCTTCGACAATCTGGAGGCCAATTCGCTGACCGAACTCGGCGAGTTGGAGAAGGCCGGGGAACTATATGAGCAGCACGCCAGCGAGCGGGCGTCGTTCTTTCGCATGCCCTTCGTGCGGTATTTGCTGAAGACGCGCGATTTCGATCGAGCGCAGCGGCTGGCAATGGAGCTTGTCGAGAATGGCGAGGGCGCCGAAGCCTGGCCCTATATCTCGATTGCGTGGCGCATGATGGGCGACCCGCGCTGGGGCTGGCTCGAAGGTGATCGCGATCTTGCCAAAGCTATCGATATTGAACCGTTGCGCGCCGAGCTACCGGCGCTGGCGGATAGGCTGCGGCATTTGCATCGGTGGGAAACACATCCGTTCGAACAATCGCTACGCAATGGCACGCAGACGGACAGCATCCTGTTTACGCGCTCCGAACCCGAGATCGTTTCACTGGTCGGCCATATTCGCACGGCCGTACGAAGCTATATCGACGGCTTGCCGCCCCCGGAAAAGGATCATCCGTTTCTCGGCGGGCGCCGCGGCGATTTTCGTTTTTCGGGATCTTGGTCGGTCCGGCTGACCGGCAGCGGCTTTCACGTCAATCATATCCACAACCAAGGCTGGCTCAGTTCCGCGCTCTATGTCGCTTTGCCCGATACGATCGGCGAAGAACAGAGCCGGGAGGGATGGCTTGCTCTGGGCGAAGCGCCACAGGAATTCGGGCTGGACGCACCCCCGATCAAGATGGTGAAGCCCGAGCCCGGGAGGCTGGCGCTGTTTCCTTCGATCATGTGGCACGGCACGAAGCCCTTTTCCGAGGGCGAACGGCTGACCGTCGCGTTCGACGTAGTAGTCAGCTAGCAGCTTGTGCGCGGATCCCGATTGAGGACGATTGTCATGCCCGAAAAACCCGGACCAGATGAACTGCTCGAAATGTTCCGAGCGGATCAGCACAATGCCCGATTGGCATTGTTCACCGGCGCCGAGTTATTGGCAGCGGGCCGGGAAGAGGAAGCTGTCGCGGTATGGACACTGGGCGACGATGCCGATCCGCATCTGCGGCGGATCAAGGACGACGATGGCGAGCATCCACTGGCTCGCGAACATTCCGCTCAGGCGGACGGCGCTATCAGTCGTTTCCTGACCGACCTTCATCAACGGTCGCTCGACGCATGGGAAGCCGATGGCCAAGGCGCGGCAGGCCGAATTCGGAACGCCATCTGGGCAATGACGCACGAGCGTGAATTTGCCTACCGCACGCCTTATCAAGAGCCTCAGGTCTTCTACGTACCGGACTTGCCTGCCCTTCCGGTCACACCGCACGAACAGCTGCCTTGGGCAGAGAATGTCGAGGCCTATTGGTCGGACATCCGGGACGAATTTCTGTCGGCGTCGCGGGAGCAATCGCTCACGGTACCCTATGTCCCCACCAACATCCAGATGCCGGCATGGCGCAAGCTCAGCGGATCGTTGGACTGGTCTGCGATCTATCTGTTCAAGGACAGTCGTCCTATCGCGGCCGAGAAGCATTTCCCGGTGACCCATGCAGCGCTCGATAAGGCCGATCTCGTTCGCGTGAACGGTGTGCCCATGGAAGCGTTCTTTTCATCGCTCCAGCCAACAGCACACATTCCACCGCATCATGGCCTGACCAATGCCCGATTGACCGTGCACCTTCCGCTGATCGTCCCTGACGATTGCGCAATACGCGTTGGCCAGGACACCTATCATTGGCAGGAAGGTTCGATTTTGGCGTTCGACGACAGTTTCGAGCACGAAGCCTGGAACCGGTCCGATAGCGGTCGCACGGTCCTGATCTTCGAAAGCCATCATCCCGATCTCACGCCCGATGAGCGCGCGGCGATCGAGCATGTCTTTGCCGAACGCTCCCGCTGGATCGCTCGGCGAACCGTTCTGCTCGGCTGGCATAACTGGTAGCTCCGCTCGCGCACCCTCACCGGCAACGGGACACGGACGACTACCCAATATCACAATCGCACAAACAAAAAGGGCAGGAGATTTCTCTCCCGCCCTCTTCGTTCTGTTTCGAGGTCGCTTAGAACTGGATGCGACCACCGAAGTAGATGTAGCGGCCGACCGGATCGTACACACCCGGGAAGGTGTTGCCGTTCGACGGGCCGAACGAGCCACCGATCGTCGGCGGTTCGCGGTCGAAGACGTTGTTCACACCGGCCGAGAGGCGCAGGTTGTCGGTGATGTCGTACGACGCGCTTATGTCAAACCAATCGTACGAGTCGATCGTGTCATCGACCGTACCCAGCTGGGTGGGGTCGTTCAGATCGGGCTGCGACGACGAGGCATCGACATCGACGCTGCCGAAGTGACGCCAACGCAGCGTCAGGCCCCAACCCGAGTCGGCCGTGTAGCCAACCGACAGACGGTGCCGCCAATCAGGCTGCGGCGTACCGCAGGTGTTGCCGTACAGGCCGACGCAATCGATGAAGTTCGCCGTCGGGGTCGACTGGAACGCGTTCTCGAACGTGTAGGTACCCACGATGTTCGCGAACAGACTGCCGTTCCACACCGGGAAACGATAACCGGCCGAGATATCGATACCGTCGGTCCGGAGACCACCGATATTCTGCTGCGTGTTGATCACGAAGCCGTTCTGACCGAGCCAAAGCGATCCCGAGCCCGGAGCACGATTGACCAGGCTACAGAACTCCGGAAGGCCGGTGGCAAGACACTGGTTGAGAGCGTTCTGCGCACCGATGCCGGCGATCGAGTCTTGGATCTCGATGTTGAAATAGTCGACCGTGGCCGTGAAGCCGTCGAGGCCCAGGCCGCGACCGTCGACGACGATACCCACCGTGTAGGAGTCGGCCTTTTCAACGTCGAGGTTCGGGTTGCCACCGGCCAGCTGGTTGTACTGGTTAGCTGGGTTGCCGGCGATGTTGCCGTACTGGGCAGCCGACACGCCGGTGTTCTGACACGCTGCGAGCGTTGCCGTCGGCGTCGCGCCGGAACAAGGATCGACACCGCCGAACAGACCGATCGACTGCGGCGAGAACAGCTCGACGATGTTCGGCGCGCGAACAGCGCGGGCATACACACCGCGAAGACGAATGCCTTCCATCGGGGCGATTTCGACACCACCGGTATAAGTGTGGCTCGTACCCGAGGTGTTATAGTCCGACAGACGATAACCACCGGTCAGTTCGATCGCACCGCCATTGCCCCACTCAACGAGCGGCAGGCGGAGTTCGGCGAAGACTTCACGGACCGAGAACTCGCCCGCAATGGCTGGCGACGGACCGCCCTGGCCAGCCAACGTGCCTTCGGCGAAATTCTGGTCAGGCGTCAGTTCATACTGTTCCTTGCGGTATTCCGCACCGAAGACGAGACTGATCGGAGTCGACGTGCCGAGCGGGTTGTCCATGTTGCCAGAGACATAGCCCGACGCGACATAAGTCTCGAGATTGGCGTCCTGCAGACCCGGAACCGAGATGAAGTTGAACTGGTCGCGGGTCACGCCGGTCGCCGAGAAGACGTTGAGCGGGACACAGCCGTTCGACTGATCGCGGCAGACAATCTGGCCGTTCGCGTCGCGCACGGCGTCGAGCGCCTGGTTGATGCGATTGACCGAAAGGTCGTTCAGATAGACCTGGTTGAAGATCGTTTCACCGCGAAGCAGGTGGAAGTCATAGTTCCAGTCGCTGCTGATCGAGCCACGGGCACCAACGACCGCACGGTAGGAGGTGTGCCGCAGATCGCTTTGACGCGGAATACCTTCGACCAGACGCTTACCGATGTAGACATAGTCGGTCGTGTCGGCGAGCTCGGCGGCCGAGAACAGGCCGTCGCCATCACGGTCGCAGCCGAAGGCCAGGCGCTGCTGGTTGCTGAACAGGGCGTTGTCGCACTGCAGGAACGGATTGTTCGCGAAGAACGTACCCGAGAACGCGATCTGCGCGACCGAACGGTCGTCCATGAACTGGAATTCCGCATAAGGAACGATCGACGGGCTGATTTCGTACTCGGCGAAGAAGCCGGCCGTGTAGCGCTTGTCGGGACGCTGGAAATAGTTGGTCGGCGCGTAGTTATATGCATTGGCACCCGTATAGGGAACCAAACCGCCTGGATTGCCCGGCTCGTTGCGAAGGCTCGACGAAGCGAAGGTGTTCCGATCGAAGATCAGGAAGCGGCCTTCGGGAATTGTCGACGATCCCGTGCAGTTGTAACCCGAAGGCTGCGTGGCCGAGAAATCGAGGGCGCACGCGCTGTAGTCGCGATTGGCCTGGAGGATCGGGTCGATCTGGCGATAGCCGAGATAGGCGGTGACATGGCCACGGCCGTCGTCGAAGCCGGCACCCATGGCGAGGTTCACGTCATAGGTGAAACCGTCAACCGGATTGCCGCCCG
>NZ_CAKZNF010000034.1 GCF_937129435.1 uncultured Parasphingopyxis sp. | reverse complement strand
GCACCAGGAGTGGATGCCGTCCAATACACTTAGATCCAGCGGTTTAAATACGATCCGCTCACTATGCTCAGAGATCAGCTCTTGCAAGGCCCCGCTACTAGTCCGCGAGGCGGCGAGAACAGAGAAACCGGAATCTAGCAGTTTTTTTGCGATAGACAGACCAAGCCCACGGCTTGCGCCCGTTACCCATACCCACTTATTCTTGTTTTCGTCGCTATTAGCATTATTCATGTGGCGTTTCGCATGACTTTTCCATTATCACTCACCGGGAGCTTATCCACCATCTTCACAAATGCCGGCGCTTTGAAGACGGCCAATTGATCACGACAAAGCACTTTGATCTGCCGAGAAATTTCCAAATGCTGGCTCTCCGGCACCTCCGGGTGCAACTGGACAAGCGCTTCAACAAGTGCACCAGCTACTGAGCTTTTTTTTGCGCGCACCAGAACTGCGGCAACCGATGGATGTGAGCCGATAATCTGCTCAACCTCTTCCGGCATCACTTTGTTACCGCCAATGTTGATCGACCCATTTAGACGCCCCTGAAATAGTGCGCGGCCGTCAATGATTTCTACGAGATCGCCGGTATCGAACCACTGGTCCGCGGCGACGCATTTGCCGCCATCGTCCTGATAATACTGGTCGAGTACCCAAGGGCCCCGCACCAGCAGCCGGCCCGAGCTTTCGCCGTCGCGCGGCAGGTCGTTGCCGTCATCGTCGACGATCTTGATCTCGACGCCGAAGGGCGTGCGGCCCTGCTTGCTGATGATATCGACCTGCTCGTCGAAACCGAGCTCGTCCCAGTTCCACGGGCGCTGGCCGATCGTGCCGATCGGCGAGGTCTCGGTCATGCCCCAGGCATGGAGGACATAGACGCCCGCCTTCATGAACCGCTCGATCATTGCACGCGGCGCCGCCGAGCCGCCGATCACGACCATTTCCAGCTTTCCGTAATCGACCTTGGTCGCATCCATATGGGCAAACATGGCGAGCCATACGGTCGGGACGCCGGCGCTGTGCGTTACGCCCTCGTTCAGCACGAGATTGCAGAGCACTTCGCCGTCGTTGACAGCCGAAAACACCATCTTCGAACCCGTCACCGCGCAGGCATAGGGCAGGCCCCAGGCATTGGCGTGGAACATCGGCACGATGGGTAGCATCACCGACCGCGTCGACAGGTTCATCGCGTCCGGCTGTCCTTCGGTGATCGCGTGAAGGACGTTCGAACGGTGTTCGTAAAGCACGCCCTTCGGATTGCCCGTGGTGCCGCTGGTATAGCAGAGGCCGCAGGGATCGCGTTCGTCGCCCTCGACCCATTTGAAATCGCCATCCTCGGCGTCGCACAGTTCGCGGAAAGTGGGATAGTCGCCTTCGCCGTCGAACAGCACGAAATGCTGGATCGTCTTCAGCTGCGGCTTGATCTTCTCGACCAGCGGCTCGAACGCCTTGTCGAATAGCAGCACGCGGTCTTCGGCGTGGTTCATGATGTAGACGAGCTGTTCCTCGAACAGCCGAGGGTTGATCGTATGCAACACCCCACCGACGCCTGCGATGCCGTACCATGAGGCCAGATGGTGGCCGTGGTTCATCGCCAGCGTACCGACACGGTCGCCCTTCTCCACGCCGAGTTTCTGCAACGCCTGCGCGCATTTGCGGGCGTCCTCATGGATACCGGCCCAGTTGCTGCGCGACGTCGTGCCGTCCGCCCAGCGGCTCACCACCTCGCGATGGCCATGCTCTCGCGCCGCATGATCGATGATGTTGGTCACGCGCAGCGGCGCGTCCTGCATTCCTCCAAGCATGGCGATCCTCTCTTTGTCGCGTTTTTCCGCATCTTAGCCGAGGCGCAAGGCGCGTAAAGAGGCAGGTGTCAGGAAACGAGAGCCAGCGGCGCGCTGTTCTTGGCCTCGGGGCCGCTTTCGGCGGCAAGCCGGACGCTCTCGATACCGGTCAGACCGCGGATCGCTTCCGCCATTTCGGCATCGAGCCGGAAGCGTCGCCCGAGCACGACATGGGCCAGGCCGCCATCGTCGATCGGCGCTTCCAACACGACCGTCCCGCGCCCATCGCCATTCTCGCCGACGGCTTCGGCCAGCGCCGGGATCGCATCGGTTCGGGCAACCGAAACGGCCATCGTCATCCGGCTCGCATTGGCGAGGCTGTCGAATCCCTGGAAGCCCTGGATGGTGACGCGCGGGGTTTCCTCCCCGTCCATCCAGTCGAGATCGACGGTCAGCAGCCCGCACAGCCCCTCGTTCGCGGCGCGCTCCAGCTCGGCCTGTGCGTGTTCATCGAAACTGCTGGCCATGAACTGGCCCGACTGGTCGGAGAGGGTCGCGGTGACGAAGGGCTTGCCGCGCCGTGACGTCCGCTTCCGCACCTTTTCGACCAGCCCGGCCATCATTGCGCCGATGCGGCCGCCGCCCGCTGGCCGCTCGATCTGCGCAATGTCGGCATAGGTCTGGGCGCCAAAGGCCCGCGCGATATGCCGGTGCGTATCGACGGGGTGCGCGGAGAAATAGAAGCCGAACGCGTCCTTTTCGTGGGCCATCCGGTCGGCGAGCGGCCAGCCGATGTCGGTGCGCAGGCGGATATTCGCCATGCTGTTGTCACCATCGGCAAAGAGCCCGCCCTGCCCGCTCTCGCGCGCATCGGCGGCATTGGATGCGACGCCGAGTATCGTTTCGGCTGCCTCGTGCACCGCCGCGCGATTGTCATGCAGCGCGTCGAATGCTCCCGCCCCCGCCATCGCTTCGATCTGCCGCCGGTTGAGCAGCGACGGATCGACGCGGTCGGCTAAATCGTCGAGGCTTTCATAGGCGCCGTTCGCCTCGCGCTCCTCGACCAGTCCCTCCATCGCCTTCTCGCCGACGCCCTTCAGCGCGGCGAGCGCGTAGCGGACGGCGAAGCCCTCCTCATGCGGCTGCACGGTGAAGTTCGCCTCGCTCGCATTGACGCAGGGCGGCAGGCATTCGAGGCCCGCGCGGCGGACGTCTTCGTGGAAGATGGCGAGCTTGTCGGTATTGCCGCGATCGTAGCACATCGAAGCGGCGAAGAATTCTTCCGGGTAATGCGTCTTCAGCCACGCCGTCTGATAGGCGATCAGGGCGTAGGCGGCGGCGTGCGACTTGTTGAAGCCATAGCCGGCAAATTTGGCGATCAAGTCGAACAGTTCATTGGCCTTGTCGCGATGGATATCGTTCTCGGCACAGCCCTGCACGAAGCGGACGCGCTGCGCATCCATCTCGGCCTGGATCTTCTTGCCCATGGCGCGGCGGAGCAGGTCGGCATCGCCCAGGCTGTAGCCGGCAAGGATTTTCGCGGCCTCCATCACCTGCTCCTGATAGACGAAGATGCCATAGGTTTCTTTCAGGATCGGCTCGAGATCGGGGTGCGGATATTCGATGGCCTGCTCGCCATTCTTTCGTGCGCCGAACATCGGGATATTGTCCATCGGGCCGGGGCGATAGAGCGAGACGAGCGCGATGATGTCCTCGAAACAGGTCGGCTTCACCGCCGCCAGCGTGCGCCGCATCCCTTCCGATTCCAGCTGGAACACGCCGACCGTATTGCCGCTCTGGAGCAGCTCGTAGACCTGCTCGTCGTCCCAGCGCAGCGTATCGAGATCGACCTCGATATTGCGCTTCTTGAGCAGATCCGTTGCGCGCTTGAGCACCGACAGCGTCTTCAGGCCGAGAAAGTCGAACTTCACCAGCCCCGCCTTTTCGACATTCTTCATGTCGAACTGCGTCACCGGAATATCCGAGCGCGGATCGCGATAGAGCGGCACCAGCTCGTCCAGCCGCCGGTCGCCGATCACGACGCCTGCAGCATGGGTCGAAGCGTGGCGCGGCAGGCCTTCGAGCTTCATCGCGAGATCGATCAGCCGCTTTACATCGCTGTCGGTGCGATATTCGACCTCGAATTCGGTGACGCCGTTAAGCGCGCGTTCGAGGCTCCAGGGATCGGTCGGATGGTTGGGCACCATCTTGGTCAGCCGGTCGACCTGGCCATAGGGCATCTGCAGCACACGACCGACGTCGCGCAGCACGGCGCGCGACTTCATCGTCCCAAAGGTAATGATCTGCGCGACCTGATCGCGGCCATATTTACCCTGCACATAGCGGATCACCTCGCCGCGCCGCGTTTCGCAGAAGTCGATGTCGAAATCGGGCATCGACACGCGCTCGGGATTGAGGAAGCGTTCGAACAGCAGCCCGAGTTCGAGCGGATCGAGATCGGTGATCGTCAGCGCCCAGGCCACGACCGAACCGGCGCCCGAACCGCGCCCCGGGCCGACGGGGATATCCTGCCGCTTCGCCCATTGGATGAAATCCGCGACGATCAGGAAGTAGCTGGGGAAACCCATCTCGATGATGATGTCGAGCTCATATTCGAGCCGGTCGAAATAGGGTTTGCGAATCTCGTCGGTCAGCCCGTCCTCGCCGTGAAGCTTGATCAGCCGTGTCTCGAGCCCTGCCCTCGCGTCTTCGCGCAACGTAGCCTCCGCATCACCGGCGATTTTCGGCAGGATCGGGTCGCGACTCGGCGCGGCAAAGGCGCAGCGCTGCGCAACGACGAGCGTGTTGGCCAGCGCTTCGGGCAGGTCGCGGAAGCGCTGTTGCATCCGTTCATAGGGAAGCATCCAACCCTGTTCGGGGCTCTGACGGCGATCGGTGCTTTCGACATAGTTGGAGTCCGCGATGCAGAGCATCACGTCATGCGCGGCGTGGAAATCGGCTTCCTCGAACAGTGCCGGGTTCGTCGCCACGAGCGGCAGGTCCCGCGCATAGGCGAGTTCGATCAGCGCTTCCTCGCTCGCCTCCTCGATCGGATCGCCCCTGCGGCTGATCTCGACATAGAGTTGATCTGGGAACAGCCGGACGAGCGCGTCCGCATAGGCGCTTGCCGCCTCGGCCTGCTCGCCTTGGTAAAGCCGTGCGAGAGCGCCTTCCCCGCCGCCCGTCAGCGCGATCAGTCCGTCGGTTCGACCTTCAAGCGCCTCGAATTCGACATGCGGCCTGTATTCGAGCGGCCGTTCGAGATGCGCCTTGGAAACCAGCGCGCAAAGATTCTGGTATCCGGTCTCGTCCTGGGCCAGCAGCGGCAGCCAGTCGATGATCGGTTCTTCGGCTTCGGGCCGCCCGGGTCGCGCCACGGCCAGTGTCGCGCCGACGATCGGCTGGACGCCCTTCTCCTTCGCCGCCGTGCAAAAGGGCATGGCCGCATAAAGTCCGTTGCGATCGGCCATCGCCGCGGCCGGAAAGCCCAGTTCGCGGGCCCGGCTGGCGATCGCCTTGGGCTGGATCGCGCCTTCGAGCATCGTAAAGGCCGAGAAGATGCGAAGAGGGACGAAGGGGGCGTGCGCCATCGCCCCAGTCTATGGCCTAATGCCCAGCCCGTCATGAAGAACAAAGCGTGAATGTGCAAAAGCAGCCCAAGCGGCGATGCTATTCCTGTTCCGCCTTGGCCAGCGTCACCTGAGCGACGTCGATCCCGGCGGCTCTGAAGCCGCCTTCGCAATACATCAGATAGTAGCGCCACAGATCGTGAAAGGCGGCGTCGAATTCGGGCGGCAACCGCCCCTCGGCGACGGCCGCGTCATAGGATTCGCGCCAACGCCGCAGCGTTTCGGCATAGTGGAGATGATAGCCCTTGCGATCATGCCATGAGAGACCGGCCTCGCGCGCGATCGCCTCGAAGCGGGATTCGGAAATCAGCAGCCCGCCGGGGAAGATATAGGTCTGGATGAAATCGGGGCGCGAGGCATAATCCTCGAACACCGCGTCATCGATAGAGATCAGCTGGATCGCGGCCTTGCCCCCGGGCTTCAACCGTCCGGCGATGGCACGAAGATAGGCAGGCCAATATTCCTGCCCGACTGCCTCCACCATTTCGACACTGGCAACGGCGTCGAACGTCCCTTCGACATCGCGATAATCGACGAGGCGGATATCGCACTGGTCCGACAGCCCCGCATCGGCGAGACGCTTGTCGGCCCAGTCCTTCTGCTCGGTCGAGAGGGTGATGCCGGTGACGCAGACGCCATATTCGGCCGCCGCAATCTCCATCAGCCCGCCCCAGCCGCAGCCGATCTCGAGCAGCCGGTCGCCGGGATTCAGATCGAGCCGGTCGAGCAGCAGCCGCAACTTGCGACGCTGCGCCTCGGCAAGCGGCTCTTCGGCGGCAATCGGATCGGCGAATACCGCGCTCGAATAGGTCATCGTCTCGTCGAGCCAGGGCGCATAGAAATCGTTGCCGAGATCGTAATGCGCCTCGATATTCTTCTTCGCTCCTTCGCGGCTGTTGGCGCGAAGCTTGTGCGCCTTCGCATTGATCCAGCGCGCAAAGCCCTTGGCGCGCCCGGTGTTTCCCAGCGAGTGACGATTGGCGAGGAATATCTCGAAGATGGCGACCGGGTTCGGGCTCTCCCACTCGCCTTCCGCCCAGGCCTTGTACCAGCCCACCGATCCGGAAGTGGCAAGGCGTAGCAGCGGCCGCCAGCTGTGGAGCGTGATTTCGGCCCGCGCTCCGGGGCCGCGTCCGCCGAGCGTGCGACGCTCCCCGCTGGGAAGCGTCGCAATCAGCGTCCCGGTTTGGAGACCCGCGTCGATCCGGTCGAGCAGCCTGCGAAATCCCGGCGCGAACAGGCGCGACAGCCACCCCGCGCCCGTGGCAAAGCCGCGGTCGGCGTCCAGCAGATGGTGTCCCCGATTGTGCAAATTGCTGGCCATGACATCCCCGTGGCGGCTTTTTGCAAAGCCGGTTGCAAATGGCAATGCTTTGCTGCGCCTAGTTTTTCACCTTGGCATAGGCGTCGAGCGCGCGTTGGCGGGCTTCGCGGTGACCGATGATCTTTCTCGGATAGTCATCCGGGCGACAGCCGGCCTCTTCGGGATCGTGGATCGCATCGTCATCGAGATCCGCGAGTTCGGGAACCCATTCGCGGATATAATCGCCGGCGTCGAACTTGGGCGACTGGGTCAACGGCGCCATGATGCGCGGAAACATATTCGAATCGACGCCCGTCCCGGCGACCCATTGCCAGTTGGTCGCGTTGTTCCCATAATCGGCATCGACGAGCGTATCCCAGAACCACTGCTCGCCCTCGCGCCAGTCGATCAGCAGGTGCTTGATGAGGAAGCTCGCCGCGATCATCCGGACGCGGTTGTGCATCCAGCCCGTGGCCCAGAGCTGCCGCATCCCTGCATCGACGATCGGATAGCCGGTGCGGCCCTGGCACCAGCGGTCGAATTCCTCGCGCACGGTCGACGAGCGGAAATCGCGCCATGGAAACGCCTCGAACTGGTCGCGATAGCTTTGCTTCGGATAATCGGGGAACTGCGCGATCACCGTCTGCGCATAATCGCGCCACGCCAGTTCGCCGACAAAGGTGGTCACCTCGCGCCCCGGCCCGGTGACACGGTGCCAGACATAGGCTGGCGAAACTTCGCCGAAATGGAGATGCGGCGAGAGGCGCGAGGTGCGCTCTTCGGACGGCAGGTTGCGGCCGTCGTCATAGCCGGTCGCCTCGTCGACGAACGCATCGACATGGCGCCGCGCCCCCTCCTCGCCTGGCGTCCAGACCGGTTCGAAACCCCTGGCCCAGTTGGGGTTGGTCGGGAGCAAGTCCCAATCGTCGAGATCGTCGCTCTCGGGCCATTCTGACGGCGCGTCTATCTTTTGGGGCGCACGCGCCGGCTCATGTGGCGGCATGAATTTCTGCAACGCTTTCCAGAAAGGGGTGTAGATCTTGTACGGATCCCCGCTTCCCGTTGTCACCGAACCGATCGGCTGCAAATAATTGCCGTCGTGGAGGACGAGTTCCCTGCCCTCCCCCAGCTCTTCTTTCAACTGCCGCTCGGCATTGCGCCACCAGGGCTCATAGTGCCGCAGCGCATGGATTTCCTTCGCGCCGCTTCTCCGCGCAATATCGGCAAGGATCGTCGCCGCCTTGCCTCGGCGCAGGATCAGGCGCGAACCCTTCTCGCGCAGGCTCTGGTCGAGGCTCTTGAGCGAATGGTGCAGCCACCAGCGCGAAGCACCGCCCATCTTGCGATGCTTCGGCGTCTCGTCGTCGAGGACGTAGACGGGGATGACGGGGCCGACTTCCGCAGCGGCGCGGAGGGCGGCCTGGTCGGAAAGACGCAGGTCGCGGCGGAACCAGAGAATCGTGGGATCGGTCATGCTCGCAAAACGCAGCAGCCGCCCGATCTATCCTTTATTCGACCGTCCAGGTCTGCCCCTGCCCGATCAGTGCCTGCAGATCGTGATCCTTGCCTACTGACGCCGCGCTGTTTTGCTCTCCGACGGCGCTGTCGAATGTCGGCGCGGGGTCGCAATAGAGCGTGCCGAGCGCGACGGGGAAGTCACCGAACGGCATCTGGACGAGCATCTGGGCGAGGCCGCGATTGGTCTGGTCGTGAACCACGACACCCGCAGCTTCCCAGTCGCCATCGGCGACATCGACAACCTTGAGTTCGAGCTTGTCCGTATCGAGCGCCAGCCCCTTTTCGCCCTTGGCGAAGAGCAGCGGTTCGCCGTGTACGGTCCAGACCTGCGTGTCGTCCGCCGTCTTCTTCGCCGCGAACGGTTCGAACACGTCCTCGTTGTAGACGATACAATTCTGGAAGATCTCAATGAAGCTCGTACCTTTGTGGGCATGCGCTTCCTTGAGCGTTGCCGACAGGTTCTTGTTCACGTCGATTCCGCGCGCCACGAACCGCGCACCTGCGCCAAGCGCAAAGGCGCAGGGGCTGACAGGCCTGTCGACCGATCCGAAGGGTGTCGAAGGGCTGCGCGTTCCGACGCGGGAGGTCGGCGAATATTGGCCCTTGGTCAGGCCGTAAATCTCGTTGTTGAACAGAAGCACCTGGCAATCGAGATTGCGGCGCAGCAGGTGCAGCATATGGTTGCCGCCGATCGACAGACCGTCGCCGTCGCCGGTAATCAGCCAGACGTCGAGTTCGGGATTGGCGAGCTTGACGCCCGTCGCAATCGTCGGCGCGCGACCGTGGATCGTGTGGAAGCCGTATGTTTCCATATAATAGGGAAAGCGGCTCGAGCAGCCGATGCCGGAAATGAACACCGTGTTCTCCGGCGTCACGCCGAGATCGGGCATGGTCCGCTGCACGGCCTTCAGGATCGCATAGTCGCCGCAGCCGGGGCACCAGCGGACTTCCTGGTCGCTTTCCCAGTCCTTCAGCGTCGTCTTGACGGGAGTCATCTCGTTCATGGGATCAGCTCCAGAGCATGTAGATTACGGCGACGATCACGAGCAGCATGCCGACAAGCGGCAGGACGCTTTTGGGCTTATCCATCGAGCGCCTCCTCGATAGCGGCTTCGATCTCGCCGATGCGGAAGGGCTGGCCGGACACCTTGTTCAGCGGTTTCGCGTCGACCAGATATTGGTCGCGCAGCACCGTCTTGAACTGGCCGTTGTTCATCTCCGGCACGATCACCTTGTCGAACCCGCGCAGCAGGTCGCCCAGATTCTTCGGCAGCGGCCAGACATGGCGGACGTGGAGCTGCGCGACGCTGCGCCCTTTGGCGCGCATCCGGTTCACCGCCTGATGGATCGGCCCATAGGTCGACCCCCAGCCGACGACGGCGAGCGTGTCGCTGGCATCGCCCAGCGCGATATCTTGCTCCGGAATGTGATCGGCCACACCGAGCACCTTCTCGGACCGCAGTCGCGTCATTTCCTGATGGTTCTGCGCCGAATAATCGATGTTGCCGGTTGACGAGCTTTTCTCGATCCCGCCGATCCGATGCATCAAACCCGGCGTGCCCGGCTTCACCCACGGGCGGGCAAGCTTGTCGTCGCGCGCATAGGGGTTGAACTTCTCGCCTTCGCCCGGCGCAGTTTCATGGAACGCCACCGGGAACGGCGAATAGCCGCCAAGATCGGGCACCTTCCACGGCTCGGCGGCATTGGCGATATAGCCGTCGGTCAGCAGCATCACCGGCGTCATGAACTGGACGGCCAGCCGACAAGCCTCGATCGCGCAATCGAACGCGTCGGACGGCGAACGCACGGCAATCACCGGCATCGGCGCATCGCCGTTGCGGCCATAAACCGCCTGGTAGAGATCGGACTGTTCGGTCTTCGTCGGCAGACCCGTCGACGGGCCGCCGCGCTGCGAATTGACGATCACCAGCGGAAGTTCGGTGACGAGCGCAAGCCCCATGGCCTCGCCCTTCAGCGCAATACCGGGGCCCGACGACGAAGTGACGCCGAGCGATCCGGCATAGCTTGCGCCGATCGCCGCGCCGATGGCGGCGATCTCGTCTTCCGCCTGGAATGTGGTCACGCCGAACTGTTTCCAGCGCGACAAATGATGGAGGATCGCACTTGCCGGCGTGATCGGATAACCGCCGAAGAACATCGGCAGGCCCGCCAGCTGAGCACCCGCGACCAGGCCCATCGAGATCGCCTCGGCACCGGTGACGGTGCGATAGAGGCCCGGCTCGGCAGGCGCGGCAGCAACCTTGCGCGGTTGGAAGGCGTAACCGAGCTCAGCCGTTTCGCCATAGGCATGGCCGGCATCGAGCGCCGCAATGTTCGCTTCGGCGATCTCGGGCTTTTTGGCGAATTTCGTTTTGAGCCAATCGTGGATCGGGGCGCGTTTGCGGTCGAACATCCAGAGCGCGAGCCCCAGCGTCCACATATTCTTGCTGCGCAGCGCTTCCTTGTTGCCAAGACCGAAGGGCTTCACGGCCTCCAATGTCATCGCCGACATGTCGATCGAAAGGAGCTGATAGCCTTCGAGCGAACCGTCTTCGAGCGGATTTTCCTCGTAACCGGCCTTGGACAGGTTCCGGTCGGTAAAGGCGCCGCTATCGGCGATCACCATGCCGCCCGGTACGAGATCGGGCAGGTTGGTCTTCAATGCCGCCGGGTTCATCGCGACGAGAACATCGGGCGCATCGCCCGCCGTCCGGATTGTGCGGCTGCCGAAATTGATCTGGAACGCCGACACGCCGAACAGCGTTCCCTGCGGCGCACGGATTTCCGCCGGAAAGTCCGGGAAGGTCGCAAGGTCGTTGCCTTCGAGCGCGGTGGACAGCGTAAACTGCCCGCCCGTCAACTGCATACCGTCGCCGCTGTCGCCCGCGAAACGGACGACGACCGCCGAGGCATCCTCTTCGCGCGGTTGTTCGATTGTCTCTGCCGTACTGGCCATCCTGCCCTCGATATTAGGTTTGGAGCCTCCCTATGGCTAGGGCAGCCATGGGACAATGTAGAAAATGTGACAGGCTGTTCATCTCTGCTTTGCGCACTCATCGGCCAGTGCAAGGATCGTGCGGGCATGGCGGGCGGCAACCTTGCCATGATCGGCGCCATATCCGCCGCCCAACGCGCTGGCGATCGGGATCCCGGCTGTTCGCGCTATCCGCGCCACGAAGCGATCGCGCGCCTCCAGACCGGCATCGCTCAGCGACAGCCTGCCGAGCCGGTCGTCGACATGCGGATCGACCCCCGCCTGATAGAGAATGAGATCGGGCGCGAATTCGGCGATGACGGAGGGCAAATACGATCGGAGCGCGGCCAGATAGCCGTCATCGTCGAGGCCATCGGCCAGCGCGACGTCGAGCGACGAACGCGCTTTGCGCGCCGGAAAATTCTTCTCCGCATGGAATGACAGCGTGAAGATATCGGGCCTTCCGGCAAGCAGGACCGCCGTCCCGTCACCTTGATGCACATCGCAATCGAGGATGAGAATGCGCCGCACCTTGTCCTCGGCGACCAGCCGATGCGCCGCAACCGCAAGGTCGTTGAGCACGCAATAGCCGGCCCCGGCATCGGGCAGGGCATGATGGCTGCCGCCCGCGCCGTTTGCCGCATAGCCATGTTCCAGCGCAAGGCAGGCGGCCAGATACGTGCCGCCCTGCGCCAACAGCGAGCGATCGGCGATCTCCGCGGTGACGGGAAATCCGATGCGCCGTTCCTTTTCGGCCGGCACGGCGGCGCACAGCACCTCGTCGACATAGTCGGGATCGTGAACCGCCTCGATCCACGCGCGCGACATCGGGTCTGGCGCGTGCATCATCATTTCGACGCCGCTCTCGATCAGCGCATCGCGGACCAGTCCGTATTTGTTGAAGCGGAAGCTGCTGCCCTTCGGCGCGGGCGCGACATAGCGCGGATGGTGCACGAAATGCAGCATGGCGCAGAGATAGGGAGCGATCTATCAGCGCGCCATGGCTCCGTCAGCGCCTTCCCATGCCCGCGCCATCTGGGCGATCGCCATACCGGCGATGGCGACGAACGTTGCAACGGCACTGCTCGGCATCGCGGATATCTGGGTGATCGGACAGTTGGGTGACGCCGCCGCCCAAGGGGCGGTCGAGCTCGGCGCACGCCTCCTCATGGGGCTTTTCGTGGTGTTCAACTTCCTCAAATCGGCGACGACCGGGCTCACCGCGCAGGCGGTCGGCCAACGCGACGAAGCCGGACGCCTCGCGGCACTGATCCGCGCCGCGGCCATCGCACTGGCAATCGGGTTGGCGATGATGGCGGTCAAACCCTGGATCGTGCCGCTGGGCCTCGATTTCCTGGAGGCGGGGCCGCAAGTGCGCCCGGATGCGTTGCTCTACGTCGACATCCGGTTCTGGGTCATGCCGTTATGGCTCGTCAACCTGGCGATGATCGGCTGGCTGATCGGGCTCAGGCGCCTGCGCACCGTTCTGGTCGTCGAGGTGATCATCAACCTGCTGCATATCGGGCTCAATGTGCTGCTGGTCCTGGTATTCGAATATGGCGTTGCCGGCGTCGCCATCGCCACCGTGATCGGGGAGGCCGTCAAATTCGGGCTGCTCGTCGCCGTTCTTTTCCCGAGCGCGCGGCCCTCGGCACTGGTTGCAGCGGTGCGGCACAGCGAGACATGGCAGGCCGCGCCAATGCTTTCGCTGTTCCGCGTGAACCGCGACCTGTTCTTGCGGACATTGCTGCTGACCATCGCGATCATGCTGGTGACGCGGCAAGGCGCGCAGCAGGGCGCGGTAATCCTTGCCGCCAATGCGATCCTGTTCCAGCTCTTCATGTTCTCCGCCCTTCTTCTCGACGGGTTCGAAAATGCGGCGCAGGTGCTCTGCGGCGAAAGGATCGGCGAGCGGAACAAAGCGGCGTTCGACCGCGACACGCGCGCCATCCTGATCCGCGGCGTGGCGGTCGCGCTGGCGCTGTGCGCGCTGTTCGCGGTCGCCGGCGACCCGATCGTCGGCAGCTTCTCGACCGATGCAGCGGTCACGGCGGCCGCCCAGCGCTACGACATCTGGCTCATCGCCATCCCGATCGCCGGCGTCGTCTCGTTCGTCTATGACGGCGTCTTCGTCGGTGCGACATGGACGCGGGCAATGCTGGGCACGATGGTCGCCGCCTTCGCGCTCTATATCGCCTTGTTGTGGCTGACCGCACCGCTCGGCAACCACGGCATCTGGTTGAGCTTCACGATCTTTCTCATCGCCCGCGCCGCGGGTCAGGCGCTGCTCGTGCCGCGCCTTGCCCGGCGCAGCTTCGAAGCGGCTCCGGTCTAGCGCCCAATCCGATCCGTTGTTACACGAAACCGGAAAACAAAAAGCCGTGAGAGGAAAAGCCAAGTGACCGATCCCTATGTCCGCCCCGACGTGCAAATGGTGCTGAGCCTGCTCGAACAGCAGGAAGGCCCCAAGCTCTACGAGATCGAACCCGCCGCAGCGCGCCAATTGATGCTGATGATGGGCAACCTGCTCGAACTCGAAGCGGGCGAGATCGCGGTCAAGCGCGACCTTTCCATCCCCGGCCCGGCAGGCAATATCCCCGCGCGGCTCTACGATCCGCGCGAAAGCCGCGAGCCGGGCCCCTTGCTCGTCTATTATCATGGCGGCGGCTTCGTGATCGGCGATCTCGAAACGCACGATTCGCTGTGCTGCGAAATTGCGCGTGTTCTGGATATGCCGGTGGTTTCGATCGACTATCGCCTGGCGCCCGAACACCCCTTCCCCGCCGCGCCCGAGGATTGCATCTCCGCAACGCGCTGGATCGCCGATAGCCCAGAGGCGCTGGGCCGGCAGGTTACCGGGCTTGTGCTGGCCGGAGACAGCGCCGGCGGCAATCTCGCCATCGTCTGCGCCATCGCGCTGCGCGACGAACCAGCCGCCGTCCCGGTGCTCGCCATGTGGCCGATCTACCCCGCAACCGATCTCGATGCCGAAGGCGGATCGATGAGCGAATTCGGCAAGGGCTTCCTGCTCGAAGCGGCGAGCATGGATTACTTCGTCGAACATTATGCCGCCGATTCATCCGACTGGCGCGCCAACCCCTCGCTCAAGGATGCAGCGGGTCTGCCGCCGGCCGTGCTCATCACTGCGGGACTCGATCCGCTGCGCGACCAGGGCCGTGCCTATGCCGGAAAGCTGATCGATGCGGGGGTGCCGACCGTCTATCGCGAGGCCAAGGGCAATATTCACGGCTTTGCGAACTTGCGCAAAGGCGTGCCTTCGAGTCAGGCCGATATCGCCGGTTGTCTGACAGCGCTCAAGGCGCTGATCGTCGAAGCTGAAGGCGAGCGGGTGATGGAGCAGGCGGCCGAGTGAGCCAGGCCAAGGAAGCCCTTCCCTACCGCCCCTGCGCCGGAGTCATGCTGCTCAACGCCGATGGTGATGTGTTCGTCGGTGCGCGGATCGATACCAAGCTCGGCGCGTGGCAGATGCCGCAGGGCGGGATCGATGCCGGCGAGGATGCGGAAGCGGCGGCCTATCGCGAGTTGGAGGAAGAAACGGGTGTTCGTAAGAAGCACACCGAATTCATCGCGAAGACGCGGCACGAGCTGACCTACGACCTGCCGGGAGACCTGATCGGCAAGGTTTGGGGCGGCAAGTTTCGCGGCCAGCGGCAAAGCTGGTTCCTGCTGCGCTTCACCGGCACCGACAGCGACGTGAATATCGAAACGAAGCATCCCGAATTCCAGGACTGGAAATGGGCGCATCCGTCCGAACTTCCCGGCCTGATCGTGCCGTTCAAACAGCAACTCTATCGCCAGATTCTCGACGAATTCGCAGACTACCTCGACCGCTAAATCCTCGGAGATTTCCATGACCCGCCATTTCGCCGCCCCGGTGCTCGCCGCCGCGTGCCTGTTTGCGCACGCCGCACAGGCCGCCCTGCCCCAGCCCGTACGCGCGACCATCGTCTACGGCTTCTGAAGCAAGCGCGATGCGTGACGCCGCCGATCGCAGCCGCTAAGGCAATCGGCATGACAGAATTGACGACAATCGAACGCGACACGCTCGATCGCGCGGCGAACGAGCCGCTGCTCGACCAGACGCAGGACTGGGCGAAGGTGAACACCGGCTCGGCCAATCTGGCGGGGCTCAAAACGGTGGCAGGGAAGCTCGCCGACGCTTTTTCGGCGCTGCCGGGCGAGTTGCAACTGCGCTCGCCCGAACCCTCTGAGGTCGTTGCCAGCGATGGCACCGTGCACCAGCGCGAAACGGGCAAGAACCTGCATCTCAAGGTCCGGCCCGATGCGCCGGTACAGGTTTTGCTGACCGGCCATATGGATACGGTGTTCGGCGAGGATCATCCGTTTCAGGAATTGACCTGGCTCGACGACAACACCCTCAACGGCCCCGGCGTGACCGATATGAAGGGCTGTATCGCGCTGATGCTGGCCGCGCTCAAAGGCGTGGAGGCATCGCCGCTGGCCGACAGGATCGGCTATGAGGTCGTCATCAATTCCGACGAGGAGATCGGATCGCCCGGCTCGGCAAAGCTGCTCGCCGAGGCGGCGCGGTGCAAGCTGGCAGCGCTCACTTACGAACCCGCCTTGCCAGACGGCACGCTTGCCGGCGCGCGCGGCGGGAGTGGCAACTGGTCGATCGTGATCACCGGCAAAAGCGCGCATGCCGGTCGCAATCCCGAAGAGGGGCGTAGCGCTCTGCTCGCGGCGGCAGAGCTGGCGCTCAGGCTTGAGGAAGCCATTGGCCCGGGCCTCAAGGTCAATCCTGCGAAGATCGAGGGCGGCGGCGCCAACAATGTCGTTCCCGACCATGCCGTGCTCCGCCTCAACATGCGCCCCGAAACGCCTGAGGATCAGGAGCGCGCGCAGGGCATTCTCGACCGGACGGTCGAGGAAATCGCCAAGAGGCGCGAGGTCGGCATTCATGTCCATGGCGGCTTTGGCCGCCCGCCCAAACCGATCGACGACAAGGCGGCGAAACTCTTCGGTCTCGTCAAGGAATGCGGCGGCGATCTCGGACTCGACATCGCCTGGAAATCAACAGGTGGCGTGTGCGACGGCAACAATATCGCCGCCTGCGGCGTCCCCGTGGTCGATACGATGGGCGTGCGCGGCGGCGCGATCCATTCCTCGGACGAATTCCTGATGGTCGACAGCCTGCCCGAACGCGCGAGGCTTTCCGCGCTTGTCCTGCTCCGCCTCGCCGAAAGGGGAACGCTATGACCTTCGTCGTACGCGCCGCGCGCAAGGAGGATGTCGACCAGCTTTACGAAATGGCAAAGCTGACCGGCGGCGGTTTCACCAACCTCCCGCCGGATCGCGGCGCGCTAACCGCGAAGCTGGCGCGATCGGAAGAAGCGTTCGCCAATGGCGGCAAGGAACCGGCAAACGACCTCTATGTCCTCGCCCTCGAGAACACCGAGACGGGGCTGGTCCGCGGTACGGCGCAGATTTTCGGGGCCGTCGGCAAGCGCTGGCCCTTTTACAGCTATCGCATCACCACCTATACCCAGCATAGCCGCGAACTCGACCGGACGTTCAGCTCCAAGATTCTGCAGCTCACGACGGACTATGAAGGTGCCTCGGAAGTCGGCGGCCTCTTCCTCCACCCGGGCGAACGCGCGGGCGGGCTCGGCAAGCTGCTGGCGCGCAGCCGCTATCTCTTCATCGCCATGCATCGCGAACGCTTCGGCGAGAAGGTGATCGCGGAACTGCGCGGCGTGATCGACGAGGCCGGCGGTTCGGCCTTCTGGGATGCGCTGGCAGGCAAATTCTTCGGCATGACCTTCCAGGAAGCCGACGAGTTCAACGCGACGCACGGCAACCAGTTCATCGCCGACCTGATGCCGAAACACCCGATCTATCTCGACATGCTGCCCGAAAGCGCGCGGCATGTCATATCGCAACCGCACCCTTCGGGCCGCGCCGCAATGCGAATGCTCGAAAACGAGGGATTCCAGCACAAGGGCTATATCGACATCTTCGACGGCGGCCCGACGATGGAAGCCGATCTCGACGAGATACGAAGCGTTGCGGATTCGCGCACCGGCACCGTCGTCGGCACCGAGACCGCGAACGGCACGCGTTCGCTCGCCGCGCGCGGGCATCTGGCGGACTTTCGGTGCGCCTATGCCGAAATTGCGATGCAGGGCGACGGCGAAGTGGCGATCGATAAGGAAGGAGCTGCGGCGCTGGGCGTTTCGGCGGGCGACGAAATCCGTCACGTGGCAAGCTGATCCATGGCTCTCACCGAAATCAATTTCGACGGGCTGATCGGCCCCTCGCACAATTATGCCGGCCTCAGTCTCGGCAACCTCGCTTCGGCGAAGAATGCGGGCAATGTCTCGCAGCCGCGCGCCGCTGCCCTGCAGGGTATCGAGAAGATGCGGGCGAATGTGCGGCTCGGGCTTGTGCAAGGCGTTTTCCTGCCGCAGCGGCGTCCCGATACCGGCTGGCTCGCGCGGCTGGGCGCCACGCCTGAAGACGCGTCCCTTGCCCTCCTCGCCAACGCATTGTCCGCCTCTTCGATGTGGGCGGCCAATGCGGCGACGGTATCGCCCGCGGCGGATACGGAGGACGGCCGCTGCCACCTCACCGTCGCCAATCTGCTGACGATGCCGCATCGAAGCCATGAATGGCCCGAGACGCTGGAACAGCTGCGCCTCGCCTTTTCCGACGAGTCCGCCTTCGCCGTTCACGAGCCCGTGCCGCCGCCTTTCGGCGACGAGGGCGCGGCGAACTTCATGCGGATCGCCCCCAGCCATGGCGAACCGGGCATCGAGATTTTCGTCTACGGCAAGACCGGCGGCGCCTTTCCCGCACGCCAGCATGAAGAAGCCTCACGCGCCGTCGCCCGGCTCCATCGGCTCGAGCCCGATCGCACGATGTTCGTCGAACAGTCGAAGGCCGCGGTCTCGGGCGGGGCGTTTCATAACGATGTCGTGGCCGTCGCGAACGAGAACGTCCTCTTCTGCCACGGTCAGGCCTTTGCAAACCGCGACGGCTTCTTCGCGGAACTGCGGCGCGCCGCGCCCTATGCCGAAATTATCGAGGTTCCAGCAACCCGCGTGCCGCTCGAAGATGCGGTATCGAGCTACTTGTTCAACGCGCAGCTCGTCACGCTGCCGGCCGGCGGCATGGCGCTCATCCTGCCGACCGAGGCGCAGGACAATCCTCGCGTCTGGGGTTGGCTGGAAGAGATGCTCGTTGGCAACGGCCCGATCCGCCAACTGATTCCCGTCGATGTGCGGCAGTCGATGGCGAATGGCGGCGGCCCTGCCTGTCTGCGCCTGCGTGTATTGTGCGACCCGTCGTATGTCGATCCGCGCTTTCTGGTGGACGAGGGAAAGCTCGATGCAATGGCCGAAACGGTGGCCGAATATTGGCCCGAAGAGATCGATGCGGGCCACCTTGCCGATGCCGCTCTCTGGAAAGAGATCCGCGCGGCGCGCACCGCCCTTTGCGAGACGATGGGCCTTCCCGAATTGATTTGACGCAATTGTCGGATTAACTGACAGTTTACCAGGTCGCTTAGGACTTGGTCACGCAAATCGGGGGTTGGCACGTAAATTGCTTAACTTTTGGACATGTTAAAGCGTATCGGGCGCCTCTTCGTCATCAAGAACCGTTTCGAGGCGTGGCTGATCATCTACGCGCTCGCCGTGGGCGCCACGGCACGGGCCGATCTGTATCTCCGCGAATATTCAGGCTGGGGCGGCTATCTGCTCGCCTTGTGCTGCACCGGCGCCGTATTTCTGGGCGGCGCGAAGATCCTCGATGCTACCCCGAAGAGCCCTTCCAAGGCACGATTGCGGGCGCTGACAGCGCGCTGGAAGCAGGACGACGCGATTTAGCCATGGCCAAACCGGCCGGCCGGCGTTGAAGGATCAATCGAAAAAGGAAATGGCGCGCCCGGAAGGATTCGAACCTCCGACCCCTTGATTCGTAGTCAAGTACTCTATCCAGCTGAGCTACGGGCGCTTGGGAACGGGCCGTTTAGTCGGCTGGCGCAGGCGGCGCAACCCCTGCGATGCCGCTTCCACGCAAAGCCGTGTTTCCATGTCGGTTCGTCTCGGATAGAGCGCTGGTCATGCCGGTGCGAAGTCTCTTCCTTCTTGTTCCCGTTGCGGCGCTGACCGCCTGCGCGGTCGCCGAGAGCAACCCGCCCTCGCTCGCGCATCGCGAGATCGAGGGGATACTCGATGAACCGATCCGGGCGATCGCACCGGTCGAATCAACCTCGGACGCGAGTCTCGCCCAACGCATCGACGCTTTGGTCGCGCAGGCCCAATCCGGGCAGCGCGCGTTCGATTCGGCGATGCCGGCAGCTCGCACCCGCGCCCAGGCGGCACGGGGTGCAGCGATCGAGAGCGAAAGCTGGATCGCCGCGCAACTGGCGCTTTCGGCGCTGGACGGAACGCGTGTCGATACGGCCAACGCACTTGGCGAACTCGATTCGATCTTCGCGAGACAGGCCGCGAGTGGCAACTATGTCGAGACGGCCAAGCTCTCCTCAGCGCGCGAACGGGTGCTGGCACTCTATGAGGCGCAGACGAGCGCATATGAAGCGCTGCTGGCACTCGTGCCGTCCGGCTAATTGTTAGCCGGCCGCGTCGACGGCCGCTTTGTGCGCCTTCGCATTCTCGACATAGTGGGCCGAGCCCATCGCGTTCATCGCCTGCTGCTCGGGCGTCAGCCGCGGATCGATGCGCGCCTGGTCCAGCACCGCGCGGTCGCCAACCAGGAATCGCAGCAGCACCGTCCCCGCGCGATCAAGGTGAGTGTAGGCCAAGCGACCCGGCTCCCCGTCGGGCACAGGGAGTCCGTGCTCATCCAGCACGGCAACGTGGGCCAGCTGAAAGAGGGGCCCGTTCAAAACCATGCTCCCGTAGCCCGCAAGCGCCGCGTTCGCCCCTTGGGTGACAAGCCAGACCGGGACCTCCTGCAGGAGCAGGTAGCGGAAGAAC
>NZ_CAKZNF010000033.1 GCF_937129435.1 uncultured Parasphingopyxis sp. | reverse complement strand
ACATAGGCACCGGCTTCAAGCGGCGAGCGCATATCGGGCCGCGAGACGATCTCCATCAGCGCGACGCCCGAGCGGTTCAGGTCGACATAGCTCATCGTCGGATGCTGGTCGTGCATCAGCTTGCCCGCGTCCTGCTCGACATGGATGCGCTCGATACCGATCGTTTTCACCTCGCCATCGGGGTCCTTCTCGTCGAGCGGCACCTCGATCACGCCTTCGCCGACGATCGGGTGGTAGAGCTGCGAAATCTGGTAGCCCTGCGGCAGGTCGGCGTAGAAATAATTCTTCCTGTCGAAGCGCGACCAGCGGTTGATCTGCGCATTGAGCGCGAGCCCCGTCCGCACCGCCTGGCGGATGCACTCGCCGTTCACCACCGGCAGCATCCCCGGCATCGCTGCATCGACGAGCGACACGTTGCAATTGGGCTCGGCCCCAAATTCTGTCGAGGCCCCCGAAAACAGCTTGGCCTTCGACGTCACCTGTGCATGGACCTCGAGGCCAATCACGACCTCCCATTCGCCCGTGGCGCCTTGGATGCGATATGTGCCCATCAGGCCATCCAATCCTTATTTTGTTTCGGCAATGGTTTACCTGCGTTTTTACGCTGGAATTCGGTTCTGACCGAAAATTGTATGCGCGTTACTGTCGAATCAGCTTTGCTCCCTTCTGCCTCTCCTGCCGCCCCGACCGACAAGACTCTCAGTGAAAATCCACCTTTCTTTGCCGAGGTGCGCTCTGCAGAAACGGCTATATCAAAAGCGACCTTCTTTGGCGCATTATAAGCATGTGTTCCGGTCCCAAACGGGGAACTCATTTGCGCTTCTGGCTGCACATCCGAAATGCCGTCCATGATAGCCTTCAGACTACCCGAAACGAATGAACGCAACTCGGCGAAATCTTCGTCAGATTCACTCTCTTCGTTCACCACCACTTCTCCGCCCCCGCCACGAACCCGGCGCGCTCCTCGATCGCCAGTCCCGCATCCATCACGCCCTGCTCGTCGAGCGGCTTGCCGATGATCTGGAGCCCCAGCGGCAGGCCCTTCTCGTCCAGCCCACCCGGCACCGAAATCGCTGGCAACCCGGCAAGCGAGCTCGGCACGGTGAAGACGTCGTTCAGGTACATCGCGATCGGATCGTCGCTGAGATCGCCAAGCGCGAAGGCGGCGCTCGGGGCGGTCGGGGTGAGGAGGAGGTCGCATTCCTCCCACGCCTTTTCGAAATCCTGCACGATCAGCGAGCGGACCTTCTGCGCCTTGGTGAAATAGGCGTCGTAATAGCCCGCGCTCAGCACGTATGTGCCGATCATGATCCGGCGCTTTACCTCGTCGCCGAAGCCTGCCGTCCGCGTCGCGGCGTACATGTCCTGCAGGTTCGCGCCCTCGGGCAGCTCGCGCAGGCCGTAGCGGACGCCGTCATAGCGCGACAGGTTGGCCGAGGCTTCCGCCGGCGCGATGATGTAATAGGCGGGCAGCGCATATTTGGTGTGCGGCAGCGAGATATCGACGATCTCGGCGCCCGCATCGCGCAACATGTCCGCGCCCTTGTGCCACAGCGCATCGATTTCGCCGGGCATGTTCTCGACGCGATATTCCTTTGGAATCCCAACTTTTTTGCCCTTGAGATCCGACGACAGCGCCGCCTCCCAATCGGGCACGGCGACGTCGAGCGAGGTCGCGTCGCCGGGGTCGTAGCCCGCCATGACGTTGAGCATGATCGCCGCATCGCGCACGTCGCGCGTCATCGGGCCGGCCTGGTCGAGCGAGCTGGCAAAGGCGATGATGCCGAGGCGCGAGCAGCGGCCATAGGTCGGCTTCATGCCGACGATACCGGTAAAGGCGGCGGGTTGGCGGATCGAGCCGCCGGTGTCGGTGCCGGTGGCGGCCGGGCAGAGATGCGCGGCGACCGAAGACGAGCTGCCGCCCGACGATCCGCCCGGCGTCAGTGGCGCATTGCCGCCATCGTTGCGCCGCCAGGGCGAGACGACATCGCCGAAAAAGCTCGTCTCATTCGACGATCCCATGGCGAACTGGTCCATGTTGAGCTTGCCCAGCATCCCGGCGCCCGCATCGAACAGCTTGGTCGTGACCGTCGATTCATAGGGCGGCGTGAAGCCTTCGAGGATATGGCTCGCCGCGGCGGACTGGACGCCCTTGGTGCAGAACAAATCCTTGATGCCGAGCGGCACGCCCGACAGCGGCTTGAGCGTGCCGGCATCGCGATCCTTGTCCGCCGCGTCGGCCGCTTCGATCGCCTTTTCGGGCGTCGTGACGATGAAGGCGTTGAGCTGGCTAGCGGCTTCGACGGCGCCGTTGAACGCCTCGGCCACTTCGCGCGCGGTGAAGTCGCCGGCACGGAAGCCGTCGCGCAGCCCGGCAACGCCGAGATCGGTGAGATCGGTCATCGGCCCACCCCATTATGCTTCAGCATCCATATGCTCCGACGTCGCACTTCTTTGGTGGATGGTCGGCATATGGACCCTGAAACAAGTTCAGGGTGACGATCCGAATTCATTGCTGTCACAACCACTATTCGATCACCTTCGGCACGGCGAAGAAGCCGTGTTCGGCATTGGGCGCATTCGCCAGAATATCGTCGCGCTTGTTGCCGTCGGTGACGATATCCTCGCGCATCCGCGTCCTGTTCTCGATCACCATCGCCAGCGGCTCGACGCCGTCGGTATCGACCTCCTCGAGCTGCTCGACCCAGTCGAGTATGGCATTGAGATCGGGCTTCAGCGCCTCGGCCTCTTCCTCGCTCATCGCGATGCGCGCGAGGTTGGCGATCTTCATCACGGTTTCGGTATCGACGGACATGGCCGCGCGGCTAGCACCGCCCCCGCCCCGCTTCAAGCGCGGTCATTCGACCCGCCGCCATCGTCATTGCGAGGAGCCGAAGGCGACGCGGCAATCCAGAGCCGCATGAGTCGGCGCTTGCCGCTCTGGATTGCTTCGCTTCGCTCGCAATGACGGTATGGGAGCGATTGGCCTACGCTGCCCGCCTGTGCTGGACTTTGCCGCGCGTTCGCTTATGTCGCGGCCACATTTCCATCGTCCATAACCGAGTATCCGGATGGCCGCCCGCATCTTTCTCTACATCATTGCGTTTCTCGTCTTCCTCGCCGTTGCCGCAGCAATCGCGTGGAACGTATTTCAGGACGAGCTGCTGCGCATGGCCTTCGTGCCGTCCGAGCCGGTCGAGATTCTCGATCCGGTCGAGGAATCGGCCTATGCGGCGGCGAATATGTGGCTGGTGCGGCCCGACAAGGACGACGCGGCAAGCGACTGGTTGCCCGAAGGCTATGGCGAGGAAACGAGCCTCACCGATGCCGAGACGACGGCCGAGGATGACGAAGCCGGCACCGAAACGCCTGCAAACGTCGAAAATCCGCAAGAGGAGATGGCCGAGGACCGGGTCGATCTGCCGCGCGTCCCCGTCTTCTACGTCCTGCCCACCACCTATGTCGCGCGCGACCGGTGGAACGCCGAAATGCGCGATGCAAGCGTGCGCGAGCGGCAGGAATTGTTCGCCGCCAGCCAGGCCAGCGTGTTCAACGATGTGGGCGAGGTCTGGGCGCCCCTCTACCGGCAAGCCGTGCTGGGCGCCTTCCTGACGACGAGCGAGGAGGCGCGGATGGCGATCCGCTTCGCCTATCGCGATGTCGAAGCGGCGTTCGACTATTTCCTCGAACAGATCGGGCCGGATCAACCCTTCATCATCGCCGGTCACAGCCAGGGGTCGCTGCATCTGCAGACGCTGCTGTTCGAGCGGATCAACGGGACGCCGATCGCCGACCGGATCGTCGCGGCCTATCTGATCGGCTGGCCGATTTCGGTCGAGGCGGACCTCCCCGCCCTTCCCCTCCCCGGCTGCGTGAAGGCCGACGATGCCGGGTGCATCTTCAGCTACATCTCCTTCGCCGACCCCGCCGATCCGCGGCAGGTGGAAAATCTCTACGAGGACAGCACCGGCCTGACCCAGGATCCCCGGCGCGGCACCGACATGCTGTGCATCAACCCGCTGACCGGACGGCGCGGCGGAGAGGCGCCCGCATCGGCCAATAGCGGATCGCTGATTCCGAACGAGGAAACCGACGGCGCGACGCTGGAACGCGAGCGAATTCCGGCGAACTGCGGCGATCGCGGCATCCTGATGATCGGCGATCCGCCGGTCGGCTATGACAGCTATGTCCTGCCCGGCAACAACTATCATGTGTTCGATTACATGCTGTTCTGGGCGAACCTGCGCGCCGATGTGGACCGGCGAACGCGGGCCTATTTCGAGGCGAGAGGTTGAGGGTAGCGCGCCTAGGTCCTCCCCGTTCCGGGGAGGAACTGGCCGATGATCGCCGCCTCCCCCGCCGATTTCCGCGCCGCCCTCCCCTCCGGCGGGCGCCTTGCCGGGCTCGATGTCGGCACAAAGACGATCGGCGTGGCGCTGTGCGATGCCGGATGGACCTTCGCCAGCGCCGCCGTAACGGTGCAGCGGCGCAAATTCTCGAAGGACCTGGAAGCGCTCAAGGCGATCTTCGACGCCCAGCAGGTCGCCGGCCTCGTCGTCGGCCTGCCGCTCAACCTCGACGGCAGCGAGAGCCCGCAAACCCAGTCCGTCCGCGCCTTCGCGCGTAATCTCGATGCTGCCCCCGCCCTCCGCCTCCTGTTCTGGGACGAACGCTGGTCGCCCATGGCCGTCGAACGCGACATGATCGGCATGGACATCTCCCGCAAGAAACGCGCCGCCAAGGTCGACGCGGCGGCGGCGGAGTATATCCTGCAGGGGGCGATTGATGGGTTGGTGGCGGGCTAGTCTCAATCCCCATCGATAAGCGCGAAACCGGTTGCAACCTCCGACGCCGGCAATTCCGAAATAACTTGCCGGATCAAAGCCCGTGAAATGGCGGAAGCACCATCGGCACAATGGTACGGCAAAACGAACATTCCTATTTCCCCCCTCGGGCTAACGAAGGCCACGCTATACTCTATCCCGGCATCATAGATCATGGGGCACCCGGTCGGTCGTGTATGATATTCTACACCCTCCAATATCTCGGGTCGAACACGCCATAGCTCTCGCCGTAAGCGGTTAGCGGTTCCAGAAGATATCTCGATGATCTCTTCTCCACGCACCCGCTCCGCAATGGTTTCCGGTTCCCAATATGTGTGCTGAACTCGAAGTGCGTTATCAGGCCTCAACTCGTACATGAGCATATCGTCTTTGTAAGGTCCGAGCGCGCCTATATTGCCGGCCCATTGATGAATCAGGATTCTCTCCCGGGACAACTCATGAGTACCGGGAAGTTCGTCAGCACCCACAAGGCTCTCAGAAGCATCAATCGCTGGCCTGGAGCAAGCGACCAGCACTAAAGCCAATAGTATGATATGATGTCTCATAGCTGATATGTAGCGCAAAGAGGCGAGGATTAGCAATTCCACTCGCCACCATATTGCCCCCCTCCCCCATTCGCACTAAAGCACCCCTTTAATGTCCAGCGCCGCCTCTCATCCCGCCGCGACCCCCGAGGGCGCGCATCCGTTTCCGCACGGGCACCTCACCGGGATCGACGGGTTGCAGCCCTGGGAAATCGCCTTTCTCCTCGACGAGGCCGAGCAATGGGTGGCGCTCAACCGCGCGGCGACGAAGCATGACGACCGGCTCGCCGGCCTCACCCAAATCAACGCCTTTTTCGAAAATTCCACGCGCACGCTCTTGAGCTTCGAGATTGCGGGCAAGCGGCTGGGCGCAGACGTCGTCAACATGCACGCCGCGCAATCAAGCGTGAAGAAGGGCGAAACGCTGCTCGATACGGCGATCACGCTCAACGCCATGCGCCCCGACATCATCGTGATGCGGCATGGCAGCTCGGGCGCGGTGCAGCTGATCGCCGACAAGGTCGACTGCCCGGTGCTGAACGCGGGCGATGGCTGGCACGAACATCCGACACAGGCGCTGCTCGACGCGCTGACGATCCGCCGCCGCAAGGGCGCGATCGCGAAGCAGCGCGTCGCGATCTGCGGCGATATCCTGCACAGCCGCGTCGCGCGGTCAAACATCCTGGCGCTGACCGCGCTCGGCGCCGAGGTCCGCGTCGTCGCACCGCCGACGCTGATGCCGCCCGCGGTCGAGCGGCTGGGCGTGACCGCCTTCACCGATTTCGATGCGGGGCTGGACGGCTGCGACGTCGTCATGATGCTGCGGCTGCAGACCGAGCGGATGAAGAGCGGCCTTGTCCCCTCGGCGCGCGAATATTTCGCGCTCTACGGCCTGACGCGCGAGCGGCTGGAAAAGGCCGCGCCCGACGCGCTCGTCATGCACCCGGGGCCGATGAACCGCGGCATCGAGATCGCCAGCGACATCGCCGACGACCTCGACCGGTCGGCGATCACCGAACAGGTCGAGATGGGCGTCGCGGTGCGCATGGCCTGCCTCGACGTGCTGACGCGCAAGGGGCGCGGCGTGGAGGGGTGGGTATGACGGGTCGTGCCAAGTTCCTCCCCGGCACGGGGAGGTGGCAGCCCGGAGGGCTGACGGAGGGGGCTATCCTCGTGGCGCAACGCGCGTGGAGAGCCCCCTCCACCGCACTTCGTGCGGTCCCCCTCCCCGTGCCGGGGAGGATTTCATGACCGGCCTCACCATCACCGGCGGCACGCTGATCGATCCGGTCGCGGATGAAGAGCGCGACGGCGTGGTCCATGTCGATGACGGCCTAATCGCCGCCTCGGAACCCGAATTCGCCGAGCCGCTCGATGCCACCGGGCTACACGTCGCGCCCGGTATCGTCGATCTCGGCGTGTTCGCGGTCGACCTCCCCGCCTTCGTCGCGGGCGGGATCACACGCGCGGCGTTGATGCCCGACCAATCGGTTCCGCTCGACGAGCCGTCTCTGATCCAGCGCGCCGCCGCGTCGGGCAAGCCCGATGTGTGGATCCATCCCATCGCCGCCGCGACAGCCGGGCTTGATGGCGAGGAACTGGCCGAGATCGGCCTGATGCAGCGCGCAGGCGCCTGTGCCGTCGCGACCGGCAAGAGCTGGATCGCCGACGGCAGCGTCATGCTGCGCGTCCTGCGCTACGCCGCCGCGCTCGACCTGACCGTCATCACGACCGCCGAGGACGCCGGGCTGGCGGGAAGCGCCGTCGCCACCGATGGCGAAGCCTCCACGCGGCTGGGCCTTGCGGGAGCGCCCGCCATCGCCGAAGCCATCGCCATCGCGCGCGACCTGATGCTGGCCGAGGAAGCGGGCGCGCGCATCCATTTCCGCAATGTGACCACCGCGCGCGGTTTCGACCTGATCCGCGATGCCAAGTCGCGCGGCCTTCCCGTCACCTGCGGCATCACGCCGGCGCACCTGATCCTGTGCGATGTCGATATCGGGCCGTACCGCACATTCGCCAAGCTGACCCCGCCGCTGCGAAGCGCCGACGATCGCGATGCCGCGCTCGCCGCGCTTGCCGATGGGACCATCGATGTCATTGCCTCAGGTCACGATCCCCAGGGCACGGAAGCCAAGCGTCTCCCCTATGCCGATGCCGAGCCGGGCATGGCAGGCGCCGAAACGCTGCTGACGATGAGCCTCGGCCTCGTCCGCGACGGGCGGATCACCCTGTCCCGGCTTTTCGCGCTATTGTCGTCCAATCCGGCGCGCATCCTCGGCATTCCCGGCGGATCGCTCGACAAGGGCTCGCCCGCCGATATCGTGATGTTCGACTCCGACGCCCCATGGAAGATCGACAGCGAGAAGATGGCCGCCAGCGCCGGAAACACACCGTTCGATGGCCTGCCCGTACAAGGCCGGATCGCCCACGTAATAAAGGGCGGCCGACTGGTGATCGACCGCCCTTGAAGTAGACATTTTGTGGCTCGCTCTACCGCAGCGCGGCTGCTCCGGCGCCGCTGCGAGCGGCCATCTGGAGCGGTGCATCGCCGGCGCGGGCGCGGACAAAGCATTCGACGCCGTTGCTACGGAGCGTGCGGCACATGCGGGCGGCTTCACCGTGATTCTCGTATCCGCCGAACGAGAGGCGGTGCAGCACACGGCCCTGTTCGAACGTCGCGCGCGACGGCACGAAGCTCGCGAGAGCGGAATAGCGGCGCACTGCGCGGTCCCATGCGATGGTGACATTGGCCTGGTTGGCGAAGGCGCCAAGCTGGACGACGAAGCGCCCGGTCATGTTGCGCGGCGCGGCCGGGATGCTTGAAGCTTCGGGCGCACGCTCGACGCGCGGCGCGGGGGCCGGGCGCGGAGCGGGCGAAGGAGCGGCACGCGGTGCGGGCGGCGGCGTGACGCTCGCCATGCGGACCGGCGCTTCTTCCTCGACGATGAATTCACCTTCGGTGCGCGAGGCAAAGCTGCCCGCAACGCGCGGTTCAGCCGTCTGGCCGGTCGTCGTGCGAACGGGCGCCGGTGCCGGGGCGACGGCGGTTTCAACCGGTGCGGCGAAAGGCGCCGGCGGCGGTACTTCGACTTCGGTCACGCGCGGCGTGATCGAAACGTCGGCCGGTTCGACCGGCGCGGTAAAGGCAACAACCGGAGCCGGAACGGCGGGTTCGCCTTCATCGGCCGGTGCTTCGGCCATCATGACCTGGTTCTGGATCGGGCCGAGCGCGAGACGCGTCGGCTGTCCCGGATCGCGGGCATCGGCTTCGACACCGAGGAGATAAGCGACCCGGCCGGCATTGTTGCCCGGTTCGGCCAGCGAAATCCATTCGCGCATCCGGCCGTCGAGTTCACCCATCGAAATGTCCTGCGCCGCCGTGATCCGGGCTTCGGCCCAGCGGCCGGCAAGCGCATAGGTCAGCGCGAGATTCTGGCGTGCCCGTGGATCGCCGCCATTGGCACGCGCGGCATCGCGAAGGATCTCGATCGCCTGGTCGTGGCGGCCGGCAAGCGCCAGCGCGAGACCGCGATCGGATTCGCCGATTCGGCCCTGCAGATCGGCGATCTCTTCGACCGCCGACTGGGTATCGCCCTGCGCGATCAGCGTCAGCGCAAGATTGAAAGCCGTGCGATCGAGATCGGGATTGATCGTCAGCGCATCCTGGAAGCTCGTTTCCGCCGATTCGAAGCGGCCGGCGGCCAGATAGGCACGGCCGAGCAGGTGCCGGTATTCGGCGCTCATCGGCATCTTCTCGACGGCGCGTTCGGCCTGGTCGACAGCACGGTCGGCACGGCCTTCGGCCAGCGCTTCACGGGCTTCGTCGGCAGCGCGGGACGCGTCGCGGGCGTCGCGGTTCGAAACTTCGGCGACGCTCGTCGAATTCGCGACGGTCGCGATCCCGGTCATCGTGCCGCCGAGCAGCAGGCCCGACGCGGCGAGTTTGATCAGCTTGGCATTCATCGTCGTCTCTCCTGCGATCAATGAGTCGTGTCGTTCGAAGCCCGGGCGGCAAGCGCGTCGAGTTCCGGCATATCGGCGAGGAAATTGTCGAGCGCCTCGGTCACGAGTTGCTGCGCGGAGCGGTTGTGAAGCGCCGAAGCGAGCCGCAATTTGAGGTGCCGTTCACGATCGAGCCGCAGCGTGAAGGCCGCCTTCTGACGCGCCGGGACCGACTTCGCGACCGTTCTGACGACGCGATCGGCTTCGGCCTGCGCTACGACATCTTGCTCGGCCACAGCTTCGGTTTCCGATTGCTCGGGCTGAACCGAAAGCTCTGGATCGTGGCGAGCCGGCTTTTTCATCGCGGCCATCTGCTGCTCGATCGGCGCCGGTTCGAACGCTGTTTCGATGGAATGATCTTCGTCGATCTCCGTTTCGAAAGCCTCGGTCTCTACCGGCTCGCCGGATTCGACTTCGGAAGGCGTGTCGACCGGGCTCAGGCCGCAATTGCTGCCATTGGCGCGATATTCTTCGCGATCGTCTTCCTCATCCTCGGCAAAAGCGGGATCGTAGACGTCTTTCCCGGACGGCGTTTCGTCCATGTCGCGAGCGAGCCGGTCGATCTGTTGGCGAACTTGCGGCATCGGCGCTTCGATGTCTTCTTCGCCATGGATCGGACGCGGGGCTTCATAGCCCATGTCGTTCCAGCCGAGATCGTCGTGCGTGCTGCCATTGGGATTCATGAAGCCCTGACGCCGCATGGCAGGCTTTGCCGCGCCCTTGCGAGCGAGCAGGCCGGAAGACAGCGATGCGAATTTTTCTTCTGCCACGGCGTCGCCCCTACTGGCCCGGCACGCGGCGGCCGAAACCGGCGGCGGCGGGGCGCTGGACGGACGGCTGTGCGGCGAATCTGGGGCTGCTGAAGACGGTGCGGCGGAAATTCTTCTCGAGCCGGTCGGAGATGTAACTCCACAATTCGTGGATTTCCCGGGCGGATTTGCCGTTGGGATCGATTTCCATGACCGTGCGGCCATCGATCATCGAGGCGGCGAAATCGGTGCGATGGTGAAGCGTCACTGGCGCCACCGTGCCATGCTGCGACAGCGCGACGGCGGCTTCATAGGTAATCTTGGCTTTCGGGGTCGCCGCGTTGACGACGAAGATCAGCGGCTTTCCGGCCCGCTCGCAAAGATCGACGGTGGCGCCGACGGCGCGAAGGTCGTGCGGGCTCGGCCGGGTCGGGATGACGATCAGCTCGGCAACCTGGATGACGCTCTGGATCGCCATGGTGATGGCGGGCGGCGTATCGAGGACGGCGAGCTTGAAGCCCTGTTGCCGCAGCACCTCGAGGTCAGCGGCTAGCCTGGCGACGGTCGTCTGGGCGAAGGCGGGCATGTCGTCGTCCCGCTCGTTCCACCAATCCGCAAGAGATCCCTGCGGATCGATATCGATCAGCACCACGGGGCCGGCCCCGCTCCGCTGTGCCTCGACAGCAAGATGGCCGGACAAGGTCGTCTTGCCGGATCCGCCTTTCTGCGATGCCATTGCCAATACCCGCATGATATCCCCTTTTGTTCGCGGCTCTTGCGAGGGGCATTGCCATCGGGCTGCCTAAAATCTGGTTAACGCCGACTGTTATAAATTCGTGGAGACGGCGGAAATGCGGGGCGTATTTTTGCTAAACTCTCCTTAACCTTGTAATAGGATTGCGCTGTTATCGGGGGCAGCGAAACAGTTGGAGTGAGAGTGATTATGATGGGACGGACGGGACTGGTGGGGGCCGTCATGGCGGCGAGCCTGGCCTTTGCGGCACATGCGGGGGTACCGGAGGGTGTGGCGGCATGGCAGAATGGCGATTATGCCCGCGCCATTGCCGAATGGCAGCCATTGGCCGACGCCGGCGACGCCGATGCCCAGTTCAACCTCGGTCAGGCCTACAAACTCGGACGCGGCGTACCGCAGGACATGGAACGCGCGCTCGATCTGTTCGGCAGCGCCGCGCGCTCGGGCCATTTGCAGGCAGAGGCCAATTACGGCCTGATCCAGTTCCAGAACGGCAATCGCGAAGAAGCCATGCCCTATATCATCAGCGCCGCCGAACGCGGAGAGGTTCGCGCGCAGTACATATACGGCACGGCGCTGTTCAACGGCGACCTCGCGCCGCGAGACTGGCCGCGCGCCTATGCGATGATGACGAACGCTGCGGCCGCCGGGCTTCCCCAGGCGACGGCGAGCATCGAGCAGATGAACGAATACATCCCGCTCGAACAGCGCCAGGAAGGCGAACGGATGGCGGAGCGCTTCGCCGGAACGCAGGTCGCGGCCGCCTCGCCCCCTCCTTCGGCCGCGCCCGCACCCGCACCCGTAGCGGCCACGCCACCACAGCCTGCGCCGCAAACCTACCCGCAACCCGATCCTCGACCGCAGCCCGCGCCACCTGTCCGGCAGCCCGCTCCGGTTGTTGCCGAGACGCCCGCGCCTGCTCCGACACCCGCTCCGGCGGCGCGTTCGGGCAATTGGCGCGTCCAGCTCGGCTCGTTCCGCCAGCGCAGCAACGCTGAAAATCATTGGCGCAACCTGTCAGCACGCGTGTCGCAAATCGCTGCGCTGCAGCCCTATCTGGTGACGGCGGGGCCTTATACCCGGCTTCAGGCAGGCCCATTCGCAACGCGCTCCGAGGCGAACAACATGTGTTCGGTGGCTCGCAGCGCGGGATCGGACTGTATCGCGACGCAGCGGTAATCGGTCCGGCCTATCCGCGCACCCATTCGCTGCGCGGATATCCCTGCGCATAGAGCAATGCCGACAGATCGGCATGGTCCAGACACGCATCGGCAGCCTCCCGCAGCTTCGGCTTGCCGCGATAGGCGACCCCCAATCCGGCCTCCCGGATGATCGACAGGTCGTTGGCACCGTCGCCGATCGCCAGCACATCCTTCTCGGCCAGTTTCATCGCCTCGCGCTCCTCGCGCAGCGCAGCGAGTTTGGCATCGGCATCGACGATCGGGTCCGAGACCGTGCCCGTAAGCCGTCCGTCCTCGATATCGAGAATATTCGCCACGGCGCGGTCGAACCCGATATCGGCGGCGACACGGTCGGCGAACAGGCGAAACCCGCCCGACACGAGCAGACAGCGCGCGCCATGCGCCTTCATTGTGCCGACCAGCGCCACCGATCCGGGCGAAAGACCGACGCGTTCCTCATGACATCGCGTGACAATTTCGGATTCCATGTCCTTCAAAAGACTGACGCGTTCGCGCAACGCCTCGGCGAAGTCGAGTTCGCCGCGCATCGCTCGCTCGGTAATCGCCGATACCTCATCCTTGAAGCCGGCATAGTCCGCCAGTTCGTCGAGACATTCGACGGTGATCATCGTCGAATCCATGTCGGCGACGAGCAACTTCCTGGCCCGGTCGCGCTCGACCTGGCAGATCGCATCGATCCCGTCGAACGTGCCCGTCAGCGCTGCGCGAGCCGCGTCGAGATCGTCCTCGAAGCGCAGATCCGCCGCCTTTTGCGCCTCGATCCAGCGCTCGCCGAGCGGCACGACTCCGGCATCGGACAGCGCGTCCTCGGCACGCGAAATATCGGCTTGCGAGAGCGTGTCAGCTGCTATGAGCGTGGCGATGAACATGGCGAACGCGTCTCCCGAAACGAAGGTCGGCCTTATCGCCGGACCCACGGCCAGCGGCAAGTCGGGCCTTGCCATGGCTGTGGCCGAAGCCATTGGCGGTACGGTGATCAATGCCGACAGCGCGCAGGTTTACCGCGACCTTCGGGTCGTGACGGCGCGGCCGAGCAAGGCCGACGAGGCGAGAGTGCCGCACGAGCTGTTCGGCTATATCGACGGAGGCGAGCCCTGTTCGGCAGTGCGCTGGGCCGATGACGCCAAGGCGGCACTGGCCGAGTGCGCAGCCGCCGGCTCCATTCCGATTCTGACCGGGGGGACGGGCCTGTATCTGCGAACCTTGCTGGAAGGGATCGCGCCCATTCCGGAAATCGATGCCGCCATCCGCGAGACCGTACGCGCATTGCCGGTCGACAAGGCTTATGCAGCCCTTTGCGCCGAAGACCCCGACAGCGCCCACCGTCTCGACAGGACGGATTCCAGCCGCATTGCCCGCGCGTTGGAAGTCATGCGGTCGACGGGCAGACCGATCGGCGAGTGGCGGCGCGAGAAGACCGGCGGCATCAGCGACACCATCACGCTCGTCCCGCTGCTCCTGCTTCCCGATCGCGACTGGCTTTTCGAACGGTGCGACCGGCGCTTTGCAGAGATGTTCGCAAGCGGTGCGATCGAGGAGGTCGAAGCGCTGCTGGCGCGCGAACTCGACCCGTCGCTGCCGGTCATGCGCGCCATCGGCGTCCCGGAAATCGCTGCGTTTCTGCGGGGAACCATAAACAGGGAGGAGGCCATGGCCGCGGCCCGGCAATCGACGCGCCGCTACGCCAAGCGCCAGTTCACCTGGTTTCGGCACCAAAGTCCCTCCGATTGGCAAAGGATCGATGAGTCAGAATATGACTCTACAATATGTGAAATGATAATAAACTTGCGCTAACAGTGGTTGACAGACAATTTTTGCTTCTCTAGCAGCCCCCGTTCCACGCTGCTATGGCGGCGCGCATTCAACATTCGGATAGGTACATAATGGCCGAGAAAAGCGGCTCGGAAATATTGGTCGAAGCGCTCGTCGATTGCGGCGTCGAGATCGTATTCGGCTATCCGGGCGGCGCCGTGCTGCCGATCTATGATACATTGTTCGGGCAGAAGAAGATCCGGCACATTCTCTGCCGCCATGAACAGGGCGCAGCCCACGCAGCCGAAGGCTATGCACGCGCCACCGGCAAGCCCGGCGTCGTGCTGGTCACATCCGGCCCGGGCGCGACGAACGCGGTTACCGGAATCACGGACGCACTGATGGATTCGATCCCGATGGTCGTCATCACCGGTCAGGTCGCGACGCATCTGATCGGTACCGATGCCTTTCAGGAGGCCGACACGGTCGGGATCACCCGCCACTGCACCAAGCACAATTATCTGGTGAAGGACCCGGACAAGGTCGGATCGACGATCCAGGAAGCCTTTTTCATCGCCACCACTGGACGTCCAGGTCCGGTCGTTGTCGACATCCCCAAGGACGTGCAGGTTGCGAGCGGAACCTATCGCAAATCGGGGCCGATCGCACACAAGGCCTATGTTCCGCGCGACAAGCCCGACACCAAGCTGATTGAACAGGCCGTGGAAATGCTCGCCGAGGCCGAGCGGCCGATTTTTTACACCGGCGGCGGCATCATCAATGCCGGGCCGGGCGCCAGCCAGATGCTGCGGGAGCTCGTGCGGCTGACCGGCGCGCCCGTTACGTCGACACTGATGGGGCTCGGCGCCCTCCCGGCGACGGCGCCCGAATGGCTCGGTATGCTCGGCATGCACGGTACCTATGAAGCGAATATGGCGATGAACCGAGCCGACCTGATCGTCGCCATCGGCGCGCGCTTCGACGATCGCGTGACGGGCCGGCTCGATGCGTTCGCGCCGGAAGCGAAGAAAATCCACATCGATATCGACCGCAGCTCGATCAACAAGAACGTCTCGGTCGACCTGCCCATCGTCGGCGATGCGGGCCGCGCCATGGAGGACATGGCCAAGATCTGGAAGGCGAAGCAGCACAAGAAGCGCGATCTGGGCGACTGGTGGCGCCGGATCGAGGGCTGGCGCGCCACCCGCTGCCTCGATTTCCCCGAGGATGGCGACGAGATCATGCCGCAACGCGCGATCCGTGCGCTGTTCGAGGCGACAAAGGATAGGAAGCCGATCATCTCGACCGAAGTCGGCCAGCACCAGATGTGGGCGGCCCAGCATTTCGGCTTCGACGCGCCCAATAAATGGCTGACGTCGGGCGGACTCGGCACGATGGGCTATGGCTTGCCCGCGGCCATCGGCGCGCAGATCGCCTTCCCCAACGCGCTCGTCATCGACATCGCCGGCGAAGCCTCAATCCAGATGAACATTCAGGAGCTGGGCACGGCGAGCCAGTATCGCCTGCCGGTCAAGATCTTCATTCTGAACAACGAATATATGGGCATGGTCCGCCAGTGGCAGGAACTGACCTATTCGAGCCGCTATTCGGAAAGCTATTCGGACGCGCTGCCCGACTTTGTCGCGCTCGCCGAAGCCTATGGCTGGAAGGGTATTCGTATCGAGGGCAAGCAGGAGCTGGAGCCCGGCATCGGCGAGATGCTGGCGCATGACGGCCCGGTGCTGGTCGACTGCCATGTCTCCAAGCTCGCCAACTGCTTCCCGATGATCCCGAGCGGGGCGGCGCATACCGAGATGATCCTGCAGGCGAACGAGGTGTCGGGTACGATGGACGACGAAGCAAAGGCGCTCGTCTGATGAAAATCCGCAGCCCCGATACCGCGCCGCACACGCTCTCGATCCTCGTCGACAACGAACCGGGCATCCTCGCCCGCATCGCCGGCATGTTCACCGCGCGGGGCTATAATATCGAGAGCCTTACGGTCACCGATGTCAGTGAAGACAGTTCGGTCAGCCGCATCACGATCGTCACCACCGGCTCCCAAAACGTGATCGAGCAGATCATCACGCAGACCGAACGGATGCCGCCCGTCTACCGCGTCACCGACCTCACCGAACTCGGCCCGCATGTCGAACGCGATTTGGCGCTGGTGAAGGTCGCCGGCACTGGCGAGCATCGGATCGAGGCGCTGCGGCTTGCCGATGTCTTCCGTGCGCGCGTCGTCGATTCGACCACCGAAAGCTTCGTCTTTGAGGTCACAGGCGCCAGCGAAAAGGTCGACAGCTTCATCGAACTGATGCGCGAAGTCGGCCTCGTCGAAGTCGCGCGCACTGGCGTCGTCGCCATTGGCCGCGGCAAGGAAGCAAGCTGATGCCCGCCCCCTGCCCCATTTGCCCTGAGCTTGTCGAAGGGCTGCCTTTTTCATATCGCGCCAAAATGGAAGGCAGGGCTTCGACAAGCTCAGCCCAAACGGAAAAATGGGGTACCGGCCCTAAGCCGATCATCTAGGCCATGCGTGAAGTCATCAGCATCCTCGCGATCGTGATCGCCTTCGTCTATTTCGTGACCTTCGGGTCGGCCGTGATCATGGGCCTCGAGCGCGAGATGCATTGGGCACTCGCACTCGGCGCCTTCGCCGCGATCATCCTGGTTCGGCTGTGGCCGCTGCTGCCGCTGGCAGCCTGGTATGGCGCCGACACCGTCTGGGGCTGGCCATGGTGGATCGCCATCGGCCTCGCCGTGCCCGTCACCATCTACATTCTTTCGCATTACTGGACGCGGATTTCCGACTGGTTCCATCGTCCGGCACGCCAACAACAGGGAGCTTGAAACCATGCGCGTCTTTTACGATGCCGATGCCGATCCGGGTCTGATCGCCGACAAGAAAATTGCCATCATCGGCTATGGCAGCCAGGGCCACGCCCATGCGCAAAACCTGCGCGACAGCGGGGTGAAGGACGTGGCCGTAGCGCTGCGTGAAGGGTCCTCCACGCGCAAAAAGGCCGAGGCCGCCGACTTCAAGGTCATGACCGCCGCCGAAGCCGCCGGTTGGGCCGATATCCTGATGATGCTCGCACCGGACGAACACCAGGCCGCGATCTATGCCGACGACCTGCACGCGAATATGAAGGAGGGTGCCGCCCTCGCCTTCGCCCATGGCCTCAACATCCATTTCGGGCTGATCGAGCCGCGCGAAGATATCGACGTCATCATGGTCGCGCCCAAGGGCCCGGGCCACACGGTCCGCGCCGAATATGAGCGCGGCGGCGGCGTCCCCTGCCTGATGGCGATCGCGCAGGATGCAACCGGCAACGCGCACGATGTCTGCCTCGCCTATGCGAGCGGCGTCGGCGGCGGGCGTTCGGGCGTCATCGAGACGACCTTCCGCGAGGAATGCGAGACCGATCTGTTCGGCGAGCAAGCGGTGCTGTGCGGCGGCCTCACCAGCCTCGTCATGGCGGGCTTCGAAACTCTCACCGAGGCGGGCTATGCGCCCGAGATGGCCTATTTCGAGTGCCTGCACGAGGTGAAGCTGATCGTCGACCTGATGTACGAAGGCGGCATCGCCAACATGCGCTATTCGATCTCGAACACCGCCGAATATGGCGACTATCACACCGGGCCGCGCGTCATTACCGAGGAAACAAAGGCGGAAATGAAGCGCGTGCTCGACGACATCCAGAAGGGGAAGTTCGTCCAGCGCTTCATCGCCGACAACCGCGCCGGCAACCCCGAGATGAAAGCGGCGCGCAAGCTGCAGGCCGCACACCAGATCGAAACCGTCGGCGAGGAACTCCGCGCGATGATGCCCTGGATCGGCAAGAACAAGCTCGTCGACAAGGAAAAGAACTAGGCTTTGTGCTATGCCGCGAACGATCGAGAGGAA
This sequence comes from uncultured Parasphingopyxis sp., assembly GCF_937129435.1. GTDB lineage: Bacteria > Pseudomonadota > Alphaproteobacteria > Sphingomonadales > Sphingomonadaceae > Parasphingopyxis. The sequence continues at coordinate 85,968 of NZ_CAKZNF010000033.1, read as the reverse complement.
GACGGCATCATGGCAAAGCACCGCATCTACACGACGAGCTTCGGCAGCGTTTACCCGCACTATATCAACAAGGCGGAAAAGAAGGGACGCACCAAGGCCGAGGTCGATGAGATCATTCGGTGGCAGACCGGCTACAGCCAGTCCGCGCTGGAAATGAAGATTGGCGACAAAACCGACTTCGAAACCTTCTTCGCCGATGCCCCCGCGATGAATCCCGACCGGGAACTGATCAAGGGCGTGGTATGCGGGGTCCGTGTCGAAGAGGTTGAGGAACCGACGATGCGCGAGATCCGCTATCTCGACAAGATGATCGACGAACTGGCCAAAGGCAAAGCGATGGAGAAGATCCTGCGGACGCCCTAGCGGGCTGATTCGGCAATCAACGGACGCGCAAACCGGTTTCGATGACATCGAGCGCGCGCATCATTCGCGCCTCGAGCGGAACGTCATCGTCCCAATGCTCGGTCGCCCAGAGGCGGACGGCCATGAACATCGTCGAGACGATCGTTTCGGCTGCAACGCGCGGATCGAAGTTCGCCGAGATTTCGCCGTTCGACTGGCCCAGCGCGATCACCCCGGCAATCGCATCGAACAGATTGTCGATCTTTTCCCGTCGCTGATCCGAGACACGGCCCTGCAGAGCGCCGAAGATTTGCGATCGTGTCACGACCAACCGCAGGAAATCGGCCTCGGCCTCGATCGCCCGCGCCTGCGCGGCAATGGCCGATCGCATCCCGGTGAGCACGCCCCCATGCCCCGCCCCGTCCGCCCCCGCGCGCGGCGCAACGACCTGCGATTCCAGCCAGCGAAGCCCCAGCTCTCCGAGAACCGCGTCCTTGCCGGGAAAATAGTTGAAAAAGGTCTGCCGGCTGATGCCGCATCGCTCGACGATATCGTCGATGCTCGTCGCATCGAAACCCAGCTCGCGGAACAGTTCGCCGCAGATATCCAAGATCCGTGCGCGCATCGCGGCACGCTTCGCCTCGCGCACACCCATTCACGCCGACCGGCGACTTCGCGCGTCCCAGCCCGGTAACGCCTTGCTCGCCAGCAGCAACGCCCAGGCGATCAGGAACTCGATCATCAGCTTGCTGCTCTGCGTAACGAGGATGTTATGCGCCATCGGCGTCGCCCCCTGTTCGGGGTGCAGCATGCGCCCGGTGCTGCCGAGTCCGCACACTTCCCAGGTCGCGAAGGCGAAGAAGACGATCGATGCGACAAACAGCGTCCGCCGCGCGCGGTTGTCGCCCGGCGCGGCGGGCATGAGGATCGCCAGCGCGAGAAGCGTCATGACGATGCTGCCGAAGCCGATATAGAACCATGCGCCCGGCGCCGGCAGCGACGGCCAGGTCCAAAGCGCGATCCAGACCAACAATCCGATCGCCAAGGGTCGCGTCGCCAGCCCATTGCGCCGTGCATGCGCGACCGCGAGGCAGAACACGCCGATTTGAAAGGATAGCATCCAGAGGATCGTCTTCGCCGCACCGATCGCGACAGCCATATCGAAATCCCGTCCCGCCTCAGACGTGCCCCCGCGTTCGAGAAACCGCAAATAGCCGGGCAGCGCGACATAATTTCCCGCAATCGCATAGGCGAGAAAAGTAATGCCGATGACGATCAGCAGGCGGTTCGACTTCACATGGGTCATCATAGGCTCCGGCAAATGACCATTCGTCATCTTGGTGACCAGATTTTTAGACTGAGTCAATTATTTTATCGATCGCCTCCGTGCCTAAGCGGCTGGACTTGTTAACCAAAGCCTGTCTAAACTGCACCGCATGACCGCACGGCTCGCCCTGCTTCTTCGACTTACACGCCCTTAGGCGTGCCTTTCGTGCCGTGCGCGGCACACACGGCCTAAGGGCTCCCACTACCCACATCCACGAAGAAGCTTAAGGCGAACAGCCATGCCCATGTTGCAAGACCCCTCGACCAAATACCGACCCATTCCGCAGATCGACCTGCCCGATCGGCAATGGCCGTCGCAAACGATCACGGCGCCGCCGCGCTGGCTCTCGACCGATCTGCGCGACGGCAACCAGGCGCTGATCGATCCGATGAATGCAGAGAAGAAGCGCCGCTTCTTCGATCTGCTCGTCAAGGTCGGCTTGAAGGAGATCGAGGTCGGCTTCCCCGCCTCGGGCGCCACCGATTTCGATTTCATCCGGAGTCTGGTCGATGGCGGACATATCCCGGACGATGTGATCATCCAGGGGCTGACGCAATCGCGCGGCGATCTGATCGAGACAACCTTCGCTTCGATGGCCGGCGCCAAACAAGCGATCGTTCACCTCTACAACGCGATCTCGCCCGCCTGGCGCAAGATCGTCTTCCAGATGGACGAGGAGGGCGTGATCGACATCGCCCGGCGCGGCGCCGAGAAGCTCGTCGAACAGGCGGCGAAATATCCCGAGACCGACTGGCATTTCGAATATTCGCCCGAAACCTTCAGCACCGCCGAAATCGATCTCAGCGTCCGCATCTGCGACGAAGTCATCGCGATCGTCGATCCGAGTCCCGATCACCCGCTGATCCTGAACCTACCGGCGACGGTCGAGGCGGCGACGCCCAACATCTATGCCGACCAGATCGAATATTTCGGGCGACACATCTCGCGCCGCGACAGCGTCGTCATCTCGCTGCACACGCATAACGACCGCGGTACCGGCATCGCGGCGGCCGAACTCGGTCTGATGGCGGGCGCGGACCGCGTCGAAGGCTGCCTGTTCGGCAATGGCGAACGTACGGGCAATTGCGACCTCGTGACGATGGGGCTCAATATGTACAGCCAGGGCGTCCATCCCGGTCTCGATTTCTCCGACATCGCCGAGATCCGCAGCACCGTCGAATATTGCAACCAGATCCCGGTTCACCCGCGTCATCCCTATGGCGGCGATCTCGTCTTCACGGCATTCTCGGGTTCGCACCAGGACGCGATCAAAAAGGGATTCGCCGCGCAGGAGGCCAAGAACGACGAGTATTGGGAGGTCCCCTATCTCCCGCTCGATCCGCGCGATATCGGCAGCGATTACGAGGCGGTGATCCGCGTCAACAGCCAGTCGGGCAAGGGCGGCGTCGCCTGGGTGCTCGAACAGGATCGCGGGCTTAAGCTTCCCAAACGCCTGCAGGCGAGCTTTAGCCATGTCGTGCAGGAACTCGCCGATGAGACCAGCCGCGAGCTCAACGCCGAGGATATCTGGAAGGCATTCGAGGCGCATTACGGCCTTGCCGGCGGGCAGTCGTACGAACTGATCGACTATCACGAGACCCGCGCCGGCGGCGACCGCGTCTTCACCGGCACGATCCGCCACGCCGGCGAGGAACGCTCGGTCTCGGGCCGCGGCAACGGCCTGATCTCCTCGGTCCTCGCCGCGATCCGCGACGAATGGGGCATCGCGCTCGACGTCCAGGCCTATGACGAACACGCCATCGGCCACGGCTCCGACGCCCGCGCGGCCGCCTATGTCGAATGCACCGACGGCGAAGGAAACACCGTCTTCGGCGTCGGCATCAGCCGTGACGTGGCGACGGCGAGCGTCCGGGCGGTTTTGAGTGCGGTGAATGGCCTCTAGTATTCCCGCGAAGGCGGGAAACCAAGGCAGCGCATTGTATCGCTAGTAGCTCTGGGTTCCTGCCTAAGCGGGAATACTGGCATTTGTTATTTATCCGTTTGCCAAAATGTCAGCGACACTTCACCTTCGGTGTCAGAACCGTCCTCCAAGCTCACGACGAACTGTAAGTGGGGAAAGTCTCTGGCCAGTTTGAATGCATATATGTCTTTCAAGATTTTGCCGATGTATCGACAGCGCGCATCGAACAAATCGCGCCTTTCATCGGCAGCGGACATCTCCTCGCCATCGCGGAACAGATATTCGTTGACATAGATCCAGTTGACGAATTTTTCGGTATCGCGTTGACCTAAGCCTCGCTCCTTCAATTCCCTGACGTGGCTTAGAGCATAAGTTGCGATGAAAACATGGCCTTCATATTCTGAAAATTTGGGCCAAAATATCTCGGAAAACGCAACTGCTGCACCAGAAGTAAGCTCGGTGGAAACCCATTATCGCGCGTTCATTTTCGGCTGCCATTCGGCCATTTCAGGAAGAAGGTGAGCAATATCGCCCATCACTTCCGCCCGAACAGCTTTTCGATATCGCCATGGCCCAGCTTCACCCAGGTCGGGCGGCCGTGATTGCACTGGCCGGAATGCGGGGTCGCTTCCATTTCGCGGAGCAGGGCGTTCATCTCGGCGGTGGAGAGCATGCGGCCGGCGCGGACCGAGCCGTGGCAGGCCATGGTCGCGGCGACATGGTCGAGCCTTTCCTTGAGGCTCAGCGCCTGATCATAGGCCGCGATTTCGTCGGCGAGGTCGGTGACGAGGCCTTTCACATCGCCCGCGCCGAGCATCGCCGGAGTCGAGCGTACGAGCATCGCCTTGGGGCCGAAGCGTTCGAGTTCGAGGCCGAGTTCGGCTAGCTCCCCGGCGCGCTCCTCGAGCGCGTCGCAGGCCGTCTCGTCGAGCTCGACGACCTCGGGGACGAGCAATCCCTGTTTCGCGACGCCGCCATTCGCCATCGCCCGGTTCATCCGTTCGAGCACCAGCCGTTCATGCGCCGCGTGCTGGTCGACGATCACAAGCCCGTCCTCGGCCTCGGCGACGATATAGGTCTTGTCGACCTGTCCACGCGCGATGCCGAGCGGGTAGCGGGCGGCGGGTTCGGGCGGTTGCGGCGTCTCATCGCGCCGGCCTTCGGGCGCGGGGGCAAATTCGGCAGCGCTTTCCCAGACGCTCGCCTGGCCCGACGGCGCGGCGGCGAAGCTGTAGTTGGACCGTTGCGGCAGCGACTGGCGCATCTGCGGCATTGCGCCCGGATCGTTCACAGCTTCGGCCTGCCAGTTGCCGAGTGCGCCCGCGCTGGGCCGTTGCACGCTGCGGAAACCCGCCTCGTCGAGCGCGTGGCGCAAGCCGCCGACGATCAGCCCGCGCACCCCGCCGGGATCGCGGAAGCGCACCTCGGTCTTCGCCGGGTGGACGTTGACGTCGATTCGGTCGCTCGGAACCGTCAGGAACAGCGCGAGCACCGGATGCCGGTCGCGCGCCAGCAGGTCCTGATAGGCGCCGCGCACCGCGCCGATCAGCAGCCGGTCCTTCACCGGCCGGCCGTTGACGAACAAATATTGGTGGTCCGCGACGCCCCGATTGAAGGTCGGCAGGCTCGCCAATCCTTCCAAATGCAGATCTTCACGCCGGTAATCGACGCCGACATGGTTGTCCGCCAGTTCGCGGCTCGTCAGTGCTGCTACGCGCGACGGCCCGTCCTCGCCCGGCTGCACCGCAATATTCTTGCGCCCGTCATGCTCGAGCGTGAAGCCAATATCGGGCCGCGCCATCGCCAGCCGCCGCACGACGTCTGCGATCGCGGCATATTCGGATCGCGGCGTGCGCAGAAACTTGCGGCGCGCGGGCACCTTGGCGAACAGGTTCTCGACGATGATCCGGGTGCCGGGCGGCAGCGCAGCAGGCCCCTCTCCCGCGAGTTCGCCATTGTCGACGACCCTTGACCAGCCGTCGGCACCCCGGACGCGGCTCTCCAGCGTCAATTTCGCCACGCTCGCAATCGAGGGCAGCGCCTCCCCGCGAAAGCCGAGCGTCGAGACCGCCTCGATTGCTTCATCGGGCAGTTTCGATGTCGCATGCCGTTCGAGCGCCAGCGCCATTTCGTCGCGGTCCATCCCGCAACCATCGTCGGTCACTTCGATCCGGTCGATACCGCCATTTGCGAGTCGGATCGTGATCTGCCCGGCGCCCGCATCGATAGCGTTCTCGACCAGTTCCTTCACCGCGCTGGACGGGCGCTCGACAACCTCGCCCGCGGCGATGCGGTTGACCAGATGTTCGGGAAGGCGGCGAATGGGCATCGGAAGATCATATCCGAGGCTGTTCCGCCGGGCGAGCATGGCATCCACATGTTGCACCACGGCGGCCATTCAGGCCGCATCGCGACAGGCCGTTTCGCCGGCGCGGGAAAGCGCGGATTACCCCCAGCGCGAATCGAAATAATACTCGCAAATCCGCCGATTATCGCTATGTGGTGACGCAAGGCCGCCTGACGGTCGATTCCCACCCCTCACGCACAAGCTCTGGAAGACCTTTTCCCCCATGTGGTTCAAGAACCTTTTCAAAATGATGTCGCACGATATGGCGATCGATCTCGGCACGGCGAATACCGTCGTCTATGTCCGGGGCCGCGGAGTCGTGCTGAACGAGCCGTCGGTCGTTGCCATCGAAACCGAGAACGGCGTCAAGCGCGTCCGCGCCGTCGGTGACGACGCCAAGGTGATGATGGGCAAGACGCCCGATGCGATCGAGGCGATCCGTCCTCTCAGGGATGGCGTCATCGCCGACATCGATGTCGCCGAGCAGATGATCAAGCACTTCATCCAGAAGGTGCACGGCCCCCGCCGCTTCCCGCGCTGGCCCGAAATCGTGATCTGCGTGCCTTCGGGTTCGACCAAGGTGGAGCGGCGCGCGATCCGCGACGCGGCCTCCAACGCCGGCGCCAGCCAGGTCTGGCTGATTGAGGAGCCGATGGCTGCCGCGATCGGCGCCGACATGCCCGTGACCGAACCGATTGGGTCGATGGTCGTCGATATCGGCGGCGGTACGACGGAAGTCGCGGTGCTCTCGCTGCGCGGCCTCGCCTACACCACCTCGGTCCGCACCGGCGGCGACAAGATGGACGAGGCGATCAGCTCCTACATTCGCCGCAACCATAACCTTCTCATCGGCGAAGCCACGGCCGAACGGATCAAGATGGAGGTCGGCGTCGCGCTGATGCCGGCGGACGGCAAGGGCCAGACGATCCACATCAAGGGACGGGATCTGGTGAACGGCGTGCCGAAGGAAATCTCGATCAACCAGGGCCAGATCGCCGAAGCGCTGTCCGAGCCGGTCGGCACGATCGTCGAGGGCGTACGCATCGCGCTCGAAAACACACAGCCCGAGCTGGCCGCCGACATCGTCGATCAGGGCATCGTGCTTACGGGCGGCGGCGCGCTGCTTGAAGGGCTGGACGAAGTGTTGCGCCGCGAGACCGGCCTTCCCGTCACCGTCGCCGAGGACCCGCTGACCTGCGTCGCGCTGGGCACGGGCCGCGCCCTTGAGGAAGAGATCTATCGGGGCGTCCTGACGACCGGCTAGGGCGTAAGCCAGGGGAGAGGGCCATATGGCCTCCAGTGGATCGAAGCGGGCCGGATTTTCGCGCCGGGCGCGCTTCGGGCTGTTTGCCGGCTATGTCGTAGCCATTACGGGTATCCTTGTCGGCCTCGGTCTCGTGATCATCGCGATTGCCGATCCGCAAGGTTTTTCCGCGATCCGCGGCGCCGTCAGCGACGTGACCGCACCCGTCTCCTCGGCCGGGCGCGGCGCCGTTCAGGGCGGCGGACAGATCGACGACAATGTCGGCAACTGGTGGCAGGCCGGGCGGCAGAACCGGCAGCTGCGCGCCGAACTCGCCGAAGCGCGTCGCCGTCTGATCCAGGCGCAGGCGACGGAGCTCGAAAACCAGCGATTGCGCGAACTGGTCGGCCTGATCGAACGCGAAAGCAATGTCGTCACGACCGCCCGGCTCGTCAATTCGAGCGCGACGAGCGCGCGACGTTTTGCAACGATCTTCGCCGGGGCCAATCAGGGCGTCAGGGTCGGCATGCCCGTCCGTGCCGCCGACGGCCTGGTCGGCCGCGTCGTCGATACCGGCCGCAGCGCGGCGCGTGTCCTTCTCCTCACCGACACCGCCAATGTCGTGCCCGTCAAGCTCACCCGGAACGGCCAGCCTGCGTTCACCACCGGCCGGGGCGACGGGCGGGTCGACGTCCGTTCGCTCGAAGCGGGCAACAATCCGTTCGAACGGGGCGACGTGCTGATCACGAGCGGTACCGGCGGCATCTATCCGCCCAATATTCCCGTTGCCGTCGTCGTGCGTGTCTTCGGCGACACCGCGCTCGCCGCACCGCTCGCCAATCCCGCGACGCTTGATTTCGCCATCGTCCAGCGCCCCTATGAACCCGCTGCCGAGCAGACCGGCCTGCCGCCTGCAGAAGATGCCGGCGACGCGGAGGCCCCATGACGCGGATTATCGGACAGGATGAAAATGTCGCCCTGATCCGCGCGCAACTCAGCCTCATTCCGTCGGCCAGCGTGATCGCGGGGTCGTTGCTGCCGATCATCCCGATCATTGCGCAATCGCCGATCCTGCCGCCGCTGGGAATCATGATCTTCCTCGGCTGGCGGTTCCTGCGCCCCGAAATCTGGCCGATATGGGCGGGTTTGCCGCTCGGCCTGTTCGACGACCTGATCTCCGGCAATCCGATCGGCGCCGGCATGATGCTATGGACGATCGCGCTCATGGTGCTCGATCTGGCTAATAACCGCATGGTCTGGCGCGACTATTGGATGGACTGGCTGCTGGCGGGAACGGCCCTCACCCTCTATATCCTGGTCATGATGGTCCTGACGACGCTTACGGGCGGCGGGTGGACGCTGGTGCCGATCCTGCCGCAAATTCTGCTCACGGTGATGCTGTTCCCGCTCGTGCTCCGCCTGTGCGCGCGGCTCGACCGGTGGAGGCTGTCGCTGTGATCTGGAAGCGCAAGCACGGAGCCCAGCCGCTATCGGTCAGCGATTCGATGCGTCAGACCATGTTCTCTCGCCGTTCGGTGCTGGTGAACGGCGCGCAGCTCGGCGTTGCCGGCCTTCTTGCCGCTCGCATGGGGTGGATCGCGATCGCCGAGAATGAGCGCTGGGAACTGCTTGCCGAGAGCAACCGCGTCCAGCTCAGCCTCATCCCGCCGCGCCGCGGCTGGATCGTCGACCGCGAGGGCCGGCCCATCGCGATGAACCGCTCGGATTTCCGCGTCGACCTGATCCCCGATCGCGTGCAGGAACGCGACCGCGTTATCAATACGCTCGCCGAACTGCTGTCGCTGCCCGAAGACGAAGTCCTGCGTATCCGTACCGAACTCGACAACGTTCCCGGCGCCCAGCCGGTGCAGGTCAAGGCGGGGCTCGAATGGGAGGAATTCGCCGCCGTCAATGTGCGGCTCGACGAACTGCCGGGCGTGTCGCCGCTCCAGGGCTTTTCGCGCTATTATCCCGCCGCCGCGGCGGTCGGTCATCTCGTCGGCTATGTCGGCGCGCCAAGCCGCGAGCAATATCTTGAAGAGGACTCGAACCCCCTGCTCCTTTTTCCCGGCTTCAAGGTCGGCAAGGACGGCCTCGAAAAGACCTTTGAACAGCGACTCCGGGGCGAGCCGGGCGCACGGCGTGCCGAAGTTACGGCGCGCGGCCAGCTTGTCCGTGAACTGGAGACCCGCCCCGACAAGCCGGGCGATCCGGTCCGCCTGACCATCGATGCGGGGCTGCAGGAGTTTGTCGGCCGGCGGCTCGGCAATGAATCGGGCTCCGCGGTCGTCATGAACTGCCAGACCGGCGAAGTGCTCGCCATGGCCTCGATGCCGTGCTTCGATCCGAACAGCTTTTCGGACGGCATCAGCCATCCCGAATACAATATGCTGACCGAGGACGAACGCGTGCCGCTGCGCAACAAGACGCTGCTCGGCATGTACCCGCCCGGTTCGACCTTCAAGCCGGTGACGGCGCTGGCGACGCTGGCCGCCGGCGTCGATCCCGAAGAGATCGTCTATTGCGGCGGCGGTTATACGCTCGGCAACCGGCGCTTCGGCTGCCTTGGCGTTCATGGGCCGATGAACCTGCACCGCGCCATTGCCCGCTCCTGCAACACCTATTTCTATTCGATGGGCCGCCGCGTCGGCATCCGCCGGATCGCCTGGGCCGCACGCAAGCTGGGGCTGGGCGCCGAGTATGATATCCCCTTCCCGAACCAGAATTACGGCACCGTCCCCGACGACCGCTGGATCCAGCGGCGGCACGACCGCGAATGGACCGACAGCGACACGCTGAACACGTCGATCGGCCAGGGCTACCTCCTCGTAACCCCATTGCAGCAGGCGGTGCTGTCCGCCCGCATCGCATCGGGCCGGGCCGTGGTTCCGCGCATGGTCGCCGGCGATAATCGACCCGCGCCGCCGATCGAGGGTGTCGATCCCGAACATCTTGCACGGATCCGCGCCGGTATGGACGAGGTCGTCAACGGTGCGGGCACGGCTCCCCGGGCGCGGCTCGGTCTCGACGATGTCCGGCTTGGCGGCAAGACGGGAACGGCGCAGGTCGTCAACCTTTCGGCCGGCCGCGGCGGCATGGGCGTCCCGTGGCGCTATCGCGACCATGGTCTCTTCGTCTCGTTCGCGCCGGTGGACGGCCCTCAATATGCCTGCGCCGTCGTCGTGGAGCATGGCATGTCCGGCGGGCGGGCCGCCTCGCCGGTCGCCAAGGACGCGATGCTCTACATGTTCGACCGCGAACGCGCGCTCGAAAATCTCGCGACACTCGAAGATGGATGGGGCGGCGATATCCGACAGCGCATGGCGCGCGAAGAAGCCGCCTATCGCGCAGCCAACGGCCTCGAACCCCTGCCCAGCCTGCCTCGCGTAGAAGTGCCCGAAAGCGACACGTCGCAAGACGCGGGCCCGGGCGAGGACCCGACCCGCCCACCGCCCGCTGTCGTGGCGCCGGCACCCGACGCACCGGCGCCGCCGGCGGGAACGCCTGCGAGCACAGACGGCGCGGCGGCCGCCACTACACCGTCCGCGCCAGCCTCGCCCCCGGCGGCAGAACCGTCCGGTGGCGAGACATGAGGAACAATTACGATTCCGTTGTCCCGCAGCCGATTGCGGATCTTCCGTGGCGGCTGATTACGCTCGTCCTGCTGATCGGCGGCTTCGGCATCACCATTCTCTATTCCGCAGCAGGGGGAAGCGCGGAGCCCTGGGCGTGGTCGCATGCGGTCCGCTTCTGCATGTTCATGGCCATGGCCATCTTCCTGTCCCATCTCCGGCAGGAACATTGGCAGTTTTTCGCTTATCCGGTCTATGTCGCGACATTGCTCGGCCTCGCCGGTGTCGAGGCACTGGGCCAGATCAACGGCGGCAGCCAACGCTGGCTCAATCTCGGTTTCATGCAGATCCAGCCGTCCGAAATCATGAAACCCGCGCTGATCCTCGCGCTGGCCAAATTCTACGACGGACTGCCTTCGGGCGAATTGCGCAAGCTGGTCGCGATCTGGCCGGCGTTGCTGCTGATCGGCCTTCCCGCCGCTCTCGTGGTGATCCAGCCGGATCTGGGAACGACGCTCGCGCTGGTGGCAGGCGGCATCGTGGTCATGTTCCTCGCCGGGTTGCCGCTGCGCTATTTCATCGGCGGCCTTATTGCCCTCGCCGCGTTCATCCCGCTCGCCTTTACCTTCCTGCTCGAAGACTATCAGCGCAACCGCGTGCTGACCTTCCTCAATCCCGAGAACGATCCGCTGGGCACCGGTTATCACATCACCCAGTCGAAGATCGCGATCGGATCGGGCGGATTTTTCGGCAAGGGCTTCCTGAACGGCACGCAGAGCCACCTCGCCTATCTCCCCGAGGGCCATACCGATTTCGTCTTCGCGACGATGGCCGAGGAATTCGGCATGATCGGCGGTTTGGCACTGATTGCCGGCTTCGCGCTCCTGATCCGCTGGGGCATCCGCGTCGGCCAGAGATCGAAGACGACCTTCGCCCGGCTTACCGCGGTCGGCCTGTCCTTCACGATCTTCTTCTATGTGGCGGTGAATTTGATGATGGTCATGGGCTTCGCACCCGTCGTCGGCATCCCGTTGCCCCTCGTGTCGCACGGCGGATCGGCGATGATGACGGTGATGATATGCATCGGCATCCTGATGTCGCTCGACCGCGAGAACCGGATACCCAGATAACACGGCAGGCTCGACCTGGCAGTCGAGCGCCGCAAACGCTACCGCTTGCGGCACGCGAAACCTTCTGCTAGTGGCCCCGCCTTCCGCAAGCGAAAGCGCCTCGCGGAACGCCTGACATGGTATGGACGCGTAGCTCAGTTGGTAGAGCAGCTGACTCTTAATCAGCGGGTCCGGGGTTCGAACCCCCGCGCGTCCTCCATGGCTTTTCACAACCGCACACCGCCATGCACGCTTGGCATTGCCGCAAGCGAGCGCTAGTCCACGCCGCAAGGGGGGTGAAGGCGATGAGCGGGGATGGCACGGCGAGATCGGGCGGCAAGCGTCCCGTCGCGTTCATCAGCCATCATAGCTCGCAGGTCGAAACCGCACGTCGGTTGAAACGCATCCTCGACAGGAACGGCATCGGCGGATGGCTTGCGCCCGACGATGTCCAGCCGGGCCGCCCGTTCGACCAGGCGATTATCGAACAGGTGCGCGGGTCGGACCTCATCATCCTGCTCTTCTGCTCCCGCTCGGACCAGTCGCGCCATGTGAAGCGCGAACTGATGATGGCGGAGAACGAGGACAAGCTGATCTACCCCGTGCGGCTCGAGGAGATCGAGGCGTTCGGGCTCGCCTATTGGCTCAACGACTATCAATGGGTCGACTGGTTCGACGGCAAGGACAAGTCGATCGAGCGGATGGTCAACACGGTGAAGGAACAGTTCGGGCTTCCCGATACGTCGCCGGAGCCCCCTGCCCCGCCGCCGAGCCAGCCGGTCATCATGCCGCCCGATCCGGAGCCCGACCCCGCGCCGCTCCCGGCGGAGCCGAAACCCGTCCCTCCCCCGCCGCCAGACCCTGAACCACCCGTTTCCTCAACGCCGATCAGCGCCAAATCCGAAACTCCGGCTGCCGATCAGACACGTCGCGTCCCGAAGCCCGCCAAGCCGGAGGGTGACGATGGCGAGGGCGGCGACAAGCGCAAGATGCTGCTGATCGGAGCCGGGATAGCCGCGCTGCTCCTTCTGGTGCTGCTCTTCTGGTTGCTTTCGGGCAGCGATGAAGAGGGCGAAGAGGACGCAGTGGTCGGATCGAGCCGCCTCTCGCCGAGCGTCGATTGTGCGGACCTTTCCAGCCCGGCGCACGAACTGATCTGCAACAGCGCCGAACTGGCGGCGCGCGAGCGGCAGGTCGCGGCGGCCTATGAGGCGGCGACGGCCGCTGCATCGGACGACGCGGCGCGCACGGCGCTCGAAAACGCGCAGGCCGAATTCATCGCCCGCCGTGATGGCTGCGACAACAGCGCCTGTATCGATGCCGCCTATATCGCACGCCTCGAACAGCTTGGCGCCTCGACCGCTCCGCCTCCGCCCGAACCCTTGCCGCCACAGCAGCCCGATGGCGACGAGCCGGCGGCAGTCCTGCCGGGAGAGACGCGGCCATCGCCCGAACAGCGGCCCGATCCGCGCGCACCCGTTGAGGATACGCGTCGTCCGCCGCAGGGCGACACGACGCGCCCCACACCGACACCCGCTCCGCCGCCTCCACCGCCGCCGAGCCCGGCCAGCGCCGCCACACCGCCAAGACCTGCGAACAATCCCGCTTCCTGGGTCACGCAATCCGATTATCCGAGCAATATTCTTCGCAACGGCGAATCGGGCACGTCGCGCTTCCAGCTCCGCATCGGTCCCGATGGCGTGCCGACCGGATGCTTCACAACCGGCACGAGCGGCCATTTCCAGCTGGATGCGCGTGCCTGCAACATGGCCCGCGCCCGTGCCCGTTTCACACCGGCACGCGATGCGAACGGCAATCCGACGAGCAGCACCTATTCGGGAAGCTTCACTTGGCGTGCGCCATAATTATTTCGTATCACGCAAACTGTTCTTTACTTTTTGGGGCTAGATCATGGACATCACCGGGGGGTGTCAATGATACAGACAAATGCTGTTCCGGCGTATGAGGATACGCCGGACAAACGCGGCGCCATGCGCGCCAGAATCGAACTGGAGGCCCGCATCAGTGGCGCGGGAGAGGATGGCGATGCTGTTCTCGTCAGGAACATATCGACCTTGGGCTGTCTGCTGGATGCGCGTGGCATGGCGATCGGCTCCGGCCAGCTGGCCATTGCCTTACCAGGTCTCGATCAGCCGATCGGTTTAGATATCGTCTATGGCGATGGAGCCTATCTCGGGGTGAGATTCCAGACGCCGCTCGACGAAGAATTCGTAGCGAAGCTGGTCGAATCCCATTCCGGCAGACGGTTGCGGCTGCTCTAGGCGGCCAAAGCTGTCCACCAGCGCCATAGCAGACGCGCGGCGACATACAGGATCAGCACAGCCGTCATCCGTTTGACGAGCAACGGCGGCAGCCGCGTGCTGCCGATCCGCGAACCGATCTGCCCGCCGATCAGTACAGCCGGGAACAGCAGCCAATAGTCTTGCAGCGCCTCGACCTGGCCGAAATCATCGAGCTTCATCAGCTGCCCCGTCAAACCGGCCAGCGAATTGACGAGGATGAAGACGCTGGCCGTACCGGCGATTTCACGCGCAGGGCCCCAGCGGAGCAGATAGAGGATCGGTGCCAGGAATATTCCGCCTCCGATACCGACAAGCCCGGAAAGCAGGCCGATTCCGCCGCCGATTCCAGCCTGTAGCGGCAGCGGCAAAGCCCTGCCCTCCGTCGCTTCCGCTCCGGCGTGTCGCTCAAAGGCCAATTGCAGTCCGGCGATCAACAACGCGCCGCCGAGCAGCCCGATGAAGACCGTTTCCGATATCGCGATCCGGCCGCCGAGCCAGGCCGCCGGTATCGACAGTAGAAACCAGGGCCAGAGCCGGTCGAACCGCACATGTCCGGCCCGCCAGAACCGCCAGCTCCCGCCGGAGACGACGATGATGTTGGACAGCAGCGCGATCGCCGGGAGCAACCGGTAGTCGGTCCCGCTCAGGACAAGAAGCGCGTTGTACGTCGATCCTCCGCCAAAGCCGACCATCGCGTAAAGCAGGGCGGTCAGAGCGAAAAGGCCAGCCAGTTGAAGCACCGAAGCGCATCTATCCCGATGCGCCACCATTGTCGAAATGGAATTCGGCGATGCATTCGGGCTTTCGCGACAGCGGCAGGAAGTGATAATGCTCGCTGCAACCAAAAAGGCGGGACAGCCGTGAAACATGCAGCCATTGCCGCAATCCTGTTCTGTCTTGCCGCTCCACTTGGCGCGCAGGAGCCCGGGAGTTCTCCATGGAACGGCGAACGTCTGATTCTGCCCGACATGAGCGGGTATGAGCTGGTTCACGAACATCACGACATTCTAAGCGAGCGGCGCTACGTGCCGATCGGCGAGAGCGAAGACACCTTCACACGCATGATCACCGTCGAAACTGCCACGCCGCGCGTGCATCAGGGGCGCCTCGCCGCAGAGACGCTGAGCTTTCTCCAGGCGAGCTTGACCGAAGAATGCGCCGGCGAAATTCCGGGCGACATTCATATCTTCGAAATCGACGGCCATCCTGCCGCCCGCATGCGCTTCGATTGCCCCCGCACGAAAGACAATCCCCAATATCAGGCCGCATTCTTTCTCGCGTTGGATGGTACGCCGGATCTCTATATGATCACCGTTGGAATCCCGCACGAACCAAACGACACAGAGGAACGATGGGCCGACGCATTTCTTGCTTCGATCCGCCTCTGCCCCACCGACAGCATGGAAGACTGCCCGTAAGTCGCACTTCTCGACCTCGCTCACGGATTGTGCAGGCGCGATGGTGCAGAAAGCCGCGTACGGGCCTGACAATCTCGTTGGCAATATTGCCGCTTGCCCCGTCAATCGGTTGCGTTAGGAAACCGGTATGACACTACCCAGTCCCCTATTCGATCCGCTCCGCCTGCCGCTCGTCGGCGCGCCGCTGTTCATCATCTCGCAGCCCGCGCTCGTCATCGCCCAGTGCAAGGCCGGGGTCGTTGGCTCCTTCCCGGCGCTGAACGCGCGGCCGCAATCGCTGCTCGACGAATGGCTGCACGAGATCACCGAGGCGCTCGCCGAACATAATCGCGACCATCCGGACCGGCCCGCCGCACCTTTCGCGGTCAACCAGATCGTCCATCGCTCGAACGACCGGCTCGAACAGGATCTGGCGACCTGCGAGAAATGGCAGGTGCCGATCACGATCACCTCGCTCGGCGCCCGCGAGGAACTCAACCAGGCGGTACACAATTGGGGCGGCATCACGCTCCACGACATCATCAACGATCGTTTCGCGCGCAAGGCGGTCGAAAAGGGCGCGGACGGCATCATCGCCGTCGCCGCCGGCGCCGGCGGCCATGCCGGTGTCACCTCACCCTTTGCGCTGGTCGGCGAGATCCGCGAATGGTTCGATGGGCCGCTGCTGCTTTCCGGTGCCATCGGCACGGGCAAGGCGATCCTGGGCGCGCAGGCCATGGGCGCCGATCTGGCCTATATGGGATCGGCCTTCATCGCGACCGAAGAGGCCGCCGCGACCCAGGGTTACAAGGAAGGCATCGTCGAGGGTCGCGCCGCCGATATCGTCTATTCGGACCTCTTTACCGGTGTGCATGGCAATTATCTTCGCGGTTCGATCGAGCAGGCGGGTCTCGATCCCGACAATCTGCCGCAGGGCGATCTGAAGACGATGAATTTCGGTTCCGGCGGCAATCAGGAGAAAAAGGCGTGGAAGGATATCTGGGGGTCGGGCCAGGGCATCGGTGCGGTCACGGCGGTCGAGAGCGTCGCGGATCGCGTGGCGCGGCTCGAAGCGGAATATGAAGAGGCGAAGGCCGAACTGGCCGCCAAACAGCGCGACGTCGCCTAGAAGGCGCGCTCGAGCCTGTTCAGCAAGCTCCGCGCAGGGCTGCCGCGCGCCTGGGTCTCTTCGGGCGGCGAGAGCAGATCCTGTTCGAGCCTGGCGACGCGCGCGTACAGATCTTCGCTCGCTTCGATCAGGCCGACTGCACCTTCGGGAAGCTGCGGCAGAACCGCCGGATCGCTCAGCCCTGCTTCGCCGAGCCGCCGGTCGGGCTGGCTCGCTGCAGCGCGATCGATTTCGCCGGCCTCAAGCCCGCGCCGGGTGAGCAGCCAGGCGATGACATGCATGATGCGCGTCGTCACCTTCAACGATTCGACAGCATAGCCGACGCGCAACGCCGGCGTCAGCGCATCGCGCTCCTCGGTGCCATGATCCTCGAAATAGGCGCGTGCCTCGTCGGCCAGCACCATCGCCTCGATATAAAGCGAATCGACGAGCCTCGGCGTAATCCGGGCTTCCATCCCTGTTCCATCCCCCATTGCGCGAGCAATGATGCCACAGGACGATGCGCTTGAGAACGGCGAAATCGGGCTGTTTCGCGCGCTCAGGGTTAATGTCCCGATACGGGGCGACAGCTCTTGAATTCAGCGTATGAAATCCCATCTCTCAACCGTTCGAAGCGCCGCCTTTTCAGGGGTGTTTTCGGATAGCCGCGCGGGAACTCCGCGGACTCAACATATGAAAATCGCTTGAAGAAAAGGATTTTGGATATGCGTACTATGGATTTTGCTCCCCTCCTCCGTTCGTCGATCGGGTTCGAGAACCTGAACCGGCTCGTCGATGCGGCCACCCGCGGCGAAGGCAATGCCTACCCGCCCTATAATATCGAAAAGCTCGGCGACGATACCTATCGGATCACGATGGCGGTCGCCGGTTTCGCCGAGAGCGACCTCGACGTCACGGTCCACGAGAATGTGCTGATCGTCACCGGCGAAGTCGCCAATCGCGACCAGGACGAAGGCCGCGAGTTCATCCATCGCGGCATCGGTACACGCGCATTCGAGCGCCGCTTCGAACTCGCCGACACCATCCTGGTGAACGGTGCGAGCTATGAGAACGGCTTGCTCAACATCGAGCTGAAGCGCGAAGTTCCCGAAGAGAAGAAGCCGCGCAAGATCGCCATCGGCGGCAACGCCACGATCGAAGCGGCGAACGAGGATCATCGCGACGCCGCCTGAGCGCGTCGACTACGGTAATCAGGAGCAGGTCCGGCGTCAGCCGGGCCTGCTTTTTTGCGATTCTATGCGATGATGTCCGGCAGAAGACGGTCCTCGATCGACGCGATATCGTCTTTCAGCGCCAATTTGCGCTTCTTGAGCCGTGCCAGCCGCAGCTGGTCCGAACCCGGCGTCTCGCGAAGAGCCTCGATCGCGGCGTCGAGGTCCCGATGCTCGGATTTCAGGGCGGCCAGTCTTACCCGCAGGATCGCTTCTTCCATGACCGCTCCAAGCTCTCCAAACATCTGGCGGAGATATCCGCACGCCATGTCGATTCGTTGAAGACAAACGCAACGCGTTCGGCTTATCTTCTCCGTCCCACTTCATCAGGAAGGAGAGAAGGAATGCAACAGGCTCATGCCTCCGCACTTGCTCAAAAACATGCCGGTCTCGACGCGAAAATCGAGGAAGAGCGGCTTCGGCCTTCGCCTGATCAGATGAAGATTTCGGAACTCAAGAAACGAAAATTGAAGCTCAAGGAAGAACTGTCGAACGGGTAATCCCGGCTCGCGGTCCTATTCGTCGCGGGTCTGCCGCTCGCGCCGCTCATGCTTTTCCTGCGCCTCGACGGTCATCGTCGCGATCGGTCGCGCGTCGAGCCGCGCCAGCGCAATGGGTTCGCCGGTGATGATGCAATAGCCATATTCGCCGTTGTCGAGGCGGCGTAGCGCAGCGTCGATCTTGGCGATCAGTTTGCGCTGCCGGTCGCGGCGGCGCAGCTCGATCGACCAGTCGGTTTCGCTCGACGCACGGTCGGTGGCGTCGGCTTCCTTGAGCGGGCCCGAGGCGAGCTCTTCGCGCGTCGAATCGAGTTCGCGCTGAATCTCGGCCTTCCAGTCGTTCAGCTTGCGGCGGAAATAGCGCTGATGCGCCTCTTCCATGAAAGGGGCATCGAAATCGAGCGCGAGATCGGGATCGGGCGGCGGATTGTCGGCCACAGTGCGGCGTTCTTCCGATTCGCTTCTGAACGCAGTGGCCATCCGTCTCTCCCCTCGCAAATCGCGTTGTTTCCTAACGCATTCGCAGCCTTGGCCGGCGGCGCGCCTCTTACGCACGCCGTTTGCCGAGCACAAGATGCGAATCGGCGAAAAGAGATTCGAAGGGAAGAATTCCGTCCGACCGTGTTAACCGCGCATCGTAATCACCTTGCTTCACGAACGCATAGGCCGACTGCCCCTCAACGGGACATTAACCATCTTCCTTGGCCGGTATGCCATCCAGCCAACTGAAATAACTGCGAAATCATGGTTAACGATATTGCGCTTAACATCTTCTTGATGCCTTTTGACGACACCGAACACCGATGCAGGCACGGCGCGACGCCGGCCGGTCCAAACGGTGGCAAGAAGGGAAGTGAAGCCGATGTCTGTCAGAATGGCTCTAGCAAAACTGTGCGCCTGTGCCTGTGGCGGTGCGATTGTCGGCGGGGGCGCCGTCCATGTTGCCGAAACCTCGGGTCCGGCCGAAGTTCGCGCCGCGCAACCGCGTGTCGCCGCGCGCCAGATCGGGCATCGCCCGTCGGCCCGGCGCACCGTCCGCCGCGTGCGCCAGGTCACCACGACCACCAGCTGCCCGCAAACGCCGACGGTCGTCAGCGTGACGAACCAGGTGGCGGGTCCTGCCCCGCAGCCGGTTCCGGCTGTCTATGAGGTTCCGCCTCCGGCACCGATCCCCTATGGCGAAGTGCCGAGCTTCGGCGGCGGCGGCGCGGTCGAGGTCATCGGAGGCGGTGGCGGTTTCGGCGGCGGCTTTGGTGGCGGTGGCTTTTTCGGCGGTTTCATCGGCGGCGGCGGTGGTGGCGGCTCGAGCGGCGGCTTCTTCGTCCGCGAAGGCGATATCATCGTCCGCAACGAGAACAGCACTGGCGGCAGTTCGACCTCGACTTCGACGGGCGGCAGCTCCACTTCCACAGGTGGCAGTTCGACCTCGACGGGCGGTATCAGTTCGACGTCGACCAGCTCGACCGGCGGCAGCTCTTCGAGCACCTCGTCCGGCAATGTCAGCTCGACCAGCAGTTCCTCGGGCAATGTGAGCTCGTCCTCGTCGACCAGCTCATCCTCGTCGAGCTCGACCAGTTCCTCGACGAGTTCGTCGACCAGTTCGGGTGCAACCGGCGGTTCGTCCAGCTTCGGATCGAGCAGCAAGGGTTCGTCCAGCTATGGCAGTTCCAGCCATGGCAGCTCCAGCCATGGATCGTCGAGCTACGGTTCGTCCGGCGGATCGAATGGTGGGACCGACGTTCCGGCCCCGCCGATGATCCTGCTCTTCGGTGGTGCGGCGGCTGCGCTCGTTGCCCGTCGCCGGCTCGGCAAGCGGAAGAAAGATCAGGAGCAGAACGAGCAGTAGTTCGGCCCTGCTTCCCGACACAAGAAAACGGCGCGGTTCCCATCGGAACCGCGCCGTTTCTGGTTATGCCGGCCGTAACCTCAGTCGGTCGCCTGGATGATCTTCTCGATATCGACGATCGTATGTCCGGTCAGATCCTTGTCGAGCTCGCCGATAAGCCGATCGCTGACCTCCTTGTGGTAATGCTTTCGCAGCTCGCCCAGCGTTCGGGGCGGCGCGACGACGATCAACTTCTCGAAATCGCCGGAATGCGCCTTGTCGTAGAGGATATCCGCAGTTTCGGCTGCGAACCGGTCTTCGGCCAGTTGATGGAAGTCGGTATCCTGCACCTTGCTTCGCATCATCTGCGCACCGCTCGAAAAACTGCGCCCGGCCTGGTTCGCCTTCTGCTCGCGATTGGGCGGGTTTTCCTGTTTGCGCTTCGACGCCAGCTCCAGCTGCGGATACTCCTCGTCGCCATCGTTTCGGAAGAACAGCATTTTGCGGCCGTCCGCGACGACGACGAAACTGTCATGGGGCATCTTCATAGGGTGTTTTCTCCTTCTCTAAATGCCCAACGCACGACTGCGCCGCGGGGTTGCGCCAGCCCCCCCGTGCAGCCATAGCCCGACGCCATGCACGACCTGAAAGCCATCCGCGAAAACCCGGCCGCCTTCGATGCCGCCATGGCGCGGCGCGGCCATGAACCTATCGCCGCAACGATCCTCGCCCTCGACGAGAAAAACAGGCTGGTGCTGACCGAATTGCAGGAGTTGCAGGCGCGCCGAAACGACGCGTCCAAGGCGATCGGCCAGGCGAAAGCCCAAGGCGACGAGGACCGGGCGCAGGAAATGATTACGAAGGTCGCCAACCTGAAGGCGCGGATCGCCGAACTGGAAGAATCGGCCGATGAGATGGCCCCCGAAATCGAAATTCGACTTTCCGGTTTGCCCAACATCCTGCACGAAGATGTGCCCGATGGCGCCGACGAGAACGACAATCTGCTGGTTCACGAGCGCGGGGAACGGCGCACCTTCAACTATGTGCCGAAGACGCATGACGAGATCGGCGCGGCGCTGGGTCTCGATTTCGAGGATGCGGCGAAGATATCGGGCGCGCGTTTTGCCGTGTTGCGGGGGCCCGTCGCGCGACTCAACCGCGCCATCGCGCAGTTCATGCTCGATCTGCAGACGGAGGAACACGGTTTCACCGAGGTCGCGCCGCCACTGCTTGTCCGCGACGAGGCAATGATCGGCACCGGCCAGCTGCCCAAATTCGCCGAGGATTCGTTCCAGACCACCGACGGCCGCTGGCTCATCCCTACGGCCGAGGTCAGCCTGACCAATCTGGTGCGCGAACGCATTCTGTCTTCGGACGAACTTCCGCTGCGCTTCGCCGCCCTGACACCCTGTTTTCGTTCCGAAGCGGGATCGGCAGGCCGCGACACCAAGGGCCTGATCCGCCAACACCAGTTCGACAAGGTCGAAATGGTAGCGATCACGCGCGCCGAGGATGGGCCGGACGAACATGAACGTATGACCCAGTGTGCGGAAACCGTGCTGGACCGGCTCGAACTGCCCTATCGCCGGATGCTGCTCTGCGCCGGAGACACGGGTTTTTCGTCGGCAAAGACGTTCGATCTGGAGGTCTGGCTGCCCGGCCAGGATTGCTATCGCGAGATCAGCAGCGTGTCGCATTGCACCGAATTCCAGGCGCGCCGGATGAACGCCCGCTATCGCGCCGAAGGCGAAAAGCAGACGCGCTTTGCCCATACGCTCAACGGGTCCGGTCTCGCGGTCGGGCGGACGCTCGTCGCGGTGCTTGAAAACTATCAGCAGGCGGATGGTTCGATCACGATTCCCGCCGCGCTGCGGCCCTATATGGGCGGCCTCGAAACGCTCACGCCCTGATGCGTATTCTTCTCACCAATGATGACGGGATCCATGCTCCGGGGTTCGCGGTGCTGGAGGAGATCGCGCAGACGATCTCGGACGATATCTGGATCGTCGCACCGGCGGAGGAGCAATCGGGGGCGGGCCATTCGTTGACGCTGACGCGTCCTTTGCGTCTGCGCCAGATGGGCGAGAAGCGCTATGCGGTCACGGGCACCCCAACCGACGCCGTCATGATGGGCATCAACTTCGTGATGAAGGACAATCCGCCCGACCTGTTGCTATCCGGCGTCAATCGCGGCGCCAATCTGGCCGAGGACGTCACCTATTCGGGAACGGTGTCGGCAGCGATGGAGGGTGCCCTCGCCGGTGTCCCCTCGATTGCGCTGAGCCAGTGCTATCCACGCCAAGCGATGGGCGACGACGTCGAATTCGCGGTTGCTCGACGGCACGGTGCCAGCCTCCTCAAACGGCTTGCAGCCTATGACATTCCGCCCAAGACGCTGATCAACGTCAACTTTCCCGCAGTCGCGCCTGATGCCGTGGCGGGCACGCGTATCGTTGACCAGGGCATGCGGGACTATGGCCGGCTGCAGATCGTCGAGAATACCGACCCTCGCGGTTTCCCCTATTATTGGTTTGGTCTCGGGCCGATGGTCGGAACGGCCGGGCATTCGACTGATCTCGAGGCGGTGGATGACGGCTTTATCGCGGTTACGCCGCTGCATCTGGATATGACCCACCATTCGTCGATGGCGGCCCTGTCCGCCGTCTTTGACTAGACGAGTTATACCCGCCCCGTCGCGGACCCTATGCTGGCAAATGGCCTGCCCGGCGGGTAAAGGCAGCCCATGGGCGGGGTTGAAGCGATTGCGCGAACGGGAGCGCTGGCGGCGCTGATGCTTTGCGCGCTCGCCGCCTGTATTCCCTCCGACGGGCGGCCATCCGCCGAGAGCGAGGCCGTTTCAGGACCGCGCGACATCGTTCCGCCGATCATTCGCGAGCCGCGCTGGCAGGCACAATCCGTCGCTCCGACGGCGCAAACCATTGCACCGACCAGCTATGTCGTGCGACCCGGCGACAGCCTCGGCCTCATCGCGCAACGATCGGGTGCCGGGGTCGCGGCGATCGCTGCCGCCAATGACATCGATCCGCCCTATGTCATCCACCCCGGTATGCGGCTGACCATCCCGGGTGGGCGCTACCACACGATACGGCGCGGCGAGACGGGCATTGCAATCGCAAGGGCATATGGCGTCGACTGGTCGCGCGTCGCGACGCTGAACCGGTTGCAGGAGCCGTACATCCTCCGCACCGGGCAGCGGCTTTTGCTGCCGAGCGATGCCGAAGTCGCCTCGATGAGCCGTGCCGAACGCGCCGCCGCCTTTAACATCGATATCGACGACATCATCACGGGCGGCGAGCCTGCATTGGCAGCCAATGAAAGTACGACACCGCCGGTCGCGACGGCGCGGCGCGAACTGCCCGACGATGCGGCAGTGCGATCGCCGGCCAATTTCGCCGGGCGTTTCGGCTGGCCCGTGACGGGCGAAATCCTGGCACCGTTTGGCGAGGTCAGCGAGGGTTTCCTGAACAACGGCATCGATATCGCAACGCCGCGCGGCACGCCCGTGCTTGCGTCCGCAGACGGCGTTGTGCTCTATGCCGGCACCGAGATTCAGGTGCATGGCGGTCTCGTCCTGATCAGCCATGGCGACGGCTGGATCACCGCCTATGGGCAGATGGAGGATTTGCAGGTGACACGCGGACAGGAGATCGAACGCGGGCAGATGATCGCCCGTTCCGGCCTTGGCGGCGCGGCCGATCGCCCGCTGCTGCATTTCGAAATTCGCCGCAACCGCCAGCCCGTCAATCCCGTGTCGCATCTGCCTTCGCTCTAGATGTTGCGCCCCGGCAGCCCGAACGACGACCGCTCCGGCGAGTTGCGTCGCAAGTCCCGGCTTTCGCGCTGGGGTTCGCTGACGCTGCGCGCGGCGGTCGTCTTCTTCCTCGTCGGCATCGCCATCGGCGTCCACTGGTTCGACCGCGAAGGCTATGTCGACCATTCGGACGGCAATATCAATTTCCCGGACGTCCTCTATTTCACCATGGTGACGATCACGACCGTCGGCTATGGCGATATCGTCCCGGTAACGGACCGGGCCCGGTTGTTCGAGGCGGTGCTGGTGACGCCGATCCGCCTCTTCATCTGGCTGATCTTCCTGGGGACGGCCTATGACTTTCTTCTCCAAAAGAGCTGGAGCCGCTGGCGCATGAGTCTGATCCAGAAAAACCTTCACAACCATATCGTCGTTGCCGGCTTCGGCATCAGCGGATCCGAAGCCGTGGACGAACTCATCGAACGCGGGACCGATCCGAAGGAAATCGTCGTCATCGACGGCGATCATGCGCGGCTGGAAGCAGCGGAGCGCCGCGGCTGCAACGTGATGCAAGGCGATGCCTCGCGCGACAAGACAATGAGCCAGGTTCGCGTCTCACGCGCCAGAGCGATGATCGTGTCGGCTGGGCGCGACGATACCTCGATCCTCGTCGTTCTGACGGCGCGAGCGATGGCGCCCAAGCTTTCGATCAGCGTGCTCGTTCGCGCATCGGACAATGAGCGGCTGGCGCGGCAGGCCGGCGCGTCCAATGTCATCAACCCGGTGAACTTCGCCGGCCTGCTGCTCGCGGGATCGTGCCACGGGCCGCATATCACCGATTATATGGCCGATCTTGCCTCTGCGACCGGCCGGGTCGCCCTGCGCGAACGGATGGCGACGCATATGGAGGAAGGCCTTCCTCTGGCCGCGATCCAGACCGGCCTTGGCGTCCGGCTTTACCGCAACGGCAAGCCCTATGGCTTCTGGGAAGAGGAAGCCAAGGAGATCCGCGAAGGCGACCTCATCGTGGAGATCACCGGCAAGCCCGACGATATCGGCGGCGCCGTCTACCCGAGCAGGTAGAAGGACCCCGGCCGGTCAAGCGAACGCCGCGTGAACGAGCCCCATCGCGGTGTAGAACAGCAGCCAATAACCTCCGTCGATCAGGAATAGCGAGCGTTTGGCGCCCTGGAACAGATAGTTGGTCCAGAGTGCCGGCACGACGAACCCAAGCGCGACGCCGAAGGCGGTCAGCACCATGACGCTGAACGCGAGGTCCGGATAGGTCGCGAAAACATGCGCGAGGGTCCATGAGGCGAGCAGGCTCAACAAAAAGGTAAAGCCATAGGTCTTCACCATATTGCCTTCGCGAATCTGCTCTTCGGTCACGCCGACCGCCGCCATCCAGCGCTTGCCCATAACCGGCCCGTACCAAAGCCCGCCCACGACGAACCCCGCCAGCGCCGCCAGCACCACTGCCAGCCAGTTCACATCGAAAATGTCCATCAACCCCTCCCTGTATTAATATTATGGCGGCATGTCATACCGCTTCCGCCGGGCCCGAACCAGCCAGCAAGTGACATTCGCCGTCTGAATGCCTATCTGCCGCGACAATGGTCACAACCCTCCCCTCCCCTCCCAAGATCGGCATGGTATCGCTCGGCTGCCCCAAGGCGCTCGTCGATTCCGAACGCATCCTGACCAAGCTGCGCGCCGACGGTTACGGCCTGTCGCCCGATTATGACGGCGCGGATGTCGTGCTCGTCAACACCTGCGGCTTTCTCGACAGCGCCAAGGAGGAGAGCCTCGAGGCGATAGGCGAGGCGATCGCGGAAAATGGCCGGGTCATCGTGACGGGCTGCATGGGCAACGAAGCCGAAACGATCCGCGCGCGCTTTCCCGGCGTGCTCGCCGTGACCGGGCCGCAGCAATATGAGCAGGTCGTCGGCGCCGTGCACGAAGCCGCTCCGATGCCGCCCTCGCCCTATGTCGATCTGGTGCCCGACGCGGGACTCAAGCTCACCCCGCGCCATTACAGCTATCTGAAGATCTCGGAGGGCTGCAACCATCGCTGCAGCTTCTGCATCATCCCCTCGATCCGCGGCGATCTCGCCAGCCGCCGCCCTGATGCGATCCTGCGCGAGGCGGAAAAGCTCGTCGCGGCCGGAACGAAAGAACTGCTCGTCATAAGCCAGGATACGAGCGCCTACGGCCTCGACCTGAAGCACGCCTCATGGCCTTGGAAAGGCGAAGAAGTCCGCGCGCATATGACCGACCTCTCGCGCGAACTCGGTAAACTGGCGGACGAGCTGTGGGTCCGCCTTCATTATGTCTATCCCTATCCGCATGTGGATCAGGTCATCCCGCTGATGGCCGAGCGGCTGATCACGCCCTATCTCGATATCCCGTTCCAGCATGCATCGCCGGCGGTGCTCAAGGCGATGAAACGTCCCGCGAACGAGGCCAAGGTGTTGGAACGGCTCGCCCATTGGCGCTCGATTTGTCCCGACATCACCGTCCGGTCGACCTTCGTCGTCGGTTTCCCCGGCGAGACCGATGTCGATTTCGACTATCTACTCGAATGGCTGGACGAGGCGCAGCTCGATCGTGTCGGCGGTTTCCGCTTCGAACCGGTAGAGGGCGCGGCGGCAAACGACCTCCCCGGCGCCGTGCCCGAGGAGGTGAAGGAAGAGCGTTATGCGCGGTTGATGGAGAAATGCGCCGCGATCTCCGCCGCCAAACTTGCCGCCAAGGTCGGCAAGACCGTGCGCGTATTGATCGACGCGGCCGATGACGAAGGCGGCGCCACCGGCCGCTCGGAAGCCGATGCACCCGAAATCGACGGCGAAGTCCACCTTCGCGATGCCCATGGCCTGACCCCCGGCGACTTCGTGACCGTGCGGATCGAAGACGCCGATGCCCACGACCTGTTCGGCGTGCCGGTCGACGCGCGCTAATTCGCGTCGACATCCGCCGAAAATTGAGGATTGGCCAGCCTCCCCCGCTTTGGCTATCCTCCGCCGATGACAGACTTTGCCGCACTCCTGCGTCCGGACAAGGGCGAACCCGCGCACGACATCCATCTCGTCGCGCAAGGCGATATCGAAACCTGGCTGAAAGACCGGCCCGAACGCGAACGCGTCGCCGCAGGGGCGCAGAATTTCGATGGCAAGACCAACGATCTCGCCATCCTTCCCGGAGACGCCGCCGAGAACTGGTCGGTGGCGGTTTCGACGGATTCGGCCGACGAACCTTCGCTATGGTCGCTGGCGAAGGCCGGCCAGTCCTTGCCCGAAGGCACCTATCGTCTCGCGAACAAAGAGCCCGGCGCTGCGGCGCTGGGATGGCTCCTCGCCCATAATCAGATGGGCGGCTATCGCCAGTCGCCCGACCCGGCGAAACAGCGTGTCCTGCTGACGCCGCAAGCCGCTTCCATCGACCGGCTCGTCCGGGAGGCCGAAGCTACTGCGCTGGTCCGCAATCTCGTCAATACGCCGCCCGAGGATATGGGCCCGCCCCATTTGGAAGCCGCCGCACGCGAGGTCGCAAAGCTATTCGACGCCGAAATCCGTGTTACGACCGGCGATGAGCTGGCGCAGGCTTATCCTATGATCCACGCCGTCGGCCGTGCAGCGACGCGCGAGTTCGCGCCGCGCCTGATCGAGCTGGAATGGGGCGATCCGTCGCATCCGCGCGTCGCGATCGTCGGCAAGGGCGTGTGCTTCGATTCGGGCGGGCTCGACATCAAATCGGCCGCCGGCATGCTGCTGATGAAGAAGGATATGGGCGGCGCGGCCCACGCGCTGGCCCTCGCGCGGCTGGTCATGGGGGCGAAGATGCCGGTGCGGCTGCACCTGCTGATCCCGGCGGTCGAAAATGCGATATCGTCCAATTCCTTCCGCCCCGGCGACGTGCTGAAAACGCGTAAAGGCCTGTTCGTCGAGGTGGGCAATACCGATGCCGAGGGACGGTTGATCCTCGGCGATGCTCTGACCCGCGCCTGCGAAGACGAGCCGGCGCTGATGATCGATTTCGCGACGCTCACCGGCGCCGCGCGGGTGGCACTGGGACCGGACCTTCCGGCCATGTTCACCGACGACGACACGGTTGCGGACGAACTCGTCGCGGCAGGAACCAGCGTCGAAGACCCGCTGTGGCGGCTGCCGCTTTGGGACGGGTATGACGAGTATCTGAAGTCGGACATCGCCGACCTGTCGAACAATTCGAGTGTTCCGATGGCGGGAGCCAGCACAGCGGCACTATTCCTCCGCCGCTTCGTCGAGAAATCGGTCCCCTGGGTCCATTTCGACACCTATGCGTGGCGCCTTTCCGCCAAGCCGGGGCGGCCCAAGGGCGGCGAGGCGCTCGGCCTCCGGGCCAGCTGGACAATGCTGCAGTCCCGCTTCGGCGGGTGAGCGGGCACCGCCTGCGCTTGAACAGCCCCTGCACTCTCGGCTATGCCGCGCGGATTCAGGCTCTTTCGGGCTTTCCGAACCGTTTGACCAAGGCATTTCGTTGACCAAGACTTCGCAGACCAGCCGCGTGCGCTTCGCCCTTGCCGGGCCGTCCGAGAATCTCGATCCGCGGATCAATGCCTATCGCGCCGACATCGCCGACATGGCGCTCGCCGGCCGGATATTCGCGCATTATTATGCCCATCCGTCGGTGCGGCAGTGCATCGTCCCGCACGCGCCGCTCCATGAAGGGCCCGATCGGGAATCGACGATGACGTCCGAACTGCTGTTCGGAGAAGGCTTTGCCGTCATCGATCGCACGAAGGACTGGGTCTGGGGCTTTTGCACCCACGATCACTATGTCGGCTATCTGCCCGCCGATGCGATCGGAGAAGCCGACGCGCCCGATCATATCGTCGTCGTGGCGAAGACCGCCGCACATCTGTCGCCCGATATGACGGCAGATACGCATGCTGCCCTGACGATGGGCGCGCGTCTGTCGGGAAGCGCGAGCGGGAACTGGCTGGAAACATCGCTCGGCTTCGTGCCGTTGGCGGATCTCGCCGCTCTCGAGACGACGGAGAGCGATCCGGTGACGGTGGCGGAGCAGCTGATCGAGACGCCCTATCTCTGGGGCGGTCGCGGGGCGGCGGGCATCGACTGTTCGGGCCTTGTCCAGATCGCGCTGGGGCTGTTCGGGACCGAGGCCCCGCGCGATTCCGACATGCAGATGGCATCGCTCGGCGAACCGCTCGCCGACGATGCCGTGCTCAAGCGCGGCGACATCGTCTTCTTCCCCGATCATGTCGGCTGGATGGCCGATCCCGAAACGCTGCTCCACGCGGCGCACCATCATGGCAAGGTCGTTTACGAGCCACTGGAGGACGTGGTGGCGCGGATCGGGCAGGAGCATGACCGGCCTGTTCTGGCACGCAAGCGGTTGGTCTGATGCCGCACCGCGTTTTCATAGACGGCGGCCACGGGACGACGGGGCTCGAAATCCATGAACGGCTGCACGGCCGGACGGATTTCGAGCAGATCCTGCTCGACGATGCCGCCCGCAAGGACGATGACGCCCGGCGCGATGCGCTGGCCGCTGCCGATTTCGCCATTTTGTGCCTGCCCGACGACGAAGCTCGCAAGGCCGTCGCGCTCGCCGCTGACACGGGTACGCGAATCATCGACGCATCCACCGCGCATCGGATCGATCCCGATTGGGTCTTTGGCTTTGCCGAGATGGAGGCCGGCCAGCGCGAACGGATTGCGTCGGCGAAGCGCGTTTCGAACCCCGGCTGTTATGCGCTGACCTTCATTACGCTCGTCAGGCCACTTGTTCGGGCCGGGCTGGTCGCCGCCGACGCCCGGATCAGCGTGAATGCCACATCGGGCTATTCGGGCGGAGGCAAGGCGATGATCGCGGAGTTCGAAAGCGGCGCGGCGCGGACGGCGTTTCGCAACTACGCCCTCCCCCTTGCGCACAAGCACCTGCCCGAAATGCGCGAGCGCACGGGGTTGTCGCATGCGCCACTATTTTCGCCGTCGGTGGCGAACGCCTATCGAGGCATGCTCGTCGAAATTCCGCTTTGGTCGGTCGATGGTGGTGCCGCGCGTGATACCCTGACCTCGGCCTATGATGGATCGCGTCTGATCTCGGTGCTTTCCGATACCGAAACCGAGGCTATGGGCGTCCTTCCGCTCGAAAGATGCGCCGGAACGGACCGGCTCGACATCATTGTTTTCGAGAACAGCGCCAACGGTCAGATCCGGCTGGTCGGCGCAATCGACAATCTCGGCAAGGGCGCCGCCGGGTCGGCGGTCCAGAACCTCAACCTGATGGCGGGGGCCAACGAATTGGCCGGTTTGCGGCTCTAGTTCACAGACTTATCCACAAACCTTTCAATCTTGCCTGAGATTTGCGAAGACGGGGACAGTTCGAACCCGAGGGAAGGGATCACCCGTGAACAAGGTGCTCAATACGCGCCCACCCGGTTGGTTCTGGGTCGCGTCCGTGCTGCTCCTGATCTGGAACGGCCTGGGCGGCGGCATCTACCTGCTTCTGAATACCGCGAGCGTCAGCGAACTTTCCAGCAACTACAGCGACGTCATTCTCGAAGCCATGGCCATTGCAGCAGACGCGCCGGCGGCCTTCGCGATTGCAATTGCCACGGGGCTGGTAGGGTCGCTGCTCCTGCTGGCGCGCAACGGCCACGCACGTCTGTTCTTCTTGGTTTCGCTCTTTGCAGTGTTCGTTCAGTATTTTTGGGCCTTCGCACTCGACGGCTTTCTCGGAGCCGTCAGCGCCGGAGCGATCGTCCTGTCGCTGCTCGGCGTGGTTATTTGCGTGTTTCAGCTTTGGCTCTCGGGCAAGGGGATCGCCCGCGGCTGGCTCCGCTAGTCGCTACATCTCGCCGCGTTCGCGCCGAATTCGATACCAGCGCTGCACATTGCGGTTATGCTCTTCCAGCGTTTCCGCGAAGATATGCCCGCCCGAACCATCGGCCACGAAATAGAGTGCATCGGTCTCGGCCGGATTGAGGACCGCTTCGAGCGCCTCCGGCCCGACATTGGCAATCGGCCCGCGCGGCAATCCCGTCATCGAGTAGGTATTGTAGTCGTTGACCTGGTCGATCTCCGAGCGCCGGATCCGGCGGCCGAGCGGGCGGCCGCGGGTGATCGGGTAGATGATCGTGGGGTCGGCCTGCAGCCGCATCCCCTGCCGCAACCGGTTCGAGTAAACGCCCGCCACCATCGGGCGCTCGCTCGCCACGGCGGTTTCCTTTTCGACGATCGAGGCGAGGATCACGGCCTCTTCCGGCGTCCGCACGACGGTATCGGATGACCGGTTCGCCCAGGCGCGCGCCAGTTCCTCGTCCATCGCCGCCTGCATGCGCGCCACGACATCTGCACGCGATTCCCCACGTTCGTAGCTGTAGCTGTTCGCAAGAATTGAACCCTCTGCGGGCACCGGGATGTCGCCGGTCAGCAGCTCGGTTGCCATCAGCCGCTCGTGCACCAGCACCGAGGGCATCCCCTCGGGAATCGTCACGAGCCTTTGCAGTGCCGCGCCCTCCTGAAGGATCCGCAACGCTTCGGACTGGCTGACATAGGCCGGCATCTCGAATTCGCCGGCCTGGATATGGGCGTTGCTGCCGAGCACACGCGCGAAATATTCAAAGCGCTGCGCCGAGCGGATCACGCCGGCCTCTTCCAGCGTCGCGGCCGCGTCAGCCAGCGTCGAACCGCTGGCGATCGACACCGTTGTCGCTTCCTCGAGCGGCCCCGGCCCGCTCCATGTGCGGATTCCCGCAAAGACAAGGACGGCGGCGAGAACCGCGACGACGAGCGCGGTACAGCCGATGCGGCGCATGTCGCTAGACGGCCTTCATCACAAGGCTGGCATTGGTGCCGCC
Organism: uncultured Parasphingopyxis sp.; assembly: GCF_937129435.1. Taxonomy (GTDB): domain Bacteria; phylum Pseudomonadota; class Alphaproteobacteria; order Sphingomonadales; family Sphingomonadaceae; genus Parasphingopyxis. The sequence goes on along the minus strand of NZ_CAKZNF010000033.1, from coordinate 54,106 downwards.
GAAGCCGAAGCTGTTGTTGAGCACGGCTTTGACCTCGCGCTCACGGGCCTCGAGCGGTACCAAATCCATGCCCTCGGTACCGTCCTCGGGATCTTCGAGGTTGAGCGTGGGCGGCACAACCTGATCGCGCATCGCAAGAATGCAGAAGATCGATTCGACCGCGCCGGCACCGCCGAGCAGATGGCCGATCGCCGATTTCGTCGAGCTCATCGAAAGGCTGTTTGCCGCATCGCCGAACAGCCGTTTGACCGATTCAAGCTCGATCAGGTCGGCCATTGTCGAGGTGCCGTGGGCGTTAATGTAATCGATGTCGCCCGGCGCGAGCCCGGCCTTGTTCAGTGCCATTTCCATCGAACGATAGGCACCGAGCCCTTCCGGGTGCGGCGCCGTCACATGATGCGCGTCGCCGGAAAGGCCGTAGCCGACGACCTCGGCATAGATGTTCGCGCCGCGCGCCTTGGCGCGCTCATATTCCTCCAGCACGACGACGCCCGCGCCCTCACCCATAACGAAGCCGCTGCGGCCCTTGTCATAGGGACGGCTGGCGCCTTCGGGATCGTCATTGCGGTTGGTGCATAACGCCTTGGCCTGCGCGAAGCCGGCAATGCCGATCGGACAGATCGTGGCCTCGGCGCCGCCCGCGAGCATCACATCGGCATCGTCGAGCGCGATCATCCGCGCCGCATCGCCGATCGAATGCGCGCCCGTCGAACAGGCCGTCACCACCGCATGGTTCGGCCCCATCAGGCCGTATTTGATGCTGACCTGCCCCGACACGAGGTTGATCAGCCGGCCATGAACGAAGTGCGGGCTGACACGGCCGGGGCCGCGCTCGGCGAGCAGCAGCGATTCACTCTCGATCCCGGGCAATCCGCCGATCCCCGATCCGATCGAACAGCCGGCGCGGAAACGTTCTTCTTCCGACATATCGGTCAGCCCGGCATCCTCGATGGCCTGGCTGGCGGCATCGATACCGTAGATGATGAACGGGTCGACCTGCCGCCGGATCTTGTGATCGACATGGTGTTCGGGATCGAAGCCATATTCGTGATCGGCCGACTTCACCTCGCAGGCGATCGTGCATTTCTGGTCGGAAGGGTCGAAGTGGGTGATCTGCCCGGCACCGGACTTTCCGGCGACGATGTTCTTCCAGCTCGTTTCGACATCACCGCCCAGCGGCGTGACGAGGCCCAGCCCGGTAACGACTACACGGCGCATTGCTGCTGCTCCTTGTTCATGCATCCACTTGCGGCGCACCGGCCGCTTACGATCTGGCGGGCCTTATAGACGCTTATCCGCCAATGAAAAACGGCTCCCTGCCGAAACGCAGAAGAGCCGTTTTCACGGGACCGGGCCCGCGGGCCCGTCCCTGTCGACAAAGCAGCCTCAGCTGTTCTTTTCGATATAGGTGATCGCGTCCTTGACGGTCGTGATGTCTTCGGCGGCGTCGTCCGGGATTTCGACCCCGAATTCTTCCTCGAAAGCCATGACGAGTTCAACGATATCAAGGCTGTCGGCGCCCAGATCGTCGATAAAGGCCGCATCTTCGGTAACCTTGTCGGCTTCGACGCCCAGATGCTCGGTTACGATCTTTTTCACCCGTTCGGCGGTATCGCTCATGGATTGTCCTTTGGCTTTGTGATTCCCAAGTTTCCTAGTGGGCGAGGCGAAATCGCGCAAGCCCCGTTCATGTTGACGCAAGCTAAATCATCGCCATTCCGCCGTTTACGTGCAAGGTCTGGCCGGTAACATAGGCCGCCTCGTCCGACGCCAGATAGACAGCGGCGGCGGCAATGTCCGCGCCCTCGCCCAGTTTCCCCGCCGGAATGCGTTGCTTCAGGGCTTCCTTTTGCGCGTCGGGCAGTTCGTCGGTCATGGCCGAGGCGATAAAGCCTGGCGCTATGCAGTTCACGGTGATGCCGCGGCTCGCGACTTCCTGCGCCAGCGCCTTCGACATGCCGATCAGTCCCGCCTTGGACGCGGCGTAATTGGCCTGCCCCGGATTGCCCGTGGCGCCGACGACAGACGTGATCGAGATGATCCGCCCCGTCTTCGCCTTCATCATCGGCCGCATCGAAGCGCGCGCGAGCCGGAAAGCGGCCTCCAGGTTAATCCGGATCACGTCCTGCCACTCCTCGTCCTTCATCCGCATGGCAAGATTGTCGCGCGTGACGCCGGCATTGTTGACGAGAATATCGAGCTGCCCAAGCGCTTCGACTGCGGACGGGACGAGTGCATCGACGGCATTGGAATCCGAGAGGTTGCACGGCAGAATCACGGGATCGCCACCGATTTCGTCTGCCACGGTCTTCAGCGCATCCTCGCGCGTCCCGGAGAGCGCCACCCTTGCACCCTGCGCGGCCAGCCCCTTGGCGATCGCCGAACCGATACCGCCGGAAGCGCCCGTAACGAGCGCGGTTTTGCCTGAAAGATCGAACATGGAATTCCTCTTGGGTCTGGATCTAATTTTGGGTCACACAAAGCCACAAAGCCACAAAGGCGTTTTCCCTCGGCGCACGCATTCGCGGGCCAATGATGAAGTTAAATGCGCTTCGCGCAATCTCTTCTTCGTGACTTCGTGTCTTTGTGTGAATCAAATTTCCTCCACCAACGCGGCGATATCGTCCATCGACACGATGCTCTTCTGTATGCTGTCGGAGGCAATGCGTTTCACCATCGGCGCGACGACCTTGCCGCCGAGCTCGATGAACTCGCTCGTACCTTCCCCGGCCATGGCGAGGATACTTTCGCGCCAACGAACCATTGCCGTGACCTGTTCTACCAACAGCCCGCGGATCGCTTCATGCTCGCCCACCGCGCCCGCCGTCACATTGGCGTAGAGCATCGCACTCGGCACATGGATTTCGACGTCTGCAAGCGCGTCGGCCATCCTGTCCGCCGCCGGTTTCATCAACGGACAGTGGAACGGCGCCGATACCGCAAGTGGCATAGCGCGCTTGGCGCCGCGCTCCTTGCCCAGCGCGCAGGCACGATCGACCGCCGTCTTGTGGCCCGAAATCACGGCCTGGCCCGGCGCATTGTCATTGGCAACGACGCAAACCTCGTCCCCCGCCGCTTCCTCGGCAATCGCCTTAACATCTTCGATATCGGGCCCGAGGAATACAGCCATCGCCCCCTCTCCCACCGGCACCGCATCCTGCATCGCCCGGCCGCGTGTCTTGAGCAACTTCGCCGTCGTCGTCAGGTCGATCGCGCCTGCGCCGCACAGCGCCGAATATTCGCCGAGACTATGACCGGCGACGAATTCCGCCTTGTCGCCCAGTCTGAATCCTCCCTCAGCCTCCAGAACACGCAGCGTCGCGACCGAATTTGCCATGATCGCCGGCTGCGCGTTCTCCGTCAGCGTCAGCTCATCCTCCGGCCCCTCGCACATCAGCGCAAAAAGGCTCTGCCCCAAGGCTTCGTCCACTTCCGCGAACACGTGGCGCGCAATCTGGGACGCATCGGCCAGCGCCCGGCCCATGCCGACCGCCTGGCTCCCCTGCCCCGGAAAGATGAACGCACGCATGCAATTTCTCCTGCTCTGTTCGGCGCGACACGCTTTCGCGCTTCGCCGCCCTTTAGGCAACCGTTGAAGCGGGCACAGCATTACGTTAGCGTCAACTCTGTGGAAGAGAGAGAATTCACCGAAAAGCTGACCCGGTTCTGCGCGCGCCAATTCGGTGGCGAGCCAGAGATCGCCAATCTGCGCCGATTGAGCGGCGGCGCCAATATGGAAAGCTGGTCGTTCGATCATGGCGGCCAAGGCATGGTGCTGCGGCGCCTGCCCGACGGCATGGCCGATCGCGGCGGCGACGAAGCGGCGATCGCGGCGATTTCGCTCGCGGCGCAGGCAAAGCTGATCGCGATTGCCGAACAGGCCGGCGTCACGGCTCCTCGCGTCCTGGGCGTGCTCGGCGACGAGGACGCGCTCGGCACCGGGTTCGTCATGGCGCGCGCCGAGGGCGAGACGCTGCCTCACAAGATCCTCGGCAACCCGGATTTTGCGGAGGCCGAGGCAGGTTTGAGCACCGCATGCGCGCGCGAGTTGGCGTTGATCCACGCCCTCCCCCGCGACGGTCTTCCCGGCGACATTCAGACAGTCACCGAACGGCAGCTTCTCGACCAGCAGGAAGCCGCCTATCGAGAGGTCGACGGCGCCATCCCGATTTTCGATCACGCATTTGGCTGGCTCGAGCGACACTTACCGCCGCCTGCCGAACCGAAGCTCGTGCACGGCGATTTTCGGATGGGCAATCTGATGATCGACAGTGACGGGATCAGTGCCGTTCTCGACTGGGAACTCGCCCATTTCGGCGATCCGCTGGAAGATCTCGCCTATCTGTGCACGCCGAGCTGGCGCTTCGGACATTATGAAAAGGAAGCAGGAGGCTTCGATAGCGCCGGAAACCTGATCGCGGCTTACGAGGCGGCGAGCGGGACGACGGTCGATCGCGCACGCTTCGACTGGTGGCTGGTCTATAACACATTGTGGTGGGGCGTTGCATGCCTGCGAATGGGCCACAGCTATCGCGACGGCAGCGCACATACCCTGGAACGCACGATTATCGGCCGCCGCGTCTCGGAGGTCGAGATCGATCTCGTCCTGCAGTTCGAAGCGATGCGCGACACCGAGAGCCGGCCGATCGAATGGGCCGAGCCGCCGCTGTTGCCGGAGACCGGCGAAGTCGCCTATGCCGAAATCCTCAACGCGCTGATCGAATGGGATCGCGAAAAGGTGATGCCGGGGCTGGAGGGCCATCCGCTGTTCGAGGCGCGCGTCGCCAACAATGCGCTCGGGATCGCGCAACGGGCCGCGGCCTGGGGCGGAATGTTCGCCGCGCGGCAGGCGCAACGTCTCGACGCGCTCGACATCGGCCATGGCGCATTCTGCGAGGCATTGCGCGGCGGCCATCGCGATCTCGCCGACGACGATCTTTTCGACCATCTGCGCCTCTCGGCGCTCGAACGCCTTTCGATCGATCAACCCAAATATGGCGGCCTGCGCGTCGCGAAAACACGATGGAGGATTAAGTGAACCCTTTTCAGATTCCCCGTGAAATCGAGGACTATCTCGCCGAACTGGACGCCTTCATCGAAGCCGAGATCAAGCCGTTGCAGTCGCAGGACGACAATGACCGATTCTTCGATCACCGCCGCGAACATGCGCGCACCGACTGGGACAATGACGGGCTGCCAAGCGAGGACTGGGAAGCATTGCTGCGCGAAATGCGCAAGCGCGCCGACGCCGCCGGGCATTTCCGCTATGCGCTGCCCGAAGAGTTCGACGGCAAGAACGGCTCGCACCTCGCCATGGCGCGGATTCGCGAGCATCTGGCGCACAAGGGGCTCGGCCTGCACAACGACCTGCAGAACGAAAGCTCGATCGTCGGCAATCTCGTTCAGCCGCTGATGGTGCGTGATTTCGGCACAGACGAGCAAAAGGCGGATTTCATTCCGAAAATGCTGAAGGGAGAGCTGCGCTGGACGTTTGGATTGACGGAAGAGGATCACGGCTCCGACGCCACCTGGATGGATACGCGCGCGGTGCGGCAGGACAAGGATGGCAAGCCCGGCTGGCTGATCAACGGCAACAAGATGTGGACGACGGGCAGCCACGTCGCGACGCATTGCATGGTCTTCGCACGCCATGCGGGCGAGGATGGCGACGCCAAGGGGATCGGCTGTTTTCTTGTCCCCTATGATGCCGAGGGCGTCGAAATCGGGGAATATCTGTGGACGTTCAACATGCCCACCGACCATCCCAAGGTGAAGTTCACCAATGTCTGGATTCCGGAAGACGCCGTGCTCGGCGATCCGGACTGGGGGCTCGCCTGCGCGCAGCATTTCGTCCACGAAAACCGCATCCGCCAGGCCGCGTCATCGCTCGGCGCGGCGCAATACTGCATCGACGAGAGCGTGAAATACGCCAACGAGCGCAAACCGTTCGGCAAGCCGCTTTCTGCGAACCAGGCAATCCAGTTCCCGCTCGTCGAACTGCACACCGAGGCGGCGATGCTCCGGCAGCTGATCTACTCGGTGTCCGCGGCGATGGACACGATGCCCAAGACCGAGGTTGCGAAGAAGCTCTCGGACCAGATCAGTATGTGCAACTATCGCGCAAACCGTCTCGTCTGCGACGCCGCCGACCGTGCGATGCAGGTCCATGGAGGCATCGGCTATTCCCGCCATAAGCCGTTCGAACACATCTACCGCCACCACCGCCGCTACCGCATCACCGAGGGCGCAGAAGAGATTCAGATGCGGAAAGTGGGCGGTGTGCTTTTCGGCTATATCGGCAAGTGACGGCATAGCCGACCGGCCAAAGGGGCAAGCAGCGTAACCTTTGGGGGCCGCCGCGCGAACCCGTCCCTGAAAAACAGGGGCAACGACGATGGTTCATCAGCTCTCGCCGCACGCGCGCATTGTTGCGCTCGGCCTTCTCGTCACCGTGGCGACGCAGATCGTCTATTTCCTCGCGTTGAGCGATGTGGGGATTGTCGAGGGCTGGCCGCTGCGTTCAACTCTTTGGGCCGTCGAAACGATAGTCTTCGCGCTCGTCGCAGCCACGGCCTTTGCCGCGCTGCCACGCGATCCGGGACGCGGCCTTGTCTGGGGGCTATTGGGAGTATCCGGCGTGTTCAACGCGCTGCAGTCGGGGATCGGGCTTTCGATGTTCCTGCCGCTGACCGAGGCGGGCGAAGATTTCGCACCGGTCCTTGCGACGGTCGTAGCGGGCGCCTTCCTCTTCTACCTTCTCGCCAAGGCGATGATCGGCGCTGCCGGCCTGATCCTGGGCGCAAAGCTTTTGCAGACGAGGTCAGGCGGGCAGAAGGCAATCGGAGCGATAACGGCGATTGCCGGACTGGCGGCGCTAGGTACCGGCCTTTTCGCCCTGCCGCAGGGAATGGCATTTATTTTTCCGGCCGGCGCAGCCGGTACGGTCGCAACCCTGCTTGTCGGACTGTGCCTGTTACTGAGCCCCGGTGAAGCCGTCAGCCGTAGTTAGGCAAACTGCCGCGCCAGATGATCGACCACGGCGATGTGGAGCGGCGTATCGAATTGCGAGCCGGTCCGCCCGTCTCGCTGCCACACCACGCGCGCCTTTTTCGGCGCAATACCCGGCAGGTAGATCAGCAGATCGGTACCGACCCCGAACTGCTCGGCTCCAAGCGTCTGCACACCGCCTTCCGAGACGTCGAGGATCGTGATCGCGGCATGAGTGCCGCCATTGGCGCGGCGCGCCTTGGCGGCGAGTGAGATGACGTGCCGCTCATATTCGCGCCGTTCCGCCTCGTGATTTTTCGCAGTCTGCACTTTTCCCGCCCGCTACTGGCCCGTACGCAACAGGCCAGCACCGGGTCTAAAGGGTTACGGATTACCGGCCGGTAATCATATATGCTTACGCTATCATTGCCGCGCTGACCGGATTCGCCGCGCCGCTTGCCATATCCCGCGAAACCGCTTATGTGCGCCGCCACCGGGGCGGAGCCGTCGTGCTTTCCGCCCCGTGATTTTTGAGACGACAGCCGGAGGGGCGTTCGCATCGTGCGGCGTCAGCGATCGGCCAAAAAGGACGAAGACATATGGCTCTCTACGAGCATGTCTTCCTCGCGCGTCAGGATCTGGCACAGGCCCAGGTCGATTCGCTCGCCGAGGAAGCAACCAAGATCATCGAAGCGAACGAAGGCAAGGTCACGCGCACCGAGACCTGGGGCCTGAAATCGCTCGCCTATCCGATAGCCAAGAACCGCAAGGCGCATTTCGTGATGCTTCACGTCGACGCGCCGGGTTCGGTTGTCGAGGAGCTGGAACGCCAGACCCGCGTCAACGAGGACGTCATCCGCTATATGACCATCAAGGTCGACGAGCATGAAGAAGGCCCCTCGATCATGATGCGCAAGGCGGAGAAGAAGCGCCGCCGCGACAGCGAAAACGAAGACGGAAGGGACTAGATCATGGCACGACCGTTTTTCCGCCGCCGCAAATCCTGCCCCTTTTCCGGCAAGGACGCGCCCGTCATCGATTACAAGGACGTCAAGCTGCTCCAGGGATTCCTGTCCGAGCGCGGCAAGATCGTTCCTTCCCGCATCACCGCCGTTTCGGCGAAGAAGCAGCGCGAGCTGGCCCGTGCGATCAAGCGCGCCCGCCATATCGGCCTGCTGCCGTACATCGTGAAATAGGGAGCGGACCATGGATATCATTCTGCTCGAACGCGTCGGCAATCTCGGCAATATCGGTGACGTCGTCACCGTGAAGGACGGGTTCGCCCGCAACTTCCTGCTGCCGAACAAGAAGGCCCTGCGCGCCAACGAAGCCAACAAGGCCGTTTTCGAAGCCAATCGCGAACGGCTCGAAAAGGAAAATGCCGAGCGCCGCGAAGCCGCCGAAAAGGAAGCGAAGAAGCTCGACGACATGTCGATCGAACTCATCCGCCAGGCCTCGCAAACCGGACAGCTCTACGGCTCGGTCACGGTGCGCGACATCGTTATCGCGCTTGAGGAAAAGGGGGAGGCCATCACCAAGAAGCAGGTGGTTCTCGAGCGTCCGATCAAGGAGATCGGCATGCACGAGGTGACGGTGAACCTGCACGCCGAGGTAGACGTCGTCGTCAAGGTCAACGTCGCCCGCTCGACCGAAGAGGCCGAGAAGCAGGCGGCCGGCATCGACGTCATCGCCGAGATGTTCGAACAGGCGCAGGCCGAAATCGTCTCCGAATTCGACGAGAACGCCGAACCCGGCGAGATCGCAGCGATCGAAGACGATGTCGAGGGTGAAGCCGAAAGCGGCGAAGCCGAGGCCAAAGCCGGCGACGGCGAAACAGCCGAAGCCGAAACAGCCGAAGAGTCGCCGGCCGACGCCGAAGCCGGCGAAGAAGGCGACAAGGACGCCTGATCGTCTCCGGCGAACCGCCGGAACTGAACAAGGGGAACGGGCAGGCAATGCAGTTCGACCGCACCGCCGGCCTGTTCCCCCATCAGCTCGATGTCATCAACGACCGCGTCCTGCTCGTCCCCATGGGCGAGCAGGAGTTTCGCGATGCGAGCTTTCTCGACCAGCGCCTGCTGACCCAGAATCGCCAGATGCAATGGGCGGACTGGGCGCAGCTCGAGGCCGCCAGCGCAGGCTGGCCCGCAAATGCGCATTTCATCTTCCATATCGGCCATGTCGGATCGACGCTGATTGCGCGCCTGCTCGGCGAACTCGACGGCCTGTTCGCGCTACGCGAGCCGCAGTTGCTGCGAAACTTCGCCGAACTGGCCGGGCTTCGTGACCGACCCGAATCGCCTTGGCCGCCGGATCGTTTGGATCCGCGTATGGAAACCGCTCTCGGCTGGCTATCCCGGACCTTTCGGCCCGGGGATCGCGCGCTGATCAAGGCGACAAGCTTCGCCAGCGAGATCGCCGGGCCGTGCCTGGGCGGCAAGCGCAAGGCGCTGTTCCTGACGCTGTCGCCCCAACGCTATATCGAAACCATTCTCGCCGGAGAAAATTCGCGGCAGGAGCTGGCCATGCTCTCCGGCCCGCGTCTCGTGCGCCTGCACCGGCGGATTGCCGCCGAACCATGGGCGCTCTGGGACATGCCCGAAGCGACGCACGCGGCAATGGGATGGGCGTGCGAGATGTCGGCCCTTGAGACAGCGGCCGAGGCCAATACCGTCAAATGGCTCGATTTCGATGCGTTTCTCGCAGCGCCGGGCGAGCATCTGGCTGACATCGCCACCTTCTTCGGCGTCGATGCAGACCGTGCGGCCATCGACGCGCTGGTCTCCGGGCCTCTCATGCAGCGCTATTCCAAGGCACCCGAACACGGCTATTCGAAGGAGCTGCGCGAGCAGGTTCTTGAACAGGCGCGACGCGAGCGGAGTGGCGACATTGCCGAAGCGCTCCGCTGGCTCGATGAGGCTGCCGCCAACCATCCCGTCATTGCCAGCGCGCTCGCCCGCGTGGCAAAGGACTGAACCATGTTCAAGAAGCTCGATCAGGTCCTCTCGGCTCAACAGGTCGCCGAACTGAAGCAGATCGCGTCGAACGCGCAATTTGTCGACGGCAAGATCAGCAATCCGCACAACAAGACGAAGAACAACCTGCACCTGAACGATCAGAACGCCTATCAGCGATCGGCCCAGATCATGACTCAGGCACTGATGGGCCATGAGGATTTCCGCAATTTCGCCTTTCCGCGCCAGATCGCCCCGCCGCTGATTACGCGTTACGATCCCGGAATGAACTACGGCCTGCATCCCGACGCGGCCATCATGAACATCAACAATGCAATTATGCGGTCGGACCTGAGCTGCACGATCTTCCTCAACGATCCCGACAGCTATGAAGGCGGCGCGCTCAAAATCTGCCTTGCCGATCAGGACGTACGCTTCAAGCTGTCCGCCGGATCGGCGATCGTCTATCCGTCGACGACGTTGCACGAGGTTGAAAAGGTGACGAGCGGCGATCGTCTAGTAGGAATCACCTTCATCCAGAGCCAGATCGGCGATCACGCGAAGCGCGAACTGCTCTACGAACTCAACGAAGTCGCCGCGCTCGAAGGCAATAACATGGCGTTCGAGAACTTCATCCGGTTGCAAGGCGTGCAGCAGAACCTGCTGCGCTGGTGGGTGAATAGCTGAATTGATTGTCAGACTCGGCCTGACGGCCGAGCGCTAGCGAGGTTTTGACAATATCACGCCCCGCAGTGCCACTCGCCTTCCATTTCGCCAGATCCCTCATTCTCTTCGGTGATCACGACGCGGGCGTTGCGGAAGGTGACTTCGCCGATGGTTTCACCCTCACCTTCCTCAGGCAGGACCTGGATCCGGATGGCACCGGCGTGAAAGCTACCACCATCGTAAAGCGCATTGAGTTCGGAGGGCCGTTCGCCATCATTGCCGGTGCGCTGCGGCACTTCGAATGTCATGTGGCGCAGCGTGCCATATGGCCGCGCAATCGCATCGCCCTCAACGGCGACGAGCAACGCCTTGCCGTCCTGCTCCAGGCTGCAACCGGCGCCCGCTTCAAGTTCGGCTTCGATCTCGGCCTGCGAAAGGGGCGCCAGTGCAGGCGCCTCGACCGCGGGCTCCGTATCCACCGGGGTCAGCGCCTGCTCCGGTTCTTCTTCGCCTGCTGCCGTTTCTTCGGCCGCTTCGCCGCCCTCGGGCTGCGTGCATCCCGCGATCAGCAACACGGCCGCAATACCCGGCCACACGGTCTTCATGCTTTTCAAACTCCGCATCTCAATATCCCATCAGCGACAGCACTTCCTTACGGCTTCTGTCGTCGTCGAGGAAGCACCCCATTAATCGGCTCGTCACCATACTCACGCCCGGGGTACGCACCCCGCGCGCTGTCATGCAGCTATGACTCGCATCGATCACGACCGCGACGCCATCGGGCTGCAGATGCTTCCAGATGCAGTCTGCCACCTCCGCCGTCAGCCGCTCCTGCACCTGCAGCCGCCTGGCGAAGCCGTGCAGTACGCGGGCGAGCTTCGATATCCCGACAACCTTGTCGCGCGGCAGATAGGCGATCGCCGCCTTGCCGATGATCGGCGCCATGTGATGCTCGCAATGCGACTGAAAGGGTATGTCCTTCAGCAGCACGACCTCGTTATAGCCGCCGACCTCCTCGAATGTCCGGTCGAGATGGATCGCGGGATCCTCGTCATAGCCCTGGCAATATTCCTTCCAGGCACGGCCGACGCGCTTCGGCGTATCGAGCAACCCTTCGCGCAAGGGATCGTCGCCGGTCCAGCGAATCAACGTACGGATTGCCTCCTGCACCTCGTCGGGCACGGCGATCTTGGCGGGCGGATCGGCGATGTCGCCGTCCACGGCATGGTCATATTCGCTCATGCGCCATCCTTTTCCAGATTTGGAGGGATGACGCCAGTGTGCAGCGAGCGCGAGCCTATCCCGTCACCTCGAGGATCATGTTCGTCGGCGTTTCGGCGGCGCGGCGGACATGGCGGAAACCCGCCTCCTCCAGCACCTCGGTCAGCCGCTTCTGCCCGGCCTGCGCGCCGAGGCCGAGCCCCACATCCTGCGCCAGCGAGGCGGGCGTGCAGACCGTTGTCGAGAAGCCGTAGAATATCTGGCCGACCGGATGCATGTTCTCGGCCATGCTGTCGCCCGCCATCGGTTCGACGAGCATGAAGGTGCCGCCCTCTTTCAGCGTCTCGCGGACATGCCGGGCGGCGCCGACCGGATCGCCCATATCGTGCAGCGCATCGAAAATACACGCGAAATCATAGTTTTCGCCGGGAAAATCCTGCGCCGTCGCGACGGTGAACTCGACATTGTCGACGCCCGCCGCCTTCGCCTTGGCGCGCGCCTCCTCGATCGAAGGTTCGTGGAAATCGAAGCCGTGGACGGTGGCGTTCGGAAAGGCCTCGGCCATCAGGATCGAGGATGAGCCATGGCCGCAGCCGATATCGGCGATCCGGCCGCCCGCGCGCAGCTTCTCCTCCACGCCGTCCAGCGCGGGGATCCATTCGCTCAGCAGGAAGGCCGCATAGCCGGGGCGGAAGAAGCGATCGACGCCGCAGAAGCAGCAGGCACCCTGGTCGCTCCACGGCCGTCCCTCGCCCGAGCGGAAGGTCTCGACCGCGCGCTCGTGATTCTCGAACTGCCCAACCACCGATTGCAGGAAACCCTGCATGCAGGCCGGCTGCCCTTCCGTTGCCATCACCAGCGCCTGTTCGGGCGACAGCGAGAATCGTCCGCTCGCGGGGTCGTGCGTCACATAGCCCGCCGCCGCGTTGCAGCCCAGCCATTCGTGGAGATATTTGGGATTGAGCCCCGTCTTCGCTGCAAGTTCGTCGACGCTCGACGGTCCCGCCTCGCGCATCGCCTCGTAAAGCCCGGCCTGGTCGCCGATATAGGCGAGCAGGACGCTCATCGAAGCGGCGATATCGCCGACCACCTTTTCGGCAAGCTGCTCCAGCTTCGTTTCGTCGATCTGTGTCGCCATCTTCGCATTCCTTCCATCCGTTGCATGGGTGCGCCCGAAGGATGCGTGTCCACGTTGGCGGGATGTCTCACGACGCGGCGAGTCGCGTCAAATAGTTCTCGCACGGTACAAGTTTGCACCGGCTTTGGCGCGGAGGCAGCACTCCAGTGGTCGCTTCTGCATCGCCCACCGCCTCTGCGTTGCGGGCATCGCCGGTGGTCTGGCGCGCCCGGCAGGATTCGAACCTGCGGCCCCCGGATTAGGAATCCGATGCTCTATCCGACTGAGCTACGGGCGCCCGGTTTCCCGTTAGGCCGGGCGCGGAGGGCGGTCAATTCTCGCGTTCGCGGCGGCGTACCGGCAGCGGCAGCGGCGCGACGGGAACGCCGTCTTCGACAAGCTTCTTCGCGTCGTCGAGCGTGGTTTCGCCGTGGATCGGGCGCTCATCCTGTTGACCGTCGTGCATGGCGCGGGCCTCGCGGGCGAAATCCTTGCCGACATAGTCCGATTTCTCGAGCATTTTTGCCTGGGCCTCGGCCAGCTTGGAGAGCAGCGCTTTCATTTCGGCCGGGCTGCCTTCCCCTCCCGATTGCATCGGCACGGGCGCATTGCCCTTGGCGGGCGTGTCGCTCTTGCGATTACCCTTGGCGCCGACAGCAGGCGCCATCAACGCCTTGCCGACTTTCTGCGAGCCGCAGATCGGGCATTCGACGAGGCCCCTGCCCTTCTGCTCCTCGAAATCGCCCGACGAGCCGAACCAGGCCTCGAACACATGACCGGTGTCGCATTTGAGATCGAGGACGATCATGACTGCAGTTCCGCTGCCGAAATTTCACGGCGGTGCTGGCCGACCGGGATGCGGCGGCGGACTTCGGAAAGGCGCGCGCGGTCTATCTCGGCAAAGCCCAGTCCCTCGCCGTCGCCCATGTCGAGCAGCACCTCGCCCCAGGGATCGACGACAACGCTGTGGCCGAACGTCTCGCGGCCATCCTCATGCTTGCCGTGCTGTGCAGCGGCCACGACGAAGGCGGCGTTCTCGATCGCTCGGGCACGAAGCAGAACATGCCAGTGCGCCTTGCCCGTCGGTACGGTGAAGGCGGCGGGCACGGTCAGCAGTGTTGCCTCGGCATCGGCAAGGTTCTGATAGAGGCGCGGAAAGCGGATATCGTAGCAGACCGAAAGGCCGATCCGCCCGACCGGGCTGTCGGCAACAACGGCTTTGTCTCCGCCATCGTAGACCGCCGACTCGCGCCAGCTCTCACCGGTGTCGAGATCGACGTCGAACAAATGCATCTTGTCGTAGCGCGCGCGAATCTGCCCCTCGCCGTCGATCAGGAAGCCGCGGTTGACGAAACGGTCCGACCCCGGCGCCGACCGCAATGCGAGACTACCAAGGTGGACCCATATATTGTGGGCGGCCGCCTCCGCGCGGACGGCCGCGAGAACGGTATCGTCGTCTTCGGTCGCGATGACGGAAGATGCGCGCTTGCGATCGCGATCGAGAAGCCCGCTCATTTCGGGCGTAAAGACGATTTCCGCGCCCTCTGCGCTCGCCGTGGCGATGGCGGCGGTCATCGTTTCGGTGTTCGCGGCCGGGTCGATGCCCGATCGCATCTGAAGCACGGCAATACGCTGCGTCATCGCTTACAGGCCCAGCAGCGGGTCGAGCTTGCCATCCGCCTCGAGCGCGGCGAGATCGTCCGACCCGCCGATATGCGCGCCGTCGATGAAGATTTGCGGCACGGTATGGCGGCCCTGCGCGCGCTGAAGCATTTCGGCACGCTTGCCGGCGTCCATCGTGATGTCGAATTCTTCGAACTCCACGCCCTTCGCATCGAGCAAATTCTTCGCCCGATGGCAGAATCCGCAGAGAAACTTGGTGTAGATTTCGACCTTGGCCATGGCCTCTATGTGTGTGCCGGGCGGGAATCCGTCAATAGTCGTCGCTTTCGCCCGGTATCACGCGTGCCCAGCAGCGCACATGAACCTCGGCCGCGCCGGCCCGCTTGAGCACGCTGGAGCAAGCGCGCGTTGTCGCACCGCTGGTGTAGACATCGTCGACAAGGACGAGGGTCCTGCCCTTCAATCGCGCGCGCCAGCGCTCGTCGATCCGGAAAACGCCGCGCACCGCGCGCTGGCGCTGGCCGGGCGTCATGTTCTTCAGCACGGGCGTCGGTTTCACCCGTTTGAGCGCGTCGAGCGCCAGCCGGTCCGCATCGCCCTGCGCCAGGCCGCGCGCAATGAGCGCCGCCTGATTGTAGCCGCGCCGCCAGATCCGCCCCCGATGCAACGGGACGGGCACGAGCAACGCCCCATCGAGATCGCGCACATGCCGCCGCATCGCCTTGGCGATCAACCGCGCCAGCCCCGTCCGGCCGCCATATTTGAGCTTCAGCGCGATCTGCCGGGCGATCTTGCCATAGGCGACCGCGGCGCGCATCGTATCGAAGGACGGCGGATCGGCGCGGCAGGCGCCGCAAACTTCGCCTTCGTAGCGCGGCTCGTTCGCCGGGGCGGCGCAGACCGGGCAGCCCCCATCGAGGTGCTCGAGCGCATTCCAGCAGGAGAGACAAAAACTGTCCTCGTCGCCGACGACGACTCCACAAGCCGGGCAGCGCAACGGCAGCGCGAAATCGACGAGCGGACGAAGGAGCGGGGCGAGCGCCATGGCCCGGTTGTTCCAGAGCCTCGGAACGGGCACAAGCCCGGCGATGGAGCAGACGGGGCCCTTCGATCGCGCATTGCGGCGCGTGCGGCGAGACCGGGCAGCATCGCGCTGGGATGAGGCCAGCTTCCTGCAGCAGCGGATGGCGGACGAACTGCTCGACCGGCTCGACAGCGTGAAGCGCGAATTCTCTCAAGCGCTGATCCTCGGTTATGTCGGCGATGATTTCGCCGAACGGCTCGCCGAACGCGGTATCGAAACGACGACGGTCGATCCGGGCCGGCTTTTCGCCGAGCGATCGGGCGGCCTTCAGGGCGACGAGGACGAGCAACTCTTCGATGACGGGTCGTTCGACCTGATTCTCTCCTGCGGGATGCTCGATACCGTCAACGACCTGCCTGGTGCGCTGATCCTCGCCAACCGGTCGCTCAAGCCCGACGGACTGTTCCTCGCCGCCTTTCTCGGCGTGGGAAGCCTGCCGGTTCTTCGCAAGGCAATGATGACGGCGGACTTGGCATCCGGCGGCGGCCAGCCGCGCATCCACCCGCAGATCGACGTGCGCTCGGCGGGCGATTTACTCTCGCGCGCAGGGTTTGCGCTTCCGGTGGCGGATGGGGACCGGGTCGAAGTGAAATATCGCAGCTTCGACGCATTGCTCTTCGATCTGCGGGGCGGGGCGATGTCGAGCCTGCTCGGCGGCCGGCCGCTCTCCAAAACAGGCTATTCACTGGCGAAGGAGACGTTCGAGAACGCCGCCGAGGATGGCCGCACGACGGAAATCTTCGAAATCGTCTATCTCACGGCCTGGTCGCCCTCCCCCGATCAGCCCAAGCCCGCTCGGCGTGGTAGCGGCGGCGCATCGCTGGCCGATGTGTTGGGAAAACAACCGAAGTAGCCGCCGTCATTCGATCGATAGGAATGGCACACCGCCTGAACAGTTCCAGCTAGATCAAAGCGTCCAATATCCCGATCAGCGGGATATCGGCGGGCGGCATCTCAAGTCGGAAAAGTTCGGGCGGGCGCACCCATTTCAGTGCCGAGGCGTGGAGCGGCTGCGGCGTACCACGCCATTTGCGGCACACATAGAGCAGCAAGAGCAGATGTTGCCCGTCCAGCGGTGCGCTGGCGAAGGTTGCGGGTGCGAGGCAGCTTTCCTCTGTGTCGATACCCAGTTCCTCGCGTAATTCGCGAACAAGCGCCGATTCGGGCGTTTCCGCGTCCTCGATTTTGCCTCCGGGGAACTCCCACAGTCCCGCCATCGGGGTGGCCGGGGGGCGTTGCTGGACGAGCACGCGCCCGTCTCCGTCGACCAGAGCCGCCGCAACGATAGGGAAAAGCTGCACTTCGGCCCGCGTCATAACCGTTTCTTAAGCCCTCCATGCAATGAGTGAAACCGGGTATGGAACAAGGGGACGTGTGCCATGAAACAGTGGCTGCGAAGGCTGTGGCGTGACCAGAAGGGCGCGACCGCAATCGAATATGGGCTCATCGTGTCGCTCGTCGTGATCGCGATGATCGCTGCGCTCGGGAATTTCGCCAATTCGACGGTCGGCATGTGGAACAACGTGTCGGACAATGTGGCGGCATCGAGCTGACGAAAGGCCGGAAATGCTTAACGCCGCATCAATCCGCGGTTTTAAGCATTTTATAAGACCTGTTTCGTAAAAACCCGCTGTCGGTTCGAATTGGAATGGGCCGGCAGGGTGAATGGAAACCTGCAATATTGCATTGGAACTCAAGGAGACCAGTAATGAAATTCTTCCGCAAGATGCTGAAAGACAGCAAGGGCGCCACGGCTATCGAATATGGCCTGATCGCCGCTCTTATCGCCGTCGCCGCGATCACCGCGATGTCGACGCTGGGTAACACCCTGGGTGATACCTTCAACAACGTTTCGGACGAAATGGCCTAAACCTGATCGTCACTGAGACAAAGGACGGGCGGCGAGGCAACTCGCCGCCCGTTTTTTTTTGGTGTTTGTCTGTCAGACTCGACCTAGCGGTCGAGCGCCGCACCGAGCCATAGGCGAGGTCTGACAATCAAATATGCTGCTGCTTGGAATTAGCCGAAGTCTGATCCTCTAACTCCCGTAAACGATCAGCTTCACCCGCTGCCCTACGCGCAACTGATCGCCCGATCCCATGTCGTTGAGCACGCGGAACCGCTCCTCGCGGTAATTCTCATAGGCCATGCGCGAGGCGAGGCTGCTGATCGTCTCGCCGCTGCGAACCGTCACGACATCGAGCACGCGCGGTCGGATCGCCGCGGCTTCGCTTGCCGAAAGCCGCGAGACCGATCCGATCAGCGACGAGAACGGCCCCGTCCCCTGCCCCGCCTGGGCGATCGTCACGAAATGATAGCGCCGGTTGTTGCCGAATTCATAGGCGGTCACGGTCACGTCGACCTGATTCTGACCGCTCGACATGCGCGCACCGGCCTGTGCGGCGGGAATGCCGTTGACGGTGAACGAGCGGACATTGCCGATCGAAGGCGCTTGCCCCTGCCCCGCCAGGCCGCGGAACACCTGACCGATATAATCGGTGAGGCTGCCGTTGGCGGTACCGCCACCGAACTGGGCCTGACCGGCATTGCCGCTGACCACGACCGCGCTCGTTCCATTCTGGATGGTGTAGCCATTGGGCACGGTGAACTGCAGCCGCAGATCGGGATGCTTGAACGTCTGACCTTCGATCACGCCCTGCGAGGGATCGTCATCGTACATCATCCCGTCGATCGCCGTCAGGAATGCATCGCGACCCGTTTCGCCCCGGCCGCGCACAGCTCCGCGCTGGCTCGCGACGCTTTCGGCGCGCGAAACGCGGGCACCGGGATCGGGGTGGGTGCTCGCCCATTCGGGGAGTGCGCGTGCATCGCGCCCGGCAATCCGGGCGTCGAGCGTCGTCTGCGCCGCCAGCGAGCGCAGCATATCGGCTGCCGCGAACGGATCGTAGCCGGCGGAAGTGAGATAGGAGATTCCGAGCGAATCAGCCTCATATTCCTGGCTACGCGAATAGCGGAGCGTATAGAGTTGCGCCGCCTGACCGGCGATATTGGCGACATCGCCGCTGCCGGTCAGTATGCCGAGGCCCAGCGCGAGGATCTGCGTGAGCGTGCTGGTGCTCTGGCGTCGCGAACTGTGACGCGCAGCGACATGGCCGACCTCATGCCCCATGACCGAGGCAAGCTCGGCCTCGCTATTCATTAGTCCGACCAGATTGCGTGTGATGTAGACATAGCCGCCGGGAAGCGCGAACGCGTTCTCAACCGGCGAATTGAGCATCGTCACGGTGAAATCGTTCTGCGAATTGGACAGGCCGGACTGGACCGCTATGCGCTGTCCGACCCGCACCACATAATTGCTCTGCGGCCCCGAATAGGCACCGCCGAACTGCTGGACGAGCTGGGTATGCGCCTGTGCGCCCTGCTGCCGCTCGCTTTGGGTGATCTGTTCGCCCGGCCCGGGGCCGGTGCCGGGAATCGGCAGCCCGGCGCAGCCGGTTGCCACCGCAAAGGCGGCAATGGATATGGAAAGCTTGAAACGGATCGGCATCGAACGTCCTCCCAGAGCGAATGATCTATGGACGTTCAACCGCGCAGTCGAGCAAAGGGTTCCGGTCGCGGGCTTACTTGCCCATGTCGAGAAATTTGGCGCGTCGCCGCTGGCGCACGGTATCGGCGTCGAGTTTGACGAGCTTGACCAATTCCTCGCCGAGCGCCTTGCCGAGCGAATCGATCGCCTCGTCGGGCCTGCGGTGTGCGCCGCCCACGGGTTCGGCCACGATCCGGTCGACGACGCCCAACTTCTTGAGTTCCTTCGCCGCGATCCGCATCGCCTCAGCCGCGTCGGCAGCCTTGTCCGCCGTGCGCCACAGGATCGACGCGCAGCCTTCGGGCGAGATCACCGAATAGATGGCATGCTCGAACATCAGCACGGTGTTCGCGGTCGAGAGCGCGATCGCGCCGCCGGACCCGCCCTCGCCGACGATCGCGGTGATGTTCGGGACTTTCAGATTGAGGCACGCCTCGGTGGAACGGGCGATCGCCTCTGCCTGAGCGCGTTCCTCGGCCTGGATACCGGGAAAGGCGCCGGGCGTGTCGACCAGAGTCACAACGGGCAACCCGAACCGGTCGGCCAGCTTCATCAGCCGGATCGCCTTGCGATAGCCTTCGGGCTTGGCCATGCCGAAATTGTGCTTCAGGCGCGATTGCGTGTCGTCACCCTTTTCATGGCCGATCACCATGACGCGATGGCCGGAAATCCGTCCAAATCCGCCGATGATCGCCTGATCGTCGGCAAAGGCGCGATCCCCGGCGAGCGGCATGAAATCGGCGACGAAACCGGCGATATAGTCCTTCAGATGCGGCCGGTTGGGATGCCGGGCGACCTGCGTCTTCTGCCACGGCGTCAGGCTGGCATAGGTCTCGCGCAGCATGTCCTCCGATTTGCGCTCGAGACGGCGGACCTCCTTGTCGATATCGACCGGCCCGTCATCGGCGGTTTCGCGCAGTTCGGCGACGCGCGCCTGCAGTTCGGCGATCGGTTTTTCGAAATCGAGGAAATGCTCCATGGAGGCGCGGTTAGGCTGCGGAACCCGGCTCGTCAACGAGGGGGTGACGGGCGTTCACGAGTTCGACGAGCCGGGCGCTGTCGACATGGGTATAGATTTGCGTCGTGGCGATATCGGCGTGGCCGAGCAGCGTCTGTAGCGCACGGATATCGGCGCCACCCTCCAGCAGATGCGTCGCGAATGCATGGCGCAGCACATGCGGGCTGATGCGGTCGGGCGGGATGCCCGCCTTGGCGGCAAGCTCCTTGACGATCTGATAGAGGCGGATGCGCGTCAGGTGCTTCTTGCCCGAGGGGAACAGCCAGGCTGCATCGCCCGGCACATGAACGCGCCACGCTTCGACCGCCGCCAGCGCGCGATCGGAGATCGGCACCAACCGCTCGCGCCCGCCCTTGCCGGCAAGAATAAGGAAGGGAGAGCCCTTGCGTATTGCCGCGCGCGGCAGCGAAACAAGTTCGGTCGCGCGCAGGCCCGATCCGTAAAGCAGCTCGAACAACGCAGCGAGGCGGAGCGCCAACGGTTTGCCGGTTGCGACTTCCGCCGCGATCGTATCGAACAATCGCTCGACATCGCCCCTGCCCAGCGTCTTCGGCAGCGGGCGGCCTTGCGACGGGCGCGGCAATGCGGCGGAGGGATCGTCGCCGCGAAGGCCTTCCTCGGCCAGAAAGCCGTAGAAGCGTCGCAGCGCGGCCGATTTCCGAGCCACGGTCGACCGCGCGAGCGTCATCCAGCTTTCGCCCAGAGACCGGATGTCGTCTCTTCCCGCCTCGCTCATTCCGCCTTCGAGTTCGGCCGAGGCGCCGCGCAGGTCGCGTTCATAGGCGAGCAGCGTGTTGCGCGCCGCCCCCGCCTCGGCCGCCATCATTTCGAGGAAGCGCTCGATCAGTCGCGCGTCATCGCCGGATGCGGGAACCGCGGGCTCCTTGGCCACGCCGGTCAGGCGCGGGTGATCGCTTCGGCGGCGATCATCCGGGCCTCGGCCATCCGGCCCGACAGGCGCAGTGCGCGGACGACATGGTAGAGATGCGCGGGCGGGATACCGCTCCAGCTTGGCGATTGCATGCCGATTGCGGCGATGACGGCCACCATCCCGGCATTTTGCCGCTGCGCCGCGCGATCCAGAGTTTGCGTCCAGATATTCTGCCGGTCGAGGCCAAGGTCCAGCGCTTCATTCGCATCGCCGATCTCGCCTTCGTCGAGCCGCCCCAGCCCGGCGAGCGCGGCGGCGAGAAGCTGTGCGCGATGCCTGCCCTCCGCGCCTTGAGTATCCGCATAGTCATCGACGCGGCCGTAGCTGACCTCGACAGCCTCGGTCGGCGCGCCGACGGCGAGCAGCGCCCAGCCCTGGCTGCCGCTTTCGACCGAATCAGCCCAGCGTGCTGCCCGGATATCGAAACCGGCGCTCAGCATCGATGCAATCAGGTTTGCGCTGTCATCGGCCAAATCCTCGGAAGGTTCGACGCGCGCAGCGGCCCGGGCCGTCAGCACCAGCGCGGCATAGCGATCGTCCCTGCCCTGCCATTCGGACCAGATCTCGCGCATCGCCGATAGCCGCTCGGCCTGCGTCCCGCGAACATAGGCCGCGCGTAGATTGCCGGTCGTCGATCCGGGCACGTCTTCGGGATCCATCTCCGGCAGGACGGCGCTGTACATGGTCACCAGCGCTTCGTTGGAGAGCACACCGATTGCCGTTGCCGTCCGCGCCGGGGCGAGGCGATCGGCGATCGGAATGGAGGGCGCCCGTGCGCGCCATGCCTGGACACGCTTGTTGACCGTGCCGAACAACTCCTCGGGAATTTCCTCACCGGTTGCCGTCGCCATGCCGTAGCGCCAGATATTGAGTCGCTCGACGCCTTCCCACTCGATCGTGACCGCGCGAGAAGTGCCGCCGGCCGATGCCAGCTTCTCGCCGAGCAACAGATCGAAACCGTTGGTGAGCCCGGCGCGGCGCGCGGCGGAAATCTGCGCCGTCGCCCGCGTACTTTCTCCGCCGAACCCGGCGCAAATGGCATCGGCCATTACCCAGGCCGGTGTTTCGGCGACGCGCCGGGCGCCACTGACGAGCGGGCAGAAGGCGGCCGGGTCGGCCGCCGCGAGCCCGACCTGCATGGCGACGGCGTAGAGCTTCGGCGTGAACCGGTCACTGTCGACGCGTTGGACCAGCATCCGCGCCGCATCGACCTCGCCCATGCGCAGGAGCAGCCACGCCCGCTCAGCGATCCAGTCCGGCGGCGAGACGTTGGCCGGCGTCGGCACCTGGCTCAGCAGCCCGCGGCGGAGCGTGATATTGAGCCAGCGCGACGGCAGCGGCGCATCGACGCGCCGCATCAGCGTTTCGACATAAGGCCCGTTCCACCCGGAAAAACTGTCCTCGCCATAACCGCCGAGTTCGGGCGTCAGCGGGCCGACCAGGTCGAGCGATCGCCGCGCGCCGGGCGGCAGTTCATACTCCATGGGAATGTCTTCGAATTCGAGATCGGACATGCCGAAATCGTCGATATCCTCCTCTTCGCCGCCATCATCGTCGGACCGGGAGGCGGAACTTGACGGCGGAGGTGGCGGCGGCGCGACGGATGGCGGTGCGGGGGGTGCAGGCGTGGCCGGGCCGGTCGGCGCGGGAGGCGACGGTGTCGCGGGCGCGGGCGGCGTCGGATCGTCGAAACCGGGGGGCAGGATCGATTCGGGTGAATCCTGCCCGGCCGCGGGAACGCTCAGCGCGTAGGCGCCGATCGCCGTTCCGGCTCCGAGCAACAATAGCCTAAGTTTGAAGTGCGTCATCCGCGACTGGGGTCTCGATTGTCTGGGTTTCGACCTCTGTATCTACCTGCGACAGAAAATAAAGCGCGATCGCCAGACCTATGAGAAAAACCAGAAGCACAATTGCCGAGCGTGACATATTCGATCCCTTGCTGCGGGGCGATTGCCCAAAGCGCGGCCAGTCTATAGCGTCGCGTCCATGCCGACTAGTCACACTAATGCGCCTCCCGCCTATGCCACGCGCGCGACGATCGACCGTCCGATCGTGCTGATCGGAATGATGGGTGTCGGCAAATCGACCGTGGGACGCAGGCTCGCGACGCGGCTCGGCCTGCCCTTCATCGACAGCGACGATGCGATAGAGGAAGCCGCGGGCATGACCGTGGGCGAACTGTTTGAAACTTATGGGGAAGCTCAATTCCGCGACGGTGAGCGGCGGCTGATCGCACGGCTGATGGACAAGGAGCCGAAGGTCGTGGCAACCGGCGGCGGCGCCTTTGTCGACGATGAAACTCGGGCGCTCATCCTCGAAATGGCGACCGCGATCTGGCTGAAGGCGGATGTGGATATCCTCGCCGAGCGTGTCTCGCGCAGGGACACACGCCCACTGCTTCGCCACGACGACCCGGCCAAGGTTCTGGCGGAACTGATGGCGAAGCGCGAACGCTTCTACGCCGAGGCGCACCACCATATCGAAAGCGGCAATGGCGCGCATGAGCAGACCGTCGACCGCATCCTGCAGGCGCTGGCGTCATGACATCGGTCCAAGTGCCGCTTGGCGAGCGGAGTTACGATATCGTCATCGAAACGGGCGCGCTTGACCGGGCCGGTGAACGGCTTGCGCCCTTCGCGCCTCGCGGGCGATTGGTCGTGATTACGGACGAGCATGTCGCCGACACGCAACTGCAGCGACTGACGGCATCGCTCGAAAAGGCGGACATCGCCGCTCACACGATCGTTCTCGCACCCGGCGAGGGAACCAAGAGCTGGGAGCAACTCGCCCTGCTTACCGACGAATTGCTGTCGCTCGGCACCGAGCGCGGCGACCATATCGTCGCGCTGGGCGGTGGGGTGATCGGCGATCTGGTGGGGTTCGCCGCAGCCATCCTGAAGCGCGGTTGCAACTTCATCCAGATCCCGACGACCCTGCTCGCGCAGGTCGACAGTTCGGTCGGCGGCAAGACGGCAATCAATTCGGCTGCGGGCAAAAATCTTGTCGGTGCCTTTCATCAGCCTTCGCTCGTCCTTATCGATCCGACCGTCCTCGATACGTTGCCGCCGCGCGAAATGCGCGCCGGCTATGCCGAGGTCGTCAAATACGGCCTAATCGACGACGCGGATTTCTTCGCCTGGCTCGAAGACCATGGCGAAGCCGTGCTGGCCGGCAATCGGGACGCGCAAATCCATGCGATCGAAACCAGCGTCGCGGCCAAGGCGCGGATCGTCGGCGAGGACGAGACAGAGCGGACCGGGCGGCGCGCATTGCTCAACCTGGGGCATACATTCGGCCATGCGCTGGAGGCGGAAACCGGTTTTTCGGACAGGCTGCTGCACGGCGAGGCCGTTGCGGCTGGAATGGCGCTGGCCTTCGCTTATTCGGCGCGGCGCCGGCTGTGCCCGGGAGAGGATGCAGCGCGCGTCTCCGATCATCTGCGGCGGTCGGGCCTCCCGGTTTCGCTGTCGGATGCAGGAATCTCAGCAGGTGGCGAGACGCTGGCAGCGCATATGCGCCACGACAAGAAGATGGTGGGCGGCACCCTGCCCTTCCTGCTCACTCGCGGCATCGGGCAGACATTTCTGGCCCGCGACGTCGATCTTGCCGACATCGCTGTATTTCTTGATTCGGCTTAGTCGCTGCCCCGCGACCCTGAGGGGTCGAATGCGATCGATTCGGCCAGTCCGAAGCTGATCTCCTTGCCCGCCTGCATATCGCCGTCTTCGATCTGGCGTTCGAGACGGCGCCGGTCACGGTCGCGATATTCATCGATGACGATCTCGATCGTCTCGTCCTCGATCTCGATCGCTACCATGGCAAGACGCGCCAGTTCGACCGCCGATTCGAAGACTTCGCGCACCGTGCCGTCGATATGCGCCCGGTGCAGTTCGATCAGGTGGCGGCGGTCGAAGGCGCGAACGAAGATCTTGGTATCGGGAAAAGCCTTGCAGACCGCGTCGAGCCTTTCCGACTCGATCGGATCGCCGTCCTGGCAAAAGAGGATCGCCTTCACATGGGCCGCGCCTGCCTCCCGAAGAAGATCGACCCTCGTCCCGTCGCCATAATAGACCTTGCGCCCAAATTCGTTCGACACGTCGATCTGGTCGGGATTGACGTCGATAAGGGTGACCGAAATCTGTGCCGCCTCGAAAATCTGGGCAACCGTCTGGCCGAAACGGCCATGCCCAACGACGATCACACCCGCCTGCCCTGCCGCCTCCGGGCCATCGAGATCGTCGCGCGCCGTTTCACGCACTCCGCCGAAGACCCGGGTCAGCATCATGAGAAACGGCGTCGTCGCCATCGATATCGTGACGACAGCTCCGAATAGGCTCGACGCCTCGGGCGCGATCAAGAAAGCCCGCTCGGCCTCGGTAAACAACACAAAGGCGAACTCGCCGCCCTGGCTCAAAAGCAGGCCGATGACCAAGGCGGGCCGCGTCGCCATTCCGGAAAGCCGCGCCAGGCCGAAGATGATCGCGACCTTCGTGGCAACGAGCGCGGCGGCCATGCCTATCACGAAGAGCGGCCGCGAGAGCACGACATCGACATCGAGCATCATCCCGACGGCGAGGAAGAACAGGCCGAGCAGGATCGAGCGAAACGGGTCGATATCGGCCTCCAACTCGTGCCGGTAAGGCGAATCGGCGAGGATCACGCCGGCGACGAAGGCGCCGAGCGCCATCGACAGGCCCAATGAATCCATCAGCACCGCCGCGCCGAATACGGTGAAGAGCCCGGCGACGATGAACAATTCGCGTTCGGCGAAACGGCCGACGACTCGGAACAGAGGCGTCAGCAGGAACCGCCCGGCGACCACCAGACCGACGATCGCAAGAACCGCATAGACCGCAAGCAGCCAGCCCGGCGGCGCGCCGGGATCGGCCGGCGCCCGGGAAAGCGCGGCGATAATCGTCAGCAGCGGGATGATCGAGAGATCCTGGAACAGCAGCACTGAAAAGGCGCGCTCGCCCGTCGGGGTGTTGAGGCGACCGCCCGATTGGAGCAGCGGCAGAACCTGTGCGGTCGAGGAAAGCGCCAGAGGCAGGCCGATCGCGACCGCCGCTGCGAGCGTGAAGCCGGCGAAGAACAGGACGAGTCCCGTCAACGCGATACCGCACAAGGCGACCTGCAACAGGCCGAAACCGAAGATCTCCTTTCGCAACCGCCAGAGCCGCGCCGGTGCGAGTTCGAGCCCGACAAGAAACAGCAGCAGGATGATGCCGATCTCCGCCGCACCGAGCATCGATTCGGCGCTTCCGGCGAGGTTCAGGCCGTGCGGCCCCACGGCGACACCGGCGATTAGGTAACCCAGCACCGCGCCCAGGCCGAGGCGACGGAAGATCAGGACGAACGCCAGCGCGGCGCCGAGCAGGATCAGGCCGCTCATCAGCAGATCGCCCGTGGCGCTATGACCCGCAGCTTCCGTTGCTGCGTGCTCGACCGCCATCAGGCGGAGACCCGGGCGTTAGCGACTGCCTCTGCGGCGGCTTCGAACGCGAGCCGGATCGAAGCATGGCGCGCCTTATGCGGAACTGCGGCGGCAAATATCTCCAACCCCGGCCATTTACCGGGATCGTCCCGCTCGCCGGCCAGGAATGCCGTCAATGCGTTGCGCGCCGATTCGAGTTCGGCAAAGTCGCGGCCGATCGCATGGCGCGCCATCAGCGCCGAAGACGCCTGGCCGAGCGCGCAGGCGCGGACTTCGAGCCCGAGATCGGCGACACGGCCATCATCGGCGAGCGCGACGTCTACGATCACCCGGCTGCCGCAAATGGGCGAACGTCTTTCGGCCGTTCCGGCAGGATCGCTCAACCGACTCAGATGCGGGATCGCCGTTGCGAGACGCAGGATATCGGCGTTGTAGAGAGCGGCGGACATACCGCCAGATTTAGTCGGTTCGCGTATAAATGCCAGTGAACCAGTTGCCCCATTCGCCAGTTTCCGGATCCCGCTCCCAGAATTCCTGCAGCACGCTGCCGTCGTCGCGCGCCGTCCAGCGGCCGCGGAAAGGTCGGGGCGCGTCCTGATTGGCATAGGTGATCGTGCCGTCGAGGGTCAGTGTCCCCTCCTCGATCGCCGGGCCTTCCATGCGGATGATGACGCCGCGACTCAGCCAAAGCTGCGTCCAGGTGCCGCGGACATGATCGTAGAAATTGTATGACTGGCCGGCGGGATTGCCGCCCTGGCTATAGCGCTCGAGCAGCGCGCAGCCATTGTTGATCGGCTGGATCGAATTGGTGCCGGCCAACTGCCCCTGCGGCGTGCGGACCTCCCATTCCCCAACCCAGAAGTCGAAAGAGCGATAGGCATCGGCCTCGCAGGAGGGCGGCGCCTGGGGACTCGGCGGCGGCGTGGGTTCGCTTTCGGTCTGCGCCATCGCCGGAACGGCGCAGATCATGGCGATGCCATAGGAAACGCCACGGATTCGCTTGAGAACGGACATTGCTTCTCCCCCTGTTGCCTCAAGAGGAACCTAGACCCGGGCGGCCACGAGTCAGCGGCTAATCGACGAATGCCCGAACCCGTTCGACGGTCTCAGACTTCTTCCGCTACCTCTTCGCCGCCTTCCGACTGGCGATATTCGACGAAATCGATGATCGCGCGGCCCGAGGCGTTGAGTAGCGGATAGCTGCGCGATTCCGTGAGCCAAGCGGGGCGTTCGGTGCCTCCGCCATAGGCGATATCGAGCGCCAGATTGACCAGCAGGAACAGCAAGGTCACGCCGACGAGCCCCTTGAGCGCGCCGAATCCGACGCCGAGCATCCGGTCGAACGGGCCGACGAACGATTCGCGCACGCCGATGCCGAGCTTGCGTCCAACGAACCGGCTGCCGAAAAAGGCGGCGGCGAAGAGCAGTGCGAAGGCGAGCACGGGCGCGCCATCGCCCGCTCCCAGCGAATCCGCCATCCATGCCGTCACCGGCGCATGGAACAGCCGCAGCGCCAGCACCGCGAACACCCAGGACAGCAGCGTCAGCGCCTCATAGGTGAAACCGCGAAACCCGCCGCGAATAGCGCCGCCGAGCACGACGACGAGGACAATCGCATCGAACACCGTCATGGCGCCCCGCTAGGCTCGCCCGAGCAGATGGTCAACGAGTTGTCGCAGTCCGGAAAAGCCCTGCAGACTCACCCCCGGTTCGCGGCAATCGACCGACGCTGGCAGCAACGCCTTGGAAAAGCCGAGTTTCGCCGCCTCGCGAAGCCGCAGCGCGGCATGGGCCACCGGCCGAACCTCACCGGAAAGCGAGATTTCGCCAAAGGAAACCGCATCGGCAGGGATGGGCTGCTCGGACAGCGCTGAAACCAGCGCGGCGGCGACGGCAAGATCGGCCGCCGGATCGGCGATGCGATAGCCACCCGCGACGTTGAGATAGACCTCCGATGACGCGAAACCGAGGCCGCAGCGAGCCTCCAGCACGGCGAGGATCATTGCCAGCCGGCTCGAATCCCAACCGACCACGGCCCGGCGCGGCGTCGCGCCCGAGGCGAGCCGCACGACAAGCGCCTGGATCTCGACCAGGACGGGACGTGTGCCCTCGAGCGCAGGGAAGACGACCGCGCCGGAAACATTCTGGTCGCGCGAGGTGAGGAACAGCGACGAGGGATTGGAAACCTCCTCCAACCCCTGCTCCTGCATCGCGAAAACACCGATCTCGTCGGTGCCGCCGAAACGGTTTTTGATCGCGCGCAGGATGCGGTACTGATGGCTGCGCTCGCCTTCGAAGCTCAGCACCGTGTCGACCATATGTTCGAGCACGCGCGGGCCTGCGATCGATCCGTCCTTGGTGACATGACCTACAAGGACGAGGGCACTCCCGCGCTCCTTGGCGAAGCGGATCAGTTCCTGCGCCGAAGCGCGGACCTGGCTGACCGTGCCGGGCGCGCCTTCGATGAGGTCCGAATGCATGGTCTGGATCGAATCGATGACGAGCAGCGCCGGCGGTGCGCCTTCGCCCATCGTCGTCAGGATATCGCGCACCGATGTCGCCGAGGCCAATCGGATCGGTGCGTCGCCCAAGCCAAGCCGCTGTGCGCGAAGTCGGATCTGGTCCCCGGCCTCCTCTCCCGAAATATAGACGACATCACGGCTCGCCCCCGCCAGCTTGGCGCTGGCCTGCAACAACAGCGTCGACTTGCCGATCCCTGGATCGCCACCGATCAGCGTTGCCGAACCCGGCACGAACCCGCCGCCCAGCGCGCGGTCGAACTCGGGAATGCCCGTGCTCATGCGTTTCGGCAGCGGTACGTCGGCGTCGAGACTGGCGAGTTGGAGCTTCGACCCGCCCGATTGCAGATTGTGCTTCTTCTGAAACGGCGTCACGACGCCACCCGATTCCTCGACCAGCGTATTCCAATCACCGCAATCGGCGCACTGGCCCTGCCATTTGGAAGACACCCCGCCGCAGGATTGGCAGACATAGCGCTTTTGCGGTTTGGCCATGATGCCATCTATAAACGGAACATTTGCGGAACGCTAGCGGGAACATTACCGAGCATCGTCATTCTTGCGGCAGCAGAAATGACCAAGTTAATTCAATCTATTCAATATATTCTGGGCAAATATTGAGAGTGAATCGTCGCGAGCGCCCATCACGATAATCCGGTCGCCCTGTTCGGCCATCACGGTGAGCCGGTCGCCGCAATCTCCCCGGTCCGCAATGTGCTCGGCCGATCGGCCACCCTCCTCCACCTTTCCGACAATCTGTTCGCTCCCGACACTTTTATCCGTTGTGCCGCCAAAATATACCGGATCACAGAGAATTAGCCTGTCCTTCTCATTCATATTCTCAACAAAACAGGTGGCGAGTTCCGCCCCCATCTGCTTCAGCGGGCCATAGCCATGCGGCTGGAAGAAGATGAGCAGCCGGCCCGGAAAGGCGTGCAGCGTCTTCAGCGTCGCCGCGACCTTGTCCGGATTGTGCCCGAAATCGTCGATAACGGTGATGCCGTTCTTCGTGCCGACGATGTCGAAACGCCGCCTGAGGCCCTGAAAACCACCGATCGCATCGGCAGCCTCGGCGAGCGGAATGCCACAGGCGAGTGCCACCGATATCGCAGCGAGTGCGTTCTGCGCATTGTGCCGGCCGGGCACGGCCAGGGTTACATCCGCCTCGGCACCCGTTTTTCGCTCGGAAACGCGGAACGCTACCGAAAGTGGCTGCTCGATCAAATCCGAACCGCAAAGGTCGCAATCGGCTCCAAATCCGAAGGAAAACGCCGTCAGGCCGTCTGAAGCATCGACCAACGCCCTCGTTTCCGCATCGTCGCCATTGACGATCGCGGTCCCGGCCCGCGCCAGAAAGCCCCCGAACAGCATTCGCAGTTCGTCCATCGACTTGTGATCGAGCGAGACGTTGTTCAGCACCGCGATATCGGGCTCGTAGAGCGCGATCGAACCGTCGCTCTCGTCGACCTCGGACACGAAGACGTCACCCTGCCCCACCAGCGCGCTGGCGAACGGTGTATCGTCGCTGACGAAGTTCTTCATCACGGCGCCGTTCATCACCGTCGGATCGCGCCCGCAGGCGTGCAGGATCCAGCCGACCATTCCGGTGACGGTCGACTTGCCGCTCGTACCGGCAATACCGATGCCGCAGCCCGAAGCATTGAACAGCCGCGACAGCAGCTCTGGCCGCGTAATCCGCTCCAGACCGAGGCGTCTTGCCGCCATGACGTCAGGCACGCTGTCTTCGACCGCGGCCGAAGCGACGAGGATTTGTCGCTCGTCCGCCAACCCGCTGCCATCCTGCGGAAACAGTTCGATTCCCTGCGTTTCGAGCCAGTCGAACTTCGCCGCCGTCCGGCCCTGGTCGAGCGCTCTGTCCGAGCCCTTCACGGAAAAGCCGCGGCCGCGCAGGATGCTTGCGAGGGGCAACATGCCGCTGCCGCCGATACCGCAGAAGAAATAGGATTTGTCGTCGGCCATCGCGCCTCGCTATGAGCCGGAGCCGGTTTTGGCAATTTCGAAGGAGCGGCAATGGGGAAAAGTCCCGTCCGGATCGGCGTCGTCGCCCCCAGCTCGCCGTTCGAAAAGGACGTGGCCGACCGCGTCACAGCGCTAGCCGGTCGCGTCTTTCCCGACGGAACACCCGAAATCCGCTTCCACCCGCAATGTTTCGAGCGCGACCATCACTTCGCGGGCAGCGACGCTGCGCGTCTCGCCGGTTTCCTCGAATATGCCAACGATCCCGATCTCGACGCGATATGGTTCGCACGCGGCGGATACGGTTCCTGCAGAATTGCCGATAAGGCGTTGGCTGATATAGGTAATGAGGCGCGTGGAAAGCACTTTCTCGGCTATAGCGATGCAGGGATGCTGCTTGCCGGGCTTTACAATGCCGGATTCAGCGTCGCGCACGGGCCGATGTGTCAGGACATCGTTCGCGACAAGGGCGAGGAGGCGATCGTTCGCGCACTCCGCTGGCTCGTGACGAGGGATCCTGAAACGCTTGAACCGGATCTCGATCCGGACAGGCCGAACGCCGCATTCAACCTGATGGTGCTCAGTCAGATCGTCGGCACGCCGCTGGAGCCCAAGCTCGACGGCCATGTCCTGCTGCTCGAGGAAGTGTCCGAGCATCTCTATGCGATCGACCGGTCGATGCACCATGTTACGGCGACCGCCACGGCGTCAAAACTTGCCGGAATCCGCCTCGGCCGGTGCAGCGATATTCCCGAGAACGACGTCGATTTCGGCCACGATCCCGGACAGATCGCACGATATTGGTGCGAGCGGCGCGGCATCGCCTGGCTCGGACATGCCGATATCGGCCATGACGCGGCGAACAGGATCGTTCCGTTTGGATATTTAACCGGTCTTTAACCATGAATCGCGCATCATGTATTTGAACAGCGCACACGAGCGGGCGGGGAGCGAGACATGGCAGACCTGGCTTTTGCGAGACGAAAGAACTGGCATCGCGAAGGGATTCCCGTTGCAATTCCAGCGCCGGCGAACGAAG
This sequence comes from uncultured Parasphingopyxis sp., assembly GCF_937129435.1. GTDB lineage: Bacteria > Pseudomonadota > Alphaproteobacteria > Sphingomonadales > Sphingomonadaceae > Parasphingopyxis. The sequence goes on along the minus strand of NZ_CAKZNF010000033.1, from coordinate 21,989 downwards.
TCGATGACGGCATGAAACTCGACCAAATCGAATATGCGACCATCCTGGACCAGCTTGGCGAAGGCGTGATCGTGACCGATGCGACGGGACGGATCACCTTCGTCAACGAAACCGCGATACGCCTCCATGGCGTCAAACGGCTCGATGTCGAACCCGACGACTATTCCGATCACTATCACCTGTTTACCGAAGACGGCGAACCCTATCCGCCGGAAAAGCTGCCGCTGACCCGGGCCGTACGCGACGCCGAGATCGTTTCCGATGCGCGCTGGATGATCCGGCGGCCGGACGGCAGCGAGGTGCTTGCCATTGGGACGGCGCGCCCCCTGTTCGACGCCGACAATCGCCAGAGCGGCGCGGTGCTCACCATCCGCGACGATACCGCACGCCATGCCGCCGAAAACCAGCTCGCGCGATTGAACGAAACGCTCGAACAGCGGATCACCGAAGCCGTCGCCGAGCGCGAGTCGCTCGAGGCCGCCTATCGCCAGTCGCAGAAGATGGAAGCGGTCGGCCAGCTCACCGGCGGTATCGCGCACGATTTCAACAACTTGCTCACCGTGATTTCGGGCAGCACCGAATTGCTGGCGATGCGGCTGAGTGCCCATGACGATGAGAAGACGCACCAACACCTGCTCGGAATAGCAAAGGCGGCCGACAAGGCCGCGTCGCTGACGCAGCGGCTGCTCGCTTTCTCGCGCCGCCAGCCGCTCGATTACCGGAAAACCGACATCAATGCGCTGATCGCCAGCCTCGAGGAACTGTTCGCACGCACGATCGGCGAGACGATCATGCTCCAAACCGATTTCTCGCCCGGTGCGAACGTCATCCATGTCGACGCGAACCAGCTCGAAAACGTCCTCCTGAATCTCGCGCTCAACGCCCGCGACGCGATGCCCGATGGCGGCGTCGTAACGATCCGGACGGCGCGCGAATCGCTGGCCGAACGGCGCGACGAACTGCTGCCCGGCGATTATGCCGTCATCGCGGTATCCGACACGGGCACGGGCATGGACGAGGCCACCCGTATTCAGGCCTTCGAGCCCTTCTTCACGACCAAGGGCGTCGGCAAGGGCACCGGGCTTGGCCTGTCGATGATCTACGGCTTCGCCAAGCAATCCGGCGGCGATGTCGAAATCGATTCGCGACCGGGCGAGGGCACGACGGTGCGCGTGCTCCTGCCCGTCGACCGACCCGCCCCCTCCCCCGCCTGAGTTTCTCGCGGCTCGACATGGCGCGCAGGCAGTGCCACGCTCGCCCCGATGCGCGAGAAAGAGCTACGGCTGGCCCTGATCTGCTATGGCGGCATCAGCCTTGCCGTCTACATGCACGGGATCACCAAGGAGGCTTGGCGGCTGGCCCGCGCGAGCCGCGGCTTTCACGATCATAGCGAACCCGCGGCGTCCTCACAGGGCATCTACCGCGAATTGCTCGAGGCGATCGAGGAAGAATGCGGCGTCAAGCTGCGCGTGCTGATCGATATCGTCGCCGGGGCCAGCGCGGGCGGCATCAACGGCATCTATCTCGCCCATGCCATCGCTAGCGGCAAGTCGCTCGAACCGCTGACGGACTTGTGGCTCGAAAAGGCCGATGTCGACATGCTTCTCGCGCCCGATAAGCGCCCGATCGGGCGGTTTACCAAATTCTGGGCGACGCCGATTGCCTGGATGGCGGCGCGGCGGCGTGGCGGCATGGTGGAAACGACGGTCGATCCCGACACGCAGGACGAGGTCAGCGGCAAGCTATCGCGCTTCGTCCGCGCCAAATGGTTCCAGCCGCCCTTTGGAGGGGTCGGGTTCGATCACCTGCTGCTCGACGCCTTCGAGGCGATCGAGGCGACCAAGGCGTCGCCGCCGCTGCTGCCCGAGGGCCAGCCGCTCGACCTGTTCGTCACCGTCACCGATTTTCACGGCTATCCGCAGCAATTGCGCCTGAACAGCCCACCCGAAATCACCGAGACCGAGCACCGCATCACGCTCGGCTTTCGCGATGCGGGCCGGTCGCCGCGCATTCTCGGCGGTATCCCCGCCCTCACCTTCGCCGCCCGTGCCACGGCAAGCTTCCCCGGCGCCTTCCCCCCCTTCACGGTCGCGGAGCTCGACGAAGCCCTCGCCGAGCGGGACACCGCCTGGCCCGAGCGCGAATCCTTTCTCGCCCGCGCCTTTCCGCGGCAGCACGCCGCCGGAACGATCGACCGGATGGCGCTGATCGACGGGTCGGTGCTCGCCAACGCGCCCTTCGGCCCCGCCATAGACGCGCTCAAGAGCCGCCCGGCCCGTCGCGAGGTCGATCGGCGTTTCGTCTATATCGATCCCAAGCCCGGCATGCGCAGTATCGGCATGGGTTCGGGCGACGAGGCGCCAGGCTTCTTCCGCACGATTTTCGGCGCGCTGTCCGATATTCCGCGCGAACAGCCGATTGCCGACAATCTCGAGGCGATCGAGGGGCGATCACGGCGGATCCGTCGAATGCAGCGCATTATCGAAGCCATCCGCCCCGAAGTCGAAGCCTCGATCGACCGGGTGTTCGGCCGTACGCTCTTCCTCAATCGGCCGACCGAGGCGCGGCTGTCGGCATGGCGGCAAAAGGCGCAGAACGAAGCGGCTGCGCAGGCCGGCTATGCCTTCGCCTCCTACGGCCATCTCAAACTGTCCGGAATCGTCGAGGACATCGTCGCGACGCTCACGATGATTGCAGGTGACGAAGCGCCGGACGAGCGGCGCCTGCGATCGGCCCTGTGGGCGCATGTCCGCACGCTCGAGTTGGAAGGGCCCGACGCACTGGGTGGGGGCCATGCCAGCGAGGCCGCGATCGCCTTCTTCCGGACGCACGACCTTCAGTTTCGAATCCGCCGGCTGCGCTTCCTGCTGCGGCGAATCGGCCAGATCGAGGAGAGCGAACCGCTCGGGCAGGACGGTTACGACGCCGCTCACGATGCGATCGTCGAGACGCTGGGCGACCATCTCGAACGCCAGAGGCGCGACTATTATGGAAAGGCTGCTCGCGAGGCCGCGATCGGCGCGCCGGACGATCCGGCGGCGGCGCTTGCCGCTCTGGCCGGGGCGCGGCGGTTGAAACAGGCCGACGAGACGGCCGAAGCGGCGCTCGTCCGCGCCTTCTCCGCACTGCCCAAGGCGCCGCGGCGCACGCTGATCCTCGCCTATCTCGGCTTCCCCTTTTACGACATCGCGACCCTGCCGCTGTTGCAGGGCGAAGGGCTAGACGAATTCGATCCGGTCAAGGTCGATCGCATCGCGCCCGAAGACGCGCCATCGATCCGGGAAGGCGGCGCCGAAGCCTGCCTTCGCGGCATCGAGTTCAACAGTTTCGGTGCATTTTTCAGCCGCGCCTATCGCGAGAATGATTATCTCTGGGGCCGGCTGCACGGCGCCGAACGCTTTGTCGACATCGTGATCTCCGCGATCCCCGAGGGGAAATCGCTGCCGCCGGGCAGGGTCAGCACGCTGAAAACACGGATTTTTCGCCGCATACTGGATGAAGAACGCGATCGGCTGACCCATATCGGCGCGCTGTTCGACACGCTGGAAAGCGAGATCGGCTGAGAAACGCGCGCTAGCCAAGGGGCGCGCCCGTCACTAATATCGGCGCGACACAAAATACGGGATCGCAATGAATTTCCTCAAGACCCTGTTCTGGATCGTTCTCTCCGCGGTGGTCGTCATCTTTTCGCTCAACAACTGGCTGCCGGTGACGCTCAACCTATGGGGCGGATTGCAGGCCGATGTGAAGCTGCCGGTGCTGCTGCTGTTTGTCTTCCTTGTCGGCTTCGTCCCGGCGATGATCTATTACCGCACCAGGACCTGGCGGCTGACGCGCCGGCTGGAGACGGTGGAGCGCGAACTTGCCGACGCGCGCGGCCTGAAACAATTCCGCACGCCCGAACCGGCCACCAAGGCCAAGCGCGAAAAGTCCGCGGAACTGACGCTCGACCAGCCCGCGCCGCCGGAGCCCCAGACATGAGGAGCCCGATCTTCGTCGCGCTCGACACGCCCGACCTCGAACGCGCCAAGGCGATCGCCACCGCCGTCCGCAACCATGTCGGCGGAATCAAGCTCGGCCTCGAATTCTTCGCCGCCCATGGCCAGCAGGGCGTGAAGGAAATGGCCGATCTCGATATGCCGATCTTCCTCGACCTCAAATTGCATGACATCCCCAACACCGTCGCCAAGGCGGTGCAGGCGCTTCGCCCCATCGAACCGGCCGTGCTGACCGTTCACGCAGGCGGCGGCCGCGCGATGATGGAAGACGCCAAGGCGGCGGCGCCGATCGATACAAAGGTCGTCGGCGTGACGATGCTGACGAGCCTCGACGATCAGGATCTTGCCGATACCGGCATTTCCGGTGCGGCGCACGATCATGTCATGCGGATGACGGAACTCTCCCGCGAGGCGGGCCTCGACGGTGTCGTCTGCTCGGGCAAGGAGGTGAAGGCGGCCAAGAAGCTCTGGCCCGACGGTTTCTTCGTCGTCCCCGGCGTGCGCCCCGCCAACGGCCATGCCGCCGACCAGAAGCGTACCGTCACACCCGCCGACGCGCTCCACGCAGGTGCGTCGATCCTCGTCATCGGCCGTCCGATCACCCAGGCCGACGAACCGGACAATGCGGCACGGGCTATCGAAGCGACCTTGTAGCGCTGCGTCTTCGATGATGTGGCGTTCTTGGAGCCGCCCGCGAAATATTCCCCCTTTCCCCTTCCGTTCGCTCCAACGCACGCTAAGTCAGGCGAAATGTCCGAAGCACTGATCAAGATCTGCGGCGTCACATCCGCCGAAGCCATCGCCGCCGCCGCCGAGAATGGCGCGAGCCATGTCGGTTTCGTCTATTTCGAGGACAGCCCGCGTTACGTGGCGCCGCGCGATTCGATGAAGCTCGCAAAGGCCGTGCCGGACGGCGTGAAGCGCGTCGGCGTCTTCGTCGATCCCGACGATGCGCTGCTCGAGCGTGCGGTCATGGGCGGACGGCTCGACGTGATCCAGCTCCACGGCAGCGAGAAGCCCGAGCGCGTCAAGGAATTGAAGGCGCGGCACCAGGTGCGAATCTGGAAGGCGGTACCCGTCTCTGCCGCCTCGGACCTCGAAAATGCGAAACGCTATGCCGGGATCGCCGACCGGCTCATTTACGACGCGCGCACGCCCAAGGCCTCGCGTCTTCCCGGCGGCATGGGCATCGCCTTCGACTGGAGCCTGCTCGACCGCTACAACCACAAGGCCGAGTGGGGCCTGTCCGGCGGCCTCAGCGCCGAAAATATCGGCGAGGCGATCAGGACGACGGGCGCCCCGCTGGTCGATGTATCCTCAGGCGTGGAAAGCGAGCCGGGTGTCAAGGATCCCGACAAGATCGCGGCCTTTTGCGCGGCGGTGAAGCGCGCGGTATGAACACGCCCAACTCCTATCGCAACCAGCCTGATGAGCGCGGGCATTTCGGCGATTTCGGCGGCCGTTACGTCGCCGAGACGCTGATGCCGCTGATCCTCGCGCTGGAGAAGGAATATCGCGCGGCAGAGGTCGATCCCGATTTCAAGGCGGAGTTCGACGACCTGCTCGAACATTATGTCGGCCGCCCCTCGCCGCTCTATTATGCCGAGCGGCTGACCGAGCTGCTGCGCCGCGATGCGCCCGAGGGAAAAGGCGCGCAGATCTGGTTCAAGCGCGACGAGCTCAACCATACGGGCGCGCACAAGATCAACAATTGCATCGGCCAGATCCTGCTCGCCATCCGCATGGGCAAGACACGGATCATCGCCGAAACCGGCGCGGGCCAGCACGGTGTCGCGACGGCAACCGTAGCGGCGCGCTTCGGCCTGCCCTGCGTGATCTATATGGGCGCCAAGGATGTCGAGCGGCAGAAGCCGAACGTCTTCCGCATGAAGCTGCTCGGCGCCGAGGTTGTGCCCGTCACGAGCGGCGCAAACACGCTCAAGGACGCGATGAACGAGGCACTGCGCGACTGGGTCGCCAATGTCGAGGACACCTTCTACATCATCGGAACGGCGGCAGGCCCGCACCCCTATCCCGAACTCGTCCGCGATTTTCAGAGCGTGATCGGCACCGAAGCGCGCGCGCAGATGATGGCGCGGACCGGGCGGCTACCCGACGTGCTCGTCGCCGCGATCGGCGGCGGATCGAACGCCATCGGGCTGTTCCACCCGTTCCTCGACGACAAGATCGTCGAAATGATCGGCGTCGAGGCGGCAGGCGAAGGGCTGGAGAAGCGCCACGCCGCCAGCCTTGCCGGCGGATCGCCGGGCGTGCTTCACGGCAACAAGACCTATCTCTTGCAGGACGAGGACGGCCAGATCGCCGAGGCGCATTCGATCAGCGCGGGCCTCGATTATCCCGGCATCGGACCCGAACATGCCTGGCTCAAGGATATCGGCCGCGTCGATTATCGCAGCGTCACCGACGACGCCGCGCTCGACGCCTTCCAGCTGCTGTGCAAGGCCGAAGGCATCATCCCCGCGCTCGAACCGAGCCATGCGCTCGCCGTCACCGTCGCCGAAGCGATGGAGCGCGGGCGCGATGAGATCATACTGATGAATCTGTGCGGCCGGGGAGACAAGGACATCTTCACCGTGGCGGATGCGCTGGGAGTAGAGATGTGAAGCGCAAGCAGTTCGGCGAGCTTTTCACACGTGCGATTTCAAACGCAATAACGGCCGCTGGCCTAGACGAATCGCTCTTTGCAGACGAGGTCGAACTGCACCTTGAAGGCCGACATAATCTCGATGTTCAAACTGCAATTTCGCGCCTATTCTTGGCTGACGACAGGTTCTTCAAAATTATCGACGTCAGTGTTCATCCACGACGGAGCAACCAGATTTTCGTCGGAGTGAGTGGTCATGAACCCGGTCCCTGGAGCGAGACGTATGCACCAGATGAATTGGGTCCCTATAAGGTAATGGCCGTCGCATGAATCGCTTCGCTGCCACCTTTTCCCCCGATCACCCCGCCCTCGTCGCCTTCATCACAGCAGGCGATGGCGACACGGCGGCGAATCTCGATGCGCTGGTCGAGGGCGGCGCGGATGTGATCGAACTCGGCATGCCCTTCACTGATCCGATGGCGGACGGACCCTCGATCCAGGAGGCCAATCTTCGCGCGCTCGGCAAGGGCACGACGACGGCGGATATCTTCGCCATCGCCAAGGCGTTTCGCGAGCGCCACCCCGACGTCCCGCTCGTCCTGATGGGCTATGCCAATCCGATGGTGCGGCGCGGGGCGAACTGGTTTGCCGGGCAATGCGCTGAAGCGGGCGTCGACGGCGTGATCTGCGTCGATATTCCGGCCGAAGAGGATGAGGCGCTCGGCCCGGCATTGCGCGAGGCGGGCGTCGCCGTCATCCGCCTCGCCACGCCGACGACCGATGCGGCGCGACTCCCCGCCGTGCTCGAGGGTGCGGGCGGTTTCCTCTATTATGTCTCGGTCGCCGGGATCACGGGCAAGCAACAGGGGGCGCAGGACAGCATCGAGGCGGCGGTGAAACGGCTCAAGGCCACAACCGGCCTTCCCGTCGCCGTCGGCTTCGGCGTGCGCACGCCCGAACAGGCCGCCGCCATCGCCCGCGTCGCCGACGGCGTCGTTGTCGGTTCCGCCATTGTCGAGATCGTAGGCGAGCACGGCAACGACGCCCCCGATCATGTGCGCGACTATGTCGCCTCGCTTTCAGCCGCTATAGGGGCGGCACGAAAGGATATGTGATGAGTTGGTTCAACAAGGTCCGCAACCGGATTCCCTTCATCTCGAAGCGGTCGACCGAGGACACGCTCTGGCACAAATGCAGTGATTGCCAGCAGATGGTCTACACCAAGGAATATGAGGCCAACCTGTCCGTCTGTCCCGAATGCGGGCATCACGGACGGATCGGCCCGGTAAAGCGTTTCCTCCACGTGTTCGACGAAGGGAGCTGGGAATTGCTCCCCGCGCCGACCGTAAAGGAAGACCCGCTCAAATTCCGCGACCAGAAGAAATATACCGACCGGCTCAAGGCGGCGCGCACCGAGACCGGCGAGAGCGACGCACTGGTCAACGCCAAGGGCACGATCCACGGCAATGACGCCGTTATTGGCGTCCAGGATTTCGCCTTTATGGGCGGATCGATGGGGCTTGCCGTCGGCGAAGCGTTCGTGCGCGGAGCGCGCGCGGCGATCGCCAACAATTGCCCTCATATCGTGTTCACCGCGAGCGGGGGCGCGCGGATGCAGGAAGGCGCGCTTTCGCTGATGCAGATGCCGAAGATGACGGTCGCGGTGCAGGAGCTGCACGAAGCCGGGCTGCCCTATATCGTCGTGCTGACCGACCCGACGTCGGGCGGCGTGATGGCAAGCTACGCCATGCTCGGCGACATCCAGATCGCCGAGCCCAAGGCCCTGCTCGCCTTTACCGGCCGGCGCGTGATCGAAAACACGATCCGCGAGAAGCTGCCCGACAATTTCCAGACGGCGGAATATCTGCTCGACCATGGCACGATCGACATGATCGCCGCGCGCGCGGACCTGCGCGATACGCTGGGGCGCGTGATCGGTTATCTGCTGCCGAAGAAGGAAGCCGCCTGATTGGCTGACGGGGCCCGTTCGGACGACCCGGCCGTCCAGAAACAGCTGGACCGGCTGGCGCAGCGTTCCCCGGGCGCCGACATATTGGGGCTCGAGCGCATCGCGGAACTGTGCGCGCGGCTCGGCCATCCCGAACGATCACTACCGCCCGTCTTCCATGTCGCGGGGACGAACGGAAAAGGATCGGTCTGCGCCTTTCTGCGCGCGGCCATCGAGGCGGCGGGGCTGAAGGCGCATGTCTATACGAGCCCGCATCTCGTCCGCTTCAACGAACGGATCCGCGTCGCCGGACAATTGATCGACGATACCGAGCTGGCCGCGTTGCTCAAGGAAGTGCTCGACGTTTCGGACGATCTTTCCGCCAGCTTTTTCGAGGTCACGACGGCTGCGGCGTTCCTCGCATTCTCACGCAATGCGGCCGATGCCACGATCCTTGAGGTCGGCCTCGGCGGACGGCTGGATGCGACCAATGTCGTGCCGCGCCCGGCCATTTGCGGTATCGCCAGCCTCGGCGTCGATCACGAAGCGTTCCTCTCCGCCGATATCAACCGGATCGCCTCCGAAAAGGCCGGTATCGCCAAGCCGGGTGTCGAGATCGTCACGCAGCGTTACGGCGAGGAAGTGACCGAAGCGATTGCCCGCACCGTCAAGCAGCGCGGTGCCGAGGCGATCGTACGCGGCACCGACTGGGACGGCACCACCTATGACGGGCAACTCCACTATCGCGACCATGAGGGCAAGCTGCGGCTCCCCCTTCCCCGCCTGCCCGGCCCGCACCAGATCGACAATGCACTCCTCGCTATCGCCATGCTGCGGTATCAGCAGAAACTGGCGCTGCCCGAAAGCGCACTGCGCGCCGCGATGGAATGGGCGGAATGGCCGGCGCGGCTGCAACGGCTCCAGCCGGGGCCGCTGCGCGACCTGCTGCCCGCCGATGCGGAGCTTATCCTCGACGGCGGCCACAATCCGCTCGCCGGCGAAGCCATCGCCGCGGCCCTTCCCGCCGGCGAGCGAATCTATCTCGTCATGGGCCTGCTCGCCAACAAGGATCCCGAGGGACTGCTCGGCCCTCTCGCCCCGCATATCCGTTCGGCGCGCTTTGTTGACGTTCCCAACCACCAGTCGCATGATCCCGAAACCATGGCGCAATTGGCCCGGAATATGGGGTTCACTGCCTCGACCGCCGATTGCGTCGAACAGGCGCTGTCGGACATCGCCGCCAACGGAAAGCCCGGCAAAATCAGCGTGCTGATCGCCGGTTCGCTTTATCTGGCAGGCGAAGTGTTGCGCGCGAACGAACAACCGCCAAACTAATTATTGCGAACGCCTCGCAATAGCGTTAATCATGGCTCCGTCATTCAAGGAGCCTGTCATGACCGATCCGACCAGCCAGACGTTGTTGCCCCATCCGCTGCCGAATTGCGCGGATAGCCGAACTCTCCTCATCGCGATGCGCCGTATGGCCATTCATGGTTTGCGCGACGCGGTGGCGGCGAACCTGCTGCTCGGCCAGTTCGGGCTCGGCGCGCAGAAAGTCGGCACGCTGCTGCGGGCGATGCTGACCGATATCGCCCTCGCCGCCCAAGGGAATGTCGTGATCGCACCCTGCTGCGTCCCGCGCATGACGCCGCACGAGCGGTTGATGCTGCTCGCCATCGCAGATTCCGATCGATCCGCCGAACCGCTGCTCGAACTGACGAGCAGCGCGGATTGCCTGCGTCCCGTTGTCGCGACCCGCACGCTGGCAGATGCGCTGGCGGCGATGGGACGGCCTGTACGGCTCTAGGGCGCTGCCGCTTCCCTGTCCTCTTCGGCCGGGGGCTCGCTTGCCACCTCGCCCGCCGATCCGATCGACCGGTCTACCAGGCCGCTCCGCATCATCCACCAGAACAGGAAAACGCCCGGAAAGGCGAGCAGCGTCGTCAGCAGGTAGAAATTCACATAGCCCATATCTTCGATCAGCGTCCCCGCCGTCGTGCCCGTCAGGAAACGCCCGAGGATGCTCGCCGCGGCGGAGAGCAAAGCGAAATGGGTCGCCGTGAATTTAAGATTACACAGCGCCGAGAGATAGGCGACGACACAGACACCGCCGATGCCGCTGGCGAAATTTTCGAACCCGATCGCGGCGGCCATGCCCCAATTGCTATGACCGACCGCGGCAAGCCCGGCGAAGCTGAAATTGGAAACGGCCATCAGAACCAGGCTCAAAAGCACGGAGTTCTTCATGCCCATCCGCGCATAGAGCACACCACCGACGAACACACCGGCGAGCAGCGCCCAGAAGCCGAGACCGACATCGTAGATCGCAATCTCGTCATTGGTGTAGCCGAGATCCTCGAACAACAGGCGGAAGGTGAGATTGGCGAGCGTGTCCCCGATCTTGTGCAGCAGCACGAAGATCAGAACGATCATTGCTCCTTCGCGGCTGAAGAATTCGACCAGCGGGCCGACGACTTTCGATTCGGTCGTCCCGGCGGTTCGTGTCGGGGTGATGCAAAGCCATGCGGTCAGTGCCGCGCCGATGGCGAGAAGCGGATAGATCAGAACAGCAGCCCCGCCGAGCCAGCCGGTTACCGCCCCCCAGCCGGCGATCAGCACCGCCAATAGCGCAACGAGCGAAGGCAGCAGCGCCCAGTTGATATGGCCCGACCAGCCGATATCGCGCGCACGCCGCGCGGTCAGATCGAAGAACGGAAAGACATAGCCGACGATGACCATGAGGCTCAGTATTTCGACTTCGAGCCACCGGTCGAGCAGGACCGCCAGCCCATAGGCGACCGGGAAGCTGAGAATGAAGATGGCGTAGGGCGTGCGCGTCATGAAACGCGGCCATTCGCGCGTCACCTTACGCGTCGGCTCGCCCATCACGAGCCCCGTCAACACGGCAGGCAGCGCCAGCGATGCACAAGCGATATAGGCCCAGCCCCAGCCGTATCGCGCGGCCACGACCAGCGCCAGGGCCCCCGCCACCGCCGCGCCGATCCGCCAGCCATATTGGCTCATCCCCGAGCCGATGCCGAGTTCATGCGGTTCGAGCAATTCGATCCGGTATCCGTCGATGACGATATCGAACGTCGCGCCCATCATCCCGACGAGGATCGCCGCGAGCGCCACATATTCGAGCGAACTATCGGGATCGATATTGCCGAGCAACGTCACCGCGCCCATCACGGCGAGGCCGATGACGATCAGCCAGGATCGCCGCTGGCCGATCCGCCCGAGAATCGGGATCTTCACCTTGTCGATGATCGGCGCCCAGGCCCATTTGAGATTGTAGGAAAGAAAGGTCAGCGCAAAGGCCGTGACGGCGGATTTGTCGATGCCGTTCTGCGCCAGCCGCGTCGTGAGCGTCGCGCCGATCATCGCGAAGGGGAAGCCTGAGGAAATGCCGAGGAACAGCGCGGCGAGCGGCGCTGGCATCGTGTAGGGCCGAAGGCCGGCGGGCAACACGTCGCGCCACGTCCCCGTCTTCAACGCATCGGTGTCGCCTTCCGCCATGTATCGCTCCCCTGCACTACGCAACGTGGCTGGTTAAGCGGAATAGAGCGGCTTGGATAGACCGGCTATGAACAGGCGCGCTATGGCGGCGTTATGACAAACACATCGAAACATGGCGGCGCCCGCAAATCTCAACGCGAGCCGCAGCGGATCGCCAAATTGCTTGCCCGCGCCGGCGTCGCGTCGCGCCGCGAGGTGGAGCGGATGATCGAGGCGGGGCGCGTCGCGATTGACGGCAAGGTGCTCGAAACGCCGGCTACGCTCGTGCCGACGCTGCACGGCGTGACGGTGGACGGTGAGCCGGTGAAGCAGCCGGTGCCGGCGAAGCTCTACCGCTTCCACAAGCCATCGGGCCTGCTGACGACCGAGCGCGATCCGAAGGGGCGGCCAACCATCTATGACCGCCTGCCCAAGGGCCTGCCGCGGCTGATGCCCGTCGGGCGGCTCGACATGAACACCGAGGGCCTGCTGTTGCTGACCAATGACGGAGGGCTGAAACGCCAGCTCGAATTGCCGAAGAACGGCGTCGAACGCGTCTATCGCGCGCGTGCTTTCGGCGAGGTCAGCCAGGACCAGCTCGAGGAGCTGATCGAGGGCGTCACCGTCGAAGGCGTCCGCTACGGTTCGATCGATGCCAACCTCGAACGCCGGACCGGACGCAACCAGTGGATCGAGATGAAGCTGACCGAAGGCAAGAACCGTGAAGTCCGCCGCGTGCTCGAACATCTGGGGCTCAAGGTAAACCGGCTGATCCGCACGGCCTATGGTCCCTTCGGACTCGGCGATCTGGAGACAGGCGCGGTGGACGAGGTGCGGCAGCACGATCTCGTGGCGTTCCGCAAAACGCTGAAATGAGGATCATCGCCGGCGAATGGCGGGGGCGGCGGCTGCGCGCGCCCGAGGGCCGCAATACGCGCCCCACCGCCGACCGCGTGCGCGAAACGCTGTTCGCGATGCTGGCGAGCCGGCTCGGCAGCTTCGAGGGGCTGCGAGTCGCCGATCTGTTCGCCGGAAGCGGCGCGCTCGGCCTCGAAGCCTTGTCGCGCGGCGCGGCGCATTGCACCTTTGTCGAGAATGACCGCGATAGCCTCGCGGCGCTCAAGGCCAATATCGCGACCTTCGACGCCCCGGCGACGGTCAGACCGCAGTCGGCCGTCGCGCTAGCACCGGCGCCCTCGCCGTTCGACCTGGTCCTGATGGACCCGCCCTATGGCAAGGGACTTGCCGATCAGGCGCTTGCCGTGTTGCGCGACCGGGATTGGCTCGCGCCGTCGAGCTGGATCGCCGTCGAGACAGCGCGTGGCGAGCCGCTCGATGCCGTCGGCTTCGCCACCGACGCCGTCCGGCCGGTCGGTAAGGCGCAGATCAGCTTGCTTCGGCCCGAATGAGCAAAGCTGTGGCTATGGTCACAGCGGCGAATCGGCACGGCGCGTAGAACGATCTCCGGGAGCAGACCAAGGTTGGCCCGCTCCAGGAGAAGAACGATGAGTTACCGACAGGATCTATTGCTGGACAACGAAGCGATCGCGCGAATGCTCGCCGCGACGGCCGGTGTCGAGTGGACCGAGCTCCGCGATTATCCGGGCTATGGCAAGAATTACTGGCGCGAACAGGCGCGCAGGCTCTTCGCCCGCGGAATCCCGGCGCGCTTCGCCGCCTAGCGCTGCGACTTGATCACAGACCGGCGGAGCGGCGCTTGCCCCGCCCCTTCGCGTTCCCTAACTGTTCACGGGTGACCCAGCCCGCTTCCCAATCCGCCGACACTGCCCCGGAACCGCCCTATCTGCGCTCGCTCAACGCGCCGCAGAAGGAGGCCGTGCTGGCGACCGAGGGCCCGCTGCTCGTTCTGGCCGGCGCCGGGACGGGCAAGACGGCGTGCCTCACCGCGCGGCTCGCGCACCTGATCTGGTCGGGCAAGGCCTGGCCGTCGCAGATCCTCGCCGTCACTTTCACCAACAAGGCCGCGCGCGAGATGAAGGAGCGCGTCGCCCGCGCGCTCGACCAGGATATCGAAGGGATGCCGTGGCTTGGCACCTTTCACGCGATCGGCGCGAAAATGCTGCGGCGGCATGCCGAGCTCGCCGGGCTGCAATCGAATTTCACGATCCTCGACACCGACGACCAATTGCGGCTGCTGAAGCAGCTGATCCAGGCCTCGGAAATCGATGAGAAACGCTGGCCCGCGCGGCAGCTCGCCGGGCTGATCGACCGCTGGAAGAATACCGGCTGGATGCCCGCCGATGTGACCGCGGACGAGAGCGAGCATTATGCCAATGGCAAGGGCCAGCAGCTCTACGCCGCGTACCAAGAGCGTCTGAAGTCGCTCAACGCCTGCGATTTCGGAGATCTGCTGCTGCACCCGCTGGTGATCCTCAAATCGCATCGCGACGTGCTTGAGGATTATCAGCGTCGCTTCCGCTACATCCTCGTCGACGAATATCAGGACACGAACAGCGCGCAGTATCTCTGGCTGCGGCTGCTGGCGCAGAGCCACAAGAATATCTGCGTCGTCGGCGACGACGACCAGTCGATCTATAGCTGGCGCGGGGCCGAGGTCGCCAATATCCTCAAATTCGAGAAGGATTTTCCGGGCGCCAAGATTGTCCGGCTCGAGCAGAATTACCGCTCGACCCAGCATATCCTGTCGGCGGCGGGCGGTGTGATCGGGCAGAATGCCGGGCGGCTTGGCAAAGAGCTGTGGACCGAGGCTGGCGATGGCGAGAAGATCAAGGTCATTGGCGTGTGGGACGGCCCCGAAGAGGCGCGGCGGATCGGCGAGGAGATCGAGGCGCACCAGGCGCGGGGCGGCTCGTTGGATGACGTCGCGATCCTCGTGCGCGCGCAGTTCCAGACGCGCGAGTTCGAGGACCGGTTCATCCAGATCGGCCTGCCCTATCGCATCGTCGGCGGCTTCCGTTTCTACGAGCGCGCCGAAATCCGCGATGCGCTCGCCTATCTGCGGGTTGTGATGCAACCGGCCGACGACCTCGCCTTCGAACGCATCGTCAACGTTCCCAAGCGCGGGCTGGGCGACAAGGCGGTCGGCACGATCCACAGCTTTGCGCGGGCCGAGGGCATTCCTTTGAGCCTCGCCGCCGCGCGCATCCTCGACACCGACGAGTTGACGCCGCAGGCGCGCAAATCGCTCGGCAATCTGGTCGGCGATTTCGCGCGCTGGCGCGACATGGCCAACAACCTGCCCCATCCCGAGCTGACGCGGCAGATCCTCGATGAATCGGGCTATACCGCGATGTGGCAGAACGACCGCTCGGCCGAGGCGGCGGGGCGGCTCGAAAACCTGACCGAGCTCGTGCGGGCGATGGAAGAATTCGAGACGCTGGAAAGCTTCCTCGAACATGTCAGCCTCGTCATGGACAACGACGCGGATGCGGAAAGCGAAAAGGTCACGATCATGACCATCCACGCCGCCAAGGGCCTGGAGTTCGACACGGTGTTCCTCGCCGGGTGGGAGGAAGGCGTTTTCCCCTCGCAGCGCTCACTCGATGAGGGCGGTGTGAAGAGCCTCGAGGAGGAACGTCGCCTCGCCTATGTCGCGATCACGCGCGCACGGCGGCTCTGCCACATCATGCACGCGGCGAACCGGCGCATCTACGGCCAGTGGACGAGCTCCATCCCCTCGCGCTTCATCGAGGAACTGCCCGAGGATCATGTCGATACCGAAACGACGATGACCGGCGGCGCGAGCCTGTGGCGCGCCAACTGGTCCGAACGCGACGATCCCTTCGCCAATGTCGGCCGCGCGAAAAGCCGCGGCCCCGGCTGGCAACGCGCGACCGCCGCCGGCACGCTGCCGCAGAACCGCAAAGTGATGGAGGCGAAAGGCAGCGCCGCAAGCTTCGCCGCCAAGCCGCGCAGCGACGTCAGCGTCGGCCAGCGCGTCTTCCACCAGAAATTCGGCTATGGCGAGGTGAAGGAGATCGAGGGCAACAAGCTCGAGATCGATTTCGAAAAGGCCGGGTCGAAGCGGGTGCTCGACAGTTTTGTGGAGGTGGCATGACCGGGTCGGCTCAGCATATTGCCGGACATTCGGTTTATATCCTCGACTCTGACGGTTCGGCGATTGGGTCCGAACGCGATGCCACAGACCTCATCTCTGAGGCCGCCGGCACCGATGCGCAAATGATCGCCATTCCAACGGCACGGCTTGATCCCGGCTTTCTCGATCTATCAACGCGCATGGCGGGATTGTTTGTCGAGAAGCTGCAGACCTATGGATGGCGCCTCGCGTTCCTTGGCGACATATCGGATCACCTCAACCGAAGCGGTGCGCTCACCGATTGGGTCCGAGAGGTTAACAAGGGCCGCTCGCCCTGGTTCGTCGCAGACCGCAGCGAATTGTCCGCGAAACTGGAAGCCGAAGGCTAGAGGCACCCCTCGACATATTGGATGCTCGGGCCACCAGCGTGGATGATCTCGACATTGCCGTCCATGCCGATTTCGTAGCGGATGCCGCGGGCGTCGGGATTGTCGGTATAGGGTTCGTCGGTCTCGCCCGTCATCCAGACGGTCAGATATTCGCCGGGCGGGTCGACATAGGTGTGGGGCATCTGGCGGATGCGGTCGCCATAGGCTGCGCGGACGGCCGATGCGGCATCGCCGACCGACAGCCCTTCGGACGTCTCGACCGGCGATCCTTCGCCGAGCGAAATGCTGGTCAGCACGCCCTGCTCGATCATCACGATCATGCCTTCGGGCGCGTTTTCGGGATGGAACTGGTCGCACATTTCGGGTTCGGGCCCGCCAATGGCATCGGGGTCGTCGTCGGGGCCCATAGCAGCGTTGACCTCCTCGAGCGTCATTCCGATGCGCAGCGGACCATAACCTTCGGCGGTCAGTACCGGCTCGGCGCTTGCGGCCTCACCGCTCTCGGCAGGTGCCTCGGCGGTGGCCTCTTCTGCCGCTGCGGTGTCGCTTCCGCCTTCCTGTGTGCAAGCCGCCAGTGCCGTCGCCGCAATAAGCGGCACCATCCATTTCGCCATCGTTGAACCTCCCAAATGAGCCCCGGTGATAATGCCCGCCGCCTGAACGACAGGCAACGAGCGATTCGGAGCCGAAAGCAGCGCTTTGCCGCCGCCAAGCGCCTTTGGCTTGCGCATCGCCCGGCGGCGCTTCATTCCACCCCGGATGGCCGATCATCCCCACCCTTTTCGGATCGCCAATTTCCGCGCCTATTGGGTGTCGCGGCTGGCGATGACGCTCGGCCAATATGCGATGATGCTCATCATCGGCTGGCAGACCTACAATATTGCGCGAGACGGCGGGATGGGCGTTGCCGCGGCGTCGGGACAGCTGGCGATCATCGGACTGTTGCAGTTCGTGCCGCTGTTCCTGCTGACGCCCTTTTCAGGGTTGGCGGCAGACAGGCTCAATCGGCGCAATGTTGCGCGGCTGACGGTGGCGCTGCAGGCATTGTGTGCGCTCGTTCTCGGCTATGTGACGTGGCAGGGCACAATGAGCCTGCCGGTGCTGTTCGGCGTCGCCGTCGCGCTTGGCTTGGCGCGCGCCTTTGCCGGGCCGGCGCTCTCCGCACTCGCACCCAACCTCGTGCCCAAGCCGGTGCTGCCCAACGCCATCGCGCTCTCCTCGATCGCCTGGCAGGCGGGGATGATCGTCGGCCCGGCGATCGGCGGCTATCTCTATGTCGTCGCCCCTGCTTTGCCCTATGCCGCAACAGCCGGACTGCTCGGCATATCGCTGATCGCGCTCAGCCTGATCGGCCATGTCCCCCGCACGCCGATCGCCGGGGCGGAACGCCCGATAGGGCAGGTTGTCGATGGCCTGCGCTATGTCGTCAGGAACAAGATGGTGCTGGGCTCGATCACGCTCGATCTGTTCGCCGTGTTCCTCGCCGGGGCGACCGCGCTCTTCCCCGTCTATGCGCGCGATGTCCTGCATGTCGGCGCAACGGGGCTCAGCCAGCTTGCCGCCGCACCCGCGGTAGGTGCGGCGCTGACGGCGCTGTGGTTCTCGTTCAGGCCGCTCAAGTACAATGTCGGCCCGCTGATGCTGATCGCCGTCGCGGTGTTCGGGATCGCGACGATCGTCTTCGGATTCTCGACATGGATGCCGCTGTCGCTCGCCGCGCTCGTTGTCGTGGGATCCGCCGACATGTTCAGCGTCTATATCCGCCAGTCGCTGATCCAGCTGCACACGCCAGACGACAAGCGCGGCCGCGTATCCTCGGTCTCGCTGCTGACAATATCCGCATCGAACGAGTTCGGCGATTTCTTTTCCGGTACGCTCGCTTTCCTCATCGGGCCGGTCGCAGCGGTCGTATCGGGAGGCGCGGGCGCAATCGCGACGGTTCTGCTATGGGCGAAATGGTTTCCGGTGCTGCGACACACGCGGACCTTCGACCCGCCCGAAACGTTGGATGAAGAAATGCCCGAACAAACTTTGCAGGAGAAGCTGACATGAGAGCCGAGACGATCCTCGAAACCGTAGGAAACACGCCGCATATCCGGATGCAGCGACTGTTCGGCGACGCCGAAGTGTGGATCAAGTCGGAACGCGCCAATCCGGGCGGATCGATCAAGGATCGGATCGCGCTGTCGATGGTCGAGGACGCGGAACAGTCCGGCGCTCTCAAGCCCGGCGGCAAGATCATCGAGCCGACATCAGGCAATACCGGCATCGGCCTCGCCATGGTCGCGGCGGTGAAAGGCTATGAACTGATCCTCGTCATGCCCGAAAGCATGTCGGTCGAGCGGCGGCGGCTGATGCTGTCCTATGGCGCCAAGTTCGATCTGACGCCCAAGGAAGGCGGCATGAAGGGCGCGATCGAGCGCGCGCAGGAACTCGTCGCACAGGACGACAATGCCTGGATGCCGCAGCAATTTGAGAACCCGGCAAATGTGAAAGTCCATCGCGAGACGACGGCGAAGGAGATCTTCCGCGATTTCAAGGACGATCCCATCGACATCATCGTCACCGGCGTCGGCACGGGCGGCCACATCACCGGCACCGCCGAGGTGCTGAAACGCCGCTGGCCCGGCTTGCAGGTCTTCGCGGTCGAACCCGTCGGATCGCCCGTCATTTCGGGCGGACAGCCCGGCCCGCACCCGATCCAGGGCATCGGCGCCGGCTTCATCCCCGAAAACCTCCACACCCAGGCGATTGACGGCGCGATCCAAGTCGACCCGGAGGAGGCCAAGGAGATGGCCCGCCGCGCGGCGAAGGAGGAAGGCATGCTCGTCGGCATCAGCTCGGGCGCGACGCTGCAGGCAATCAAGCAAAAGATCGCCGAGGTCGGCGACGGCAAGCGTATCCTGGGCTTCAACTACGACACCGGCGAGCGCTACCTCTCGGTGCCGGACTTCCTGCCGACGGAATAGCGCGGCGGCACCCAAAGCATGTGCGTGCTCGCCTTCGCATGGGATACGCATCCACGCTGGAAGCTGGCCCTGATCGGCAACCGGGACGAGCTGCACGCGCGTGCCGCGGCACCGCTGGCGCGGTGGGAAGACCGGCCGGGTGTCATCGCGGGGCGTGACCTCGAATCGGGCGGCAGCTGGCTCGGCGTATCCGGCCATGGCCGGCTCGCCGTCGTCACCAACCGCCGCAATCCGGCAGGCCCCGCATCCGACAAGGCGTCGCGCGGCGCGCTGGTGGCGGACTGGCTGGCGGGCGACGGGCGCTATGAGCGGCCTGCTCTGGAAGATCTCGACGACTTCAACCCGTTCAGCCTGATCGTCGCGACGCCGGAGGAGGCGCGCTTTCTGAGCAACCGGCCCAAAGCGGAGCAACGGACATTGTCCCCCGGTCTCTACGGCCTCTCCAACGGTGTGCTCGATGAAGGCTGGCCGAAGACGAAGCGGATCAAGGCGTTGCTCGAACAGTGGCTGAACACCGGTGACGCGGAGCCGCAGCCGCTCCTCGACGCCGTGCGCGCCGAGGATGCCCCGCAAGTGCCGCCCGAACGCGCCATCGAAAGCCCGATCTTCATCCTCAACCCCAACTATGGGACGCGGTGCAGCACCGTCGTGCTCGTGGATCGGGACGGCGAAGGACGGATCGTCGAGCGGCGGTACGACGCGCAGGGCGATGCAACTGGCGAAACGACGCTTGCCTTTTCCTGGCGAGGCGCGGCCTAGGGCCTCTCGCCGTCTTCCTGCATCGCCGGGGGCAGGATGTCTTCCGGTTCCTCGCCGCTGTCGCGCGGCGGACGTGCGGGACGATTCGGCGTGTCGAAGCCGGGTTCGGGAAGCAGGTCTTCCGGCTTTTCGCCAGAGCCCTCCTCGTCCTCGAACTCGTCGAAGCCATCGAAATCCGGCTCGTCGCGCCGGCCGGCGAGATCGGCGCCGGCCAGCCGGTCGATCAGCCCGTCCGCGCCGGACATGCGCGCGGCGCGCCCCTGCCCGTTGATACCCGGCTCGGCGACATAGGTGAGATTGGCGGTCAGGCGGCGATTATAGTTGAATGCCGGTTCGGTGCCGCGCGGCAGTTCGAGGATCAGGCGTCCCTCGCACTCGGCACGCTCGAGGCCGTCGTCATAGTCGATCAGCCGCGGCTCGTCGATCCGTGCGATCGTGCCGGTTTCGAGCCGGCTGATCGCGGCCGCGTCGCCATCGGTGGTCGCGCGGGCGCGCTCGAAAATCCTCCGCCGGATATCGTCGACCGTGGTCTGCAGTGAGCAAAGCCGTTCGCCCGGCGTCATGTCGGCAAGATCGGTATCGCTGTCCTCGCTGTCGGCCGCCGGTGCATCGCCCGCGATATCGCCGAGCCCCATCTGCATCGAAGCGACATAGGCGATGCCGGCAACGAGGATGATGCCCAACAAGCCGAAAATGATCTGGGTTCTACGCGACATGGCCCCGATTTACGGTTTGCGGCCCGCCGCGTCCAGCATCACGCCGCGACGAACATCTCCGGCTCCAGCGCCATCAGGCTGTCCGATCCACCCTCGATCTTGGCGCGCAGGCCCGCCGCATCGGGCATGATCTTCGCCGCATAAAAGCGCGCGGTGACGAGCTTGGCTTCGTGGAACGCCTTGTCGCCGTTGCCATCGGCAATCGCCTTGGCGCTGGCCTTGGCCATGCGCAACCACATCAGGCCCAGCGTTACGATGCCCATCAGTTCCATGTAATTATAGGCGGCGGCACCGGCATTGTTGAGATTGGCAAAGGCGTTCTGCATCAGCCACATCGTCGCGCCGCGCAGTTCGCCATTGGCTTTTTCGAGCGCGCTCTCGACGGCATTGACCGCCTCGTTCTCGTGCACTTCGGAGACTTCCTCGGCGACCATCGCAAGAAACGCCTGGATCGCGCGGCCACCGTCCTTGGCGAGCTTGCGACCGACAAGGTCCATCGCCTGCACGCCGTTGGTGCCTTCGTAAATCATCGCGATCCGGGCATCGCGGACATACTGCTCCATACCCCATTCGCGGATATAGCCATGCCCGCCATAGACCTGCTGCGACTGGGTCGCGATGCGATAGCCGAGATCGGTGACATAGCCCTTGATAACCGGTGTCAGCAGCGAGATGAGATCGTCGGCTTCCTGCCGCTCCTCCTCGGTCTGCGCCTTGTGCGACAGATCAACCTGCAGTCCGCCCCAGATACAGAGCGCGCGGCTCGCCTCGAGGAACGCCTTGGCCTCCATCAGCATGCGGCGGACATCGGGATGGACGAACAGCGTATCGGCCTTTTCTTCCGGGTCGGCTGGGCCGGTGAGCGCCCTGCCCTGCCGCCGGTCCTGCGCATATTGCACCGCGTTCTGGAAGGCCACTTCGCCGACGCCAAGTCCCTGCAGACCCACGCCGAGGCGCGCCGCGTTCATCATTATGAACATGGCGGCCAGGCCCTTATTTTCCTCGCCGACCATCCATCCCGTAGCGCCGTCATAATTCATGACGCAGGTCGAGTTGCCGTGAATGCCCATCTTCTCTTCGATCGAGCCG